>JADYZW010000046.1 GCA_020852955.1 Deltaproteobacteria bacterium | reverse complement strand
GCTCCCGTTCCTCGAGGATCTGGACGATGCGAGCCGCGAGCTTGGCCTTCGCCAGGAGTTCCTCCGCGTTCTTGAGACCGAGATCCTTGAAGACGTTCCCGCTTCCAACCGAGACTGCAATCTTCTTGGCCATCAGCTGTTCTCCTTTCGTGCCTGGTAGTCTGCTTCCGCTGCCCGGAGACGCGCTCGGATCAGCGCGAGATCACCTTGCGATGTCTCGGCTCCACGCCGGGACTTCTTCTGGAAGGCGTGGAGCACGTACACGAATCCGCCCAGCTTCAGCGTGTAGACTGCCCGATACGTATCGCCATGAAAGTCCTCGACGATCTCGATGACACCAGCTCCACCGAAACCCCGAAGCGGCTTCGCGTGAGGATGCTTGTCGCCGATCTGCGCGAACCACAACGCGTAGCCGACGCCCTTCTGCACCTCCGCCGGAAAGGTCCGTAGGTCGCGTCGGCTGCTGCCGACCCAGATGATCGATGGAGGCCGTGCAGATGCCGGCTTCGCCATCGGATGAACTTATACTAATAATAGCATGGGACGTCGAGTTCCGTGGTGTTCGTGTGGATCGATGCTTCACGACGCCCTCGACCGTCTTTCCGCGGGCAGACAGTACCGACGACCCGCCACAAGCTTCACGATTCCCGAACGGGACCGGGTCCCGTATTCACTCCCCTCTTTTCGGGTTCTTTCGGGCTTTTTCGGGCCGTTTCGTGGAAGAGGCTTCTTCGACGATTACGACTGCAACTTCAGAAGGTTGCTGCGATTTCTCGGCGTCCTCGGCCTGTGCCGGGTCGCCGTTCGATTCCCCCTGGGACCACGTCGCTCCTCCCTGTTCGATCGCAGGTGTGCGAAGTGTCTCTTCGATCGCGTGCTCGAGGCCCAGCATCCGCTGCCCGCTCGGATGTCGCGGCGCTCCGGGCCGCCTCCTCGTTGCAGGTCGACGCTCCTTCCGTCCCCGCCGGCGGGCAACTGCTCGAGGTCGCACGCGCCGCGGCACGACACCCGGACGCGCCCGCCGACAGGTCGGCGAGCGGCCCTCGACCCGGGCCCGACCAGTGTGTAGCATCCACCGCCGTTTCAGGCGGTCGGTGTCGATCGATTCCAATCATGCGCGGAGGTGTGTCGTGAGTGTCCGGCCGGACGTCCTGGTCATCGGTGCCGGCCCCGCCGGCTCGGTCGCCGGAGCGAAGCTCGTGCAATGCGGGCGCTCCGTCGTCTGTGTCGATCAGGGCTACTTCCCGCGGTTCGTGATCGGCGAATCGCTCCTGCCGCGCGTCAACGAACTCTTGGCGCAGGTGTCGATGCTCGATGCCGTCAAGGCGCAGGGCTACATGATCAAGCACGGCGCACTCTTCCTGCGTGGCGATCGCCGAGAGCGTTTCCAGTTCGCCGACGCGCTCGACGGGGATTCGCCCTGGACGTGGCAGGTGCCGCGCGATCATTTCGACCGGGTGCTGGCCACCGAAGCGCGCAAGGCCGGCGTGGACCTGCGCTTCGGCCACCGCGTCGAGGCCGTCGCGCCCGCCGCGGAGCACGTCGACGTCACCATCACCGACCTCGAGGCCGAACGAACCTACGAGCTGAAGCCGCGCTTCGTGGTCGATGCGAGCGGCTACGGCCGCGTGCTACCGCGCCTGTTCGACCTCGAGCGCACGCCGCTCCTGCCCTCGCGCATCTCCGCCTTCACGCACGTCGAGGGCGATGTCCGGCCCGCCGGCGACGAGGAAGGCGACATCTGGATCTGCGTCCACCCGCGCGGCGGATGGTTCTGGATCATCCCCTTCTCCAACGGCCGCACGTCGGTCGGGATCGTGTGCGATCTCGCTCTGTGGGACACGGCCGCGGGGTCGCCGCGCGAGCGGCTCTGGACGCTCGTCGCGGAGGAGCCGAACGCGCGGGAGCGCCTGCGCGACAGCGTCCCGGTGCTGCCGACGCGCGTGATCCGCAACTACTCCAGGAAGGTCTCGTCCATGCACGGCGAGCGCTGGGTGGTGACGGGCAACGCCGGGGACTTCCTCGATCCGGTGTTTTCCTCGGGCGTGACGCTCGCGCTCGAGACGGCCCTGGCCGCCGCGGGGCTCGTCGACCGCACCCTGGCGGGCGAGCGGGTGGACTGGGACGCGGAGTACGACCACGTGGTGGACAAGGCGGTGGCGGTGTTCCTGCACATGATCGAGCGCTGGTACGACGGCGACCTGCACCGGGTCTTCTTCGCACCCACGAAGCTCCCGAGCGCCAAGCGACAGATCACGTCGCTGCTCGGCGGACATGCGCTCCGGATCGACAATCCGTTCGTCACCTCGCCGCGGGAGCGCATCGACGCGATCCTGGCCAGGCTCCCCGCCTGAGCCCGGACGCCGCGGGCGTCGAGGGTGGCGGCGGCGAGCGGCCTGGCGTATGACGCTTCCATGGCGAGCTCGCGACCGCCACGTCGGCGCGCGGGGTCCTCGGCGCCGTCGAGCGCCGCGATCTCCTCGATCGCCGAGAGCGAAGCCTGGTACCGCGCGGTCTTCGATCAAGCCGCGGTCGGCATCGCCCGGGTAGCGCCCGACGGGAGGTTCCTCGAGGTGAACGATCGGTTCTGCGCGATCGTCGGCCGCACGCGGGCGGCGCTGATGGCGGGCGACTTCCAGGGAATCACCCACCCCGACGACCTCGAAGCCGACCTCGCGTTCGTCTCCGCGCTCCTCGCCGGCAACGCCTCGTCGTACCTCATGGAGAAGCGCTACCTCCGGCCCGACGGCGCCGTCGTCTGGGTGTCCCTGCACGTCGCCCTCCTCCGCGACGCCGCGGGGAATCCGACGACTTTCGTCTCGGTGGTCGAGGACATCAGCAAGACGAAGGCGGCGGAGGAGATGCTGAAGGCGTATTCGCACCGGCTGGAGACGCTGTCGCGCCGACTCCTCGCCGTCCAGGAGGACGAGCGCCGCGCGCTCGCCCGCGACCTCCACGACCAGGTCGGGCAACAGCTCGCCGGGTTGAAGCTCAATCTCGAGGCGCTGCGCGTGCGCTACGCGGCGCTCGCGGCCGAGCTGCGCTTCACGGACTCGCTCGACATCATCGATCAGACGATCGGGCAGATCAGCGACACCGCGCTCGATCTCCGCCCGTCGATGCTCGACGACCTCGGGATCGTCGCGGCGCTGCGCTCCTACGCGCGACGCCAGCAGCTCCGCTCCGGCTGCGCCATCAGCGTCGAGAGCGACCTGGCGGAGCGCCTTCCAGATCACGTCGAGACGAGCGCCTTCCGCATCGTGCAAGAAGCGGTCACCAACGCGATCCGCCACGGCCACGCCTCGTCCGTCATCGTACGCCTCGCGCTCGACGCGGGCGGCTTGCGCGTGACCGTGCGCGACGACGGTCGCGGCTTCCACGCCGGCGCCGACGCGACGACGCGTTCGAGCGGCATGGGTCTCCTCAGCATGCGCGAACGCGTCGAGCTCCTCGAAGGCGAGTTCCGTGTCGAAACGACGATCGGCCGCGGCACCGTCGTCCACGCTCGGCTGCCGCTCGCGTAGGGCCAGGAGTCCGCTGGGGAATTCCCGGACCGCACCGGGCTGTCGGGAGCACGGCCCCCGGCCGGGATGACGACCGGCACCTTCGAGGATGACGCTTGTCGCTGTGAACGGACGGCAGGTCGGGCAGCGTGCCCCGGCGTGTCCGCCGGCGACCTCGAACTCGGGCTGAGCGCCGAAGACGCCGCGGTGCGCGACACGGCCCGCCGGTTCGCGGCGGAGGTGCTGCGACCGGCCGGTCGCGCCCTCGACCGCCTCGTCGACCCGGCCGCGGTGATCGCCGGGGACTCCGAGCTCTGGAGGGTCCTCGACGCCTACCGCGAGCTCGGTATCGCGCGGCTCTACCAGGACAGCGAGATGGAGCCCGTGGCGAAGGCCCGCCTCATCGCGATCGTGAACGAGGAGCTGGCGTGGGGCGACGTCGGGCTGGCGATCGCGACCGGGCTCTGCTCGTTTCACGGCCCCTGGGTGCGGCAGACCGGCGACCGCGAGCTCATCGAGCGCTTCTGTGATCCCGAGGAGCTCACGATCGGGTGCTGGGCGCTGACCGAGCCCGACCACGGCAGCGACGCCGTCATGCTGAGCGAGCCGCACTTCCGCGACCCGGCGCTCCGTCCGAACTGCGTCGCCGTCAAGGACGGGGGCGACTACGTCATTCGCGGACAGAAGGCGGCCTGGGTCTCCAACGGCTCGATCGCCGACCTGGCGGTGCTCTTCTGCACCGTCGCGCGCGATCAGGGGTTCGCCGGCGGCGGTGCGTTCTGCGTACCGCTCGACCTTCCCGGCGTCGAACGGGGGCGGCCGCTCGACAAGCTCGGGCAGCGGAGCCTCAACCAGGGCGAGATCTTCTTCCACGACGTGCGCGTGCCGGCGTCGTACATGGCGGTCGGGCCGGAGGCCTACCCGATGGCGCTCGAGGCGATGCTCGGCTACGCGAACTCGGGCATGGCGCAGCTCTTCGTGGGCCTCGCCCGCGCCGCGCTCGACCACGGCGTCGCCTACGCCAAAGAGCGGGTGCAGGGCGGCCGGCCGATCTTCGAGCACCAGTCGGTGCGGAGCCGGCTCTTCCAGATGTTCATGCGGCTCGAGGCCGCGCGCGCGCTCGCCCGCCGAGTGGCGGCCTTCAACGCGGTGAACCTGCCGCAGGTGCAGCACGCCATCGCGGCCAAGGTGTTCTGCACCACGACCGCCTTCGAGGTAGCGAGCGCAGCGGTGCAGATCTACGGCGGCAACGGGCTCAGCCGCGAGTACCCGGTCGAGAAACTCCTGCGCGATGCGCGCGCCTCCATGATCGAGGACGGATGCAACGAGGTGCTCGGCCTGATCGCCGCGACGAAGCTCTGATGATACAGGCGCGGGCACGGAGGAATCATGGACGTTCCTGAGGCCGTCGGACGGCGGCGCTCGATCCGCTTTCTGCTGCCGCACAAGCCGGTCGAGCTCGACAAGATCCAGCGCATGCTCGAAGCGGCGCGCCTGGCGTCGCACTGGGGCAACGTGTCGACGCTGCGGGCCGTGGTGATCCGGCGCGACACCGCCGACGCGGAGGTGCTCGCGGCGCTGCCGCCGCCCGTCGCGGGCTACCAGATCGGGCTCGCGCCGGTCATCATCGTCTGGTTTCTCGAGTCGGCGGCATGCGACCAGGTGGGGACGCGCCTGCGCGAGCTGGTCGACGCCGGCGCGATCGGCTACGGGCCCGGACGGCGCCAGGAGGTCGAGGCCAAGCTCGTGCCGCTCATGGAGAGCGCGTCCGAGATCTTGAAGCAGCCCGGGCTGAGCGAGGTCGATTGCGGACAGGGCATCGCGCAGGCGACGCTCATGGCGGTCGCGATGGGGCTCGGAACCTGCTGCCTCGGCACCGGCGATCCGGATCGCGTGCGCCGGAAGCTCGGCCTCCCGGAATCGTGTCGCGTGCTCGTGATCCAAACGGTCGGCTATCCGGCGGAGAGCCCCGAAGCGGGCGGGCAGCGGCCGCGTCTGCCGTTCGAGTCGCTCTTCCACCTGAATCGCTACGGCGAGCCCTTCCCGCGGGACCCCCGGGTCGTGGCGGAGCTGCAGGCCGAGAAGCTCCTGCAGCCCGAGGCGCCGCTCGCGTGGCGCGAGGCCGAGCTCGCGTACTTGCAGCGGGCCCTCGATCTCAAGGGCCAGGGGCTGCTCGAATGAAGCTCGACGCGGTCGTAGCGGGCGTCGGGATGACGCGCTTCGCGAAGCATCCCGACAAGGGGCTCAAGGAGCTCGGCCGCGAGGCGGTCGAGCTGGCGATCGCGGACGCGGGACTCGGCCTCGCCGACCTCGAAGCGGCGTACGTCGGCAATTGCGCCGCCGGGCTCGTGACCGGGCAGGAATCGGTACGCGGGCAGGTGATCCTCCACCCGATGGGCGTCGGCAAGATCCCGATCGTCAACGTCGAGAACGCCTGCGCGAGCGGCTCGACGGCGCTCCTCCACGCGGCGATCATGGTGTCGACGGGGCTCGCCGACGTCGTGCTCGCGCTCGGCGTCGAGAAGCTCACCCATCCCGACAAGATGCGGAGCTTCGCCGCGCTCGCGGGGGCGATGGACGTGGACGAGCTGAACGCGATGGTCGCCGATCTCGCGGCGTCGAGCGCCGGCGCGGAGGGCGGCGCCGGTCGCGATCGCTCGCTCTTCATGGACGTCTACGCCATCGCGGCCCGCGACCACATGCGGCGCTACGGAACCACCAAGGAGCAGTTCGCGATGGTGGCGGCGAAGAACGCGTTCCACGGCAGCCTGAATCCGCGCGCGCAGCTCCGCGACGCGCTCACCGTCGAGCAGGTGCTCGCCGATCGCCCGATCGTCGAGCCGCTGACGCGCGCCATGTGCTCCCCGATCGGCGACGGGGGCGCGGCCGCGGTGCTCGTGAGCGGCCGCAAGGCGCGTGCCCTCGGCATCGCCCGACCGGTGCGCGTGACGACGAGCGTCATGCACTCGGGGTGGACCCGGCGCGACGACGAGCCGGACACCGTCGCCCTCTGCGCCAGCGAGGCGTACGAGGAGGCTGGGATCGGACCCGCGGACGTGAGCGTCGTGGAGCTGCACGACGCGTCCGCGCCGGCCGAGATCCTGAGCTACGAGGCCCTCGGCCTCTGCGCGCCGGGCGACGGCGGCGCGCTGGTCGCGTCGGGAGCGACGCGGCTCGGCGGTCGCATTCCCGTCAACACGTCGGGGGGCCTGCTCCGCAAGGGCCACCCGGTCGGCGCGACGGGCATCGCGCAGATCGTCGAGCTCACCGAGCAGCTGCAGGGTCGCGCCGGCGCGCGGCAGGTCGCCGGAGCCCGCGTCGGGCTCGCGCAGAACGGAGGCGGCAAGAAGGGCAACGACGCCGCCGCCATGCTGGTGACGATTCTGCGCACCTGAGGCCGGCGGCCGGCCATGCGTACGCGCAACGACCTCATCCTCGCCGACCTCGTCGCTGGCCGCGCCGAGACCCATCCCGATCTCGAGGTACTGACGTTCGAGCACCTGAGCCTGGACGGTGGCGCGACCCCGGACGAGGTGCGGACCTACGCCGACCTCCACCGGAATGGCACCCGCATCGCCGCGGCGCTCAGGGCCCGCGGCGTCGCGCGGGGCGACCGCTTCGCGCTCATGATGCGCAACCATCCCGAGTTCGTGGAGACGATGATCGCCGCCTCGGTGACCGGGGCGATCTTCGTTCCGATCGACCCACGCACGCGCGGCCACCAGCTCGCCTACCTGCTCGCGCATTCGGGATGCGTCGGGCTGGTGTGCGCGGACGAAAGCCTCGGCGCGGTCGCGGCGATTCGCGATCGCGTACCGGAGCTCCGCTGGACGCTGGTGCGCGAGACGACGCTCGCCGAGGCGTTGGCGCGCGGTGGCCCGACGGTGGACCCGTGCAACGACGATCCCGGCGCGCCGCTCCAGATCATGTACACGTCGGGGACCACCGGTGATCCCAAGGGGATCGTCGGCGCGAACCTGCGCTTCTGCGCCGCCGGCATGCTCGGCGCGCTCTTCGGGTACCGTCCGGACGAGCGCCCCTACAGCGGACTCTCGCTCACCCACGGCAACGCGCAGGCGGTGACGCTGGCCCCGGCCCTGACGATGGGGCTCCGCGCGGTGTTCAGTCCGCGCTTCACCAAGTCCCGGCTCTGGGACGTCTGCCGCGCTCACGGCTGCACGACGTTTTCGCTCGTCGGCGGCATGGCCACCGCGCTCTACAGCGAGCCGGCGCGCGCCGACGACGCCGACCACGCCGTCAGGCTGGTGGTGAGCGGCGGCATGCCGCCGGCGCTCTGGCGGGCCTTCGAGGAGCGCTTCGGCGTCGCGATCCTCGAGTTCTACGGCGCCATGGACGGCGGCGGCATGGCGTACAAGCCGGTCGGCGAGGGGCCCGTCGGGTCGTTCGGGAAGCCCATGCCCGGCATCGAGATGACGATCCTCGACGCGGACGGCGGCGAGTGTCCGCCGGGAGCGGTCGGCGAGATCTGCGTACGACCCGCCGGCGGCGGCGCGGCCGAGGTCGAGTACCACGGCAACCCCGAGGCGTCCCGCGCCAAGATCCGTGGCGGCTGGAACCGCAGCGGCGACATGGGCCACCGCGACGCCGAGGGCTGGCTCTTCTTCGACTACCGGGCCGGCGGAGGGCTGCGGCGGAACGGCGACTTCATCGACCCGAGCGTCGTCGAAAAGGCGCTCGCCGAGCTCGCCGAAGTGGACGACGTCTTCGTGTACGGCGTCCCGGCGGCGTCGGGTGCGCCCGGCGAGCGGGACCTCGTCGCCGCGATCGTGCCCGCGCGCGGCGGACGCATCGACCCGGCGGCCGCCTTCGCGGCCTGCCAGCGAGCCCTGGCCGAGAACGCCGTGCCGACCTGGCTCCAGGTCGTCGACGAGATCCCGAAGACCGCCTCCGAGAAGCCGCAAGCGCGCATGCTGCTCGCCGACTTCGATCCGCACGCGGCCAACGTGTACCGGCGGAGGTGAGCCGGACGCCCGGCGGGGAGCTCCCGTCCGCGCGCGGAGAGGCCCGGGCCCCGGAATGGACCAGGGTTTCGTGGCGGACTCCCGACGAATCGCTTGACACGTGCGCCGATCGCGCCATGACTGTACCGATCGGTCGGGCCCTCCTTCACGAAACGTTCCTGGTCCTCGTAGCGGCGCGGCGTCTCGCGCATCTGGAGTCAGCGATGCGAAACACGATTCCCCTTCGCGTGATGGTCGGTTTCCGGCGCCGGTGCGCCGTGGCGATCGCGATCGTGGCGGCGCTCGGCGCGGCGGGATCCGTCGGTGCAGCGCCGCCGCCGTGCGTCGCGGGCCCGCAGCCGCCCCGCGACATCAACGCCTACCTGCTCTTCGCCTACACGGATCTCTACGTGAAGGGCGGGACGGCGGCGGTTCCCGGCCGCGGGCTCTTCACCGGCGGGCACCTCGGATCGAACGGCATCGCGACCGTCGGGGACCCGAACGCGACGCTCGGGACGAACTACGGCGTGTACCTCTCGGACGGCCATGCCGCCGTCGCGGACCGCATCACGCTCGGCCCCGGTCATCCGCTCCTGCCGACGAGCGTCTGGGATCTCTTCACCAACGTCATCGACAACGCGGACTTCACGCCGTCCTCCGTGCGGAACGCCGGGCCCATCTGCTTCGCGCCGCCCATCATCGACACGGGGCTGCCGAGCTTCGTCGCATTCACGCATCCGGGCGGTCCGTACCAGCCCGTATTGCCGAGCTTTCCGTCGGAAGCCGCCTTGAACGCGCTCGCCGACGTGAACCTGCCCGCCGGGTTCCTGCTGAATCTCCCGCCGGGCGACTACGGCGACGTCGACGTCAACGACGACTGCGTCCTGAACCTCGCGGCGGGCGTCTACAACCTGCACTCGCTCCAGACCGGCCGGAACGTCACGGTCAACACGACGGCCGGCACCGAGGTCCGCATTGCCGTCGACTTCCGCAGCAACAACGACCTCACGATCCAGGGCTCCGACTTGGCGCGCTTCTACATCCGCTCCGACGGCCTCGGCCCGTCCACGTTCTCGTTCACGCTCGGCTACAACACCGACCCGACCTGCGCCGACACGATCGCGGTGCACGGGCAGTTCTTCGCGCCCGACGGCCGCGTCAATCTCGGCGACTGCACCAACGTCTTCGGCCGGGTCTGGGCCGACGTCATCCGCAACGACACCAACATCAACGTCGCCTACCGGGCCGGCGCGTCGCTGCGCGGAACGAAATACCTCGACGCCGACGCCGACGGACAGATCGATCCCGGCGAGAGCGGCCTCGCGGGCGCGACGTTCTACGTCGACTACGACGACGACGGCGTGCACGACCCCGGCGAGCCGAGCGGCACGAGCGACGCGAGCGGCGCCTACGTCATCGACGACGTCGCCGCGGGCACGTGGGTGCTGCGCGAGGTCGACGATCCCGGCTTCGTCTGCTCGTTCCCCGGCGCCTGCTCCTACGCGCTCACCATCGCGGACGGCGAGGTCCAGATCGGCTTCGACTTCGCCAACTGGACCGGCATCAGCAAAACGGGCGTCAAGTTCGAGGACCTCGACGCCGACGGCGGCCCCCGCGAAGCCGGCGAGCCGGGCCTCCAGGGGTGGACGATCTACGTCGACTACGACGACGACGGCGTGCGCGATCCCGGCGAGCCCTTCGGCGTGACCGACGCCGCTGGCGTCTACGCCATCGTGAACATCGCCGCCGGAACGTGGAAGGTGCGCGAGGTCGGGCAGCCGGGATGGACGTGTTCGTTCCCGTCCACCGTCGACGCGTTCGGATGCCGTTACGAAGAGACCTTCGTTCCCGGCACGACGTACGCGAACAACGACTTCGGCAACTGGCGCGCGGCGGCCAAGTCGGGAACCAAGTTCGCGGACGCCGATCGGGACGGCGTGCGGGATCCGGGTGAGCCCGGTCTCGCCGGCTGGACGATCTACGTCGACTACGACGGCGACGGCGCGCTCGACTCCGGGGAGCCGTTCGACGTCACCGACGCGGCCGGCGCGTACGCGATCACCGGCATCGCCCCCGGGACGTGGAAGGTGCGCGAGGCGCCGCAATCGGGGTGGACCTGCTCGTTCCCGCCGACCGCCGACGCGTTCGGCTGCTATCGCGAGGAGGCGCTCGCGAGCGGCAGCGCGAATCCCGGCAACGACTTCGGCAACTGGTTCAGCGGTGTCGGGCGCTTCCAGTGCTACGAGATCCACCGCCCGGCCTTCGACCGCGCCGGCGTGTCGCTCGTGGACGCCCTCGGTTCGAGCACCGTCACGATCAAGCGCGCCAAGCGGATCTGCGCGCCGGCGGACACGAACGGCGAGGACCCGACCGCGCCGCTCGATCCGGAGCACTTCACCTACTACACGCTCAAGCAGACGACGCGATTCACCAAGGTGCGGGGTGTGACCGTCGAGAACCAGTTCGGCGCGCACACCATGTCGCTCACGAAGCCGGACCGCATGCTGGTGCCGACGGCGAAGAGCCTGACGGATCCGGCGTCGCCGCTCACCCGTCCGATCGACCACTACAAGTGCTACAAGGTTGCCGGCGCGAAGACCAAGGCCTCGGGCCTCGTGGTCACCGATCAGTTCGGAACGATCGTCGTCGACGTCAAGCAGCCGCTGCACCTCTGCCTCCCCGCCATGAAGAACGACGAGGGCCCGCTCGTCGATCCCGGGACGGCGCTCATGTGCTACAAGGTGACCGGCCTGCCGCCACCCGTCCGTCCGGAGCTCTTCACGCTGAACCAATTCGGACCGGACGCGTACGCCTTCTTCGGGCCGCGCGACCTCTGCGTGCCTTCCACGGTGACGCTCCCGTAGGCGCGTTCCCGCGGGGGCCGCGGGTCCGGGTCGGGCCTCTTGTTCCATGTCGGCGGGACGCATAGTCCCCTCGGTGCGAGTGTTCGATCAGCGACGCGACGATGGAAGGGGGCCGCAGGTCGCGCCCGGCCCCCGGCAGCGGGGAGCCGTGGGCGATGTGTGACACGCTCGTCCGGGTCGAGCCCGGCCGCGTGCTCTTCGCCAAGAACTCCGATCGCGAGCCCGACGAGCCGCAGGCGCTCGAATGGCTCCCCCGCCGAACCGGCCTCACGGGCGACGTGCGATGCACGCACATCGCCATCCCCGAGGTGCCCGCCACGCACGCGCTCGTGCTGTCGCGCCCGGTCTGGATGTGGGGCGGCGAGATGGGCGTCAACGAGCACGGCGTCGCCATCGGCAACGAGGCCGTCTTCACGAAGGCGCCCGTGCCGCGCGACGGCGGACTCACCGGGATGGACCTCCTGCGGCTCGCGCTCGAGCGCGCCGCCACGGCGGAGGAGGCCGTCGACGTCGTCAGCACGCTGCACGCGCGGCACGGCCAGGGCGGACGCTGCGGCTACGAGCAGCGCGGCATGCGCTATTTCTCGAGCTTCCTGATCGCGGACCCCTCGGGAGCCTTCGTCCTCGAGACCGCGGGGCGCGATACCGCGGTCGAGCGCGTGCGCGGCGCGCGCTCGATCTCGAACGGGCTCACCATCCCGGGCTTCGCGGAGCGTCACGGCGACGCCCTGAAGACGGCGGTGACCGGCTGCCGCTTCCGCCGGCCGCGCACCGAGGCCGGCGCCGCCCGAGCGACGGGCCCCGCCGACCTCGCGCGAACGCTCCGCGACCACGGCGAGTCGCGCTGGCCCTCGTACGACTGGTACCGCGGGGCGGTGTGCGCCCCGTGCATGCACGCGGGCGGGCTCCTCGGCGGCTCGCAGACGACGGCGTCGCTGGTGGTCGATCTCGCGCCGAGCGCCGTGCGCTGCTGGGCCACCGCCACCAGCACGCCCTGTCTCGCGGTGTTCAAACCCTTCACCGTCGCAACGCCGCTCGCGATCGGACCACCCCCGAACCTCGAGCCCGACGACAGCCCGTGGTGGACGCACGAACGCCTGCAGCGCCTCGTCATGCGCGATCCGGAGCGCCTGGCGACGTTCCTCGACGAGCGCGATCGCCTCGAGGCGCGCGCCTTCGCGACGGACGTGGAGCCGCAGGCCGTCTGGGACGAGGCGGAGGCAGCGACGCGGCGCTGGCTCGCCGCCGTCGGCAGCGCGCCGGCAACGGCCGACGGGCGCCCCTGGGCGGTGCGGCGCTACTGGACGCGCCGGCGGCATCCCTGATCCGCGCGCTCCGCGCCCCCGCGCGCCCTGTCTTGACCATGCTCCGACGATCGCAGTAACGACGATCGCGCGCATGGGACGCCGGGCTCGGGTGACGATGGTCGCGCTCGGCGCGGCGGCGCTCGCGACGACCGTCGCCTGTCGGCGCCCCGCGCCGGGGCCGAACGTGATCTTCATCACCGTCGACACCCTGCGGGCCGACCACCTCGGCGTCGCCGGCTACGGGCGCGACACCTCGCCGACGATCGACGCCCTGGCGCGCGAGGGCGTCTGGTTCCCGCGCTGCTACACGCAGTCGGCGACCACGGGCGCATCGCACGCGTCGATCTTCACCGCCGTGTTGCCACCCACCCACGGCGTGCTCTCCAACCACGAGCAATTTCCCGACCGGCCCTCGCTCTTCCGGACGCTGCGCGAGCGCGGCTGGGTCACGGCTGGGTTCGTGTCGAGCGTCGTCGTCGGCAGGAAGTTCGGCGTACAGCACGCGCTCGACCACTTCGACGACGAGGCCACGAGCGTCGAGAGCAACCGTCCGGAGCGCGGCGAGCGCGTCGCGGCCGACACCCTCGCCGCCGCGGGCGACTGGCTCGCGGCGCGCGCCGACGCGCGCCCGTTCTTCGCCTGGATCCACCTCATCGACCCGCACGGCCCGTACACCGCGCCCCTCGAGCCCGACCGCTACGTGAACGACGACAAGGCCCGCTTCGGAGCGCGCGCGCTCGCGGCCGGCGACTCGTCGTGGGTGTTCGACGCGATCCCCGCCTATCAGCTCCTCGGGACGGCGCGCGATCCGGAGTACTACGTGGCCCGCTACGACGCCGAGATCCGCTACGCCGACGACGCACTCGGCGCGTTCTTCGCGCGCGTGCGCGCGCTCGGCCTCTGGGATCGCACGCTCGTCGTGCTGACGGCCGACCACGGCGAAACACTCGCCGATCCGGACCACCACCGCTACTTCTCGCACGGCGTGATCGCCTACGAGGAAGTGTCGCGGGTGCCGCTCGTGATCCGCGAGCCGGGCGGACGCGACCAGCTCGCGCGCGTCGACGCGACGCGGCCCGTCATGGCCATCGACGTCGCGCCGACCGTCCTCGACCTGGTCGGCCTCGAGGCGCCATCCGCGTTCGAGGGGCGCAGCCTCCTCGCCGGGCCGCGCGACGAGGAAACGCCGCTCGTGTCGCTCGGCGCCTACGGCCGCGACGAGCTCGAGAAGCGGATCGGCACCCAGTTCAGCGTGCGGCGCGGCCCGTGGCGCTACATTATGAACAGCCGCGACGGGAGCGAGGAGCTCTACGACCACCGCGTCGATCCCGCCGAGCGCCGGAACGTGGCGGCGACGACCGCGGCGACCCGCGACGAGCTGCGCGCGACGTTGGGCGGTGTGCTCGCCGCGCGCGCGGGCGCGGCGCGTCCCGTCGACATCACGCCGGAGCACCGCGAGAAGCTGCGCGCCCTCGGATACGTCGAGTGACCGGGCGCGACCGCATGCCGCGTCTGCTGCTCCTCGCCGGCGTGCTGCTCGGGACGTACCTCAGGCTCCGCGACGTCGCGGGGGCGTTCCTCTTCGGCGACGAGTTCCACAGCCTCCGGCATCTCCGGCTCGGCTTCGCGGCCGCCGCGACCACCTTCGAACCGAACGGCTCCGGCCTCGCGCTGCCGCTCCTCCAGGGCGCGCTCGCCGCCGTACTCGGGGCGAATCACTGGAGCCTCAGGTTGCCGGCGGCGGCGGGAAGCGTCGGCGCGCTCCTTCTCGTCCATCCCGCCGTCCGGCGCACGGTCGGCGGGTCGGCCGCGCTCGCCGCGACGCTCCTCGTCGCCGTGAACGGGCTCCTCGTCTTCTACGGACACTTCGGGCGCGCCTACGCGCTCGCATCCGCTCTGACGCTCGTTCTCCTGTGGTCGTGCGCGCGCCTGCTCGACGCGCCGCGCGCCCGTGATTTCGCCTACTTCGCGCTTGCGACGGCGCTCCTGCCCTGGGTCCACCTCGCAACGCTGGCGATCGTCGGCGGCGTAGTCGCGGGCGCCACGCTCGCGCTCCTCGCCGATCCCGCGCGCCGTCGCCGCCTCGCCGGACTCGCCGCCGCCACACTCGGCGGCGGCGCCGGCGCGGCCCTCCTCTACGCGCCGGCCTGGGAGTCGACGATGGCGTTCGTCCACCGCAAGACCGAGGAGGAGCAGTACTACGGACGGTTCGCCGCGGGCGACGTCCTCGTCCTGGTCGCGGGACACTGGACGCTCGCGCTCGCGCTCGCCGTCGCCGCGGCGCTCGGCGCGCTCGTGCTCCTGCGGCGCCGGCGTGCCGATGCGCTGCCGCTGCTGCTGTCCGCGCTCGCGCCATGGGTGGCGCTCTGGGCGGCGCGGCCCTTCGGCGATCCCTATGCGTACGCGCGTTACGTGCTCCCCGCCGTGGCGCCCCTCCTCGTGCTCGCGGGCGTCGCGATCGCGGCGCTCGCGCGACACCTCGCGCCCGGCCGCAACGGGGTCGCGGCGGCGGTCGCCGCCGCGACGGCGGCGGGCGTGCTCCTCCGCGGCCCGCTCGGGATCGGGCACCGCGCTGATGGCCCCTACGCCAACGTCTACCTCGGCATGCTGCCCCTGCCCCCGTTCGACGCGCCGTCGCCCGACACGCCCGCCTTCTATCGCGCGCTCGCCGACGCGGGGCCGGTCACGCTGATCGAGACACCGGCGCTCATGAACCGGAGTCGCCACCTCTACCGCGACTACTATCTCCAGCACGGGCAGCGGACGCTCCTCGGCTTTCTTCCCGAGGAGATCGACGATCCGCCCGCCGGTCCCTACGTCACGCTCGCCGCGCCCGCGGCGGCGCTCGCCGCGCGCGCCGACTTCCTCGTCGTGCACCGCGACGCCGCCGCCGAGGTCGCGCGCTACTGGCGGTTCGTGTTCGGCCTCGCGGCCGCGGGGGGGGCGCCGGGGGAGCGGGCGGTGCTGGAGCGGCAGCGCCAGTACGGCTGGGTGGCGCAACCGCGTCCCGAGCTCATCGCCCGCCTCGAGCGCGAACTCGGCGCGCCCGCGTACGCCGACCGCGACCTCTTGGTGTGGGATCTGCGCCGGCGCTGACGAGGACGAGAAGAGCGGCCGGCGCGCCCCTCGTCAGAGATCCGGGAACGCCGAGTCGTCGAGCTCCGTGTCGTAGGCGATCTCGGAGAGTGTAATGCGGGTCGACGTCTTGGTCGGCACCGTCTCCATCGTGATCTCGGTCGCGGTCGGGTGGGACGCGATCGTCTGGATCTTGCCGAGCGTGCGCACTTTCCAGAGCACGCCCGCGCGATCGTAGTACTCGGTGCGCAGCGGCAGGAAACTCGTGCGATCGACGAAGCGGACGATGCGGCCGTACCACCAGCCGTGCTGCGGCGTCGACTCGATCCGGTAGCAGTCGCGGCCTGCGGGGTCCTTGGCCTCCGTGAGCGCATGCTGCTGGAACGCGAGCGGCTGCAGGCCGAGGTCCTCGTAGTTGAAGTCGGTGCCGAAGAAGCTCTCCCCGCGCATGTCGCCGCTGATCTCCCGCACGCGCCGCAGGCTCGGCAGGTAGACGCTGACGCGGCTCTCGTCCTTCGCGCCGCCGACGACGCTCACCTCGGTGCCGTGGAGGTCCGCCGGCGCGTCGAACGACAGCCGGATCCGCGTCTCGGGCGCGTTACGGCGGAAGTAGCGCCCGACCCAGCGTACGCTCTCCCCTTTGGCATTCACGATGTCGAAAGCGATCTGCGCGTGCATGTCCTTGCCCGCGAAGCTCGCCTGGCGCATGCGCTGCAGCGCCTCGGTAACGTCCATCGATCCGAAGGCGGCCCGTCCGGTCGGAAGCACGAGGGTCGCCGCCAGCAACCCGGCCGAAAGCACTCGAAGCAGCATCGCAGCCTCCTTTCGCGTCGTCGCGGCTACGGAGCGAGCCCGACCGCGTGCAGCGCGCGATACGTCGCGTACCCACCTGACAGATTGGCTGCGCGGTATCCCCGTTGCAATAGGAAGCGCGTCGCGTAGTACGCGCGCTGGCCGACGCCGCAGTAGACCGCGACCGGCTGCCCGGCCGGGAGCTCGCGGTACCGCCGCCTGAGCTCGGAGAGCGGGATGTGCCGCGCGCCCGGCACGTGCCCGGCGGCGTGCTCGTCGGCGTCGCGGACGTCGAGCAGTACGGCGCCGCCGCGGTCGAGCATCCGCCAGTCCGCGAGCGGCATCAGCCCGTCGAGGTGATTCGTCGCGATCATGCCGGCGAGGTTCACGGGATCCTTGGCGCCGCCGAACTGCGGCGCGTAGCAGAGCTCGGCCTCCGCGAGGTCGCGGACGGTCCCGCCCATCTGGAGCGTCGTCGCGATCACGTCGATGCGCTTCTCCACGCCCTCCACGCCGACGGCCTGCGCCCCGAGCACGCGGCCGTCGGGCACCGAGAACAGGAGCTTCACCTGGATCGGCCGTGCGCCCGGATAGTACGCGGCGTGGTGCCCGGGATGCAGATACACCCTCGCGAAGTCGGCGACGCCGGCACGCACGAGGCCCTTCTCGCTCGCGCCGGTGCACGCGACGGTGAGACCGAACACGCCGACCACCGCGGTCGCCTGCACGCCGCGGAAGTCGCGGGCCCGTCCGCAGATCGACTCCGCGGCGATCCGCCCCTGCCGGTTCGCGGGTCCGGCGAGCGGGACGATGGCTTCCTGCCCGGTCACGACGTCGCGCACCTCGACCGCGTCGCCGACCGCCCAGACGGCGGGATCCTCCGTCCGCATCCCGGCGTCGACCACGATGCCGCCGCGCGGCCCGAGGGCCAGGCCCGCGCCCGCGGCGAGGCCGGTCTCGGGGCGCACGCCGATCGCGAGGATGACGAGATCGGCCGCGAGGCGCGCCCCGCCCTCGGTGACCGCGACCAGTTCGTCCCCGGCGCCGCGCTCGAAGCGCCCGAGCCCGTCGCCGAGGCGCAGATCGACGCCCTGCCCCCGGAGATGCTCGGCGACCCCGTGGGCCATCTCGGGATCGAGCGGCGGCATCACCTGCGGCAGCTTCTCGAGCACCGTCGTCCGGAGCCCGCGCGCCGCGAGGTTCTCGGCCATCTCGAGGCCGATGAAGCCGCCGCCGACCACGAGCGCGCGCGCGGGCTTCCGTTCGTCGATCCAGCGCCGGATGCGCACGCTGTCGGGGATCGTGCGAACCGCGAAGATGCCCGGGAGGTCGATGCCGGCGAGGGGCGGACGGATCGGCGCCGCGCCGGGCGCGAGCACGAGCGCGTCGTAGGGCTCGTCGCGCTCGTGCGCTCCGCCGGGCGCGTCGAGGTCGCGGACGCGGATCGCGCGGCGCGCACGGTCGATCGCGAGCACCTCGTGGCGCGTCCGGACGGTGATCGCGAAACGCTCGTGGAAGAGCTGCGCCGACGCGACCAGCAGCTTCCGCTCGTCGGCAATGACGTTGCCGACGAAATACGGGAGGCCGCAGTTGGCGAACGAGACGTGCGGGCCGCGGTCGAAGAGCACGATCTCCGCATCTTCGTCGAGGCGGCGCAGGCGCGCCGCGCACGACGCGCCGCCGGCGACGCCGCCGACGATCAGGACGCGCTTACGCGTCACGGGATCTCCCGGTGCGCGCCTCCGGACGGTGCGCACGCGCCGCCGTGGCCGCGGCGCGGGGTTCCGCGAGACGGTGCGCGGCCATGCCGCCCAGCATCGCGCCCACGAAGATCGCGACGCCAGGGTCACCGCTCGCGAGCGCGGTGAGCGCGGGTCCGGGACAGAGGCCGGCGAGCCCCCATCCCACCCCGAACACGAGCGCGCCGACGACGAGGCGCCCATCGACGTCGCGCCGCGCCGGCACTTGGAACGTCGCGGCGAGGAGCGGACGCCGGCGCCGCATCACGAAGGGAAACGCGGCGCCGTACACCGCGATCGCGCCCGCCATGACGAGGACCAGACTCGGATCCCAGTCGCCCGCGACGTCGAGGAACCCGAGGACGCGCGCCGGCTGCGTCATGCCTCCGAGGCCGAGCCCGAGCGCGAACGCGAGCCCCACGAGAAACGCGGCGACGCCCGTCATCGCGCCCCTCCGAGCACGTGGCGCGCCAGGTACACGGTCGCGGCCCCGGCCAGCATGAAGACGACCGTGGCGACGATCGAGCGCGGCGACCCGCGGCTCACGCCGCAGACGCCGTGGCCGCTCGTGCAGCCGCTGCCGAGGCTCGCCCCGAAACCGACGAGGAGCCCCGCGGGTGCGAGCAGCGCGGGAGGCGTCGTCCCGAGCCCGCGAAAGGGATCGTCGAAAACCGCGCGGACGATCGCCCCGCCGACGACGAGTCCGGCGACGAACGCCGCGCGCCACGCGCGCTCGACGCGCGGCCGCGCGAGGAGCCCGTCGACGATGCCGCTCACCCCGGCGATCCGGCCGTTCGCCGCCAGCAGTGCCAGCGCGCTCGCACCGATGACCGCGCCCCCGAGGAGGGCGCGGCCCATCTCGACGACGTCGACCGTCACGACGACCCTGCCAAGCAGGTTTCGTTCCACGGCGCTGCGCCTCGGCCGCCGCGTGGCTCGTGCCGAGCGATTCGCAGGATTCGCAATCGACGCGATCGCGATTCCCGCTTTCGCGAGCGGCGATCGGAGCGCGGACCGTTCGCGGACCTCCCGGAAAGCGGTAAGCCCTGGACGTCCGACGCGCCTCGTCGGCCACGCACGACATCGCCCCGCGAGGCCGTCAGCGCCGCGCCGTCGCAGCGACGGCGGCGACCGCGTGGCGGCGGACCTTCCCGGACGCCGTCCGCGGCAGGCTCACCACCGCAACGATCGCGCGCGGCGTCTTGTAGCCGGCCAGACGCGCACGGCACCAGGCTCGGAGCGCCGCCTCGTCGATCGCGGCCCCGGCCCGCGGCACGATCGCCGCTTCGACGCGCCGCCCCCACTCCGCGTCGTCGACCCCGTACACGGCCGCCTCGGCGACCGCGGGATGCGCCAGCAATACCGCCTCGACCTCGCTCGGGTAGACGTTCTCGCCGCCGCTCACCACGAGGTCTCCGCGACGGTCGAGCACGCGCAGCCGGCCGTCGCCGTCGAGGCCGCCGACGTCGCCGGTATGGAGCCACCCGTCGCGAAGCGCCGCCGCCGTCGCCTCCGCGTCGCGGAAGTAGCCGGCCGTCACCGTCGGGCCCGCGACCAGGATCTCGCCGTAGCCGTCGGAGCCGGCATCGGCGATACGCACGCTCGTACCGGGGAGCGGGCGGCCGACGTCGCCGGGCGTGTCGTCGACCCCCGCTGTCGCGACCTGCGACGCCGCCTCGGTGAGCCCGTAGGTCGCCGCGACCGGCAGGCCGCGGGCGCGCGCCCGCGCGTGCAGCGCGGGATCGAGCGCCGCCCCGCCGACGAGCACGCAGCGCAGCGCGTGGGCGCGCGGCGCCGCCTCGACCTCGGCCAGGAAGCGCCGGAGCATCGTCGGCACGAGCGACAGCAGCGTGACCCGCTCGGCGACGACCGCGCGCCACACGGCGCCGGCATCGAAGCGCTCGTGCAGCACCACCGGCACGCCGTCGAGCACGCTCCGCAGCACGATCGAGAGTCCGCCGACGTGGAAGAGCGGCAGGCAGCAGAGCCAGCGGTCGCCGGGCGCGACGCCGAGGGCGGCGCGCGACGCGGCCGCGCTCGCCCAGTGGTTGGCGTGCGTCAGCACGACGCCCTTCGGCCGTCCGGTCGTCCCGGAGGTGTAGACGATCGTGGCGGCGGCCGCGGGATCGAGCGGCGCGGGCGGGGGCGCGGTTCCCCCGGCGCCCATCCCGAGCGTCGCCGCGTCGACACGCCGCGCGCCGGTCTTCGCGATCGCGTCGGCGGACCCCGCGTCGTGCACCACGACCGCCGGCGCCGCGTGCGCCACGATCGCCGCGATCTCGGGCGGCGCGAGGCGCGTATTGAGCGGAACGAGCGCCGCGCCCGCCCGCTGCGCCGCGTGTACCAGGGCGACGGCAGGAAGCGACGACGCCATCGCGAGCGCCACCCGATCGCCGGCCCCGACCCCGAGCCGGGCGAGCCCGGCCGCCGCCTGCTCGACCCGCGCCGCGAGCTCGCACCACGTGACGCGCTCGCCGGCGACGATGAGGGCGAGGCCGGCGGGATCACGCCGCGCGCGCACAGCGAGCCAGGTCATCGCGGCCTCCACCGGCGGATCACCCACGCAGCGCCTCGTCTCCGACGCCGGGCGCCTCCGCAGGCGTCACCGCGAAGCCCGGTCCGTCGACGCGGAGCGCCGGGACGCGCAGCGCCTCTTCCCCCGGCGCCAGTTGCGCGCCGCCGAGCCCGACCGCGGAGGGCGCGGCGCCGCGCGCCGCGCACACCGCCGCGACGTGAGCCGCGATCCGCATTCCGACGCCGCTCTCGATGGCGTCGGTCACGACGACCGGCAACCCGGCGCGCGTCGCCTCGTCCGCGATGGCGACGACGCGCGACGGTCCGCCGAGGCGCGCCGCCTTCAGCACGACGTGCACGCGCGCCCCCGCCGCGGCAAGGCGCACGACGTCGCCGGCACTCCGCAGCGACTCGTCGACCGCGAGCGGCACCGGCGTCTCGCGCGCCAGCGCGGCGAGCGCAGCGGGATCGAACGCGCGCATCGGCTCCTCCACGTACTCGACACCGTAAGGCTCGAACGCGGCGAGCGCGCGCGCCGCCTCGCCGAGCGTCCAGGCGCGGTTGGCGTCGAGCCGCAGACGCACGTCCGCGCCGACGCGCGCCCGCACTGCCGCGACGCACGCGACGTCGTCCACGAGCGCCGCGGCGCCGACCTTGAGCTTCACCGCGCCGAAGCCGCGCGCGGCCGCCGCCGCGGCCTCGTCCGCGGCGGCGGCCGCGGTCGGCCCGCCGACCAGCGCCGCGACCGCCACCGTCGCCGCCGGGTCCGCGCCGAAGAGCGCCGCGACCGCCCGCCCGCGCTCGCGCCCCTCGAGGTCGAGGAGCGCGCCGTCGAGCGCGCACGCCGCCGCGGGCGGCACGCCGAGGGCCTCGGCGTCGAGCGCATCCCGCAGCACGGCGAGCGGCGGCCGCGTCCGCAGGCGCCGCATGATGCGCTCGAGGCCGGCAGCCGTCGCCGCAAGCGACCCCTCGCCGAGCCAGTAGGCCGGACTCGCCTCCCCGCAGCCGGCGATTCCGTCCCGGCTCGCGACGTGCAGCAGGAAGCCGCGCCGCTCGGCGATCGCGCCGCGCGCCGTCGCGAGCGGGCGGCGGAGCGCCAGGGCGAACGGCTCGACGCGCGCGGCGGCGACGATCACGCGAGGAGGCCCGCCGCGAGCAGCACGCCGAAGAGCAGGTGGAGCCGCGCCGTCCCCGCGAGGCTCGCGTTCAGCTCGGCGCCGGCGCGCCGGAAGATCGCCCGCGCCTCGCGGACCGCGAGCGGCGCGGTCGCGAAGGGCAGCAGCAGCCCGGCGGCGCCCGTGGCGGCCGCGACCGCACCGACGACGGCGTACGGCGCCGCCACCAGGGCGACGTACTCGGCGCGCGTCGCGGCCGCGCCGAGCCGCACCGCCAGCGTCCGCTTGCCGGCGCGCGCGTCGGTCGCGATGTCGCGCAGGTTGTTCACGACCAGGATCGCGGTCGCGAGGCACGCCACCGGCAGCGACGGCGCCAACACCGACGCGGCGAGCGCGCCCGTCTGCAGCCAGACGGTCCCGGCGACCGCAACGACGCCGAAGAACACGAACACGAAGAGGTCGCCGAGTCCATGGTACGCGAGCGGAAACGGCCCGCCCGTGTACGCGACCGCGGCGGCGAGCGACGCCATGCCGATCAGCAGGATGGGCCAGCCGCCGACCGCCACGAGGTACGCCCCCGCAAGCCCGGCCGCCGCGAGCACGACGAAGGCGGCCGCGCGCACCGTCGCCGGAGCGGCGAGGCCAGCCTGCGTGATGCGCCGCGGCCCGAGGCGTTCGTGCGTGTCGGCGCCCGCGACGAAATCGTAGTAGTCGTTCGCGAGGTTGGTCCCGATCTGGATCAAGAGCGCGGCGACGAGCGTCACCACGGCGACCCCGGCGTCGAGCGCGTGCGTGCGCGCGGCGAAGGCGAGTCCGACGACCACCGGCACGATCGCCGCCGGCAGCGTGCGCGGGCGCGCCGCCGCGAGCCAGGGCGCGAGCCCGGTCGTCCCGCGGACCGTCGCTGCGGCGTACGCGCGCGCGACCGTCCCCGCGGCGTACCTGCGCGGGACCGACGCCGCGGCACCGGCATCCGCCCCGTCGCGGCGCCCGCCGCGGTGGTCGTCCGTTGCTCCGTCGCTCACGGCAGCCGCGGGAACCGCCCGAAGTCCGGCGGCCGGCGCTCCTTGAACGCGTCGCGGCCTTCCTGCGCCTCCTCGGTCATGTAGAACAGCAGCGTCGCATTGCCCGCGAGCTCCTGGATCCCGGCCATCCCGTCGGTCTCCGCGTTGAACGCGGACTTCAGGCAGCGCAGCGCCATCGGCGAGAGCGCCAGCATCTCGCGGCACCACTGCACGGTGGTCGCCTCGAGCTCCGCGAGCGGTACGACCTCGTTTACGAGCCCCATCGCGAGCGCCTGGCTCGCCGAGTACTTCCGGCAGAGGAACCAGATCTCCCGCGCCTTCTTCGGACCGACGAGATGCGCCAGGTACGCCGCGCCGAAGCCGGCGTCGAAGCTCCCGACGCGCGGCCCGGTCTGCCCGAAGACGGCGTTGTCGGCGGCGAGGGTGAGGTCGCAGACGAGATGCAGTACGTGGCCGCCGCCGATCGCGTAGCCGGCAACCATCGCGACCACCGGCTTCGGCAGGCTCCGGATCATGCGCTGCAGATCGAGCACGTTGAGCCGCGGCACGCCGTCGCTCCCGACGTAGCCCTGGGCGCCGCGGACGCGCTGGTCGCCGCCGCTGCAGAACGCCTCGTTCCCCGTCCCCGTGAGGATCACCACGCCGACCGCGGGATCTTCACGGACGCGCGCGAACGCGTCGATCAGCTCCATCACCGTCTGCGGGCGAAAGGCGTTGCGCACCTCGGGTCTGTTGATCGCGATCTTCGCGATACCCTCGGCCTGCTGGTAGGTGATGTCCTCGTACGCGCGGACGATGCGCCAATCGATCGTCATGCTTCGTCTCCTCGTAGCAGCGGCTCGCGGCGGCGTGCGCCGCCGGCGAGGAAGTCGCGGACCACGCCCAGGAAGCGCGCGGGCCGCTCGAGATGCGGCCGGTGCCCTGCCCCGGCCACGATCTCGTGCGTGGCGTCGGCGAAGTGCGGCAGGATCCGGGCCGCGATGCGGGTGAACTTGGGATCGTGCTCGCCCGTGAGTAGCAGCACGGGCATCGGCAACGCGCCGAGCCGCCCGCCGAGCCACGGCTGCGCGCCGAGTCCCGTGCCGCGGAGGCTCGCCGCGAGCCCCGCCGGGTCGCAGGCGAGGCGCTGGCGGCGGAGCGCCGCGCGCACCGGCTCGGGCTGGCTCGCCAGCGAGCGGAAGAGCGGCAGGCGCTCCCAGCGGCGCACGAACGCCGCGAGGCCGTCGCGCTCGAGCGCCGCCGCGAGCGCGGCGTCGGCGGCGCGCCGGCGCGCCCGCGCCGCGGCGCTCGCGAGCCCGGGCGACGCGCTCTCGAGCACGAGACGCCCGACGCGCGCCGGGTCGGCGAGCGCGAGGGCGAGCGCGACGCGTCCACCCATCGAGTAGCCGAGCACGTCGGCCGCCTCGACGCGCAATGCCGCCAGGGTCGCCGCCACGAGGTCGGCCGTGGCGCCGAGGCTCCAGTCGAACCCGGCGTCGCGGACGACGGTCGCGCCGTGCCCGGGGAGGTCGATGGCGATCACGCGCCGCGCCGGTCGGAACGCGGCGCGCACGGCCGCCCAGCTCGCGTGGCTCCCGGTGAAGCCGTGGAGCAAAACGAGCGGGCGCGGCGGCCGCCGCGCCCGCCTTCGCCCGGCGCGCTCGTCGGAGAGTGCCACGATTCCCGAGGCGATCTCGATCCGCCGGATCATGGCTCCCTCGCGCGGGGCCGCGCGGGGCCGCCGGCGGCGGGCGTCGCGCGGCCCGCCGCGCGGCACGCCTCGGCGACGAGCCGCGCGTGCAGCGCCCGCGACGCTGCCCGCTCGACCGGCGCCTCCACGACCGCGAACGTCGGCGCGGCGCGCCAGGCGTCGACCGCGGCGCCGAGGGCGACCCGGTTCGTCGCGCGCACGTAGGCTCCGCCGCACATCGCGACCGCGCCGCCGAGGTCGAGGCCGTGCGGCGTTCCGAACAGCGTCTCGAACGTGTCCGCGTCGAGCCCCGCCTGGGGCAGAAAGGAAAAGATGCCGCCGCCGTCGTTGTTCACGACCACGACGAGCAGCGGCACCCGATGGCGCGCCGCGACCTGGAGCGCCCCGAGGTCGTGAAGGAAGCTCAGGTCCCCGACGACGAGCGCGGTCGGCCGCTCGGCCAGCGCGGCGGTCCCGAGCGCCGTCGCGACGACGCCGTCGATGCCGTTCGCGCCGCGGTTGCAGTCGATCCGGAGCGCCGCGGACGCACCGCCGACGAACGTATCGAGCGCACGGACCGGGAGGCTGTTGCCGACGTGGAGCGTCGCGCCGTCGCCGAGCGCGCGCGCCACGTCCGCAGCGATCACCCCCTCGAAGAGCGTCGTCTCGCGGGCGAGGAGCCCGTCGAGCGCCGCGCGCGCCGCGCCGGCGGTCGCGCACCAGGCGGCGCGCCAGGCGCGCGCCGCTTCGGACGGTGCGGCAGGGACGGCGGCGGCGAGCGCCTCGGCGAGCGCGCGCGGATCGGCACGCACGAGATCGGTCGCGGCGCAGAGCGGATCCGGCCAGCGACCCGGCGGCGCCACGACGACGTAGTGCGGCGCGCGCGCCGCGGCGAGGAATCGCGGCAGCGCGGCCGAGACCGCGGGCGTCCCGAACTGCAGGACGGCCTCGGGATGCCAGGCGGCGTCGAGCGCTCCGCCCTGCAGCAGCACGTCGTACGCGTCCACGATCGACGCCCGGTCGTGGGGGCCGAAGCGCAGCCCCGACAGCGGATCCGCCAGCAGCGGCCATCCGAGGCGCTCGGCGAGGCGGGCGAGCGCGGCAGCGGTCGCGCCGTCGCGCGCCGCCCCCGGTCCGCACACGACCACGCCGCGCGGCCGCACCGCGAGCGCCGCCGCGAGATGCGCGACCGCCTCGGACGACGGCGCCCCGCTCGCCGCGTACACGCGCGGCAGCGGCTCGGCGCCTTCGCCGTGCGGCGTGGCGCACCGACCGCGCTCGTCGGCGACGTCGAGCAGCGGCTCCCGCATCGGCAGGTTCACGTGCACGGGCCCGCGCGGCGCCTCGGTCGCCACCGCGACGGCGCGCTGCGCGAGCGTCCGGAAGTACGCCTCGAGGTCGACACCCGCGCCCGGCGCCGGCGCGTCGACGCTCCAGCGCGCGTGCGTTCCGTAGAGGCGGACCTGGTCGATCGTCTGCGCCGCGTGGCAGTCGCGCAGCTCCGGCGGGCGGTCGGCCGTGAGCACCACGAGCGGCACCTCCGCCATCGACGCTTCGACGACCGCCGGCAGGTAGTTCGCCGCGGCCGTTCCCGAGGTGCAGAGCAGCGCCGCCGGACAGCCGCTCGCGCGCCCGATCCCGAGCGCGAAGAATCCGGCGGTGCGCTCGTCGGTCACGACCCAGGGCCGGAGCCCCGCCTGGACGACCGCAAGCGCCGTCGCCGTCGAGCGCGAGCCCGGCGAGATGCAGACCTCTCGCACTCCGGCGGCGCGGAGCGCCCGCGCGAAGACGCGCATCGCGCCCGCGTTGGCGTTCGGCTCGGCCGTCACGCTCCCGCCGCCGCCGCGGCCGGCGCGGCGTCGTCCCCGCTCCCGGCCACCGGCGCGAGATAGGGGGCCACCAGCGCCCGCATCTTCGCCTCGGTCTCGGCGAGCTCCGCGTCGGCGTCCGAGCCTTCGACGATGCCGGCGCCGGCCCAGACCTCGAGCGTCGCGCCGTCGACGAGCGCGCTCCGCAGCGTCACCACGAGCTCGCCGTCGCCGGCGGCGTCCGTCCAGCCGAGCGCGCCCGTGTACCAGCCGCGCGCCGGCTCCTCGCGCTCGATGAGCGCGCGCGCGACCGCCGCCGGCACGCCGCACACGGCGGGCGTCGGGTGCAGCGCGCCGCCGAGCGCGAATATCGGGAGTGGCCGCGACGCGCGCGCGCGCACCGCCGTCGCGAGGTGCTGGGCCTCGGGAAGCCGCAGGATCTCCGGCCGCGACGGCGGCGCGACGTCGGCGCCGACGGCCGCAAGCGCGTCGCACACCGCCCCGACGACGAGGGCGTGCTCGCGTCCGTTCTTGGCGCACGCGAGGAGCGCCGCCGCGAAACGCTCGTCCTCGTCCCGGTCCGCCGCCCGCGGCGCCGATCCGGCGAGCGCGCTCGCCGCGATGTCGGCGCCACGCCGCCGGACGAGCAGCTCGGGCGTCGACGCGATCAGGCTCGCACCGGTGCGCGGGCGCACCCAGACGTTGAAGCATCCCGGGCGCGCCGCGCGCGCGCGCGCCAGCATCGCCGCGGCGTCGATCGGACGGTCCGCGACGAGCCGCCGCCGGCGCGCGAGGACGACCTTCCGCGCCGCGCCCTCATCGATCAGCGCGCGCGCGCGCGCGATGCGCCGCCGCCACTCCTCGCGCTCGTCCGCCCCGAGCGTCGGCGCGCGCAGCCGCGGCGCGGGAGCCTCGACGAGCCCGGCCGCGACGGCCTTCGCGTGGGCGTCGCCCGGGGGCGCCCCGCCCGCCTCCCAGACCTCCGTGAGCGTCGTGCGGCCCACCGCCCGCGTCCAGAGAAGGCGGGGAAGGACGACGCGCGCCGGTGGATACGCCGGATCGAGCCCGGGCGCATCGGAGAACGCGAAGCCGCCGAGCATGCGCGGCGCCGCCTGCACGTCGCCTTCGGGCGCGACGGCCGCCAATACGCGCCCTGCCGCCGCCCCCGCGACGGCGAAACGCTCCGCGCCGCGCGCCCGGATCTCGCGCGCAACGCCGACCGCGAGCATCGCGTGACCGCCCGCCGGATGCTCCCAGAAGACGAGCGGCGATGCCGGGAAGCGCGCCGCGAGCGCGAGCAGATCGCCCGGGTCGGCGACGACGCGCGTCCGGGCGCGGAGGGCGCCGGCTTCACGCATGCGGCGATCGCTCCGCCGGGCGCCCCGCCCGCTCTGCCGCATCGTCCGTTCGCTCCGCCGTCACCAGCTGCGCGGCGCCGCCGAGGAGCGAGCGCTTCGCGATCGCGCCGAACCCGGCCGCGGCGAGCAGCCCGCGGAGCGTCGGCTCGTCGGGAAGGTAGGCGGTCGACTCCGGCAGGTACGCGTAGGCGTCGCGCTCCGCGACGAGCGCGCCAAGGATCGGCACGATGCGGCGGAAGTAGATCGCGTGGCCGTAGCGCAGGAGCGCGCTCGCCGGCCGATCGACCTCGAGGAGCGCGATACGCCCGCCGGGCCGCAGGACGCGCGCGCTCTCCGCGAGCGCCGCCCGCAGGTCGACGAAGTTGCGGAGCGCGAACCCGGAGACGACCGCGTCGATCGACGCGTCCGCGAGCGGCAACGCGAGCGCGTCGGCGCGCACGAGGCCGCAGCCGAGGCGGCGCGCCCGCGCCTCCCGCAACATGCCCGCGGAGACATCCACGCCGACCACCCGCCCGCCCGCCTCCACGGCGGCTGCCGCGAGGTCGCCCGAGCCGCAGGCGAGATCGAGCACGCGCTCGTCCGGACGCAGCGCCAGCGCCGCGATCGCCCGTCGCCGCCACCCCCGGTCGATGCCGAAGGTCATGAGGCGGTTCATCAGATCGTAGCGCGGGGCGATGCGGTCGAACATCGCCTCGACGACCGCGCGCTTGGCGCCAGCCTCGGGAAGGCTCATGCCCGGACCCTCACTGCCAGCGGACGCCGAGCCGCGTCTCGGAAGCGACCTTGAGCGCGACTTCGAGGGGGCCGCGCTCCCCGCTCTGCTTCAGGCGCTTGAGCGCGCGGTTCACGAGCACCCGCTGGAAATGGTGCGCGACGAGGGCCGTCACGAGCGGCAGGATGTCCTTGAACGCGGCGCTCACCCCTTCGGGATCGGCCTCGGAGCCGCGGCGACGCTTGCGGACGTACTGGTCGAAGAGATCGATCGCGCCGTCGACCGTCTTGCGGATCGAGCGGTCGTGCTTCACCGCGAGCGCCAGGAGGCGCGTCAGCGGGAAGCCGTAGCCGAGGATCTTCAGCGCGCCGCGCGCGACCCGGAGATCGCCGTCGCTGTAGCGCCGCGAACCGTCCGGCTGCTCCTGCGCCTCGGCGAGACCGGCGCGTTCGACCGAAGCCAGGAGCGCGTGGGGAATGCCGAGCTGCGTCGCCGCCCCCGCGCTGTCGTACCCGGGCGCGGCCGACTCCTCCTCGATCGCGGTCAGGAGGGCGCGGTCGGATTCCGTCCGATCGCCCTTCGCGAGCAGCATCGCGATGACCCGGAGCGAGAACCCCCGCGACGCCATCGACCGGATGAGCCGCAGGCGGTCGAGGTGCGCGTCGTCGTAGACCGCATTCCGCCCCTCGCGTGCCGGCCCGGGCAGCAGCCGGATCGTCTGGTAGTAGCGGATCGTGTCGACGGCCACGCCCGAGTGCCGGACGACTTCGGACAGCGAGTACGCCATGAGCCGTGACTCTTAGAGTAATCGCTCGAAGAGTCAACCGCGGACGGGCCGCGGCGGCGTCAGTACCGGACCGAGAAGGTCGCCGCGCAGCCGCGGTCGACCCAGATGCCGCCGCCGTCGGCGCCCCAGGTGTCGTACTGGCGGCAGGGCGCGTCGCTCAGGCGCCGCTCGAGGCGGACCCAGCCCCATCGCGGCATCGGGCAATACTGCGGGCGGAAGCGATCCGACTTGCAGGTGATGCGGTAGACCCCGACCGGCCCCGCGCCCGGACCGGGACGGATCGGACCGCTCCCCCACGGGACGACGGTGAAGATCGCGCGGCAGCCTTCACGGACCCAGACGCCGCCCCCGTCGCGATCGGCGCCCCAGGTGTCGTACTCGCGACACGGCGCTTTGCTGAGGCGACGTTCGAGCCGCACGCGACCCTGGGCGTAGGTGCGGCAATACGCGTGCTCGTGCGACTCCGACGCGCAGCGGATCGACCGCGCCGGATACGCGGGCGGACGGTATCGCTGCGCCGACGCCACCTCGGCGCACGCCAGCAACGACGCGCAGAGACCCCACAACGCAAGCGACCTGGCGCATGCCATCGAACGCTCCTTCCGCCGCAGCCGAATCGATCCGGACCATGGATCACGGGGACCCTACTGAGGCGCGCGCCGCCCGGCAACACGTGCGCACGCGATCCACGCGCGGGACCCCCACCTTCCGGCCGCGGCGCCCCGCCCTCCAACCCTACGGCGTCGACTTCGCGCGGAAGTGGGCGGCGTCGTTCCTGCGCACGCCGGCCGGCGCATAGCGCGCGTCGAAACAGGCGCCGCCGGCGACGCCGAGCTGCACGCGCAGCGGCACCGGCGCGGGCAAGGGCATCAGACCGAGCCCCACCCCCTTGCCGCGCACGGCGACCTTCGCCTTCCCGGTGATGCCGGGTGTCAGCGTGATGCTCGTGATGCCGCCGGCCGCGCCCTTCACGTCGGAGTAGCGGAAGCCCCTCGCGCCGACGGGACGGCCGAGCCCCTTCCAGCACGGCCGCCGCCCGCAGCGGCCGCCCGGCGCGATCATGCGGCCGAGGACCAGGCGCGCCGTCGGCCCCGACTCGTCGAAGACACAGAGCCGATACGCGTCGGCCGCGAGCGGATCGCCGAAGGCCGCCGCCACGATCTCCGCGCCCTTCTGCCACCGCCAACCGATCGAGTCGCTCGCGTCGCGCGCCTTGTTCACCAGGACGAGCGCGCCGGCGTCGGGTACGAGCGGCGCGCGACAGTCGAGCCGCGGCGCACCGACGCACCCCGCGAGCGGGTCGCAGCGCTCGCAGACGCCGCACGGCTCCGCGCACCCCGGCGCGAACGTCCACACGCCACGCGTCCCCGCGTGCAGCACGTCGGCCGCGAGCACGAGGGTCGCGATCCGCGCCGGCGGCAGGCCGAGCGCGAACGGCGACCAGGTCGCGCCGCCGTCGGCCGAGCGGAACACGCCGTCGCGCCCGGTCGCCGCCCAGACGACCGCCGGATGGGCGGAATCGATCGCGAGCGCGTAGACGTCGAGGCCGGCGAGGCCGACGTTCGCCGGCGCGAAGCTCGTGCCGCCGTCCGTGCTCTTGAAGACGCCGTCGAAGAGCGTGCCCGCGTAGACGACGTTTGCGTCGGTCGGGTCGACCGCGATCGCGCGCACGCTCGCGTCGACGAGGCCGGCCGCATCCCACGAATCGCCGCCGTCCACGCTCTTCGCGATGCCCCCGGTGTCGAGCCCGAGGTACAGCACCCCGGAAACGGTCGGGTCGGCGACCAGCGTCAGCACGTCGGTGCGGGCGAGGCCGTCGTTCTTCGCCTGCCAGGTCGCGCCGCCGTCGTCGCTGCGCCGCACGCCGCCGAGGAGCGTTCCGGCGTAGAGTCTGGACGGCTCGTCGGCGTCGACGACGAGCGCGGTCGGTCCGAAGTCGAACGCCGCGGCGACCGTCGTCCAGCTGGCGCCGTCGTCGTCGCTCCGGAAGACGCCGCCGCCCGCGGCGTAGAGCCGTCCAGGCGTCGCGGCGTCGCGCGCGAGCACGGCGACGCGCGTGGTCGGGAGCCCGGCATTCGCGGGCGTCCACGTCGCACCCCCGTCGGCGCTCGCGGCGAGGCCGCCGCCCTCGATCGCGGCGACGAGCGGCGCCGGCGCACCGCCGTCCGCGACCAGGCTCGCGATCCGCGTCGCATCGAGGCCGACGCTCGCCGCCTCCCACTGCCCCCCGTCGGCGCGGAAGACCCCCGCACCGGGCGTGCCCGCCCACACCCGCGTCGGCGTGCCGGGATCGATGGCGAGACTCCCGACGTTGGTGCCGACGATGCCGGCCGCGAACGTCGTCCAGGTGCCGGCGCCGTCGATGGAGCGCGCGACGGCGCCTCCGAACGTCCCGGCATAGAGCGTCTCCGGCGTCACCGGGTCGATCGCGAGCGCGAACACGCGCGTGCTCCCGAGGCCGACGTTGGCGCCCGCCCAGATCGCCCAGCCGTTGGTGGTCTTGTAGACGCCGCGGCCGCCGAGGGTCGCGGCGTAGACGGTCGTGGGCGTCACCGGATCGATCGCGAGCGCGAGCACCGTCTGCTTGCCGACGCCGGTCGCGAAGACCGTCCACGACGCCCCGGCGTCGACGCTCTTGTAGACGCCGTGCGCGACGGTGCCGGCCCACACGACGGCTGGCGTCGACGGATCGACCGCGAGCGCGCGTACCGTGACGCTCGGCGGAAGTCCCGTCTCGCGAAGCGTCCACGTGGCGCCGCCGTCGGCGCTCCGGAAGACGCCACCCCCGCCCGTGCCCGCGATGCCCGCGTACACCACGTCCGAGTCGCGCGGATCGACCGCGAGGGCCGTGATGCCCGTGCGCGTGAGCCCGCTCCGGCGCGCCTGCCAGCTCGCCCCGCCGTCGACGCTCTTGAAGACGGTGTCGTTGGTCGCGGCGTAGACGACGTCGGCGACGAGCGGATCGGCCGCGAGCGCGTACACGACCTGGTTCTCGAGGCCGGCGCGAGCCGCCTCCCAGGAGGCGCCGCCGTCGCGGCTGCGGAAGACGCCGTCGAAGGCCGTGCCGGCGTAGAGATGCGCCGGCGCGGTCGGGTCGACCGCGAGCGCGGTGACGTCGCCGCCGTGCGGACCATGCGTGGTCCACGCCGCGGCGGCTGGCATCGCCGCGGCGAGCGCGAGCACGGCGGCGGCGACCCCCGCCCGGCGCGGCGCGCGGGCGCCTGGCCCGCGGTCAGAAGTCACAGGCATCCGGCGCACACTCGGCCGCGCCGCCGGTCGCCGTCGTCGACGCGCCGGCGTCGCGCACCACCGCGAGCGCGCCGCCGTCGGAGCGGAAGCAGTTGTCGCGCGCGCCGATCGACGCGCCGCCGCCGCCGGAGCCCTCGCAGGTGCCGTCGGCGGCGAGCGGCGCGCAGCTGCCGCTCGTGCAGTTGCCTAGCGCGCCGCCGCAGAGCTGGTTCAGGCACGGGCAGTCCGTCACGTTCCACACGTCGACTTGCGCGCCGCGGCCGCTCGAGCAGAAGCGATTGCCGCCGATCGAGCAGGCGCCGCCGCTCGCGCACGGCAGGCCGTCCTCGACCGACAGGCCGGCGAAGTCGCCGCCGCCGAGGTCGATGCGCGCGCGCCCGTCGTTGCGCGCGACCACGAGGCCGAGCTGCACGCTGGAAACGGTCGTGAAACCGGCGGCGCGCGTCTTCAGCCGGTTGCCCGCGCCGCGCAGCCTGCCGGCGGCGCGTACGTCGAACGCGGCGACCCACGGGTTGGTGACGATGTTGCCGTCGGCGATCACGAGCGCACCGCCGTCCACGCGAACGCCGAACTTGCAGTGGTCGATCACGTTCGACGCCATCGTCACCTTGGCCGGCCCCGTCACGGTGTAGGACTGACAGAGATTGTCGTCGCTCGGACTGCCCGTGCTCGTGTTCCCGAGCAGCACGTGCTCACCCGCCTGGGCGTGCACGGGCTGGCTGATGGTGGTGATCGTGTTGTGGACGACGGTGACGCCGCCGCCGTTCAACTGAAGGGCCTTGTCGGTGCCGCAGAGGCCGGCCGCGTCGTTCGGCAGGAGGCAGACGTGGCCGGGGTCGGCGGGCTGGTTGCCGGCGAACGTGGAGTCGGCGACCGTATTGCCGACGCCCGCCGTGGCGTCGAGCGTCAGCGCGTCCTCGCAGATGCGGTCGTTCGTGACGCGTGCGATCGTGTGGCCGTTGCCGGTCCGGACGTGCAGGCCTTCGGGGAAATACCGGTACGTGAAGTCCTCGAGCGCGTTGCCGTTGCCATGGAGCGTGAAGAGCGCGGGCTGCGGCGCGGGACACTCGTCGACGCATTGGCGGCACGGCGCGGCCCCGACGTACTCGAACGTGGCGTTGCCGCCCCGGATCCGGATGCCGTCGTTCGTGAGGCAGAGCGCGTACGCCTCGGGATCGTTCGCGCAGGAGCTGTTGGGATAGGCGTTGGCGGCCGCGACGTCGTTCCGCATCGCGATCGTGCAGGGCGGCGCCCCGGCGTCGACCGTGATCGTGCGTCCCCTCCACCCGGCGTTGCCTGCGCAGTCGTTCGCCTTGGCGACGGCGTCACGCAACTCGCCTTCGTCGCAGCCGACGCTGCACGCGGTCTGCGCGCAGTCGGTCGCGCACGTGCTCGCGGCGTCGGTCGTGGACACGGCGACGAGGGCGAGGAGCACCAGCGTCAGCGCGGAGACGCCACGGTGCGCGCCGGAGCGCGGGGGCGAGAGCACGTCTCTCTATAGCCGGTCGAGCAGTCCGTAGCCTACCACTGGCAGCGCCCCCCCGCGCGAACCTCCCGCGCCGAGGGGCGCCTTGCGCGCGACGCCGCCGATCTCGGAAGGGTCGCGCGTCGCGGTCGGGGCCCCTCGGCGCGGACTAGAACGGCAGCGACGGCAGCGAGGGCGCGAAGCCGCCCGCCCGCGCCAGGAGGAAGAGGCACGTACCGTAGACGCCGCAATCGAGCGCCTCCATCACGGTCGTCGCGAGGAACCAGACGTAGCCCGCGCGGCCGTGGCGCGTGAAGATACGCGCGACGACGCGCGGCGCAGCGAGGGCGAGGGCGATCGCCGCCGGCACCGCCGCCGCCAGCACCAGCACGCTCAAGAGCACGCTCGTGACGATCGCGAGGTCCACGATCACCGTCGAAAGCCAGAGCACGCCGATCGTTCCCGGCACGAAGAACATCCAGTTGCCGAGCGAGCGACGGATCGCGAGCTCGAAGCGGCTGCGATCCGCGGGCACCAGGCTCGCATCGAGCCGCTCCTCGAGATGGCGGAAGTCCCCGATCGTGTGCGGGCGCAGCCGATGGTGCGGACCCCGCAAGCGCGGCGACAGCCCCGGCGTTCCCGCCGGCGCCCCCGATGGATGGGACCCCAACACCCCCGACATGGCTTCAGGGTAGCGGTCCGGCCGCGCCGCGAGAATCCGGAAACCGCGCGCCGCGCGGTTTCCGGCCGCTACGCGAGGCGGCACAGCGTCCGCGACGCCGCGACTCAGCGTCCGGAGCCGGCCTGGATCTTCGCCCAGGTGTCCCGCAGCGTCGCCGTGCGATTGAACACGGGCGCCCCCGCCACGGAGTCCGGATCGGCGCAGAAGTACCCCTGGCGCTCGAACTGGACACGCAGCCCGGCGGCGGCGGCAGCGAGGCTCGGCTCGACCCGGCAGTCGCGCAGCACCGTGAGCGCGGCCGGGTTGATGGTCGCGAGCCAATCGTCGGAAGCGTCGGGGCTCTCGACGGTGAAGAGGCGATCGTAGAGCCGCACCTCGGCGGAGACGGCGTGCGCCGCCGACACCCAATGGAGCGTCGCCTTCACCTTGCGGGCGGCGGCGGGCGAGCCGCTGCGCGTCTCCGGGTCGTAGGTGCACCGCAGCTCGACGACGGCGCCGCTCGCGTCCTTCACCACGCGCTCGCACTTGATGATGTAGGCGTAGCGCAGGCGCACCTCGCGCCCGGGCGCCAGCCGGAAGAACTTGCTCGGCGGCTCCT
>JADYZW010000045.1 GCA_020852955.1 Deltaproteobacteria bacterium | reverse complement strand
GCACGTGCAGGTTCTCGTGGCCGTGGCGGCGGTAGGTCAAGCGGTGGATCAGCCACGGGTAGCCGTGGAAGGCGAAGATCACCGGCTTGTCGGTCGTGAAGAGCGCGTCGAACTCGTAGTCGGGGAGACCGTGCGGGTGCTCGCGCGGCGATTGCAGCTTCATGAGGTTCACGACGTTCACGACCCGCACCTTGAGCTCGGGGACATAGGTGCGCAGGAGGTCCACGGCCGCGAGCGTCTCGAGCGTCGGCACGTCGCCGCAGCACGCCATCACCACGTCGGGCTCGGAGCCGCGGTCGTTCGACGCCCACTCCCAGATGCCGATGCCGGCGGTGCAGTGACGCTCGGCTTCGTCCATGGTGAGCCATTGCGGCGCCGGCTGCTTTCCGGCGACGACGACGTTCACGTAGTCGCGGCTGCGCAGGCAGTGGTCCGTGACCGAGAGCAGGCAGTTGGCGTCGGGAGGCAGGTAGACGCGGATGACCTCGGCCTTCTTGTTCACGACGTGATCGAGGAAGCCCGGGTCCTGGTGCGAGAAGCCGTTGTGGTCCTGGCGCCACACGTGCGAGCTCAGGAGGTAGTTGAGCGAGGCGATCGGCCGCCGCCACGGGATGTGGTTGCACACCTTCAGCCACTTCGCGTGCTGGTTGAACATGGAGTCGATGATGTGGATGAACGCCTCGTAACAGCTGAAGAAGCCGTGGCGGCCGGTCAGGAGATAGCCTTCGAGCCAACCCTGGCACTGGTGCTCGCTCAGCATCTCCATGACGCGGCCGTCGGGCGCGACGTGGTCGTCGTAAGGGTAGATCTCGCCGACCGAGCAGCGGTCGGTCACCTCGAGGATGTCCTGCCAGCGGTTCGAGTTGTTCTCGTCGGGGCTGAATACGCGGAAGTTCCGCGACGCGAGGTTCAGCTTCATGACGTCGCGGAGGTAGGTGCCCTGGACGCGCGTCGCCTCGGCGTCGCTCGCGCCGGGCGATGTCACTGCGACGGCGTAGTCGCGGAAGTCCGGCAGGCGGAGCTCCTTCAAGAGCAGTCCACCGTTGGCGTGCGGGTTGGCGCTCATGCGCCGCTCGCCGACGGGCGCGAGCGCGGCGATCTCGGGAAGGAGGCGGCCGTTCCGGTCGAAGAGCTCCTCGGGGCGGTAGGATTTCATCCACTTCTCCAGGATCTTCACGTGGGCGCGGCTCTCCATGTCGCCCATGGGAACCTGGTGGCTCCGCCAGTAGCCCTCGGCGCGCTTGCCGTCGATCGTCGCCGGGCAGGTCCAGCCCTTCGGCGTCCGGAGCACGATCATCGGCCAGATCGGCCGGCCGGTGAAGCCGTCTCGGCGCGCGCGCGCCTTGATCGCGGCGATCTTCGTGAAGACGGTGTCGAGGGTCGCCGCCATCCGCTGGTGGACGGCGGCCGGCTCGTGGCCTTCGACGAAGTGCGGCTCCCAGCCGTAGCCCTCGAAGAGCTTCCGGAGCTCGTCCTCCGGGATGCGGGCGAGGACGGTCGGGTTCGCGATCTTGTAGCCGTTGAGATGCAGGATCGGCAGGACGACGCCGTCGCGCGCCGGGTTCAGAAACTTGTTCGAGTGCCAGCTGGTGGCGAGCGGCCCGGTCTCGGCTTCGCCGTCGCCGACGACGCACGCGACGACGAGGTCCGGGTTGTCGAAGGCGGCGCCGAACGCGTGCGAGAGCGCGTAGCCGAGCTCGCCGCCCTCGTGGATCGAGCCCGGGGTCTCGGGGGCGACGTGGCTCGGGATGCCGCCGGGGAAACTGAACTGCTTGAAGAGGCGCTGCATGCCCTCGGCGTCCGCCGAGATCGCGGGGTAGACCTCGCTGTAGGTGCCCTCGAGATACGCCTGCGCGACGATCGCGGGACCGCCGTGTCCCGGACCGATCACGTAGATCATGTCGACGTCGCGGTCCTTGATGATGCGGTTCAGATGCACGTAGACGAAGTTCAGACCGGGGGTCGTGCCCCAGTGGCCGACGAGCCGCGGCTTCACGTGCGCGCGCGTCAAGGGCTCGCGTAGGAGCGGGTTGCCGAACAGGTAGATCTGTCCGACCGAGAGGAAGTTCGACGCGCGCCAGTAGGCGTCCATCGCGTCGAGGAGCTTTGCCGGTAGCGGCCCGGGGGGCCGCCGCACGCGCGTCGTGCGCTTCGTCGTACGCTTCGCCTCTTTCGCCATGCGCCACCACCCTCCATGCGGCGCGCGCCGTCGGGCGGCGGCGCCGATCTGATAGTCCCGCTCACGTCATCTAATGGACGATCCTGCTTGCGGACCCGGTATCCCCTCTTTATAGTCCGCCGCCCATGGCTCCCCACCCGTCCGCGATCGGCGGACATGCGCAAGGCTTCGGCGCCACCGAGCGGAAGGATGGATGGTGGGTCGAGCCCATCGTCACCGTCGTAGTCTTCCTCGCCTTCGTCGTCTACACGACCTGGGCCGCATTGCAGGGCACGCACTACCATTGGGGCCCGTACCTCTCGCCTTTCTATTCGCCGCTGCTCTTCGCCGCGCCGGGCGACGCGGCGGGCCTGCACCACTCGTGGTTCGGCGCCTGGCCGAGCTGGTGGCCGTCGTTCGTGCCCGCGTCGCCGGCGGTGCTGATCCTGATCTTCCCGGGCAGCTTCCGCTTCACCTGCTACTACTACCGCAAGGCGTACTACCGCGCGTTCACCGGCTCGCCGCCGGGCTGCGCCGTCGGGCCGCTCGCGGGCCGTCGACCCTACCGCGGCGAGACGTTCCTGCTTCTGTTCCAGAACCTCCACCGGTACACGATGCCCTTCGCGGTGCTCCTCGTCTTCATTCTCTCGTACGACGCCGTCGTCTCGTACTGGTGGGACGGACGCGTCGGCGTCGGCGTCGGCTCGATCGTGCTCACCCTGAACGCCATCCTGATCGGCGCCTACACCTTCGGCTGCCATTCCTTCCGCCACCTGATCGGCGGCCGCACCGACTGCATGTCGTGCGGGAAGGCGACGCTCAAGTACGGCGCGTGGAAGCGCGCCAGCTGGTTCAACGAGCGCCACATGGAGTTCGCGTGGCTGAGCCTCGTCTGGGTCATGGTCGCCGACCTCTACGTCCGCCTGCTGTCGATGGGAGTGATCACCGACCTCAACACCTGGGGCCGATGAACGCGAGGACGCGATGCTGAACGTCTCCGAGATCCAGACGATCGATCACGACGTGCTGGTGGTGGGCGCCGGCGGCGCCGGCCTCCGCGCCGCGATCGAGTGCAGCGCGCGCAAGCTCTCGACGGGTGTCGTCTCGAAGAGCCTCCTCGGGAAGGCCCACACCGTCATGGCGGAAGGCGGCATGGCGGCCGCGATGGGCAACGTCGATCAGCGCGACAACTGGAAGGTCCACTTCCGCGACACCATGCGCGGCGGCAAGTTCCTGAACGACTGGCGCATGGCCGAACTCCACGCCAAGCACGCGCCGGCGCGGGTCCACGAGCTCGAAGAGTGGGGCGCGGTCTTCGACCGCACGAAGGAAGGCCTGATCTCCCAGCGCAACTTCGGCGGCCACCGCTATCCGCGCCTCGCGCACGTCGGCGACCGCACCGGTCTCGAGCTCATCCGGACGCTCCAGGATCACGGCGTGCACTCCGGCATCTCGTTCCACATGGAGTGCACCGGGCTCGAGATCCTGAAGGACGGGGACCGCGTCGCCGGACTCCTCGGCTACTGGCGCGAGACCGGCCGCTTCGTGATCTTCCGCTGCAAGGCGGTGATCCTCGCGACCGGCGGCGGCGGCAAGGCGTGGCCGGTCACGTCGAACTCGTGGGAGTACACCGGCGACGGAACCGCGATGGCCTACAACGCGGGCGCCGAGCTCATGGACCTCGAGTTCACCCAGTTCCACCCGACCGGCATGGTGTGGCCGCTCTCGGTGCGCGGCATCTTGGTGACCGAGGGCGTGCGCGGGGACGGCGGCGTCCTCAAGAACAACAAGGGCGAGCGCTTCATGTTCAACTACATCTCCGAGCGCTTCGCGCCGGAGACCGCCGCCACCGTCGAAGAGGCGGACCGGTGGCTCAAGGGCGACAAGACCGCGCGCCGTCCGCCCGAGCTCTTGACGCGCGACGAGGTCGCGCGCGCCATCACCGCCGAGGTGAAGGCCGGCCGCGGATCGCCGCACGGCGGCGTGTTCCTCGACATCGCTTCGCGCCTTCCGGCCGACGTCATCAAGAAGAAGCTGCCGTCGATGTACCACCAGTTCATCGAGCTCGCCGAGGTCGACATCACCAAGGAGCCGATGGAGGTCGGACCGACACTCCACTACTTCATGGGCGGCATCAAGGTGGATGCCGACTCGCAGATGTCGTCGGTGCCGGGGCTCTTCGGCGCCGGCGAGTGCACGGCCGGCATGCACGGCGCGAACCGCCTCGGCGGGAACTCGCTGTCCGACCTCGTCGTGTTCGGCAAGCTCGCGGGCGAGGGCGCCGCCAACTACATCGAGAAGCTCGGAACGCCGCCGAAGGTGCCGGACGCGCACGTGACGTCGGCCGTTCGCGCCGCGACCGACATCCTGAACCGCGAATCCGGCGCCAATCCGTATCTCCTGCACGAGAAGCTCCAGGAGACGATGGCGAAGGGCGTCGGCATCGTCCGCGTGAAGGAGGAGCTCGAGCAGGCGATCGCCGAGATCGAAGCGCACAAGAAGGAAGCGGAGACGCTGAAGGCCCCGGGCGCGAGCCAGTACAATCCCGGCTGGCACGAAGCGCTCGCGATGCGCTCCCTGCTCGTCACGTCGGAAGCCGTCGCGCGCTGCGCGCTCATGCGCGAGGAGAGCCGGGGCGCCCACACGCGGCTCGACCATCCGGGCGAGAGCAAGGAGTGGGTGAACTTCAATTGCGTCGTGACGCGCGGCCCGGACGGCGCGATGCGGGTCGAGAAGCGTCCGAGGCCGCCGGGTCCGGCCGGCCTCGTCGCGATCGCCAACGCCAAGATCGAGGACCTGGAGTCCGGCGCGGTCGGCGCGGACGCGAAGTAGGGCGGGGCACATGGCGACGACGCGGACATTCAGGATCTGGCGCGGCGACGCGCGGGGCGGCGGCTTCGAGCAGTTCGAGATCCAGGTCGACGAGGGCATGGTGGTCCTCGACGTCCTCCACCGCATCCAGGCGCAGCAGGCGAACGACCTGGCGCTGCGCTGGAACTGCAAGGCCGGGAAGTGCGGCTCGTGCAGCATGGAGATCAACGGCAAGCCGAAGCTCGCCTGCATGACCCGGATGAACTCCTTCGCGGAGTCCGAGACCATCACCGTCCAGCCGCTCAAGACCTTCCCGGTGATGAAGGACCTGGTGACCGACGTCTCCTGGAATTATGCGCAGAACAAGCGCATCCCCAAGTTCCAGCCGCGGCCGCGCGATCCGGACGGCGCCTACCGGATGTACCAGGAAGATGTCGACCGCGTGCAGGAGTTCCGGAAGTGCATCGAGTGCTACCTCTGCCAGGACGTCTGCCACGTCCTGCGGGACCGCCACGGCCGCGAACAGAACACCTTCGTCGGCCCGCGATTCCTGATCCGGCTCGCGTCGCTCGAGATGCACCCGCTCGACACCGCCGACCGCATCCCCGCGGTGCGCGACGAATTCGGATCGGGCATGTGCAACATCACCAAGTGCTGCACCGAGGTCTGCCCCGAGCACATCCACATCACCGACAACGGCATCATTCCGTTGAAGGAGCGCGTCGTCGATCGGTTCTACGATCCGATCGCGATGCTGATGCGGAAGATCTTCGGATAGTCCTCCGCCGCGCTCACCGGGCGCAGCGGAATCCGGTGCTGCGGCTGCGGTTGTGCGGCGGGACTCCGGCGTAGATCGCGAACGCGCCGTTGCGCGCGCCGGCCGCGAAGTTGCCGCCGCGAATGACCGCGCCCGGCAAGCGCGGGTCGATCGGGTACATGTCGCGCTTGCCGTCGCCGAGCGCGTCGGGCGCCGGTGGTCCGACGACGGTCGCCGCCGCCGGGACGCTCGAGCCGACGCAGCTCATGTCTTGTCCGAAGCTCGCGTCCCAGGCGCTGCACTGGGTGGCGAGGTCGCCCCAGTCGCCGACCCATTCCCAGACGTTTCCGACCATGTCGTGCGCGCCCCAGCGCGAGACGCACGCGCCGCGGGCGCCGGCGAGAGCGGGCGCCTCGGTGTTGGTGTCGCAGGTCGTCGCGCCGTCGTCGGCGGCGCCGGGATCGGGCGTGCCGGCCGCCGCCGCCTGCCATTCCTGGTTGGTGACTAGGCGCTTGCCGGCGAGCCGGCAGGCCTGCTCGGCCTGGAACCACGTGATGCAGGTGCTCGGCAGGACTCCGGGGATCGAGGCGGCGTAGACGGGCGCGGCCCAGCCGCCATCGTCCGGGAAGGTCGGTCCGAAGGTGCAGCTGCTGCACGTGTCGTTGCCGAGCGGCACCGGGCAGAGCTGGGTCGCGCCGGCCTCCTGGAGATCCGCGAGGGTCGCTTTGCCGGCGCGGAGCTTCGCGAGGACGTTCTTCCGTTCCGGGGGAATCCGCCACGCGCTCTCCTCGTACTTATCGACGCAGAGCGGGCCGACCGGTACGGCGTCCTTCGGACAGCGGAGAGCGCCCGCCGGCGCGGGGCCCGCGGACGCGAGGAGCAGGAGCGCGACCAGCGCCAGCGGCGGACGGGGCGGGGGGAACGGCACGGTGGGCCTCCTTGGGGAGCGGGACCGGATCGCGGCCGTCGTCGACGTACTGCGAACCGGCACCGAGCGTCAATGGGACGCGGACCGTGGACGCGGTCCGGGGTCCGTTCGCCGCCGGCTTGCGACGGGCATGGAGCCGCGCCAAAGAGGACCAGATCGTCGCGCACTTGCAACGGAGGGGATCCCGATGGCCGGAACGACCGAGTACACGCCGCCGAAGGTCTGGACCTGGAAGAAGGACGCGGAGCACCGCTTCTCGAACATCAACCGGCCGATCGCGGGCGCGACCCACGAGCGGGAGCTCCGCGTCGGCCGCCATCCGTTCCAGCTCTACTCGCTCGCGACCCCGAACGGGGTGAAGGTCACCGTGATGTTCGAGGAACTCCTCGCGCGCGGCCACGCCGGCGCCGAGTACGACGCGTGGCCCGTCATGATCCTCGCCGGCGAGCAGTTCGGCTCGGGATTCGTCGCGCTGAACCCCAACTCGAAGATCCCGGCGCTCCTCGATCGCTCGAATCCCGAGCATCCGATCCGCGTGTTCGAATCGGGCGCGATCCTGGTGCATCTCGCCGAGAAGTTCGGCGCGTTTCTGCCGCGCGCGCCGGCGCCGCGCGCCGAGTGCCTTTCGTGGCTCTTCTGGCAGATGGGCGCCGGGCCGTTCCTCGGCGGCGGCTTCGGGCACTTCTACGCCTACGCCCCGGTGAAGCTCGAGTACCCGATCGACCGCTACGCGATGGAGGCGAAGCGGCAGCTCGACGTGCTCGATCGCCGACTTGCCGAGAGCGAGTACGTCGCCGGCCCCGACTACACGATCGCCGACATGGCGATCTGGCCCTGGTACGGCGCGCTGGTGAAGGGCGAGATCTACGGGGCCGCGGAGTTCCTGAGCGTGCACGAGTACGCGCACGTCCAGCGCTGGACCGAACTCGTCGGCGCGCGCCCCGCCGTGCAGCGCGGCAGCATGGTGAACCGCTCGTGGGGCGACCCCGCGCGCCAGCTTCCGGAGCGCCACGACGCGAGCGACTTCGATCGCGTCGCGCAGGCTACGTGAGCGCGCCCGGCGTGCGCGTCAGGAGAAGGTGAAGGTTCCGCCGCGGAGCGGCGCCGAACGGTCGGGGAGGACCCGAGCAGCGTCATGAACGTGAGCAGCTGATCCTCCCGGCGCTCTTCCGGAAGGCCGGAATCGGTCTGTCAGGGGAAGCCGCTGCCGCTCTGCAGGAGCTCGTCGAGGCGCGGGAGCTCGCGTTCGACGAGCTGGTGCGCGCGGCACGTGTGATGACGCGTCAGGCACTCGCCGACCGCGGCCGCGGAGTCGAGGCTCGCGACGCCGAGCGCTTTACAGAGGGGGGCCATGGCCTGGAACCCGCCGCCGGCCGCGCCGCGGAGCTCCCCGATCCCGAGCGTCGGCGCGCCGCAGTGGCGCGCGACCGCGGCGGCGATCCGCACGGCGCGCGCGTCGACCGCGGCGGCCAGCCTCGGACACCGGGCCCGGGCCTTCGCGAGGCAGCGCTCGTCGTTCGGCTTCGTCTGCCGGCACGCGAGCACCCGAGCGGCGCAGGAGCGGCGCGCCGAGGCAGCCCCGGTCGCGATCCTGGACCCTGCCTTCTGGAGCGCGCGCATGCACGCGGCGAGGATCTTGCCGCGCGCGCCGAGGCCGCCGGCGGCGGCACTCGCGGCGGGCGGCGGGCAGCGGAGCGCGCCCGGCGACAGCGCGCCGAGAGCGAAGAGCTCCGCGAGGCGCGGCGTCTCGAGCGCGATCAGGCGATCCGTGGTGCAGGCATGCTCCGCGAGGAGGCAGCGCGCGACGTCGTCCGTGCCGGCGAGCGGCGCGACCGAGAGCTCGGCGCAGCGTCCGGCTTCCGCGCTCCAGCCGAGACCCGTCGATCCGAAGAGCTCGGCGCCGGTGAGCGCTTCGCAGCGCGCCACGATCGTGGCGCGCGCCTTGGCGACGCCGGGCGCGAGCGTTGCGAGCGCGGCATCGCAGGCGTCGCCTGCTTCGGCGGCGCACGCCGCGTCGCCCGGCTTCTTCTGGACGCAGGCGGCGAGGCGCGCGACGCAGCCGCGGAGCGCCCTGGCGCGCGCCTCCCCCGTCTTGGCGCCGGCCTTCTGGAGTGCCGCGGCGCAGCGCGCGACGAGCTTCCCGCGCGCCGCGTCGCCGACGCCCGCGCCCGCGCCGTCGGCGCGCGGCGGGCAGCTCGCGTCGACGCGGTCGACGGCGCCGTCGCCGTCGTCGTCGATGCAATTGTCGCAGCGCTCCGGACAGAGCGGCTGGCCGGCGCAATCGAGGTCGTCGCAGTCGATGCGCCCGTTGCCGTTGTCGTCGGATCCGTTGTCGCAATCCTCCATCGGCGCGTCGAGCTCGAAGGCGCCGGCGTCGCAGCGCGCCTCGCCGTCGCCGTCGCCGTCGGCCGGCCGCGGACGTCCGCGCTGGTCGACCGCGTCGCAGGCGTCGGCGCCGCCGCCTGCGTCGACGGCAGGACTTGCCGGCTCGAGCGCGTGCGTTGCCGTCGGGCCGCCGTTGTCGGCGAGCGGTCCGAGGAGCGGAGCGACGCTCGCGCGATCGCCCGCGCCGGCGAGCGGGCAGGACGCGTCGCTGCTCAGATTGCCGCCCTGCGAGACGAGCGGGTCGGTGCCGGCGGCGATGCCGCAGTTCGCCGCGGTCGCCGGCGGCTCGACGTTGTCCGCGAAGAGCACGTTGCCGAGGGTCGTCCGGAGCCCGTCTTCGTAGAACCCGCCGCCGCGGCCCCCCGTGTTGCCGGCGATCGTGACGTTCCGCATGACGAGCACGTCCTCGTTGTCGATGCCGCCGCCGTCGCGCCGCGCCTGGTTGCCGCTGAGGGTGCTGTTGACGAGCACGACCGCGCCTTCGCCCTCGATGCCGCCGCCGGTGCCCTGGAACGTCCCCGCGCCGAGCGCGCGGTTCCCGCGCACGGTCGTGCGCTGGAGCGTGACGAGGGTGTGCAGCGCTTGCCCGCAGCAGGCGTAGAGGCCGCCGCCTTGCGTGGGACCGTCGTTGTCGCTGATCGTGCTGTCGCTGACCGTCAGCGACGTGTCGTTGCAGCAGTGGTAGACGCCGCCGCCCTCGCCGTGCAACCCCGCGACGTTCGGGTCGTCGGCGGCGGCGTTGCCGCTGATCGTCGTGCGCTGGATCGCGACCGTGAGGTGATCGCAGCAGAGGTGCAGGCCGCCGCCGTCGCCGTCGGCGAGCGTGTTGTCGCGGATCGTGCTGTCGCGGATGGTCACGGACGACGCCGGCGGGCCCTCCTGGCCGATGCGGATGCCGCCGCCGCCGTCGAGGCCGCGCCCGCCGTCGTTTCCGGTGACGGCCACGTCCGCGAGCGTGAGGGCGAGCGTGCGCCCCGTGTCGCGCTCGTTCCAGAGGAGTCCGCCGCCGCCCTGGGCGTCGCCGTCGGGCACGCGGCCGTTGCGGATCGTGAGGCCGCGCAGCGTGACGGTCGCCGTTGCGACGACGTCGAAGACGCGGTCGACGCCGCCGCCGTCGACGATGGTGAGGCTGGCGCCCGCCCCGGCGATCGTGACCGAGCCGCCGATATCGAGGTCGCCGCTTGCGGCCAGGTCCTCGTGGCCGGCGCCGCCGAGGACGTAGGTGCCGGCCGGGACCTCGATCGAATCGAGGCCGGGCGCTGCGTTGGCGGCGATCAGCGCCTCGCGTAGCGAGCAGTCGGCGTCGCACGCGCCGTCGGCGGCGTCGGCGGTCGTGGTGACGACGAAGGTCGCCGCGCCGGCCTCGGAGGCGGCGAGGCCGAGCGCGACCGCGAGCAGGAGGCGTCGGAGCGGGAGGTGAAGCATGGCGAGGCGGGCCGGCTCCGGACTAGCAGCGCGTTCCGATGCGGCGCAACGGGGATTCGGCGCCGGGCGTCCGCCGGCGCATCCGCTCGGGCGCATGCGGGAGGGGCTCCGTGAACGACCCGGGTCAGTCGTCGGCGTCGCGCGCCGCCGCGCCGGCGTGCAGGGTCACGCGGATCTCGGTGCCCTGTCCGGGCCGGGAGCGGATCGCGAGGGCGCCGCCGATCAGCGCGGCGCGCTCGCGCATGGTGACGAGCCCGAGGCCGCCGATCCGGCTCGCCTCGGGGTCGAAGCCGACGCCGTCGTCGCGCACCGTCGCCGTGATCCTCGCGCCGTGGCGGACGAGCCGGACGGCGACGCGGTGCGCGGAACCGTGGCGCGCCACGTTGGCGAGCGCCTCTTGCACGATGCGGTACAGGTGCAGCGCCTGCTCGTCGGAGAGCTGGTCCTCGACGGCGGCCGTGGAGAGGCGGAGCGCGAGCCCGTGCCGTTGCGTGAAGAGCCGGGCGTGCGTCCGCAGCGCTTCCTCGAGGCCGAGCGCGAGGAGTTCGGCCGGGTGGTAGTCGCGGACGATGCGCGCGACGGATTCCGTGATCGATCGGATCGTGGCGTGCGTCGCGGCGATCTCGGGATGCGGGCCGACGACGGCGCCCGGCTCGCTCTCGAGCGCGTGCAACAGCACGCCGACGGTCGCGATGGCATGTCCGACCTCGTCGTGCAGCTCGCGCGCCACCCGGCGTCGCTCGGCCTCGAGCGTGTGCAGGAGCCGGCGTGTGAACCCCCTGGCCGCCGCTTCCGCCTCGCGGCGATCGGTGAGGTCGCGCACGACCGCGAAGAAGTAGCGCACGCCGTGGACCGTGATGGGGGTCGCGCTCACCTCGACGGGAATCATCTGGCCGTCGCGCCGGCGGTTGCGGGTCGCGAAACTGGGGACGGGGCCCTCGGCCGCGGCGGCCCACGCGTTCCACACGTCGGGCGGGAAGTCCGGGTTGATCTCCGACACGCTGCGCTCGAGGAGCTCGTCGCGCGAATAGCCGGTGATGGTGCAGGCGCGATCGTTCACGTAGACGAAGCGGCCGTGGCGGTCGACGAGCTCGAAGGCCTCGCTCGCCATGTCCGCCATCTGCCGGAACACCTCCAGATCGAGCGCGGGCGGGAGCGCGGCGGGACGTTCGGGCGCCACCGGCGAACGGAGGAACCGCATCGTCCGGCCGTCGTCGCCGCCGTCGTCGGGCGGCTCGGGCGCGAGCGGGATCGTGAGCTCGACGGTCGTGCCGTCGCGCGGCGCGCTGTCGATCAGCAGCGCCGCGCGCAGCAGCGTGGCGCGCTCCCGCATCGTCGCGAGCCCGATGCCCTCGACCGGCGCTTCGACACGGAAGCCGCCGCCGTCGTCGCGGACCCGGATCGCGAGGTGCTCGGGCGTCGCCGCGATCGCGACCTCGATGCGCCGCGCGCCGGCGTGGCGGGCGGCGTTGGCGAGCGCCTCCTGCACGACGCGGTAGACCTGCAGCTCCTGGTCCGGCGCGAGGAGGCCCTCGACCGGCTCCGACTCGAAGCGCCAGCGGAGGCCGTGCCGTTCGGCGAGCTGGCGCACGTAGGTGCGCAGCGTGTCGGCGAGCCCGAGGCCGAGGAGCTCGGCCGGGTGATACTCTCGCACGATCCGCGCCAGCGACTCGGTGATCCGGCGGATCGTCGCGCGGGTCGCGCGGAACGCTTCCGGCACGCCGTGCGCCTCGAGTTCGAGCGCGTCGAGGAGGATGCCCACGGTGGCGAGCGCCTGGCCGACGTCGTCGTGCAGCTCGCGGGCGACCCGCTGGCGCTCGCCTTCGATCGTCCGCAGTAGCTGTGCCGCGAGCCGCTTGCGCTCGTTCTCGGCGGCCTTCCGCTCGGTCACGTCGCGTGCGACGCCGAAGAGATAGACCTCGCCGTCGACCTCGAGGCGCGCCGCGCTCACCTCGGCGGGGTAGATCGAGCCGTCCTTGCGCCGCGTCCGCGACTCGATGCACGGCATCGGTCCCTGGGCGGAGGCCGCGACGTGGGCCGCGAACGCCTCCGGCGTGAGGTCGGGGCTGATGTCGCAGACGGTGAGGGACAGCATCTCCTCCATGCTGTACCCGCCCATCTGCGCGTGGCCCTGCGCGTTCACGTAGAGGAAGCGACCCGTCCGATCGACGAGGTAGAAGCCCTCGGTCGCGAGGTCCGCCATCCGACGGAAGAGCTCGAGGTCGACGGCGGCCGGCAGCGCGGCCGGCGGCGAAGGTCGCGGTTGGCTCGCGCCCACGAGAGCGACGCTACTGCCGTGCGCCGAGCGGGGTCAATGGTTCGGCGCGGCCGCGGTTGAGGGAGGAGCGCCCGCCTGCTACCCCTTCGCGCCATGCCCAAAGCGCAAGGACCTCTGTCCGGCATCAGGATCGTGGAGCTCGTGGGGATCGGCCCGGGCCCCTTCGCGTGCATGCTGCTCGCCGACCTCGGCGCCGACGTGATCCGCGTCGATCGCGCGCAGAACGTCTCCGGCGGCGATCCCGAGTCGCCGCCGGCCGACCTGCTGGCGCGCGGCCGCCGCTCGATCGGGGTGGATCTCAAGTCGCCCGCGGGCACCGAGACGGTGCTGCGTCTGGTCGAGAAGGCCGACGTGCTGATCGAGGGCTTTCGCCCCGGCGTCATGGAGCGCCTCGGGCTCGGCCCCGACGTCTGCGCGAAGCGCAATCCCCGTCTCGTCTACGGCCGCATGACGGGGTGGGGCCAGACCGGCCCGCTCGCGCACGCCGCCGGGCACGACATCAACTACATCTCGCTGTCGGGCGCGCTGCACGCCATCGGGCGGCGCGGCGAAGCGCCGGTGCCGCCGCTGAACCTGGTCGGCGATTTCGGCGGCGGGACGATGTACCTCATCATGGGGGTGCTCGCGGCGCTCGTGGAGCGCCAGGCGTCGGGGCGGGGGCAGGTCGTCGACAGCGCGATGACCGACGGCGCCGCGTCGCTCATGACGATCTTCTACGGCATCGAGGCCATCGGGTTCTGGAAGGACGAGCGCGGCGTCAACATGCTCGACGGCGGCGCCCACTTCTATGACGTCTACGAGACCAAGGACGGCAAGTACGTCTCGATCGGCTCGATCGAGCCGCAGTTCTACCAGCTCTTGCTGAAGCACACCGGGCTCGCGGGCGAGGAGCTGCCGGTGCAGTTCGACCGGGATCAGTGGCCCGCCATGAAGGAGCGGATGGCGGCGATCTTCCGCGCCAAGACGCGCGACGAGTGGTGCGCCGTCATGGAGAACACCGACGTCTGCTTCGCGCCCGTGCTCAGCATGAGCGAGGCGCCCCACCATCCGCACAACGTGGCCCGCGGGACGTTCGCCGAGGTGAAGGGCGTCGTCCAGCCGGCGCCCGCTCCGCGCTTCAGCCGCACGCCGGGCGCGATCCAGGGTCCGCCCGCGCATCCGGGGCAGCACACCGACGAGGCGCTCGCGGACTGGGGCTTCTCGGCCGCGGACATCGCGCAGCTCCGCGAGGCGAAGGCGATCGCGTAGGCACGCGGACCGCTCTCAGCGGACCTCGGCCTGGTCGAAGGCGGGCGCGGCCGCTCGGGCGTACGGCCACGGCTCGGCGCCGAGGGCGGCGGCGAGCTCGGTGACGAGCGCGTCCTGCCGCCGGCGCGCCTCGGGCACCGGCACGCCGCGGTTCAGGATGGCGAAGGTGACCACGCCGTAGCGGGTCGTGCGGAGCGCGCCCGCGAGACCCGAGGCGCCCTCCGAGCCGTAGGTACCGGTCTTGCCGACCACCATCCCGCGGCCGGCGGGCGGGGCGAGGAGACGTTCGCGCAGCGTCCCCGGGTCGATTCCCGACACGGGCAGCACCGCCGTGAGGTCGTGTCCGAGGCTCGCGACCTTCCGGCGGAGCGCTTCCAGGAGCGCGACCGCCGCCCGCGGGCTGATGCGGTTCACGACGCCGGCGCCGGCGCCGTTCTCGACGAGGATCTCGCCGCGGAGATCGGGCGGCACCGCGGCGCGCGCGGCGGACTGCACGGCGGATGCACCGCCGATCGCGTCGGCGGCGAAGTGGAAGACGTTGTTGGAGTAGCCGTTCAAGGCCTTCACGATCGCGAGGAGCGGCGGCGAGCGGTAGACGACGAGCGGCGCCGGCGCCGCGTGTCGTTCGCCGCGTTTCGCTTCGCCGAAGGCGAGCGCGGCTTCCCGCAGGGGCGGCCAGTCCGGCGCCGTCGGCCAGCTCGGAATCGCGCCGCCGAGCGCGCGGGCGAGCGCCCGGCCGTCGGGATCGCGCCGCCAGTCGAAGAGGAGGGGCCCGCGCACGACGAGGCGCCCCGCGACGCGACGAAGCCCGAGCGCGTGCAGCCGGCGCAGGATCGTCGCGGCGCCCTCGTCGACCAGGAACGGATCGCCGGTCGCCTCGACCACGAGGTCGCCGTGCAGCACGCCGCCGGCCACCGCGCCGTCGGCGAGGACGCGGGTCGTGAAACGATGCTCGGGTCCGAGGCGTTCGAGGAGCGCGAGCGTCGTCGCGATCTTCGTGACCGACGCCGGATGGACCGCGCGCGCGGCCGCCTCCGAGGCGAGCACCGTGCCGTCCTCGGCCACCGCGTAGACGCCTTGCCCCGCGCCGGCGAGGGCGCGCGCGAGCGCGGTGTACGGCGGCTCGGCGGCGCGCGCGGGCGCGGCGAGCGCGAGCGCGAGCGCGAGGAAGAGCGCCGGCAGGCGTAGGCGCGCGGCGGTCACTCGGATCCGAGCTGCGTCAGGAGCGCGGTCAGGTCGGGGCAGTGGACCTCGACCGCGAACGCGGCCGCCACCTGGTCGGGGGCGTGCGCGGTCCCCGCCGCGTAGGTTGCGTCGTCGATCCGAAGGGGGTGCTCCCGCGAGGCCGACATGCAGGCGAGCACGGGTAGCGCGGCCTCGCGGGCGCGGCAAGTCCGGTCGGCGCCGGGTCCGTCGGCGGCGGCCCGCGTCGCTTCCGTGCGGCGCGCTTGTTCGACGCGGGGGCCGTCGGTTAGGGTTCACCACCCCATCGAGGAGGCTTCCCGCGATGACCCGTCGGATCTCCGAGTTCCTGCTCACCGTGCTCCTGGCCTTCCTGCCCTCGCCGACGCGCGCCGATTTCCCCCCGGGATTCCTCTGGGGAACCGCCATCAGCGGGTTCCAGACGGAGGCGGGCGGCGTCCCCGCGAACGACGACCCCGGCTCCGATTGGTGGGTGTGGACGCACGACCTCGCGAACATCGCCGACGGCCGCGTGAGCGGCGACCTCCCCGAGAGCGGTCCGGGGTTCTGGGACCGCTACCCCGGCGACCTGAAGCTCGCCCAGAAGCGGCTCCGCAACAACGCCTTCCGCCTCGGCATCGAGTGGAGCCGCGTCTTTCCGGGCTCGACGGCAGGCGTCGACGCGAGCGGCGGGATCACGCTCGCGGTGCTGCAGCAGCTCGATCTGCTCGCCGACCAGGGCACGGTCCTGCGCTATCGCGCCATCTTCGACGAGATCCGCGCCCGCGGGCTCACGCCCTTCGTGACGCTCGTCCACTTCACGCTGCCGCTTTGGATCCACGACCCGATCGCGGCGCGCGACGCGCTGGCGGGAAGCGATCCCAACGCGCCGCCGCCGACCGGCTTCGGACCGGCCGGGTGGCTCGCGCCCGCGCTCGTGCCCGAGTTCGCCAAGTACGCGGCCTACGTCGCATGGAAGTTCGGCGACCAGGTCGACTTCTGGACGCCGCTCAACGAGCCGTTCGTGGTGGCGGTGAGCGGCTACGTCAACATCCCGGGCGCGCTCGCCGGGAACTTCCCGCCGGGCGCGTTCAGCTTCTCGGGGGCGCTCGCGGTGATCCTGAACGAGGTCGCCGGGCAGGCGGCGGCCTACGACGCGGTGAAGCTCTGGGACGCCGCGGACGCGGACGGCGACGCCGATCCCGCGCGCGTCGGGATGGTGCACAACATGGTCCACTTCGCGCCCCAGCGCGCCGGACAAGCCGTCGACGTCGCGGCGGCGCAGCACGCCGACTACATCTACAACCGCGTCTGGCTGAACGCGACGATCCTGGGCGACGTCGACGCCAACGTGAACGGCGTCGCCGATCCCGGCGAGCACCATCCCGAGTACGCCGGGAAGGCGGACTTCGTCGGCGTCAACTACTATCTCCGCGGCAAGGCGCTCGGGCTCGGGGCGTCGGTGACCCCGCTGCTGCCGCTCTTCGACTTCCTCCCGACCATCGCGTTCGAGAACTGTCAGCCAGGGTGCAGCGACCTCGGGTGGGAGATCTTCCCCGAGGGCTTGCGCTCCGTGCTGAACACCGCGGCCGGCTACGGGCTGCCGCTCTACGTGACCGAGAACGGCATCGCCGCCGCGGACGACGACCAGCGGCGCGGCTATCTCGTGAACCATCTCCAGGTCGTGGAGGAGGAGATCGCGAACGGACTCGACGTGCGCGGCTACTTCCACTGGTCGCTCGTCGACAACTTCGAGTGGGCGCTCGGCCTGGCGCCGAAGTTCGGCCTCTTCGGCTACGATCCGGCCACGCAGAGGCGGAAGCTCCGCCGGAGCGGACAGCTCTACGCGCGCATCATCAAGAAGCACACGGTGCCGCAGCAGCTGCGGGACCGCTACTGATCGACGCACGGTGCGGGACGGCCGAGGAGACGGCATGCTCCGGAGCGTCCTCGCGCTCGCCGCCGCCGCCGCGCTCGCGGCGGGCGCGTGTCGGTCGGGGCCGCCCGGCGCCGAGCGGCTCGAGCGGATCACGATCGGGCCCCGCGAGGCGCGCCGGCCGGTCGGCGAGGCCCAGCGCTTCACGGCGACCGGGCACTACGGCGGCGGCGCCACGCGCAACCTCACCCAGCGGGTGCGATGGGAGTCGAGCGATCCGCGCGTCGCCGCCGCCGTCAACGCGAAGGGCGATCGCAGCCGGATCGAGGCGCTCGCGCCCGGGACCGCCGTCATCACGGCCACCGATCCGAGGACCGGCGTCAGCTCGCACGCGAGCGGCGGCGCGACGATCACCGTCCTCGGCGCGCTCGAACGCATCACGCTCGCTCCCGCGGCGCTCGGCCGTCGCGTCGGTCAGACGCAGCGCCTGACGGCGACGGGTCACTACGCCGGGGGCGCGACCCGGAACCTCACCCAGCGCGTCGTCTATCGCTCCAGCGATCCGGCGGTGGCCGCGGCTCCGAACGACGACGGCGACAGGAGCCGCGTCGAGATCGTCGGCGTCGGCGCCGCGACGATCTCCGCGATCGACGCCGAGACCGGCGTGTCGTCGACGACGACCGGCGGCGATGCGACCATCGTGGCGGTCGCCGCGAAGCCCTCGCCCGCGCGCGAGTGAGCCTTTGCTACGGGACGACCTGGCCGCTCAACGCGAAGAGGTTGGTGAGCATGAGCTGCGTCCCCGGGCTGCCGTTTCCCGCGAGGTCGCCGTCGGCGAGGAACACCGTGAACACGCCCGACGCGTACGCCGGCGCGCTGACGTTCGCCGGCGCGTCCGTCACCTGCACGATGTAGTTCTTCTTGAGATCGTAGGAGTAGACCTCGGGCCCGACGCTCCCGCGGCTCAAGAGGTCGTCCGAGGAGAGGAACGCCACGGCGTGGCCGTTGTTCGACATCGCCGGGGCGGTGCAGGAGCTGTCCGAGACGGTCGTCAGCTGGCGGAGCGTCGCCTTGTTGCGCCGGTAGAGATAGAGCTGGGTTCCGCCGGTCGCGAGGCCGCTGAGGTCGGCCTCCGATTCGAAGACGAGCCGGCCGCCGTCGCGTGTGACCGTCGGGTTTCGCGCGGCCCCGGGGCCGTGGCTCACCAGCGAGAGGCCCGCGCCGCGGGTGTCGTAGAGGTAGACCTGGTTCTCGGTCTGTCCGAGATTCAGGAGGTCGGCGTCGGACTCGAAGTAGATGAACTTGCCGCTGTTGCTGGTGACGGCGTTGCGGTTGTTGCCGGCCTTGAAGGTCACCTGCGTGAGCCCCGCATTGGCGCTCGCCCCGCACGGCAGGGGGCACCCGAGGAGCACCTTGCGGAGGTCGAGCCGGTAGACCTGCGTTCCGCCGAACCCCGCGCCGAGCAGGTCGCCCGCCGACTCGAACACGACCACGCGCTCGCCGTCGTCGATGCGCGCGTTCACGCTGTCGGCGACGCCGTTGGTGAGCTGGTAGTGCACGCCGCTGCGGCGATCGAGCAGCATCAGCTGGCGCGGCCCGATTCCGCCGGGGCGGGCGTCGTACACGACCGTCACGGCCTTGCGGCCGGTGCGGCCGCGCTGAGGGTCGTCGGCGGCCGCGGTCGTGAGCTGCGTGAGGGCGAGAACGCCCTGCACGTCGCGGATCTGGAGGTCGAAGAAGAACAGCTGCCGGCCGGTGCTGCCGGTGCTCAGGAGATCGGCGTCGCTGTCGAACAGGACATGGCGAAGGCCTCCCCAGGACGGGTTCCGGATCGTGCCGGGGTCCGCTCCGACGGGTGGAATCTGGACGAGCGGCGGCGTGATGTAATGGAACGCGATCGCCGGGACGGCGCACAGACCGATGGCGAGCGCGAGCAGCAGACGGACGGCACGAGGCATGGTGGGGACGCTCCGGCGAAGCGAGAGTCCGCCAAGGATGCCTGAAGGCCTCCGTTCTTGGCAAGCCCCGTCGTGGCGCGCGCGTCGAAAACGGGAGCGACGAGGCCCGAACGCGGCGCGCGGGCCGGAAAATCGCGACGGCGTGGCGCCGCGGAAGGCGTTCGCGCGGGCGCTCGCTGCAGGGCCGGAGGGCTCGTGCGAGGAGGCCAGCGCGACGTGGTGGCGCTCGATCTAGGCGGTGGCGGCGATCCCCCTCGCGCCATACTGCTCCCCGAGCCGCCTCGCGACCTCGTCGAGCCAGGCGAGCTCGGCGCGGGCGGCGAGCTCGGCGCCGTCGATCAGGAGATTGGTCACGAAGGTGTCGAACGGGACGCGGCGGACCTTCCGCCGCTCGGTGCCGAGCTGGTGGACCTCCTGCAGGTACGCGTCGCGCTGGCGGGCGACGAGGCGGAGGATCTCCGGCAGATGCTCCGGGCTCGCGAACAGGAGCTTCACCGCGAGCTCCTGGCGGAGCGGGCGCGGCACGTCGGTCTGGGGCGAGACGACGTAGTCGTCGAGCGACCGTCGGCCGAGCGCGGTGATCCGGTAGACCTTGCGGGCCGACTCGCCGCCGTCGGCGACGTGCTCGATCAGGCCGTCGGCCGCAAGCCGGTCGAGGACTCGGTAGACCTCGCCGAAGGTGAGGCGCCAGAAATGACCGAGCAGGCGTTCGCCCTGGCGACGGACGGTGTATCCGTGGATGCCCTCCGGGTTGCGGGACACGATGCCGAGCACCGCGTAGCGGATTCCGTGTGCGTGGCGCATGGATGCGACTCCAGGGGCCTCACCGGGGGCCGGCCCCGCTGCTCGAGGTTGCAACTCGACCGTCCCACGGGCTCTCGCGGGGAGTCAACCCGATCCGTGCGCGCGGCGGCGTCTTCCTATTCCGGGACGAAATGGCGCGCCCGATCATATGGTCGCCGCCGCATGCGGCTCGGGCGAGTCGGCGGTCCGCGCCGCAGGCGTCAGGAGTAATGGACCCGGACCCAGGCGAGCGCGGCGTCGCGGTCGGCGAGCGCACCCTCGAGCTGCTGCTCCTCGACCGCGTGCAGGATCTCGCTGAAGCGCGGACCCGGCGTGAGGCCGATCGCGATCAGGTCCCGGCCCGTCACGAGCGCGGGGGGGTGCATCTGCTGCGCGGAGAGGCCCGCGAGCGTGGCGCGGCAGAACTCCCAGTACCGGAGATCGCCGCTCGCGGCCGTGGCGTCCATGCGGGCGAGCTCGAGGAGCTCTTCGATGCCGTCCTCCCGCAGGAAGCGGGTGAGCGTCGAGCGCCGCATGAGAGGCGCGCTCACCAGCCGCAGGTGGTTGCGGACGAGATACGCGACGCGCTCCCAGACGGCGCGACTCCGCTTCAGCCGCTGGCAGATCGAGACCGCCATGTCGGCGCCGCGCTCCGGGTGCCCGTAGAAGGTGATGCGCTCGCCGTTCGGCGTCCGCTTGCGGCCGACGCAGACGGGCTTCGCGACGTCGTGCAGCAGCGCGCCGAGCGCGAGCGCTTCGGTCGGCGCGTGCAGCTGCTCGATCACGAGGAGCGTGTGCGTCCAGACGTCGCCTTCGGGGTGGTGGAGCGCCGTCTGCGCGACCCCCCGCATCGCGAGGAGCTCGGGCACGATCGCCGCGAGCAGCCCCGAGGCGTGCAGGAGCTCGAAGCCCCGCCGCGCCGGCCCTTCGCAGAGGATCATGCGGATCTCTTCGCCGATCCGCTCCCAGGCGATGCGGTCGATGAGCGGCGCGTCGCGGCGGATGGTGTCCCAGGTGCGCGTCTCGATCTCGAAGCCGAGGCGCGCCGCGATGCGGACCGCGCGCAGCATCCGGAGCTTGTCCTCGTCGAGCCGGGCGGCCGGATCGCCGATGGCGCGGACGACGCCGCGGGCGAGATCCTCGCGGCCGCCGACGTAGTCGATCACGCGCTCCTCGATCGGGTCGAGGAACATGCCGTTGATGGTGAAGTCCCGGCGCGCCGCGTCCTCGCGCGCGCTCCCGAACGTCACCGCGACCGGGTGGCGCGAGTCGAGGTAGACGCCGTCGCGGCGGAAGGTCGCGACCTCGACGCGGTCGGCCCCCGACGGCACCAGCACGACGCCGAACTGCGCGCCGACCGGGAGACTTCCGTCGAAGAGTCCGAGCACTCGCTCCGCCGGGGCGTCGGTCGCGACGTCGTAGTCCTTGGGCGCGCGGCCGAGCAGCTCGTCGCGGACGCATCCCCCCGCGAGCAGGGCCTGGAATCCCGCCGCGCGCAGGCGCTGCACGACGGCGACGGCGTTGGCGCGTGCGTGGGAGGACATCGGGTCGGATCATGCATGCCGCCGGGGAGCCGGGCAATGCGCGGTCCGAACGACGCGCCGGCCAGGGCGCGCCCGCCTTGTGCGCCCGGATCGCGCGTGGCATGTCGCGCCCCATGCGTGCCGTCCTCGCGCTCGTCCTCGTGCTCCTCGCGGCCCCGCTCGCTCGCGCCCACGTCGTCGTCCTGCCCGCCGAAAGCCAGGCGGGCGGGTGGGAGCGCTACACCGTCCTCGTCCCGACCGAGAAGGCGTCCCCGACCGTGCGCGTCGAGGTGCGCCTCCCGAAGGGCATGGACGTCGTCGCCGTCGAGGCGAAGCCCGGATGGGAGGGGCGCTACGAGCCCTTTCCGATCGGCGCGGCGCGGGTCGAGTGGAAGGGCGGCCGGATTCCGAACGGCGAGTTCGTGAGCTTCGAGTTCCTGGCATGGAATCCCGCGTCGCCTGGCGATCTGCGGTGGCAGGCGACGCAATGGTACGAGGACGGATCGAACGATCGGTGGGGCGCCGCCGCGACCGACGATCACCACGCGGCCCGCACGACGCTCAAACCCGGCAAGGGCCCACGGGGCGGCCTGCACCGCCACGGGCCGACCGAGCCCGCGACGCGCTGACCGCCGGCCCCGCGCTCAGTGTCCCGTGATCCCGGGGGCGGCGCTCGCGCTCGGTGAGGGGGTCGGGAACTCGACCTTGGCGAGTGCGTCCTCGTCGATCGCGATCTTCGCGTCCGCCTTCACCTTGTCGAACCGCGCGGTCACCAGCTCCTGCCGGCGCTGGTTGGTGAGCGCGACCCGGATGCGCTCCTTCACGTCGTCGAAGGGCTTGGCGGGGCCGTCCTTGCGCTCGATCAGCTTGATGATGTGGTAGCCGAAGGGCGTCTGGATCACCGCGCTCAGGTCGCCGGGCTTCTCGAGGGCGAACGCCGCGCGCTCGAACTCCGCCACCATCCGGCCTTGCCCGAAGAAGCCGAGGTCGCCGCCGCGGGCCGCCGTCGCCGTGTCGGTGGAGTGGGTCTTGGCGAGCTCCTCGAACTTGTCGGGCGTCGCGTCGAGCTCGGCGCGTAGCCGCTTCGCCAGCGCTTCGTCCTTCACGAGGATGTGCGCCGCGTGGACCTGCGCGCCCGAGAAGAGGCGCTGATTCTGGTCGTAGTACGCCTTGATCTCCGCGTCGCCGAGGACGGGCGCCTCCTGGTAGTCGCGCATCACGCGCTGCACGACCAGGCGCTGGCGGAGATCGTCGATCTGCCGGACGATGTCCGGGTCGCGGTCGTAGCCCTTGGCGTGGCCTTGCTCGGCGAGGAGCTCGTTCAGGATGTAGTTGTCGACGAACTGCCGGCGGCGTTCGGGGGTCGCGAGCTGCGCGCGCGATCGCGGCGGGAGGCGCTCGACCTCGCGGCGGAAGTCTTCCGCGGTGAACGTCTTGCCGTCGTACGTCGCGATGACGGCGGCGCCCGCGGCGGGCGCGGGCGCGGAAGATCCCGACGGCGCAGGCTCACTGGCGCATGCTGGCGCGAAGCACACGAGGACGATCGCCCACCGCGAGATCCGTTTCACGCCGCGGGCATACCGCAATCATTCGTTGACTGCCAAGGGGGGCCCGGTTAAGTCTGGCGTCCCAACGCGCGCACCACATCCCCGTCCAGGAGGAACACCCCGATGGAACAGATGCTCGAACAAGCCGAAGCCGTCCTTCGCTTCTCCGGTGAGCTGCAGCGGCGCATGTCCGAAGTCGGCGTCGAGGGCATCGGCGGTGTGATGAGCCTGTACGCGCAGCTCCGGAGCGCGCTCGAGAAGGTCTCGCACGACGAGCTCGATTGGGCGGCCGCCGAGGTGAACCGGGTGCTGGAGAGCCTGACGAAGATCAGCGACGAGGTGCGGCGCTTGAAGGGGCTGAAGCTCTCGCTCGAAACCGGTCACTGATCCGGGGCCGCTCCCCGGCGCTCGCGCGAGCGGGTGAAGAGCAGCGCGCCGAGCGCGGCGCCCGTGGCGTCGATCAGCACGTCGACGCCCGATCCGGTCCGGCTCGGCACGAGCGCCTGATGCGCCTCGTCGAGCAGGGCGTACGCGGCGCAGCAGGCGGTCGCTCTGAGCGCCACCGCGCGCGAGACGCGCGCGCCGGGTGCCGTCATGGCGCGGCAGATCAGCGCGCCGAGGATGGCGTACTCGGTGAGGTGCGCGCCCTTGCGGACGATGCTGTGCGCGAGCCGGAACCCTGCTGGCGTCAGCTCGCCGAAGAGGAAGCGGAGGACCGGATCGATGTAGCTGTTCGTCGATCGCGCCGAGAACGCATCGCTCGAGAACCACGAGATGAACGCCGCCCAGACGACGACCGGCGCCCAGCGCCGAACGCCGGCCGCCCACGAGGACGGTCCGGGCCACGGCGACTCAGACGATCTCGTTGATGGCGCGCTGGACAACCGCCAGGACCTCTTCTCCGTACTCCGCGTCGAGGAAGTCCTCGAGCTTCTCGCGCTGGCTGACGTACTGGCGGCCATCGCCGGCCTTCTGCTCCTCGGCGAGATGCGTGCCGGACATGAGGTCGAGGAAGGCGAGCACGCCGCCGCAGTCGCTCTTGCCCCAGTCGCGTTCGAGCTTCTGATCGAGGGCGAGGCGCAGCGTGAGGTAGCACAGCCGGTAGCGCATCTCTTCGGTGAGTTCCATGACGGGTCCTTTCGCTGGTTCGGGTCAGTCGCGGCGCTCGAGGGCGATCACGTATTCGTAGCGGCTGCGCTCGAGCGCCCCTTCGACGGTCCGACCGTTGATAACCATGGTCGGAGTGGACTTCACGCCGAGCTTGCCCCCCGCGTTCGCGTCGGCGAGGACGCGCGCGCGCGCCGAGGGGTCGTCGAGGCAGGCGGCGAACTGGTCGGCGGGGATGCCGAGGCCGACCGCCTTCGCGACCAGATCCTCGCGTCCGAGCTTGTCCTGCGCGCGGAAGAGCAGGTCGTGGTACTCCCAGAACTTGCCGCCGCGCGCGGCGCATTCGGCGGCGATCGCCGCCTGGCACGCGAGACGGTGCATGCGGGTGGTCACGTTCGGGTTGCACTCGGAATCGAGCGGGAAATGGTGGAACACGATCCGCACGAGATCCGGATGGCGGTCGGCGAGCTCGTGGAGGTCGCGAAACGCCATGGCGCAGGCCGGGCACTCGAAGTCGGAGAATTCGATGATGGTGAGCGCGGCGTCCGCGGGTCCTTTGCTGTGCGTGCTCGGCGGGAGGTCCTTCGTGGTGGGCCGGGTCGTGTACCAGTCGAAGAATTCGCGGTCGCGCGCCTTCACGTCCTCGGCCGTCATGGTCGCACCCGAGATCGGGCGCGCCGCGAAGTGCAGGGCGGCGATCGCGGCGACGCCCGCCACGATGGCCCCGCCGCCGCCGAGCGCGCGTTGCGGGGTGAGGACGGGCCGGCCGCTCGGAGCCAGGTCGACGCGGACGAGGCGCCACACGAGGACGGCGGTCGCGGTCACGAGCAGGTACATCGCCGCGCAGAGGAGGCAGAAGGCGCCGATCGCGAACGTCGAGAGGCCCGCCATGTAGGCCGAGACGGCCACGTTCCAGAGCGCGAGCCCGAGCGCCGCGAGGCTCGCGCGGGCGCGCGCGTCGCCGACCGAACGCCCGCGCCGATACAGGAGCACGGCGAGCGTCGCGCAGCTCAGCAGGCCCCAGGCGGCCATGGGGACGCCGAGCAGCACGCTGTACGGGCTCATCAGCACGGCGTCGCAGTTCACCGTCGAGTTGACGTGGCAGAAGCTCGTGTACGAGCCGTGGGTCGCCGCGAGCCGCGCGTGCAGGAAGAGCTGGACGAGGGTGACCGCGGCCGAGAGCCCGATCAGGATCCAGAGGACGCGCTCGAGGGCGACGGTGCGCCCCGCGTGGGCTCGCGGGTGCGCCGGGACCGGCGTCGGTCCGCCGCGGCGACGCCCGGAATTTCTCTGCTGCGTCGCCCCCTTGCCGGCCATGAGCGGGGCATCTTATCGACGGGGCGAAGGGGTTTCAATTGAGCGTGCGCGGCGCGCGCGCCCGGAACGCACGAGGGGGAGCGCCGGCCCGGGCGCTCCCCCTCGCGAGGCGTCGTACGGGCGCGCGGCGCGCGCCCGTACGGTTCAGAACTGGTAGGTCAGCCGCAGCGCCGTCTCCGAACGACCGCGTTGCGTCCCGAGGAGCCACGGATCGAACACGCCCTTCTGGACGTCGCTCTGGCCGGGGATGAAGTAGCGCTGGGTCAGGTTCACGATGAAGTTCGGCGTCACCACCCAGTCGACGTTCCAGAACGGGTAGAGGCTGTTCGAGTTGACCGGATCGTAGATCATGCCGAGCAGCGGCACGACCGATCCGCCCTTGTAGAAGGTGAAGATCGCGAGCGTAATCAGCGACTCCCAGCTCCGCACGTCGTCGCGGAAGCTGCCGTTGCCGGTGGGGTCGTTGCACGGCTGGTCGGACGGCGAGCCGCAGTACGGGCGCGAGCGCGCGCCGGCCGTCGGCAGGTCGAGCGCCGAGGTGAGCGAGTCCTCGTTGTGCATGATGTGGTGCAGGAACCACTGGCCCGTGATGAAGAACGTGGTCTTCTTGTTGAGCGAGCGGATCCACGTCGGCCGATCGAAGGCGATCATGCCCTTCCACATGTCCTTGCGCGTGGTGCCGGGAAGGAGCGGCGCGAAGGTCGTCTCCTTGTCGCGGTCGAGCATGTAGATGCCGAAGTCGTAGACGGTCTCCAGGCGGAAGATCGCCTGCGTCCAGTCGCCCTCGAAGTAGTTCGCCGAGATGCCGACGGTGTGGATGTAGGGCGTGATGTACTCGACGGGGAGGGTGCCCTTCGCGAGGAGCTGTTGGGTCCGGACCTGGCCTTCCGGGGTCGGCGTGATGCCGCGGACGGGCGAGAAGGGCGAGCCGTCGTCGCCGGACCAGCGCTGGTAGAAGTAGTGCAGGCCGAGCTGCAAGCCGTTCGGGAAGACACCCGAGAAGCGCACGCCGACCTGGCTGTTGTCGACCGGGTTGCGGTCGTAGTCGCCCTGCTTGAAGAGCGCCGAGCCCTTCATCAGGCGCTCGAGCGGGCCGCCCGTCGTCGGGTTGCGGAACGGAGCCAGGAAGGCGCCGTCCTCGCGGTTGAACAGCGGGTTCTGGATGCGCAGGCCCCAGGGCCGCGGCAGGTAGCTCACCTTCACCGGCCGCCAGTCGCCGGGGTTCCAGTAGGCCTCGAGGAAGACGTTCGAGACCTTGCCGATATTGCCGATGTCCCAGAGGCCCTTCGCCATCCAGAGCGGGATGCGGAGGTCGTCCCACCCGAAGGACGGCGGCGGGATCTCCATGATGAAGTGCCACGAGGTGTCGAGCGGGTTCGCGCGGTCGAGCATGCGGAAGTCGTCCGCCTCGCCCCAGATGATCTGCTGCTTGCCGAGGCGGAAGCTGAGCGGCGCGTCGGCGAGCTTGAGGTCGATGTAGGCCTCGCGGAGCTGGTTCTCGAACTTGACGGCGTCGCGCGCGCCCTTCGACATGTCGTTCAGGTCGCGGACGGCGGCGCGGCCCGGCTTCCGGCCCCGGAAGTCGCGCTCGCGAAAGGTCGGCTCGTAGTCGTAGATGCTGTCGTAGACGCCGCGATACAGCAGGAAGAACTTCGAGCTTTCGATGAAGGGAAGCTGGATGCGGTCGATCCACTTGCCACGGTCGACCCAGTTCCAGTCGACGCGGGCGCGGAACGTGTTCCGTTGCTGGACGAAATGGTACTCGTCCACGTCGGGATGTCGCACGATGTTCTGCGACTGCAGATTGCCCGAGAGCTCGAGCGGACCGTACTTCATCGTCGCCGATGCCGGCGACGCGCTGACCAGGGCGAGCGCTGCTACAGCAACCGCGCAGCGCCAGGTCTGACCGAATCCCGTCATGACCGCCTCCTTGCACGTGGCTCGAGAGCCGAGCGCTACTTCCGATGTGAGGTGCCGGGAGGGGGTGCCCGCATCGTGCGGGCACCCCCGGAACCGTGGAACGAAGACTACCCGACTAACGCGGGGTACGGACCTGCGACGCCGGGATCAGCGCCGCACCCGGACCCGGCAGACCGGCCACCGTGTTGATGGCGGCGGCCTGCGTCGCCGGGATGCAGAAGATCGAGGCGAGCACGCCCTGCTGCGTGCCGCACTCGCCCGTCCGCGAGATGGTCGTGCCGAAGCACGGCTGGAGCTGCGACTCGCAGGTGCCGGCGCCGGGCGAGAGGTCCTCGCAATCGGCGGTCGGCGCGCTGGTGAGGAAGCACTGCCGGAACGGCTGTCCCGAGCAGACGCCGATCGGCGGGTTGTTCTCGCAGAAGCCGCTCGCCGGGCAGACGCCGTTCGGGTTGATGCAGGAGTTCGGCTGCACCTGCCCCGGGCAGTAGCACGTGGCCCCGAACGTCGAGTTGAGGCAGCCGACGTTCGCGTCCACCGAGACCGTGCCCGTGGTGAGCGGGTTCAGGTCGATGTTCAGGTTGCCGACGGGGCTGCCGTTCGGCTCGCAGTCGTTCGAGGTGCTGCCGGCGTCGGGCGGCGCGCCGCCGGCGTTCTGGAAGAGGTCGCTGATGCCGCCGACGTCGCACGCCGCGCCCGGCGTCTTGCCGCCGTCGCAGGTGCCGCCCTTCACGCCGTCGTTCGGCGTCGGATCGCCGACGCAAGGCGGGCAGGGCTTGTTCTGATCGACCACCAGGTACACCTTCGAGAGGAGCTTCACGCTGCTCTCGGCGCACCCGCTCTCGCAGTTGTAGGTGCCGGTGATCCCCTCGCGGAACTGGTTGATGACGCAGGAGGAGACGCCGCCCGACGAGAGCGGGAGCGGCGATCCGAAGGTCGTGCCGACGAGTGCCGAGCCGTCGACGGTGCAGGTCACGCCGTCGGGGCAGTCGAGGTTGGTGGTGACCTTGGCTTCGCGGGTCGCGACCGAGTCGTGCGCGATGCCGGTCCAGCCCGTGTCGAGGTCGGAGCCGGCGAGGCTCGTCACGGTCGCCGTGAGCGCGGTGCCTTCGCAGACTTGTTCCGTCGCCGTCGACGTGGGTGTCGGCGTCGGGGTCTCGTCGACGCCGCCTTCGGTCGGCGTCACCGTCGGCTCGTCGATGGGCGTGGGCGTCACCGTCGGTGGCTGCGGCGAGGTCGTGGTCGTGCGGGTTGGTCCGGTGGGCGGATTGTCGTTGTCGTTGTTGTCGTCACCACAACCCGCGATGGCCAGCGCCGCGACCATGGCGAGCGCGAGAAAGCTCGTCCGTGTTCTCATGAAAACTCTCCTCCTTGAGGGGGTTGACCACTCCGTTGGCGTGCGGGGCTCGATAGCAAATAGGCGATTTTTCTGTCAAGGAACGGCACGCGCCCTTGCTCGAAGTATGGCGTCCACCGGCCGGCCGAGACAACGCGGATCGTCCGTGCGGCGTACGAAGTCTTCCGGGGCGGACGTCGTCCGCCTTTCTTTCAATTTGGAATGCCCTGTGCTTAAGACTCGCCCCGCATGCGACCCGTGAAGCGATGGTTCGGCGCGGCGGCGCTCGTGTGGATCGGGTGCGTCGCGGCGGCGGACGTCGCCGGCGCCGAGCTCGTCAAGAACGGCGACTTCTCGCAGGGATCCGCCGGCACCCCCACCGACTGGCGCATCGACCGCTGGGACACCAACGCGGGCACGACGGAGTTCCTGTGGAAGGCTCCGAGCGGGTCCGAGCCCGGGCAGGCTGGCATTCGCAACACCAAGCCCAACGATGCCCGCTACGTGCAGGATCTGCACGTCAAAGAGGAGACCTGGTACCACATCGCCGGCAAGATCCGGACGGAGAACGTCGGGCAGGGGGCGATCGGAGCCTACCTTTCCTTGATGGAAGGGTTCCAGAACTCGCAGGATCTCAAGGGCTCGCAGGGCTGGCAGCCGGTCGAGCTCTGGGTGAAGACCGAGAAATGGCAGGACCGCCTCGTTTTGGCGCTCCGCGTCGGAGGGTACAGCAGCCTCAACACGGGTGAGGCCTGGTTCTCCGACATCACCGTCGAGGCGGTCTCCGGCCCGCCGCCGAACGCGAAGAACGTCTATCAGCCGGCGTCGGGGGGCGGCGGCTTCGCGCCGCTCAGCCTCTGGGCCCTGATCCTGCTCCTCGGCCTCCTGACGGCCGCCCTCTGGTACTACCTCCGGCCGCCGCCGGGCGGCGGCGATCGGGGCGGCCCGGCGGAGAAGCTCGGGCTCCTCGCCTTTCTGCTCGCGCTGCTCGCGATCAAGATGGCCGCGGCGCCGCACTTCGGCTTCGACACCGACCTCGGCACCTACAAGGCGTGGGCGCTCCGTCTCGCCGACCGCGGCCCCGCCGACTTCTACGCCCCCAACTATTTCTGCGACTACCCGCCCGGCTACCTCTACGTCCTCTGGCTGCTCGGCAGCATCTACAAGGGGATGCATCTGGCGACGTCGGGGCCGCTCTCGACCCTCATCATCAAGATGCCGGGCCTGATCGCGGACTTCCTGTCGAGCGCGCTCCTGTACGCGCTGCTCCGCCCGCGCGTCGGCCAGCGCGCGACCTGGCTCGTCGTGCTGGCGTACTCGCTGAATCCGGCGGTCGTCTTCAATTCCGCCATCTGGGGACAGACCGACTCCCTCTTCACCCTGGAGCTCTTCCTGGGCGCGCTCCTCCTCTTCGAGGGGCAGATCGCGTTCGGCTGGGCCGTCCTGATGATCGCCGCCATCACGAAGCCGCAGGCGTTGATCTTCCTCCCGCTCTTCGCGTCGTGGCGGGGCAACTGGGACCGGCCCGAGCGTCCGATCGTCGCCGCCGCCACGGGACTCGCGGTGGCGGCGGTGCTCACGCTGCCCTTCGTCGAGCCGCTCGGGCTCGCCGCCCACTACCAGAAGGGGGCCGCGTACTACGCGGAGACGTCGGTGAACGCCTTCAACCTGATGGCGATCCTCGGCGGCTTCCGGCAGTCCGACAGCGCCGTCCTCCTCTTCATGAGCTACAAGGCGTGGGCCACCGTCCTGGTGGCGCTCTTCTTCGTCTACCTCGCCGTCCTGGTCTACCGGCGCCGCGACGCCGAGATGTACGCGTACCTGATGTTCCTCTTGCCGCTCGGCTTCTTCATGCTGTCGACGCGCATGCACGAGCGCTACCTCTTTCCGTGCCTCCTCTTCCTCGCGCCGCTCTTGCCGCGCCGGAAGCACCTGTGGGCCTTCTTCGGCGTGCTCACCGTCACCTACTATCTGAACCTCTGGTACATCCTGCGGGCGTTGAACTCCGAGGTCTTCCTCGACAAGTACGATCCGTTCGGGATCGCGGTCTCGATCGTCAACGTCGCGCTCTTCCTGGCGGCGATGGCCGAGGGCTGGCGGATGACGCGGTCGGCGCCCGAGCCCCTGCCGCTGCCCTGCGCCGACGACGGCGCGGCGCGCGAGGCCGGCCCGGCCGCCGCGCCGGCGCCGGCGGCGGCCGCGCGCGCGCCGGCGGCGAAGGTCGCGCCCGCGAAGGCGATGGCCAAGGCGGCCCCCGCGAAGGCCCGTGACGCGCGCGATCCGGGGGACGTCCCCGCGGCGAAGCCGCGGGGCTGGGTGTCCCTGCCGCAGTGGGAGATCGAAGCGGGCGCGGCGCGCTATCGCATCACCCGTCGCGACCTCGCGCTCGCGCTCTTGCTGGTCGTCGTCGCCGCCGGCCTCCGCTTCTGGAAGATCGAGCAGCCGAACGAGCTCGTCTTCGACGAGGTCTACTTCGTCGAGCAGGGCAAGAACTATCTCCGTGGCAAGGAGTTCATGGATCCGCACCCGCCGTTCGCGAAGCTCGCGATCGGCGCCAGCGTAGCGCTCTTCGGCGGCGAGGCGACCGGCTACCGCATCTTCAACGCGGTGTGCGGTACGCTGCTCGTCGGGGTCGCGTACCTGACCGGCCGCAAGCTCCTCGGCGACGGCCTCGCGGCGTTCGTGACGGCGGCGGCGGTCGCGTTCGACGGTCTCTTCATCGTCGACTCGCGGATCGCCGTGATCGACATCTGGTACGTCACCTTCGGGGCGATCTCGTATCTCCTGCTGTTCCAGTACTTGCGGACGCCGCCGCTGGAGCGCCGGCCGGGCATCCTGGTGCTCCTCGGCATCGCGCTCGGCTTGAACCTCGCGAGCAAGCTTTTCATCCCCGCCTTCACCTGGATGACGGTGGTCTTCTTCCTGGCCGTCATCTCGGTGCACGCGGAGCGATTGCACCGCAGCCGGCAGCCGTGGGCGCGCGGGCTCGCGCCGGCCGCGCTCGTGACCTGCGCCGCCGCCGCCATGTACCTCGCGGTCTATCTGCCGCACTACTGGCTCGGCTGGTGGCACAGCATCTGGGACATCCCGAAGTACTTCAAGGACGTCGTCGGGTACGAGGCGGCCGTCGCCGACGCGACCCACCCGTACTCGTCGAAGTGGTACACCTGGCCGTTCCTGCTGCGGCCGGTCTGGTACCATTTCAAGGACGTCCCAAACGATCCGTCGCACGTGGTCGGCGTCTGGGGCGGCGGCAACCCGATCCTCTGGTGGGGAGGCTTCGCGGCGATCCTGGTGGCGTTCGCGCGCGGCGTCCGCGAGCGCCATTTCGCGAGCGTGTTTCTCTGCACCGCCTTCGTCCTCCACTACATCGTCTGGTCGTGGATCGGCCGGACGCTCTTCCAGTACCACTACCTCCCGTCGCTCTACGCGAGCCTGCTCGCGCTCGGGATGGCGCTCGGGATGCTGTGGCGCGCGCCGGCCGACGACGGGTTCTGGGTCGGCGCCGGCGTCGCGCTCCTGGTTCCGTTGCTACCCACGCTGATCGGACCGTTCCCGCGCTGGGGAGTGCTGGTGTGGGCCGCGATCGCCGGCGTGTACGGCGCGGCGGTCGTCTACCGGCGGCTGCCGACGTTCCAGTGGCCGCCAGGCCGCGTCGTCGTGGTGGCGTACGGGGCGGCGACGGTTGCGCTCCTCGTCTACTTCTACCCGCTCTGGTCCGGCATGCCGATCGGCCGCGACGGCTACAGCGTCCGCATGTGGTTCCAGAACGGCCCCGCCCGCTGGATCTAGTGTCCCGGATTCGTGATTCGTTGCATGAGGCCGCGACGTCGCGAGCGCGGAGGCGTAGCGAAGCTACGCCGCACCAGTGAGCGACCGAGCAACGCCGCAGGTGGTCCTTTCCCAGCGCCCTGCCAGGCGTCGCATCGCCGCGCTGGCCGTGTTCCTCGGGGTGACGGCGCTCTACTACGCGTCGAATCCCAGGTTGCCGGACGCGTACAAGCACCACGTGTACGTCGCCGACGCGTGGCTGCACGGACGGCTCTGGGTGCAAGGCTATCCGGGACACTACCACGACTGGATCACCGTCAACGGCCAGGTGCACTCGCCGTTCGCGCCGACCCCGGCGATCCTGCTCGTGCCGTTCGTCTGGTGGTGGGGCACCGCGTTCAACATGAACTTCTTCAGCATGGCCGTCGCCGGCCTGAACGCCATGCTGTGCTGGCTCCTCTTGCTGCGCGCCGGCGTCGGCGAGCGCCGCGCGGCCCTCGGTACGCTGATCTTCGCGTTCGGCACCGTCAACTGGTTCTCCGCGGTCATCGGCACCACGTGGTTCCTCGCGCACCTCTGCGTCGAGCTCTTCCTCCTGCTGGCGCTGCTCGAGGTGTTCGGCCGGGGACGGGCCTGGCTGGTCGGCGCGGCCTTCGGCTTCGCGATGCTGTCGCGGGCGAACGTCGCGACCGCGGCGCCCGGCGTGTTCCTGTTGCTGGCGCACCGCCACGCCGTCCGGACGAGCTTCTTGCGCTTCTTCGACGGGCGCGCGATCGCCAGGGGGCTGCTCTTCGGGCTCGGGCTCGCGCTGCCGGTCGCGATCGAGCTCTGGCTGAACTACGCCCGCTTCGGGAATGCGTTCGACACCGGCTACGGCAAAGCCTCCGAGATCTACATGGCCGGGAAGAAGTACGGCTGGTACGACTGGCACTACATATCGCAGCACGTCCACATCGCGATCTTCAAGGGCTGGGAGTACTTCGAGGAGTTCCCGTTCCTGAAGCCGTCGCCCGAGGGGTTGTCGATCGTGCTGACGAGCCCCGTGCTCCTCTATGCGTTCGCGGCGTCGCGCCGCGACCCGACCGTGCGCCTCCTGTGGCTCGCGACGGCGCTCACGGCGGCGGCGCTGATCCCGTATTTCTACCAGGGCTGGGTGCAGTTCGGATACCGCTATCTCCTCGACGCCCTGCCGTACGTGATCGTGCTGGCCGCGATCGGCATGCGCGATCGCGGCTCCGGGCCGCTCCTCTTCCTGGCCGAGTCGTCGGCGCTACTGAACGCGCTCGGCGTGTACTGGGGGAAGAAGCTCGGCTGGTAGCGTGAAGCCCGGCGAGGGCGGCGTGACGGCGACCGGGCCGGCGTCGCGGCGGAGCGCCAGCACGAGCTCGCTCCGGAGCACGTAGGCCGTGTCCTCGAGCGCGAAGCCCCATTCGCGGCACAGCCGGATCAGCCGATCGCGGGTGTAGTGCGTGATGTGCTCGTCCTTGTAGCCGCCCGGCGCGAAGAAGCCGTAGAGCGGTTCGATCGTGCGCCAGCCGACGGTGTCGTAGTCGGGCGTGCCGAGGACGAGGAGGCCGCCGGGACGCAGCACGCGGCGCAGCTCGGCGAAGATGCGGTCGTCGTAGGGAATGTGCTCGATCACCTGCGAGCAGACGATGCAATCGAAGGCGGCGTCGCGCACGGGCAGCGCGAAGATCGAGCCGCGGACGAGCGGCACGTCGTAGCGGCGCATGTAGCGGAGCTTGTTGTGCAGGATGTCGAGTCCCACCACGTCGTTGATCGACTGCAGGATCACGCTCGAGCCGCAGCCGATGTCGAGGGTCTTGCCGGCGCCGCGCGCCCACGCGCAGACGATCTCGTGGCGCCGCCGCTGCCACCAGCGCTGCAGCGGGATCGGGCTGTAGAACGCGCGCTCGTCGTAGTCCGCCGACTCGATCGAGCTGCGGAGCTTCCACAGCCGGACGAAGGCCTTCAGGAAGGCGATGCCGAAGGCGACGATGCGCGCGTGCGACGACCCGCGTTCGCGCGGGTAGTAGGTGAAGGGAATCTCGACGATCCGCCACCCTTCGGCGTGGATCTTGACCAGGATCTCCTCCAGCACCTCGAAGTTCGTGCCCTCGAGGTCGAGATCCCGCACGGCCTTCGCGCGGTAGAGCCGGAATCCGCTGGAGAGATCGCGCACCGGGAGCCCGAGCCCGCGCGCGAAGAACGCGTTCAGCACGCGCGACAGGATCAGACGGTTGCGCGGCATGTACGCCACCCCGCCGCGGACGTAGCGCGACGCGATCACCACCTCGGCGCGCTCGCGGCTGCGCCAGAGCTTCACGATGAAGTCGGGGTCGTGCGAGAGGTCGGCGTCGAGCGTCAGGATGTAGTTTCCGGCGGCGGCCGCGAGCCCTTCGCGGAGCGCGCCGCCGTAGCCCGGCAGGGTCTGCCGGATCACGCGGGCGCCGCCCGCGACCGCCGCGTCCGACGTGCCGTCGGTGGACCCGCCGTCCACCACCACGAGCTCGTAGCTGCAGCCGATCGCGCGCAGCACGGCGACGGCGCGCGGGAGGAGCCGCTCGACGTTCTCGCGCTCGTTCAGGACCGGGAGGACGACGCTGAGATCGATCGACCGGGGCACGGACATGCGACGGTCGAGGCTAGCAAAGGACCGCTCGGTCGTACACCGCGCGCATGCGCGTCGCCCGTGTGGTGACGGCCCTCGCTCGCGGCCCGCCACCGCGAGGTGGCGATCGACCGCATGGACTCGCCGACGGCAGGATGGTACTCAGGCGCGCCCGTGGCTCGTCTCTCCGGCATCTCGGCGTTCTTTCCCGCGTACAACGAAGAGGCGAACGTCGGCGCCATGGTCGAGCGCTTGCACGGCGTCCTGCCGCGGGTGAGCGACGACTACGAGATCATCGTCGTCGACGACGGCAGCCAGGATCGCACCGCCGAGGTCGCCGACGGCCTCGCCGCGGCCGACCCGCGGGTGCGCGTCGTGCACCATCCGCAGAACCGCGGGTACGGCGGCGCCCTCAAGTCCGGCTTCGCCGCCAGCCGCAAGGCGTACGTCTTCTTCACCGACGGGGACGGGCAGTTCGACGTGAACGAGCTCGAGACGCTGCTGCCGTACGTGCCCGAGTACGACGTCGTGATCGGCTATCGCATCGACCGCGCCGAAGGCGGCCTCAGGCGGGTGAACGCCGGGGCGTGGAACTGGCTCGTGCGGCGCCTCTTCGGCATCCCGTCGCGCGACGTCGACTGCGCCTTCAAGCTGTTCGACCGCCGGGTATTCGACGTGGTGAAGCCCGAAGCCGAGGGCGCCATGATCAGCACCGAGATCCTGGCCCGCACGGTGCGCGCCGGCTTCCGGATCACCGAGGTGGGCGTGCATCACTTTCCGCGCCGGTACGGGAAGCCGACCGGAGCGAATCCCCTCGTGATCGCGCGCGCGTTCTACGAGCTCTTCAAGCTGTACCGGCGCATCACCCGCGAGGGGTGAGGCGCCGGTAGAGTCCCGCGTCGCCTACGGACAGCTCGTCGCGATGCACGTCCGCGTCGGCAGGACGATCGATCCGGGGCCGGGCAGGCCCGCGGCGGCGTTGACGGCGCCGCTCCGCGTTTCGCCGATGCAGAACGTTCCGACCTGGATCGGGCGTGTCTGACTCGGCGTGCCCGCGCGGACGACCGGACCATCCGGCGCACCGCCCGCATCGGTCGGTCCGAGGCAGCCGCGGGGTCTCGTCGAGCAGCTGTCGCCGTCCGCTGGGCAGTCGGCGTTGGTCGTGCACGAGCGGAAGGTCTCGAGCGCGCAGAGCGAGTCGGTGGGTCCGGTCTCGCACGCGCCCTCGCCGTCGGCGGCGACGCCGCAGACGCCGTCCTGACACTGGTTCGGCTGGAGCTGGTTCGCGCAGTAGCAGGGCTCTCCGCGCGCCGCCGCGCCGACGCAGCTCGCCGCCGGGGCGAGCTCGCGGGTGCCGGTCGTCAGGTTCAGCGGCAGGGTCGAGCTACCGATGTCGGCGCTCGCGCTCGGCGGGCAGTCGAAGCTCGTGTTCCCGAAGAACGGCGTCGTGCCGTCGGTGGTGCAGGGCTGGCCGTCGCGGTCGCCACCCTGGCACGCGCCCGCCGCCCCGACGGTCGCGCCGCTGCACGTGGGGCACGGTTGCGTCTCGGAAATGCCGACGAAGCTCGTGAAGATGATGGCGATGTCCGAGGCGCCCTGGCCGAGCTCGGGCGATACGGTGCCGGTCACCGGGCCGTTCACCTGGTTCGTCACGCAGATCGGGACGCCGCCGCCCGTGATCGGCAACGGGGCGCCGAAGTAGAACTCGCACGCGCCGGCGCCGCATTCGTCGTCGGACGTGCAGGTGGTCTGCGTGCCGTTCGAGCACCGCCGGTTGTCCACGACGGTGGTGCTCGCGATCGGCCCGGTGAGCGGGCAGATGCCGCACTGACCGAGGAACTGGCCGGGGCAGGCGAGCGCGAAGCTCAACGAGCCGCCCGTGCCGAGAACCTGATCGTGGTAGATGCCGGTCCAGCCGATGTCGAGGTCGGATCCCGCGCTCTCGACCGTGTAGGTGATCTGCCCGGGGCAGGGGATCTGCGGCGGCGCGGTGGCCGTCGGCCCGGGCGTCGCGGTTCGCGGCCGGCGTCGCGCCGTCGTCGTTTCCGCGATTGTCGTTGTCCCCGCATCCCGCGCCCAGGAGCGCGAGGGCCGCCACCATCATCACGGTGCGATACCTCGGCATCGTCGGCCCTCCCTGGAGAAGATGATGCCAGAGCGCTCGCCGGCGAGGCTATGCGGAAAGCAAAAAAAGACCTCCGGATCCGCGGGGATCCGGAGGCCGTGAAGCGGGTGGAGCGCCGGCCGCTCAGGGCAGCGACAGGATCTCCTGACTGGCGAGCGGGAGCTCGATGCGGCCGAGACCGGGGAGGCCCGCCGCCGAGTTGATGGCCTGCGCCTGGACCGGCGGGATGCAGAACAAGGCGGCGAATTTGCCGTTCGACGCGCCGTTATTGTCGGGCGGATCGGCCTTGCCGACGGCGTTCACCTTGCCGCCCACCTCGCCGTTGTCGAGGAAGCACGGCCGGTCGGCCACCTGACAGGTGTCACCCGCCACGGGACAATCCTGATTCGAGCTGCAGCCGCGGAACGTCTCGGTCGGCGTGCAATACCGTTCGACCGTCACCTGGTTCTTGCAGACGCCCTTGTTCGGGTTGCTCCCCGATTGCTGGCAGAGCGAGTCGTCGCTCGGGCTCGCGGTATCGTCGAGGCACGCATTGGCCTGGGTCGGCTGGCCGGCCGAGAACGGGCAGAAGCACTTCTTGCCCGGCTGCCCGGCGCAGTTGGGGCTCGAGGCGTCGAGGGTTACGGTCTCGGTGCCGCTCGAGCCGTCGAGGGCGATCGCGAGGTTCGTGATGAAGCTCGTCGGCGGGCAATCGAGGCTCGTCGAGCCGAACGTCGGGACCGGCGAGCTGCCGTTCACGTCGCAGGCCTGACCGTTGCGGGCGCCCCCGGCGCAGGTTCCACCCGCCTGACCGTCGTTCGGCGTGGCGTCGCCGGTGCACTTGGGGCACGGGCTCTCGATGCCGGGTCCGAGGGCGACTTTCGACGTGAGAGTCAGGTTGGTCGCGAAGGCGCCGCTCTCGATGTTGGCGGTGCCCGACACCGCCCCGTTGACCACGTTCACGACGCACGACGTGACGCCGCCGGCGGCGAGCGGCAGCGGAGCGCCGAAGTAGAAGACGCACGTCCCGGGCGACGTACAGCCGGCGTTGTCGGTGCACTTCTTCGACGAGTCGTTGCTGCAGCGCCGCGGGTTGATGTCGCCCTGGTCGGCCTTCTGGTTCTGGATCGGGCCGCCGACGTTGCAGACGCCGCACGGACGCGTCGTGCCGCCGCACGCGACCGTGAACGTCAGCTTGCCGTCCGAAACGACCGTCGCGTTGTGGCCGAGGCCGGTCCAGCCGCTGTCGAGCACCTTGGCGCTCCCGGCGTTGCCCTCCACTTCGACCGCTACGGGGCAGGTCCTTGTCGTACCGGTCGCGGTCGGCGTCGGCGTCTTGGTCGCACCCGTCGGAGTGGCGCCGGTCGGAGTGGCGCCGGTGGTCGGCGTCTCCGTCGGGTCACCGTCTCCGGGCGTGGACGTCTCCACCGGGGTCCCGGGCGATCCTCCGCCCGTCGGGGTGATGACCGGCGTCGGCGTGGGCTGCACGAAGCCGCTGCGGACCGCGTCATACGAGGTGTCGCACTCGTCGTCCTCGTCGTCGATGGACCCGTCGACGTTGTTCTGGTCCCGGAACGTGCCGCGCACGCGGAAGTCACGGCCGCCGTCCTCGAACGCGACGTTGAACGTGCCGTCCGCGTCGATCGGCTGGGGCGGCTCGAACGTCTCGTGGATCGCCTCGCCGTCGCACTCGAAGGAGACCGCCTCGATGCTGCCGACCTCGAGGCGGATCGTTCCGCCGCTGCTCATGAACCCGGTGAAGGTTCCGGGCGCGGGCACGACGCCGTTGCCGTCGGTGTCCACGCGGACGTCGCTGTCGCCACAGTGGGCGACGGCCAACGCCATCGCCAGCACTCCCAGGATTCGAAGGCCTCTCGTCATGGTTCCTCCCCAGCGTCTCTCAAGGCTGCTCGGTGGATGCGTCATACGCCGTTGCGGCTTACGGCAGGCCCTGCGCGGTGCCGTGGATCGTGACCCGCGCGGGTCCGGGCAAGCCGGCGACGTTGTTGATCGACGAGGACCCGGTCGGACCGACGCAGAAGACGGCGCCGAGGGTCGGGTTCGACACGTCGTTCGTCGGCGCGTCGGCCTCGCCGACCGCGATCAGGGTGTCGGTGCCGTCCATGGTGCCGCCCGCCTGGAAGGTGCCGCCGCCGGTCAGGAAGCACCCGCGCGGGAACGTCTGGCAGCTACCGCCGCCGCCGCCGCAGTCGACGTCGCCGAGGCAGCCGCGCTGCGCGTGCCCGGACGCGAGGCTGCAGTTCTGATCGGTCGGGCCGTTCAGGCACTCGCCCTCGCCGTTCGCGTCGCCGTCGGCGCACTCGAAGACGCGATTCGGGTTGCCGTTGGCCGCCGTGTCGTCGAGGCAGGCCGACGGTCGGGTCGGCTCGCCGGGACGCGCGCAGGCCGTGCCCATGCCCGGGCAGTCCGCGACGTTGACGCACGGGGCGCCGTTGTTGGAGCCGCCGAGGCAGCGGCGACCGCCGCACTGCGTGGCGCCGACGGCCACGCAGTCGGCGTTGGTCATGCAGGGCGTCGCCGAGGCATTGTTGCAGGTGTCGCAGAGGCACTTGTTGCCGCCCGACCCGGTACAGTTCGGGCTCGACGTCGACAGCGTCTTCGTCACCGGTCCCGTCCGGTTGGTGAGGTCGATCGGCAGGGTCGCGATGACGCCGGCAGCCGCCGGCGGACAATCCAGGCTCGTGGTGCCGAAGTCCGGACGGCTCGGGATCGTCCCGTTGCCGTCGCAGGCGAGACCCGAACGCGGGCCGCCGTCGCAGGTGCCGCCGGCGGTGCCGTCGTTGACCGTGGTGTCGCCGAGGCAGCGCGGGCAGGGGTTGTCGATCGCGATGCCGTTGTAGACGCTCGAGGTGAGGAGCGCCGTCGTCGAGGCGTCGCCGGTCTCGACGTTCGCCGTGCCGCTCACCGAGCCGTTGAACTGGTTTACGACGCACGTCGTCACGCCGCCCGCCGCCAGCGGCAGGTTCGAGCCGAAGTAGAACTCGCAGGTGCCGCCTCCGCCGGTGCAGGGCGTGTCGCTCGTGCACTTGATCGACGTGTCGTTGCTGCAGCGCTGGTTGGCGATCTGGCCCGGTTCCGTGTTCGCGATCGGTCCCGAGATGGTGCAGACGCCGCAGGGTCGGCCGCCGCCGCTGCACGAGAGCGCCACGGTGACGTTGCCGTTCGAGATGATGGGCGCCCGGTGCGAGATCCCGGTCCAGCCGGTGTCGAGGATGCTCTTCGCGTGCGTCGAGTCGCCCGCGAACGTCACCTTGGTCGGGCAGGCGCAGGTGCAGGTGATCGGGCTGCACGGATAGTCGCTCGGGTCGACGTTGCTGCACGCGGTCGTGGCCGATGTCGGGTCGCATTGCTCACCGACGTCGAGGAGGCCGTTGCCGCAGAGCGCGCTCTGGGTCGGGGTCGCGCTCGGCGTCGGGGAAACGGTCGGGGTGGCCGTCGCCGGGAGCGGCGTCGCCGTCGCGGTCGGGGTCGGCGTCGGCGGCACGACCAGGCACTCGGGCGGGTAGGCCGCGCCGACGCTCACCGACGAGGCGCGGTCCGGGCAATCCACCTTGAACTCGGTCACGCACTCGGTGCAGTTGCCGACGTCGATCAGCGAGCTGACGGGCGCGCCGCACGCCGCGACCGCGAGGCAGCCCGCGGGGAGGCCGATGGTCGAGTTGTCCAGGCCCAGGCAGGCCTTGCCGATGGCGGTGTCGAGCTTGGTTCGCGCCGCGTCGATCTTGGCCTGGGCGTCGGCCGGGCAGGTGGCCGTCTTCTTGACCTTGGTGCCCCAGCACTTGGCCAGCGCCTTCGACTTCGCGTTGAAGAAGGTGAGGGCCGCCTTGCCGAGCGTCGCCTGACACTTGTTGAGGGTCTTGTTGCCGACGCTCGAGGGGCGGTTCGGCGGGTAGTACAGGTCCATCGCCTGGTTCACGCTCGCCTCGCCGATGCACTGGATGCAGGTGGGGATGTCGTCGCAGTCGGCGATCGCGTTGGTGCAGCCGCCCTCGAAGCCGGGGCATGCCGGGATGTTCCACGCGATCTCGGGGAGCGTCGGCTGGCTGCCGTCGGCGTCGGCCGTGTCGCAAACCTTGTCCTTGCCGCCGCACGCCTTGGTGATCGACGTCGTGAGCTTGGTGCGGGCCTTGGCGATGTTCGCCTGCGTCTTCACCTGGTCGCAGGTCTTGCCCTTCAGGATCGTGTCACGGCACTTCTGGAGGATCTTCGCCTCGGACTGGAGGAACCCGGCGCCCGCCTTGATGATCGCCGCGGAGCACTTGGCGGCACTCTTCGCGTCGGCGTGGGCGGAGGTGGCGAGACCACAGATGGACAGGAGCGCGACCAGCGCTCCGCAAGACGTTCGGGCGAGCCGAGAGTACATACGATCCCCTTTCGTTGTTCCAGCGCGGGCACGCGTCGAACGGCTGGCCTGGCGTTCGATTCGCGCGCGACAGATCGATTCGGTGTAGCAAGGCTACGGGTACCAACGGGCCGCGATTCGTGTCAAGCGACGGTTCGTGATGGAGCGTCTGTTACGGAATATGATGTCGCCGGCGCCATCCGGGCCCGGGGACGACGCGCGGTGTCGTGCGCGTGAAGGCGCCGATCGGTCGTGCGCGCCGCCCGCCGACCGGCGTCAGCCGAGCTCCTCGTCGATGATCGCCCTGAAGTTCTCGAGCGGCTGGGCGCCTTCGAGGCGACGGCCGTTGATGAAGAACGTGGGGGTCGAGTTGGCCCCGACCGCCGCGGCTTCCGCCAGGTCTTTCTCGATGCGCGGAAGCGGTTCCTTGCGGTCGTAGCACTGCGCGAACCGCGTCTCGTCGAGTCCGGCCCGCTTGGCGAAGGCCGCGACCTCGGCCTTTACGTTGTCGAGGTTCAGGTCGCGCTGCGCCTTGAAGAGCGCGTGGTACATCGCCCAGAAGCCCGCGGCGCTCTGCTCCGCGGCGCACTCGGCGGCGAGCGCGCCGCCTTCGGCCCACGGGTGGATGCTCTTCAATGGCAGGTGCTTGAAGAAGAGCCGGACCTTGCCTTCGTACGCCGGCATGACCTGCTCCTCGAGAATCTGATAGGCGCGCGAGCAGAAGGGGCATTGGAAGTCGGAGAACTCGACGATCGTGACCTTCGCGTCGGCTGGTCCCCGGAACGGCCGGCCCTGGAGGTCGATCTTCGCGAGCGTCGCTTGCAGCGGATCGACGGTGAGGTCGGTGACCTCGCCGCTGATGAAGTACTTGCCGTCGGGGGAGACGAGGAACGGGATCGACTGCTTGGCTCCGTTCGCGTCGACGTCGAGCGTGCCCTTGTTCCACCCGGGCACCTGGGAGGGCACGATGCCGCTCGCCTTCAGGGTGATGCCGGGCGTGACGCTCTTGGCGAAGTACTCCTCGATGCGCCCGGCGACCTCTTCGGGCCTGGGGGACGGCGCGGGAGCTCCCGGCTTCGCCGTCTCGCTCGGCGGCGCGTTGCACGCCGCCGCGGCGAGCGCTGCCGCGGCGAGCGCGGCCGCGACGAGCGCGCGCCCCCGCCCGAACCCTCGCCGGGTCACGGACCCTTCGGCGCCGCCTTCGGCTTCGGGACGTCGGTCAGGCGATACATCTTGAAGCTGCCCTTCATGTCGATCGGGATCGGGAACGGCGCCGAGGTCATGATCGCCCGCACGTGTCCGCCCTCGATGAGGGTGTCGCTCGCCTTGTCGGCGCCGTAGACGAGGATATTGCGATTCGGCTGACCGGGCGACCCGATCAGCGTGGCATCCCCGGAGATCACGAACTTGGCGTTCTTGGTCTTCTCGTCCTGCATCATGCCGCCTTCGAGGTACTTCTGCTCCATCACCTTCCATTGGATGCGGGAGTACTCGCTGTTCATCCGCGGCTTCAGCGTCTTCCAGGAGGACTTGAGGAGGGCGAGATCCTTCGGGGACGGTTCCCAGATCTGCTCGGCCTTGTTCCTGGCGTCGATCTCGGCCTGCACGGTCTTCGGAAGATCGACGTCCAGGAGCTTCACGGTGACCTCGTCGTGCTGGTCGACCACGCTGTCGGGCGCGCGTGGAATGCCGTAGGACAGCACCTTCGGCTCCACGGGAATCTCGCCGCTCGCGGCGGGCTTGGGATCCTTGGCCGCCTTCAGCTGTTCCCCGGCGAGGATCTTGGTCGCCTTCTCGACCGCTTCCTGCTTCTTCGCCTTCTCGGCGTCGCGCCGTTTCTGGGCCTCCGAGGTCGGGATGTGCTCGAACGTGAAGAGGTAGCCGACCGTGAAGGGCCGGATGTCCTTCGGATCGATGCCGGGCGTGGGGGTCGCCGCGGGCTTGTCCGAGGTGGAGGTGTTCTTCGCGAACTCGAGACGGTTCACCACGAGCCACGTGCCGGTGAGGTCGGGCGTGATCTCGCCCGAGGTCTCCGTGCTCTGGGGAAAGCCGAAGCCGGCGGACGGCGCCAGCGTCATCGAAAGCGCCACGGCGGTCGCGGCGACGAGAGGGCGCCACATCTGACGATCGATCATGGAAGGATGGCCTCCTTGGGGTTCGGCGGAACGCGGGGATTACCAACGGCCATGCGTGGAATCAATATGACCTGGAAACACGAGGGGCCGGGAACCTCGCGGCTCCCGGCCCCTCGTGTCGCTACGGGTTACGTGACGGTGACGGTCAGAAGCCCGTGTTGGTCACCGTCGTCGGGTTGGTGATGGCGCCCGGCCCGGAGAGGCCGGCCACCGAGTTCACCGCCGGGGCGCTCGTCTGCGTGATGCAGAACGTCGCCGCCGTGGTGCGATCGGGAACGCCGGGAGTGCCCCCACGGAGGTACGTGGGATTCACGAAGCACTGCCGCGGCAGGAGATCGCAGGTCTCGGTCGGCTCGCAGAACGGGCAGATCGGCGGCCGGCAGAAGGTCTCGTCCGAGCAGGTGAGGAACGGGTGCGCCGAGCACACGCTGGTGGCCGGGCTCACCGAGCAGAGGCCCTCCTGCGCGGAGTCGGTATCGGTCGGATTGTGCCGGCAATCGCCGATGTGGCAGAAGCCGTTCGGCGGATCGCACTCCGAGTCGTCCGCGCACGGCTGGCCGTCGTTGCTGCCACCGAGGCAGGCCGCGAGGCAGGCGTTCGGCTTCTGGCCGATCTCGGCCCCGACGTTCGGGCAGAAGCACTGGTTGTTGCACGTGCCGCCCGGGCATTCGGAGTCCACCGTACAGGTGTGGTGCTGGTTCGCGCCGCCCGCGCACACCTTGTTGTTGAAGCCGGGCGTATTGCAGAAGGTGTTCGCCGTCTTGGTCACCGTCGAGGTGGAGGCGGGGTTGAACAGGATGTCGATCGTACCGAGCAGGCTGCCCTGCATGCGGCAATCGACGCTCGGGTTCCCGAAGTACTCCGTCGCGCCGCCGAACGGCGTGCTCGGACGGCACGGCTTGTCGATGTCCGGACCCCAGCTGCAGATCTTGTCGGTCACGCAGAACGAGCCGGGGTTGCAATCGGCGTCGGTCGTGCAGAGGTTGCGCGCGTTCGGGCCGAAGCTGCCTCCCGGCCCCGAGCAGAACCCGCCGCAGACGGGACACGGTTGCTGGGTCGCGCCGCCGCTGTACGTCGAGGAGTTCTGGCGCAGCCGGATCGCGCCCGCGCCGGTCGCGAGGTCGGTGGTGCCGACCACGTCCTCGGTGAACACGTTGACGACGCACACCGCGACGCCGCCCGACACGAGCGGGAGCGGGGCGCCGTGCGGCGTGGTGACGCAGCGATCCCCGAAGTCCGGGCAGTCGTTCTGGTCCGGCCGGCAGCGCTTCTTGAAGTTGATCGGGAGCTCGCAGTGCGGGCCCTGGAGCCCGCCCTGCGTCATGCGGCACGTGCCCTGACCGAGACCCGCGCAGATCTGGTCGGCGCTGATGACCTGGGTGGGACCGGGGGAGCACGGCGAGTGCGGCGCGAGCGAGCAGCTCGGACCCGTGGTGCAGATGGTGTCCGGGCCTCCGGGCCCATCGCAGTCGTGGAGGTCGGTCACGTAGCCTCCGCCCTCGACGATGCCGGAGTCGTGGCTCTGACCCGTCCAGCCGTTGTCGAGGTCGGCGTTCCCGTGCTCGACGATACGCGAACGCGGGACGTCCATGCAGAGGCAGGGGAAGAGGCTGAGCGGGGCGCCGCACTGACCGTCGCAGGCCTGGTCGTCCGTGCCGTCGCATTCCTCGTTCGGCCGGTTCTTCGCGTTGTCGCCGCAGGTGCCGGGCGTCGCGTACTCGTAGTCGAGGAGGTCGCTCATCTGGCTGACGTCGGGGTTGTCGACCAACGCTTGGAGGCCGAGGGCTTCGCACGTGCCCGCCAGGGCGCCCGTGATCTGATCGGGCTCGCAGAGCTTGAGCGCGGTGGCGTCGGCCGCGGAGCACTTGGCAGTGATCGCCTCGATGGCCTTGGTCTTCGCCTTGGTGACCGCGGTGGCCGTCTTCGGATCGCTCGTGGCGCACGTCGAGCCGGCGAAGCCGCTCAGCTTGCAGGTCGTGACGTTCGTATTTTGATCCGTCTTGCAGTTGAGCAGGCCGTTTCGGCACTTCTGGATGCTCGACAGGAGCGCTTTGACGACGCTCACGCCCTGCTTCGAGACCTCCTTCTGGCAGGTGAGCTGGGTGCCCGTGAGGGGTCCCGGCACCGCCGCGTCGTAGACGAGGCCGACCATGCTGCGGCACGACGTGCCGGGGCCGCTGTCGGGGCAATCGCCCACCACCGTGCACGCCTCGCCGTCGTTGCTGCCGCCGTCGCACACGCCCTCGACGATGCGGTCGTGGGTGTCCTTGATGCACGCCTGCAGGTCGGCGACGGTGAAGCCGTTCAGCGAGTTCGGGTCGTGGCACGGGCCGGGGAAGCCGATCACCGCCAGGTTGTCGTCGTCGGTGCCCGGGAAGTCACTGAAGCCGCACTTCTTCAGAAGCCCTGCGTTGAGCTTCTCCGCGAGCTTCTGCAGCTTGCCGGCATCAGGAGCGAGACACGAGCCGGGAGCCGCGAGATTCGCATCCCGACATTTCTGGATGAGCTTGAGCTTGCCGTTGACGTACTTCCCGGCTTCCTTCGCGATGGCCGCCTGACACTGATAGCGCGGCTTGCCCAGATCCGCGGCGTTCGCCGTCGGCGCTCCGACGACGAACGCGAGCATTGCCGCGACGAGCGCGGACGAGAATCGTACGCTGCGTCCCATGATTTCCCTCCTTCGGTTGGCCGAACGGCGTCGAGATGGTCCGATTCCGGGGATCTTCACGATCACGGCACCCGGTGTGACTTCTCACGGCAGAGTAGTGCGCACGCGGTCGGGCAGTCAAGAAAAAAACGGGATAACGCGCAGCGCTATCGAGGACTTATGTGCGACGTGGCATGGAGCCGGAAGGGCCGGAGAAGCCCCCGGCCGCGACCGGCCCGGGGGCTTCTCCTCGTGCGATTCGGACGGTTACGGGTTGACGGCGACCGTGCCCGGGATCCGGACGCGGCCGAGGGCCGGGAGGCCGCCGGCCGCGTTGATGGCCGTCGAGCCGGTCGGCGCGACGCAGAAGAAGGTGCCGACCGTGGGCTTCGAGACGCCGCCGCAGATCGGATCGGGAGTGCCGCTCACCGTAACGGTGTTGCCGATCACGCCCTGATCCATGAAGCAGGGACGCTTGCGCGTGAGACAGAACTGCCCGGGCACGCACTCGGCGCACGCGGGAGCTTTGCAGTCGTTGTCCGTCGTGCACCCGACCATCTGCTGGATCGAGCATACCTGATCGATCGGAGCGTCGGCGCACTCTCCCTCGTTGTCGGTGCCGGGAATGAGGACGCAGCCCGACTCCACCGTCGAGGTGTCGTCGACGCAGACGTTCGGCTTGGTCGCTTCGCCGGGCCGCGAGCACGCGCCCATCGCGCAAGAGCCGCCGGGGCACATGGAGTTCGTCCAGCACCCCGCGCCGTCGTTGGGACCGCCGTTGCAGGTGCCCGGGGTGCAATAGCCTCCGGGGCACCCGGAGCTCGCAGTGCACGCCGCGCCGTCGTTGCCGCCCCCGATGCAGACGCCCGTGTCCGGGCACTCGTCCTGCGGGCACGTGCCGCCGGGGCACGCGGAGTTCGTGCTGCAGGCCGCGCCGTCGTTCGCGCCGCCGACGCACGTCCTCGGGTTGGCGCACGCCCCCCCCGGGCACTGGGAGTCGTTGTTGCAGTTGGCTCCGTGGTTGGCGCCGCCGATGCACGTGCCGCACGGCTGACCGCCCTTGAGGCCGCTGATGCAGCGCTTGCCGCCGCAGATGCCCGGTCCGCCGCCGCTCGCCGGGCAATCGCCGTTCACCGAGCAGCCTTCCTGCGCCAGGGTGTTGCAGGTGTCGCAGAGGCACTTCAGGGAGCCGTAGCCGGTGTCGCGGCAGTTCGCATTGCCGACCTCGACCGTCTTGGTCTGGCCGCCGGTCGAGATGTTCAGGTTGATGTTGAGCGTCGCGACGTTGTTGATCGGCGGGCAATCGAGGCTCACCGTGCCGAAGCGGTCCGACGTGCCGCTCACGACGCAGGCCTGCTCGGCGCGCGGACCCGAGTTGCACTTGCCGTCGTTGCGGCAGTGCGGGCACGGCTCGAAGTCGTTGCCGAAGATGTGGACGGTCGACGCGAGGGGGACCAGCGACGTGGTGCTGCCGTCGCTGAAGTCGACCGTGCCCGTGACGGACCCGTTGATCTTGTTCATGACGCAGGTGGACGGACCGCCCGGAGGACGGAGCGGCAGCGGCCCCCCGAAGAAACGGATGCACGGGCCGGAGAAGCCGGCGTTGACGCACGCGCCGCCCGGACACTCCGAGCCGGCGGTGCAGAGCGCTCCGTTGTTGCTGCCGCCGACGCACGCCAGCGCCGAGGTGCAGTCGGCGTCGACGTCGCAGCGCTTCCACGGCGCATCCTCGCACCGCTGATTGTCGACGCCCGGGCCGCCCACGTTATCGAGCGGGCCGCTGAGGTTGCACAGGCCGCAGCTCGGCTCGCTCGGACCGGCGCAGCCGCTCACCGCGAGCGTGAGGGCGCTGTTGGACGGAATGGTCTGGTTGTGGGCGAGGCCGGTGAAGCCGGTGTCGAGGTCGGTCTTCGTGCCCTCCGCGGTGAAGGAGATCGACGTCGGGCACGGGCCGCTCGCCGGCGGCGCGGCGCACGCGGTGCACTGCGCCGGATAGATGGGCACGAACTGGGGCACCTGGGCGTTGTCGACGCAATCCGCCTTGAAGCGCGCGGCGCACGCCGTGCAGTTCACGATGTCGGTCAGCGTCGAGATCGGGTTGCTGCACGCGCTGCCGCCGTGCGGTTGCGTGACGAACGCGCAGTCCGGGGGGAAGCCGATCGCCGCGACCGTGAGGTCGTCGATGCCGCCGCAGGCCTTGTCGGCGCCGCCGCAGGCCTTGCAGATGCTCGACGTCTGCTTGTCCTTGGCCTTCTGGATCGCGGCCGCGTACTTGCCGTCGCCGGCGTTCGGCGAGAAGCAATCGCCCGTGTGCTTGCTGTTGATGCGCGCGTCCCAGCACTTCTGGAACGCCTTGCTGGCGGAGTTCAGGAAGGCGGTGGTCGCCTTGCCGATCGTGACCTGACACTTGTTGAGGGTCTTGTCGGCGTTCTGGAGGTTGATGCCGCCGAACGCGAGGGTCATCGCCTGATCGCTCGCGGCGCCGGCGATGCATCCGAGGCAGGTAGCGATGCCGCCGCAGTCGGTGATCGCGTTCTCGCAGGTGCCCTTCTCGAAGTTCGGGCAGACCGCCGGCCAGTCGACCGACGCGGGGCTGTCTTCGTTGGTCAGGTCGCCGCCGCAGACCTTGTCGTCGCCGCCGCAGGCCTTGCCGATCGACGCCAGCATCTTGCTCGACGACTTGGCGATCGAATCCGTGGCCTTCTGATCCGGGCAGGTACCGCTCGCCGCCTTCACGACGCCTTCGTTGCACTTCGAGAGGGCCTTCATCCGGGCTTGCAGGTACTGCGCGCTCGCCTTCGCGATCGCGCGCTGGCACTTCGCGGTCTCGGCGCCGGCGATCGACACGCCCACCACGGTGGCGAGTAGCGCGATGCCCGCGCTCCGCAGCACTGTTTTCATGACTCAACCCTCCTTCAAAGGTTTGCGGGGGTACCGATCTTCGAGCTGCAACGACTCACGGCACTGCGAGCGGCAAGCAACGGCACGTCCCGGCACTCGGGGATCTTCGACTCAGCGCAAAGCGTAAGTCAGCGCCGGAAAGCTTGTCAAGAAAATAATTGGAAAATCTACGCTTTTCCTATGTCAAGGGGTACTGTCCGCGATGGCGCGATGCGGCGTGCGGTCGTGGATCCACGACCGGATCCAGGGCAGGAGCGCGTACGCCGGCAGGGCCAGCGCGCCCGTGAGCGCGAAGTAGCCCGTGTAGCCGAAGTGCGCCGCGCCGAACCCCGTGAAGGGCGCGCTCACCGAACGCGTCAGCCCGAACAACGCAGAGAGCAACGCATATTGCGTGGCAGCTTGCTCGCGGTCGCAGACGTGCATGAGAAACGCGAGGAAGGGCGCGGTGCCGAGGCCGCCGGTGAAGCTCTCGAGCATCGAGGCGGCGTAGATCGCCGGCCGCCCGCCGCCGGCCGCCGCGGCCCCCGCGTACGCCAGATTCGAGGCGGCCTGCAGGAGCCCGAGCACCCAGAGCCCGCGGAAGATCCCGTAGCGCGACGTGAACGCGCCGCCGACGAGCGCGCCGACCACGGTGAGCGCGACGCCCGCCGTCGTGGAGACGAGCGCGATGTCGTCGACGCTGAGTCCGCTGTCGAGCCAGAACGGCTTCACCATCGGCCCCATGCTCACGTCGGCGAGCTTGTAGAGGACGATGAAGACCAGCACCGCGCCCGCGCCCGGACGGGCGAGCCAGGCGACGAACGCGCGCGTCCACGCCGCGACCGGTTGGCGGACCACCGGCACGTGCGGCGCCCGGAGCGCGAGCATCGCCAGGGCCGCGAAGATCAACCCCGCGAGCTCGAAGGCGAGCGGCCAGCCGGCGCGGCCGGCGAGGAGGAGAAGGCCGCCGCCGCTCGCGACGAGCGCGGCGCGATAGGCCGAGACTCGCACGCCGTTGCCGACGCCCTCCTCGCCGGGCGCGAGCAGGCCGATCGTGTACGCGTCGATCGCGATGTCCTGGGTTGCGCCCGCGAACGTGAGCAGGAGGACGGCGGCCACCAGCAGCGCGCCCGGCGCCGCGGGATCGGCGAACGGCATCGCGAAGGTCGCGAGCGCCATCAGCGACAGCGCCGCCGCGATCCAGTGGCGCCGGTCGCCGAAGCGGTCGACGAGCGGCGCCCAGAGCGGCTTCAGGGTCCACGGCACGGTCAGCGACGAGAAGACGCCGATCGCGGCGAGCGAGACCCCGTGCGCGCGGAGATACACCGGCAGGGTGTCGACGACGATCCCCATCGGCATGCCCTCCGCGAAATAGAGGAGGGCGATCCACCAGAGCTTCCGCCGCGTCGACACCGCCTCGGCGAGCTACCAGAACGCGCGCGGCGCCGCGAGGCTCGAGCGCCGCGCGCCGCCGCGGGTCGCGCCGCGAGGCCGCGGCGCGCGCCGCCGCCGCGCGCGGTGTGGGGCCGGACCGCGCGTGCTAGCTTCGCGGCGAGTGGACCCGGGTCGGCACTGGATCGTCTGGGACGGGCGCTGCGGCTTCTGCCGGCGCGCCGTCGCGTGGGCGCTCGCACGCGATCGCGACCGCCGCTTCGAGGCCGTACCCTACCAGGAGCTTCCGGATCCGCCGCTCACGCCCGCGCTCGCGGCGGCCTGCCGCGACGCCGTTCACGTCCGCACGACCGACGGGCGCTGGCTCCGCGCGGGACGCGCCTGCCTCTTCGTGCTCGAGCGGGTAGGGTGGCCGCGGGTCGCGCGCTTCGCCGGACTGCCGCCGTTCGTCTGGGCCGTCGAGGCCGGCTACCGGATCGTCGCTCGCAACCGTCCGCTCTTCTCGCGGCTCCTCGGGCGCGCCACGCCGCGCGCCGGGCGCTGACCCGCGCGCCCGCCGCCGCTCGGTGATCAGGCGGCGACGCGCCGCCGGTGCGCCAGCATCTCCTCGCAGATCGCCTCCATCGTCCGTACGTGGTGGCGGATGTCGAAGACGGCCTCGACGCGCGCGCGTCCCGCGGCGCCCATCCGCCGCCTGAGATCCGGATCGAGGATGAGCCGCTCGATTCCGGCCGCGAGCGCGCCCGCGTCGCGGGGCGGGACGAGGGTGCCGGTCTCGCCGTCGACGACGATCTCGAGCGGGCCGCCTTCGCGCGGCGCCACGAGCGGGCGCGCGAGCGCCATGGCCTCGATCAGCACGCGGCCGAAGGGCTCGGGGTTGGTCGAGGCGTGGATCGCGACGTCCATGGCGTCGAGGCACGCGGCGACGTCGCGACGCGCGCCGACGAGGAGCACCCGGCGCTCGAGGCGCTCGTCGACGATGCGCTGCCGCAGGCGTTCCGCGTACGCGCCGCCCTGCCGGTGGACGCCGCCGACGACCAGGCAGCGCAGGTCGGGATGGCGGTCGCGGAGCAGCGCCAGCGCCTGGACGACGAGGTCCTGGCCCTTCCAGCCCTGGATGTGGCCGACGATGCCGACCACCGGCGCGTCGGCGGGGATCCCGAGCTCGCGTCGCACCGCCGCGCCGCCGCCGGGGGCGAAGCGCGCGCAATCGATGCCGTCGTAGACGGTGAGATGGCGGCGCGCGCGCACGCCCCGCCGCTTCGCATGGGCGGTCACGAGATCGGTCATGCCGACGAACACGTCGATCCAGCGCGACATGAAGCGCTCGCGCGGACCGATGCGGCGGTAGCCCTTCTCGTGGACGAGGGCCGGGACGCCGGCGCGGGCGGCGGCGACGAGGGCGTCGAGATTCGGCGCGACGCCGTTCGCGAGGTAGACGATGTCGGGGCGCGCGCGCCGCAGGTGCGCGCCGACCGCCTGCGCGCGCGGCAGCACGACGGTCGGGATCTCCTTCACCCTGAGCCACGCGCGCCCGCCGCGGCCGCGGTCGCCGTCGGGAAGCCACCCCGGCTGCGGCGACAGCACCGACACCGGCACGCCCGCGGCCTCGAGCTGCGGGACGATCTCCTTCTCCTGGTAGAGGAGGAGCGAGGGCGCGAAGCGGGCGCGATCGAGGCGATCGATCAGCTGGAGGATGCCCGTGAGCGACCCGCCGAGCACGCCGCCGACGCTGGCCTCGACGAAGAGAATGCGATGCGGCGCCATGCGGGAGTCGTCGACGTTAGGGGAGGCCCCCCCGAGCGTCAAGGCGGGAACGGCTCCCGGGCTGCGCGGCGAGGGCGGCCGCGGCGGCCGCCGCCGCCCGCCGCGTTGCCTCGTCGAGCGCGCGTCCCATGGCCTCGGCCATCGCGCCGCCCTCGGCGCGCGCGATCGGCGCCTTGGCGGAGAACACGCGGTCGAGCCGCACGTCGGCGCCGTTGCGCAGCGTGACGGCGAGGGCGACGTGGGCCTCGTGCGCCGGGGCGAGCGCCTCGTCGAACGCGAGCACCTCGACGTCGAGGAGCGCCGCCGTCGCCTCCTGCACGAGGCGGACGCCGGGCGTCGTCCGCAGCGTCGCGACGAGGGCGCGGCGCACGTAGCGGCTCGGCAGCTCGAACCAGCGGCGCTGGTCGTAGAGGCCGTACTCGACCGGCGAGGCGCGCCACACGACGCGTTCGCGGAGAAACGGGGCGCTGCGGACGCTGCCGAGCCGGAGCGGCGCTCCCGCGGCCGTCGGGACGCGCGCGTCGTCCCCGGCGTCGTCGAGCGCCGCCGACGCGGGCCGATAGAAGCGCGGCGGCTCGGCGCTGCGGAAGAGGCAGCCGTGCGATGCGACGGCCGCGAGGGCGCACGCCAGTGCGGCGGCGCGGCGGCGCGCGATCACTTGGTCGCCTCGGGCGGCCCGTCCGGCCGGGGGCCGCGCAGGAGGGCGCTCGGGTCGCGCTCCAGCGAGTCCGCGACGGTGCGGACCGAGTCGAGCGTCTCGCGCAGCGCGGCGAGGCTGGCCTCGAGGTCCTCGCGCATCTCGCCGAAGCTCGACGCCGCGGTCGCGACGGTTCCCGCCGCCGAGCGGATGGACGCCGTCGTCTCCGGGAGCCTGGCCGCCGCGATCTCGCTCCCGACGCCCGTCGCCGTCGTCCGGAGCTGGACGAGCAGACGGTCGAACGAGCCGTCGTCGCTCCGCAGGTCCGTCACGAACCGGTCGAACGACCCGAGCGCGGCGTTCATGGTCGCGAGCGTCTCGCTGATGCGCGTCTCGATGTCGGGGAGGCGGTTCACGACCTCCATGGCCGTATCGCCGACGCTCTTCAGCGTCGAGGGGACCGAGGGGATGTAATTCCACGGCGCCTGGAACGGCAGCGTCGGTTCCGGGTACCGGCCGGGATGGAAGAAGTCGGTCTGGAGGAACCGCACGCCCGTGATGCCCGCCGACACGAGCTGCATGCGCAGGAGCGGATTCATGAACTCCTCCCCCGCGCGCGGCGCCCGGTCGCCGAGTCCGAGCCGCTGGATCGCGTCGAGGTAGATGTCGGAAGTCACCTGGACGTGGCGATGGTCCGGCGCGATCGTGATGTCGGCGACGTTCCCGACCGTGACGCCGCGGAACTTGACCGGAGAGCCGACGTCGAGCCCCTGCACCGATTCGTCGAAGTAGCTCACCGCCGGGAAGGAGGTGCGCTGGAAGCGCCGGGCTCCGAGCCAGAAGAGGGCGGCCAGCATGAGGAGCACGCCGAGCACCACGAACAGGCCGAGCTTCCAGTTGTTGGCGGCGGTGGTCGCCATCAGGTCGCCGAGGGCAAGCGGTTGAAGAAGGCGCGGACGCGCGCGTCGCCGCTGTGGTCGCGGAGCTCGGCAGGATGGCCGCGCGCGATGATGCCGCGCGCCCCACGGTCCAGCATGATGCAGGCGTCGGCGACCGCGAAGATGCTCTGCAGCTCGTGCGTGACGATGACGGTGGTCATGCCGAGGCTCCGGTTCAGCGTCAAGAGCAATTGGTCGAGCTCGACGGAGCTCACCGGGTCGAGGCCGGCCGACGGCTCGTCCAGGAAGAGCAGCGGCGGGTCGAGCGCGAGCGCGCGCGCGATGCCGGCCCGCTTCTTCATGCCGCCCGAGATCTCCGCCGGGAGGTGGTTCTCGAAGCCCTCGAGGCCGACGAGCCGGAGCTTGGCGCGGACGATCGTGTCGACGGCCTGCGGATCGAGGGTCGTCCACGTGCGGAGCGGCAGCGCGACGTTCTCGGCGAGCGTCATCGATCCGAAGAGCGCGCCCGACTGGAAGAGCACGCCGTAGGCGGGCGGCCCGGCTTCCTGGACCGGCGGCGCGCCGGCGATGCGGATCGCCCCGCCCATCGGCGCCTCGAGGCCGATCAGGTGGCGGAGTAGCGTCGACTTGCCGCACCCGCTGCCGCCGAGGATCGCGAACACCTGGCCGCGCGCGATCGTGAAGTCGAGGCGCTCGAGCACGACGCGCTCGCCGTACCCGATCGTCAGCCGCTCGACTTCGATCATCGTCGGACGGGCGTCAGCGGCCGAAGGCATGGAAGATCACCGTGAAGATCGCGTCGACGACGACGATCGCGAAGAGACTGGTGACGACCGCGGACGTGGTCGCGCGGCCGACGCCCTCCGCGCCGCCGCGCGTCGCGAGGCCGCGCTGGCAGGCGATGAGGGCGACGTTCAGGCCGAACACCGCGCTCTTCAGGATCCCGGAGAAGACGTCGAAGAGATCGAGCGCCTTCTCGGTCTCGGCGAGATACGCGTGGAAGGTGAGGTCGAGGCTGAACATCGCCACCAGGAGGCCGCCGAGGATGCCGATCACGTCGGCGAGGATCGTGAGCAGCGGCGCCACCAGCGTGAGCGCGAGCACGCGCGGGAACACCAGGAAGTGGAAGGGATCGAGGCCGAGCGTCCGGAGCGCGTCGATCTCCTCCGAGACGCGCATGGTCCCGATCTCGGCCGAGAACGCCGCGCCCGAGCGGCCGGCGATGATGATCGCCGTCATGAGCGGCGCGAGCTCGCGGGTCACCGAGAGGCCGACCAGGTCGGCGACGAAGATGTTGGCGCCGAACTGCTCGAGCTGGAGCGCCGCCTGGAAGCCGGTCACCAGGCCCACCAGGAAGTTGATCATGAGCACGATCGGGATGCCGTCGGCGCCCGCGCGCTCCATCAGGCGCGGCACGGCGCGCCAGTTGACGCGGCCCGGGCGCCGCGCCGCCTGCGCGCCCGCGAGCAGCGTGTCGCCGACGAAATCGAGCGCGTTGCTCTCGTTCAGGAGGCTGCGGGTCTCCTGCCCGATCTGCTCGAGGATGCCGATCGTCGCGGGCGGCGCCAGCAGGCTCGGCCGCCGCGGGTGGCCGCCGTAGAGCTCGAGCATGCTCTGGACGCGGCCCGCAGCGCCGACGATCGCGGCGTCGCTCCCCGCCGCCGCGGCCTCGCTGCGGAGCTCGAGCAGGAGCGCGGTCGCGCCGCCGTCCATGCCTTCGAGCCCCGACACGTCGAGCTCGAGACGGGGGGGCGCCGGCGCGAGCAGCTCACGCACCCGGCCCCAGGCGTCGAAGCACTCGCGGAACCGGAGCTCGCCGACGAAGCGCAGCGCCGAACGGCCCCCCGCGAGATCGATCCGCTCCACCCGAAAGCCGGAAGTGTCGGCGCCCTCCACGCGCCGCGAACCTACGGCCGGGCCATGGGGGCCGTCAACGCGCGCGTTCGGCGACGTCGGCGGTGGTTGCCGCGCGCCGGATCGCGTGCGATCTCATCGGCCGTCGACGCGGCTCGGTCGACGATCGCGCGCGATGTCCGACGACCAGCGACGTTCCCGTTCGTACGACCCCGAAGTCTTCCTGCTCGCCTTCGCGGGCCTGGTGCTCGAGATCGCGTACACGCGCATCGTCTCGTTCAAGCTGTTCTACTATCACACCTACCTGGTCATCGGCCTGGCCATGCTCGGCATGGGATTCGGCGGCGCGGTGGTGGCGGTGGCGCCCCGGCTCGCGGCGCCGGCGCGCATCATGGGTCCGGTGGCGACGCTCGGCGCGCTCGGCACGGCCGCCGCCTACGCGCTCGTCGCCCGCATCGAGCTGAGCGTGCTGGACTTCGCGTCCAACCCGGCGAGCCCGTTCGCGCTCGTCGCCGTCTGCGCCCTGGTGTTCGTCGGCTTCGGCGCGATCGGCGTCCTGCTCTCGAGCGTCTTCGCGGCGGCGCCGGAGCGCATGCCGCGCGCGTATCTGGCCGACCTCGGCGGCGCCGCGCTCGGCTGCGCCGCCGCGGCGCCGTGCGTGAGCCTGCTCGGCGCGCCCGCGACGGTGATGGTCGGGGCCGCGGCGATGGCGGCGGCCGGCATCCGTCCGTGGTGGGCCGTCGCGCCGGCGCGGGCCGTGGCGGCGGTCGTCGCGACCGGCGCGCTCGGGGTGCTGGCGGCCCGGCCCGCGCTCCTGCCGGCGATCGTGCCCGACCCCGTGAAGACGATGCACCCGAAGCATCTCGCCGGCGCTCCGCCGCTCTTCTCGGCGTGGAGCCCCGTGTTCCGCATCGACGTCACCCCGTCCGTCGGCGAGCACTCCGACGTCCTGGTGATCCATCACGACGGCCTCTGGGGTTCGACGCTGCACCGTTGGGATGGCGCGCCCGCTTCGCTGGCTCCCTTCGATCACGACGAGCGCGCGCTGCCCTTCCGCGCGCTCGCGCGCCCTCCCGGCGCCGTCGTCGTCATCGGCGCCGCCGGCGGGCACGAGATCCTCGCGGCCCTCCGGTTCGGCAGCGCGCACGTGGACGGCGTCGAGCTGAACCCGGCGACGGTCGATCTGGTGCGACGGCGCTTCGCGGACTTCGTCGGGCATGTCGCCGAGCACCCGGCCGTCCGCCTGGTGAACGACGAAGGTCGCTCGTGGCTCAGCCGCCAGTCGGGGCCGTTCGACGTGGTCTACTTCGTCGCGCCCGACAGCTACGCGGCGATGAACTCGGCGACGTCGGGCGCGTTCGTCCTGTCGGAGAGCTACCTCTACACGGTCGAGATGATCGGCGAGACGCTCGCGCGGCTGGCGCCCGACGGCTTCTTGGCGATGCAGTTCGGCGAGGACGACTTCGACGCGCAGCCGAACCGGACGCTGCGCTATGTGACGAGCGCGCGCGCGGCGCTGCGTCGGCGCGGCGTCGCGGATCCCGGCGCGCACATCGCGGTCGCCACGACCAGGAGCCTCGGCGACGTCTCGACCATCCTCGTGTCCCCGACGCCCATCGCCGGCGCGCGGGCGCGCGCGTTCGCGGCCGCCGCGGCCGACGTGCCGAACACCCGGGTCCGGTGGTTGCCGGGCGAGCCGGCGCCGCCCGGACCGCTCGCCGCCGTGCTGACGCTCGCTGACGATGCCCTCGGGGCGTGGCTCGCCGCGCGGCCCTTCGATGTTTCTCCCGTGCGCGACGACGCGCCCTTCTTCTGGCACTTCGGCCGCGCCGGATCGTTCTTCGGGCTCGACCGGCACGCGGGGCCGGGAATCATGTGGGAGGCGTCGGGCGCGGGCGAGCGCGTGCTCATGGCGACGCTGGTCGCGGCGATACTGTTCGCGGCCGGATCGCTCGCCCTGCCGATGGCGATCGCGGCGCCGTGGCCGACCGCGGCGATCGGCCGCGCGACCGTCGCGGGCTATTTCGCGACCCTCGGCGTCGGCTTCATGCTCTTCGAGGTCGCGCTGATCCAGAAGCTCGCGCTCGTGCTCGGTTATCCGACCTACTCGCTCAGCGTGACGCTCATGGCGTTGCTGGTCGCGGCGGGCTTCGGCAGCCTCGCGAGCGAACGCTGGACGGGCGCCGTCGATCGCCTCGCGCCGCGGCTCGCCCTCGCCGTCGTCGCGCTCGCCGCGCTCTACGCCTTCGGGCTCGACGCGATCGCCCCGGCCGTGCTCCCGGCTCCCCTTTCGGCCCGCGTCGTCGTGGCGCTCGCGGTGACGGCGCCGCTCGGCTTCGTCCTCGGTGTCTTCCTGCCCCTCGGAGTGAGCTGCATCGCGCGCAAGGTCCCGGACCCCGCGCCCGTCGTCGCCTGGGCCTGGGCGACCAACGGGTTCTGCTCGGTGATCGGCTCGGTCGCGACGGCGATCCTCGCGATGACCTTCGGGTTCCGGGTCGTGCTCGGCCTCGCCGCCGCGACGTACCTCGCGGCGATCGTCCTCCTGCGACGGCTCGCGCGCTGACGCGCCGTCGGCCGCGCTCGAGGGCCTTCGCAGCCTCCGGCCGATCTGCTAGCGAGGGCGCCATGCACGCGTCCACCGGCACGGCGGCGCGCGATCGCGATCGCCTGCTGGACATGCTCGCCGCGCGCGCCTACCAGTACCGCCCCGAACGGCCCTTCACGCTCTCGTCGGGCGCCCGGTCGGAGTACTACCTGGATGCGCGCGTCGTGACCTGGGACCCGGAGGCGAAGCCGCTGATCGGACGGCTGGTGTTCGACGCCCTCGATGGCCGGGCGGACGCGGTCGGCGGGCTCACGCTCGGCGCCGATCCGATCGCCGGCGCGGTCGCGTACTACAGCCAGACGGCGGGCGCGCCGATCCGGGCCTTCACCGTCCGCAAGCAGGCCAAGGCCCACGGCATGGCGCGTGCCATCGAAGGGTCCGTCCGCCCCGGCGATCGGGTGGCGATCGTCGACGACGTGGTCACCACGGGCACGTCGACCCTCGACGCGATCGACCGTTGCCGGGAAGCCGGGCACGCGATCGCCGCGGTCGTGATCCTGGTCGATCGCGAGGAGGGCGGCCTGGCGCGCGTGCGGGAGGCGGTTCCCGGCGTGCCCTGCTCGGCGTTGTTCTCGCGCGCGGAGCTGCAGCGTCGTTTCGAAGCGCAGCGCGCCGCCGCTCGCTGAGCGTCCGTGACACGAGCTCGCTCGCGCGCGAAGACGCCGCCCGTCGCGGCGCCCGGCCACGGGACGCGGGCGGGCGCCGCGACGCGCGGCGACGCGGGCCGCGGCCCGCGCGTGCCGTGGACGTGGGTCGCCCTCGTCGTCGCCCTCGCCTGCGCGGTCTACGCGAACACCATCGGCGGGATCCTGCTCTACGACGACGTCAACGCCATCCGCGACAACGCCTTCGTGCGCGACGCCGACGTCGCCGGCATCCTGACCCGGCCCTCGTGGTGGGCGGACGGACGCGGCGGGCTCTGGCGGCCCCTCTCGACGCTCATGTTCGCGGCGGAGCACGGGCTCTGGGGCCTCGATCCGGTCGGCTACCACGTCGTGAACGTCGTCGTGCACGCGCTCGTGAGCGTCCTCGTGCTCGTGGTGTTCGCGCGCGTGACGGCGGCGCCGCGCACCGCGCTCGCGGCGGCGATGCTGTTCGCGACGCACCCGATCCACACCGAGGCGGTGGCCAACGTCGTGGGGCGCGCCGAATTGCTCGCGGCGGCGGGGTTCTTGCTCGCCTGGCGCGCCTGGCTCGCGGCGGACGCCGCCGCGCCGGGCCGCGCCGCGCCGTGGCTGGCCGCGGCGGTCGCCGCCTACTTCCTCGCGATGTGCGCGAAGGAGAACGCGATCGCGCTGCCGGCGGTGCTGCTGCTCGCCGACCTCGTCGGCCGGCGCGCCGCGCCGGCCGAGCCCGGAGCGCGCGTCGCGGCGCTGGTCCGCCGCCGGGCGCCGCGCTACGCCGCGCTGCTCGCGACCGCCGCCGCCTTCGTCGCCGTCCGGAGCGCCGTCATCGGCCGCGTCACCCCGCCGACCGACCTCCTCGACAATCCGCTCTCCGCCCTCGCGGCGGTTCCCCGGCTGCTCACGGCGGTGGCGGTGCTCGGACTCTACGCGCTCCGCCTGGTGTTCCCGCTCTGGCTCTCCGCCGATTACTCCTACGACCAGATCGCGGCGGTGACGTCGCCGCTCGATTTCCGCTTCCTCGCGGCGGTCGCGGTGCTCGGCAGCGCCGGGGCGCTCGCGTGGCGGGCGCGCCGGCGCGCGCCGGCCGTGACCCTCGGCCTCGGGATCCTCGCCCTGACCTTCGCCGTCGTCTCGAACCTCTGCTTCACGATCGGGACGATCATGGGCGAGCGGCTCGCCTACCTGCCGTCGGCCGGCTTCTGCCTCGCCCTCGCCGCCGGTCTCGTCCGGCTCGGCGGGCACGCCGCGCCGGGCGGGGAGCCCGGCGCGCGCGCCGCGCCGCGCTGGTCGCCGGTCTTCCTCGGGGCGCTCGGGACGATCGTCGCGCTCTATGGCGTGCGCACGGTCGAGCGGAACGACGTCTGGCTCGACCCGATCCGCTTCTACGAGACGATGGCCGCCGACGCGCCGCGGTCGGCGCGCAGTCACCGCGAGCTCGGCACCGCGCTCGCCGACCGCGGGAGGTTCGCCGAGGCGCGCGCCGCCTTCGACCGTTCGCTCGCGATCAAGCCCGACGACGCGAGCACGCTCTACAACCTCGGGAACGCGCTCGGCGCCGAGGGCCGGTTCGCCGCCGCCGCGGACGCGTACCGGCGGGCGATCGCGGAGAACCCGAGCTTTACGCGCGCCTACGAGAACCTCGGCAACGCCGAGAGCATGCGCGGCGACCAGCAGGCGGCGCTCGCGGCGCTGCGCCGCGCGCTCGAGCTCGCGCCGGACTCGCCGATCACGCTCATGAACCTCGCCAATACGTACGTTCGGGCCGGTGCGCCGGTCGAGGCGCGCGCCACGTACGAGCGTGCGCTCGCGCTCGCGCCGACGTCGCCGGAGATCCTCACCAACTACGGCACGTTGCTCTATGCGCAGGCCGACTATGTCGGCGCGGTGCGGGCGTTCGAGCGCATCCCGTCACCGCCGCCGGCGCGGGCGCTCGTCGCGCTCGCCGGAAGCTATCGGCTCCTCGGGCGCGCCGCGGAGGCGCGCGCGACGCAGGCGGCCGCCGAGCGCCTCTACCCGCGCGACCCGGCGGTGCGGCAGTACGCCGACTTCGTCGCGCGCGAGGCGGCGAAGGACGCGCCGCCGTGAACGCGACCCGCGTGCTGCTGATCGCGCTCGCGGGCGTCGCCGTCTACGCCCGCACCTTCGGCGTGCCGTTCGTCTTCGACGACGGCCACGCGATCGTCCAGAATCTGCGGATCCGCGAGTGGTCGAGCGAGCTCTTCGCGAGCGATCGGCCGCTCGTCGAGATCACCCTCGCGCTGAACTACGCGCTCGGCGGCCTGCAGGTCGCGGGCTACCACGCCTTCAACCTGGCGCTGCACGTCGCCTGCGGCTGGCTCCTCTTCGACGTGGCGCGCCGGACGTTTCGCATGACGGAGACGCTCGCCGGCCGCGAGGACGACGCCGCGTGCCTCGCCGCGCTCCTCTTCGTCGTGCATCCCCTGCAGACCGAGGCGGTCACCTACGCGATCTCGCGCAGCGAGCTCCTGATGGCGCTCTGCTACCTCGCGACGCTCGACCTCGTGCTGGTCGCCGAGGCGCATCCCGCGCGGCGCTCCGTGCTCTGGGTGCTCGCGATCGCCGTGTGCGCGTTCGGCATGCTGGCGAAGCCGATCATGGTGACCGCGCCGCTCGTGGTGTGGTGGCTCTCGTGGTGGGTGCTGGCGCCGCCGACGCGGCCGCGGCTGACGTTCGCGGCGACGCCGCCGGCCGTCGAGGTGCCGCGCCGCTGGCCGCTGCACCTCGGGCTCTGCGCTACGTGGCTCGTGCTCGTCGTGCTGTTCGCCGACCACGCGCACCCGGGCGCCGGCTTCGACATCGGCATCGAGCCGCTCGCGTATCTCCGCACCCAGCTCGGCGTCACCTGGCGCTACTTCCGCCTGCTGGTGTGGCCGGTCGGCCAGGTGCTCGACTACGACTGGCCGCTCGCGGCGCGCTGGCTGGAGCCCGCGGTGCTCGTGTCGGCCTTCGGGTGGGTGCTGCTCGTCCTCGCGCTCGTCGCGCTCGCACGGCGCGGACGGCGGGCGGCGACGTTCTGGCTCGGGTTCGCGCTGCTCGCGCTCCTGCCGAGCTCGAGCGTGATCCCGATCGCCGACCTGGCGTTCGAGCACCGCATGTATCTCAGCGTCGGCGGCTTCGCCGCGCTTGCGGCGCTGGCGGCGGGCGGCGCCGCCGCGCGCGCGCCCAGGGTCGTCGCCGCGGCGGCGGTCGTCGTGGTCGCGCTCCTCGGCGCGCTCGCGATCGCCCGCAACGAGGTATGGCGCGACCCGGTGACGCTCTGGACCGACACGCTCGCGAAGGCGCCGACCAAGCAGCGCGTCTATCGGAACCTCGAGGAGGCGTACCAGCGGCGCGGCGATCACGGGGGCATGCGACGCGTCGTGCTCGCGGAGATCGAGACGCTCGAGCGCCTCCACCGCGCCGCGCCGCGCGACGCCCGGGTCCTGACCGGCCTCGCGAACGGGCTCGCGCGCGTCGGTCGCACCGGGGAGGCGCTCGCGGCGGTGCTCGAGGCGATCCGCCTCGATCCGCGCGACCCCGTGGCGCGGGCCGCGCACGGCGCGCTCCTCATGCAGCTCGCCCGTCCCGAGGAGGCGGTCGCTCCGCTCGAGATGGCGGCGGCGATGATCGAGGGCCACGTCGGCTGGATCGAGCGCGACACGAAGCGCGTGGTGCAGGTGAACCTCGGGTGGGCGTACGCCGCGATCGGCCGCACCGACGACGCGCTCCGCGTGCTGCGAGAGGCGGCCGCGGAGGACGACGTCTCGGCGATGAATAACCTCGGGTCGGTGCTCGGACGGGTCGGCGAGTGGGAGGAGGCCGAGCGGGTCCTCGAGCAGGCGCGGCGACGCGACCCCGACGATCCGAACGTCCAGAGCAACCTCGGCTGGGTCTACGCGAATCTCGGGCGGCTCGACGAGGCCGCGGCGCTCCTCGAGCGCGCCATCCTCCAGCAGCCGGGCGAGCCGTCGGCGCACGGCAACCTCGGCTGGGTGCGCCTGCGTGCCGGCGACGCGGCGGGCGCGAAGCGGGCCCTCGAGATGGCCCTCACCCTCCAGCCCGACAATCCGTGGGTGGTGAACATGATGGGGATCGCCTCGGCCCGGCTCGGCGACTGGACCCTGGCGGTTGCTTCTTTCGAGCGTGCGCTCCAGCTCGTGCCGGACTCCCGATTGGCCCGGGAGAACCTCGTCCGGGCGCTCGCCCGCGAGGAGCCGGCGTCGATGGCCGAGAGCCCATAGCGCCGGCCCGTCCCGCCGGTCCGGCCCGCCTCCATATTGACAGCTCCGGACCGAGCGCCTATGAGGCGCCCTTCTCGAAAGCTCGGCTTCCGCGAGGGGTTAGCGGCGGCTCGGGCTTTTTTGTCGGGGTTGGCTGACCGCAGGGTCGAGGCGGTGCGACGAACGGGGATTCGCGCACCGCTTTTTTGGAACGATCGCTGACCGCGTGGTTAGCGGCGGTCGGCGCGTGGAGGGGAACGCCGCATGACGCAGGCCGCCGAGGAAGTCCGCCGGAGATCCGCCGTTCCCTTGCCGCCGCGTCCCGCCCCGGCGGCGCGCGGCGACGAGTTCCTCGCCAAGGTCACCCACACGATCGACCGCTCGCAGCGGTACTTCGAGCGCGAGCAGCACCCCGAGGGCTACTGGCACCGTCCGCTCGAGGCCAACGCCACGATGGACGCCCAGTACGTCTTCTTCATGCACTTCATGGGACGCGTGAACCCCGAGCGCCAGGAGCGGATCGTCGCCCACCTCCTCGCGACGCAGCTGCCCGACGGCAGCTGGTCACTGTACCCCGGCGCTCCCGGGCATCTCTCCAACACGATCGAGGCCTACGCCGCGATGAAGATGGCGGGCCTCCCCGCCGACCACTCCGCCCTCGCGCGCGCCCGCAACTTCGTCCTGAAGCACGGCGGGCTCGCGAAGGCGCAGGTCTTCACCCGCTGCTTCCTCGCCTACTTCGGCCAGTATCCGTGGGACGGGCTTCCGGCGATGCCGGCCGAGCTCGTGCTGCTGCCGAACTGGTTCCCGATCAACATCTACGAGATGTCGAGCTGGGCGCGGGGGACCGTCGTGCCGCTCCTCGTGCTGATGGCGAAGCGACCCTACGTGCCGCTCCCGGCCGGCCGCGGCGTCGAGGAGCTCTGGGTGCGGCCGCCCGCGCCGGAAGACTACGCGTTCCCGCCGGACGCGGTGCGCACGTTGTGCTGGCGGAACTTCTTCCTCGGCCTCGATCGCGTCCTGAAGCTCCTCGGCAGGTCGCCGGTGAAGCCGCTCCGGGCGCGTGCGCTCCGCGCCTGCGCCGACTGGATCCTCGCGCACCAGGACGTCAACGGCGGCTGGGGCGGCATCCAACCGGCGATGGTGAACTCGGTGATGGCGCTGCGCGTGCTCGGATTCGCCGACGACCACCCGGCCGTCGCCAACGGCATCCAGGCGATCGAGGACTTCGTGATCGAGGAGGGCGATGCGCTCTTCTTCCAGCCCTGCGTCTCCCCGACCTGGGACACCGCGCTCGCCGCCAAGGCGCTGCTCGACTCGGGCATGGCGCCCGACGCGCCGATGCTGCGGAAGGCCGCCGACTGGCTGATCGCGAACCAGATCCTCGCGCCCGGCGATTGGTCGATCAAGAACCCCGAGCTCGAGCCCGGCGGCTGGGCCTTCGAGTTCGCCAACGCGTGGTATCCCGACACCGACGACACCGCCGTGATCCTGATGGTGCTGAACCGCATTCGCACCGCCGACGACCAGGCGCGGCGGCGCGCGATCACGCGCGGCCTCAACTGGACGCTCGGCATGCAGAGCCGGAACGGCGGCTGGGGCGCCTTCGACACCGACAACCTCCAGGAGCTCTTCAACAAGATCCCGTTCGCCGACATGGAAGCGATGCTCGACCAGCCGACGGCCGATCTCACCGGGCGGCACCTCGAACTCATGGGCGACTTCGGCTACGACCGCGAGATGCGCCGAGCCGCGCGCGGCCTCGCCTTCCTGAAGCGGGTCCAGGAGCCGAACGGCTCGTGGTGGGGGCGCTGGGGCGTGAACTACCTCTACGGCACCTGGTCGGTGCTGTCGGGGCTGCGCTCCATCGGGGAGGATCTGCGTCAGCCCTACATCCGCCAGGCGGTGGCCTGGGTGAAGTCGCGCCAGAACGACGACGGCGGCTGGGGCGAGACCTGCGACTCCTACGGCGACCCGTCGCTCGCCGGCACGGGCCCGAGCACGCCGTCGCAGACCGCGTGGGCGCTGCTCGCGCTGCTCGCCGGGGAGGACGAGCTCGGCCCCGAGCTCGTGCGCGGCATCGATCATCTCGCGCGCAGCCAGCGGAGCGACGGCGCCTGGGACGAGCTGCACTTCACCGGAACCGGGTTTCCGCGCCATTTCTATCTGCGCTACTACATGTACCGGAACTACTTTCCGTTGATGGCGCTCGGAGCCTTCCGGACGCGCGCCGAGGCGCAACTGGCGCGTCGGGTCGCGAACGGGGGGCATGGCCATGGAGCCGCGGGCGGTCACGTCGACGGCAATGGCCACGCGACCGCATGAGTGAAGCTCGACAGCGCCGCGCCTTCGCGCTCCTCGGATCCACGGGATCCGTCGGGGTGTCGACGCTGGCGCTGGTCGAGCGGTTTCCGGAGCGCTTCCGCGCCGTCGCGCTGGCGGCGGGACGCAACACGGCGGCGCTCGCCGAGCAGATCCGGCGCCACGACCCCGAGCTCGTCTCGGTCGCCGACGAGGCGAGCGCGCGCGATCTCCGCGCCCGCGTCCCCGAGTTCACGGGGCGCATCCTCGCCGGGAGCGAGGGCCCGCTCGCGGTCGCGACCCACCCCGAGGCCGAGCTCGTGCTCTCGGCGCTCGTCGGCGCGCTCGGCCTCGTGCCGACGCTCGCGGCGGTGCGCGCCGGCAAGCACGTCGCGCTCGCCAACAAGGAGGTGCTGGTCGTCGCCGGCGAGCTCGTGACGCGCGCCGCCCGCGAGTGCGGCGTGGACCTGCTGCCCGTCGACAGCGAGCACAACGCGATCTTCCAGGCGCTCCGCGGCCAGGCGCGCGACGAGGTGAAGCGCATCGTACTGACCGCCTCGGGCGGGCCCTTCCTCGCGCGCTCGGCGGCCGAGCTCGCGACTGTCACCGTCGCCGAGGCGCTGAACCACCCGACGTGGAAGATGGGGCCGAAGATCACGATCGATTCGTCCACGCTCATGAACAAGGGTCTCGAGGTGATCGAGGCGCGGTGGCTCTTCGACGTCGACGCCGACCGCATCGACGTCGTGATCCATCCGCAGAGCATCGTGCACTCGATGGTGGAGTACGTCGACGGCTCCGTGCTCGCGCAGATGGCCGTGCCCGACATGACGATCCCGATCGGCTACGCCCTCGCGTACCCGTCGCGCTTGCCGCTCGACCACCTCCGCCCCCTGGACCTTCCCGCCGCCGGCACCCTCACGTTCGTGGCTCCGGACCGCCAGCGCTTCCCCTGCCTCGACCTCGCGTACCGTGCGCTCCGCGCCGGCGGCACCATGCCGGCCGTGCTGAACGCCGCGAACGAGATCGCCGTCGAGCGCTTCCTCGCCGAGGACCTCGCGTACCGCGACATCCCGACGCTCGTCGCCGCCGTGATGGACGCGCACGCGCCCGCGCCGGCGTCCGACCTCGACGTCCTGCTCGCCGCCGACGCATGGGCGCGCGACGCGGCCCGCAGCGGCTCCGGGCGCGCGGAGAGGGCGGCCGCCCGCTGATCGCGCGTCGATGACGGTTCCCGCTCCCGTGCCGACGGCGTCCGCCTGGACGCCCGAGCCGGCCGCGACCGCGGCCGCGTTCGTCGAGTGCGAGCGCATCGCGCGCGCGCACTACGAGAACTTCACGCTCGGCTCGCGTCTCCTGCCGCGCCACCTGCGGCGCCACCTCGCGGCGATCTACGCGTTCGCCCGGACGGCCGACGACCTCGCCGACGAAGACGCGAATCCGGAGCGCGCCCTCGCCGGGCTCGACGCCTGGGAGCGGGAGCTGGACGCCTGCTACGCCGGGGCCCCCTGCCACCCGATCTTCGTCGCGCTCGCCGACACGGTGCGCGCGTTCGCGATCCCGATCGCGCCGTTTCGGCGGCTGCTCGACGCGTTTCGCATGGACGCGCGTTTCGCGGGGTTCGACACCTTCGACGACCTCCTGCGCTACTGCGCCCACTCGGCGAATCCGGTCGGCCACCTCGTCCTGTATCTCTTCGGATACGGCGACGCCGATCGCCAGGCGCGCTCCGACGACATCTGCACCGCGCTCCAGCTCACGAACTTCTGGCAGGATCTCGCCGTCGATCTGCGCAAGGGCCGGATCTATCTGCCGCGCGAGGACATGGCGCGCTTCGGGTACGGCCCCGACGACCTCGCCCGCCACGCGGTGACGCCCGCCTTCCGCGAGCTCATGACCTTCCAGTGCGCCCGCACGCGCGCGCTCTTCGACCGCGGCCTCGCGCTCGCGGCGATGCTCGACCGGAGCCGCGGCCGCGAGATCCGGCTCTTCGCGGGCGGCGGGCTCGCGATCCTGGATCGCCTCGAGGCCGTCGGGTACGACGCGTTCAACGCGCGGCCGACGCTCTCGCGCTGGGCGAAGGTCGGCCTCGTCGCGCGCGCGCTCGTCGGGGGCGGCGCGTGAGCGCGCCCGCCCTCGCCGCCTACGCCGAGTGCGCGCGCATCGTGCGCGCCTCGGGGTCGAGCTTCCACCAGGCCTTCCGCCTGCTGTCGCCGGAGCGCCGGCGCGGCCTCGAGGCGCTCTACGCGTACTGTCGCGTGGTCGACGACGCCGCCGACGACGGGGGCGACGCCCGCGCGGCGGTGGCGTTCTGGCGCGCGGAGCTCGCGCGCGTCCTCGCCGGCGCGCCGACGCATCCGGTCGGGGTCGCGCTCGCCGACGCGATGGCGCGGTTCGCGATCCCGGCGCAGCACCTGGTCGAGATCCTCGACGGCGTCGCGATGGACCTCGCGCCGCAGCGCTTCGCGACGTTCGCCGAGCTGCGGCGCTACTGCTACCTCGTCGCGGCGGCCGTCGGCCTCGCGACGCTGCCGATCTTCGGCTGCCGCGACCCGCGAAGCCGCGTCTACGCCGAAGCGCTCGGCATCGCGCTCCAGTTGACCAACATCCTGCGCGACCTCGCCGAGGACGCCGAGCGCGGCCGCGTCTACCTTCCGCACGAGGACCTGCGACGCTTCGGATACACGGAGCGCGATCTCGCGACCCACGTCCGCAACGACGCGTTCCGGTCCCTGGTCGCGTTCGAGTCCGCGCGCGCCGACGAGTTCTACGCCGCGGCGCGCCGCGCGCTCCCCGCGGTCGACCGGCGCGCGCTCGCTCCCGCGGAGGGCATGCGGCTCGTCTATCGCCGCGTGCTCGCCAGGATCGCCGCGCGCCCCGAGATCGTCTTCGGTCCGCAGGTGCGGCTGCCGCGCTGGCAGAAGGTCGCGCTCGCCGGATTCGCGTGGCTCCGGACGCGCCTGCCGCGCGGCGCGTCCCCGCTCGCGGCCCGCCAGGAGAGTCCGGCGTGAACGACGTGCTCATCATGGGCGGAGGCTTCGCCGGCCTCGCCGCCGCGACCCGGCTCGCCGCCGACGGCCGGCGCGTGACGCTGCTCGAGAAGCGTCCCGTGCTCGGCGGCCGCGCCTATTCGTACACCGACCAGGCCACCGGCGAGGTCATCGACAACGGCCAGCACGCGATGATGGGCTGTTACACCGAGATGTTCCGCTTCCTCGACCGCATCGGGGCGACGGACAAGCTCGCGATCCAGCCCGGGTTGCGGGTCGACATGCTCGATCCCGAGCGCGGCGCGGGCGCCATCCGCTGCCCGCCGCTTCCGAACCCGCTCCACATGGGGGCCGGCGTGCTCGGGTATCGGCTGCTCTCGCTCGCCGACCGCGCCCGCGTGCTCGCGGGCGGCCTCCGGTTGCTGCTGATGAAGCGCCGCGGCGATTCGCGCCTCGCGGAGCGCACCGTCGACGGCGTGCTCGACCTCCTCGGGCAGAGCACGGCGGCGCGGCGCGCGTTCTGGCATCCGGTCGCGGTCGCGACGCTCAACGACGATCCGGCGGTCGCCTCCGCCGATCTCCTCGCGGAGGTCATGGTGCGGGCGTTCTTCGCCGGCAAGGACGCCGCCCGCTTCGTGTTGTCGAAGGTCGGCCTCTCCGAGCTCTACACCCACGACGCGCGACGCTTCATCGAGACGCGCGGCGGGCGCGTCGAGACGAAGGCGCACGTCGTCGGCGTCGGCTTCCGGGGCGGCGAGGTGAGCCACTTCGAGCTGCGCGACGGCCGCCGCCTGACCGCGTCGGCCTACGTGAGCGCGGTGCCGCCGCAGGGGCTCTTCCCGCTCCTGCCGATCGCGATCCGGCGCAGCGTGCCGGCGCTCGGCGGCATCGAGGGCCTCACCAGCTCGCCGATCGTGTCCGTGCACGTCTGGTTCGACCGGCCGATCCTCGCCGCGCGGCCGTTCGTCGGGTTCGTCGGCACGGAGACGCACTGGGCGTTCAACCGCGACGTCATCGCCGGGCGGCGCGATCGAGACGGCGGGTATCTGAGCTTCGTGATCTCGGGCGCGCGCGCTACCGTCGACGACGACAACGACGCCATCGTCGCGCGCACGCTGGCGGACCTGCGCCGGCTCGTGCCCGCCGCCGCGGCTGCGGTCGTGCGCCACACGCAGGTCGTGAAGGAGAAGTTCGCGACGATGGCGCCCACGCTGGCGTCGGCGCGCTTACGGCCCGCGACCGTCACGCCGTTCGACAACTTCGTGCTCGCCGGAGACTGGACCGACACCGGTCTCCCGGCGACGATCGAAAGCGCGGTCATGAGCGGCCATCGCGCCGCCGATGTCGTGACCGCGCGTCTCGCCGCGTTCGGCACCCCTCGGGGGGAGGCGCGCGCGGCCAGCTGAACCGGGGTTTGGGCGCAATCGACAAGGGGGGAACGACGAATGACGACACCGGCAGGACACTCCGCAGTGCGGTGGGAAGACGAAGGCGGCGAGCCCGCGGGGCTCGGCGGCGTGCACGTGCGCCGGCTCGAGGTGCAAACCAGCAAGCGCATGGAGATCCACGACCTCACCGAGACCGTGCGCGAGATGGTGCGCGCGACCGGCGTCGCGGCGGGGCTCGTGACGGTGAGCACGATGCACACCACGACGGCCGTGTTCGTGAACGAGCCGCAGACGGCGCTGCTGGACGACATCCAGCACATGCTCGAGCGCCTCGTGCCGCGCGCCGAGGAGTGGAAGCACAACGACCCGCGCTACTCGGACTGCGACCGCCAGAACGCCGACGCGCACCTGCGCGCGATCATGCTCGGGAGCAGCGTGACGCTGCAGGTGGCGGAGGGCGCGCTGACGATGGGGCAGTGGCAGCGCGTCCTCATGGCCGAGCTCGACGGGCCGCGCAAGCGCGGGCTCGTGCTGCAGGTGCTCGCGGCGCAGTAGCCGTTCGCCTCGGAGAACGCACGTGGGCCGGCGAGGCCGGACGCGGGGCGCCGGCGCGCCGACTCCGCGCGATCCGCCGGCGCGGGTCGGGCGTGGCATCATGCTTGCTCAGGCGTGCGCTCCGTTTCGCCGAGAAGGCCGAAGTTCCGCCACCGCTGGTCGGGAATCTGTCTCGCGCGGTTCAAGCGTCTGACGGGATCCGTCGTCGGACGGACGAGCGCGCTCGCGCTCGGTCTCGTCCTCGGGCACGCGTCCGGCGCACCCGCCGCCATCACGTTCGTGAAGAACGTGGCGACCGGTGGCACCGCGACGTCGAGTACGGCGACGGCGGTCACCGTCCCGCCCGGCGGCGTCGCCGCCGGTAACACCCTCATCGTGACCTTCGCCATGGACCCGGCGACGGGCACGGTCTCGTGCGGCGACGCGCGGGGCAACGTCTACGCGAAGGACGTCGACGCGGCGAACGGCTCGGCGGCGGCCGGCGTCCGCACCATCGTATGCTCCGCGCGCGTCGCGATCCCGCTGCTCGAGGGCGACGCCGTCACGGTCACCCATCCGGCCGCGGCGGCCAAGGCGATCAGCGTCAACGAGTTCAGCGGCGTGGGCGCCTTCGACCGCGCCGCCAGCGCCACCGGCGCGAACGCCACGCCGTCCTCGGCGTTCACCGCCCAGACGAGCCAGGCGGACGAGCTCGTGGTCGGCGCCATCGGCGTCGAGACCGACGGGAGCGAGGCCTTCACTCCCGACGCCAATCACACCGCGCTCGCCGGCGGCACGTCGGGCGGCGCGGGCGCCGCCGCGATCACCATCGACGCCGAGTTCCGCCTCGTCGCCGAGCGCGGCTCGTACGCCGCGGGCGGCACGCTCGGCGCGAGCCGGCTCTGGTCGGCCGCGATCGCGACGTATCGCGATCTCTGCGGCAACGGCGCGCTCGACACGGGCGAGACGTGCGACAAGAGCGCGGCCAACAGCGCCTGCTGCGCGTCGACGTGCACGGTGACGAGCGCCGGCGCGATCTGCCGAACGAGCGCCGGCGACTGCGACGTCGCCGAGACCTGCACCGGCGCGAGCGGAGCCTGCCCCGTGGACGGCTTCCAGGTCGCCGGCACGCTGTGCCGGGCCGCCGCCGACCTCTGCGACGCCCCCGAGGTCTGCAGCGGGACCAACGCCTCCTGTCCGGCCGACGGGCTCGTCGCCGCCGGCAGCGTGTGCCGCGTCGCGACCGACCTCTGCGACGCGGACGAAACGTGTACCGGAGCGAGCGCGGCCTGCCCCGCCGACGCCGTCAAGGCGGCCGGCGCCGTCTGCCGCGCCACGGACGACACCTGTGACGTCGTCGAGACCTGCGGCGGCGCGAGCGCCGCCTGTCCCGCCGACGCTTCCGATCCGGGCTGCACCGGTCCACCGCCGGGCATCGCGTTCGTGCGGAACGTCGGCACGGCCGGCAATACGACGGCCGGTACGGCGACGACGATCACCGTGCCGGCCGGCGGCGTCGCCGTCGGCAACACGCTCATCGTCACCTTCGCGATGGACCCGGCCACCGGCACGGTGTCCTGCGGCGACGCGCGCGGCAACGTCTACGCGAAGGACGCCGACGTCGCGAACGGCACGGGCGCGGCCGGCGTCCGCACCGTGGTCTTCTCGGCACCCGTGACGGTGTCCCTGGTCGCGGGGGACACCATCGTCGTCGCCCACCCGAGCGTCGCCGCCAAGGCCGTCAGCGTGAACGAGTTCGCGGGGCTCGGCGCCTTCGATCGCACGGCCGGCGCGAGCGGCGCGAACCCGGCGCCGTCGTCGGGCTTCACCGCCGCCACCAACCAGAACGACGAGCTCGTGATCGGAGCGCTCGGCGTCGAGGGCCCTGCCGCCGACGCCTTCACGGCGGGCGCGGGCTACACCGCGCTCGTGCCGGCGTCCTCGGGATCGGCCGGGACGCCGGCCGCCCATGTCGGCGTCCGCGCCGAGTTCCGGGTCGTCGCCGCCAGGGGCTCCTATGCCGCGGGCGGCGGCATCGACCCGAGCCGCCTCTGGGCGACGGCCGTCGCCACCTACCGGGGGCGGTGCGGCAACGGCGTCGTCGACGGCGGCGAGCCGTGCGACAAGGGGGTCGCGAACGGCGTGTGCTGCTCGGCGACCTGCGCCTTCGAGGACGCGAGCACGATCTGTCGTCCAGGCGCCGGCGACTGTGACGTCGCCGAGACCTGCTCGGGCGCGAGCGCGACGTGTCCGGCCGACGCCTTCCAGCCGGCGGCGACGGTGTGTCGCGCCGCCGCCGATCTCTGCGACGCGGCCGAGACCTGCAGCGGGACGAGCGCCGCGTGTCCTGCCGACGCGCTCCAGCCCCCCGGCACGGTGTGCCGCCCGGCCACGGGCGCCTGCGATGCCGCCGAGACCTGCTCCGGCGCGAGCGCCGCGTGCGACGCCGACGCCGTCCAGCCCGCCGGCACGGTCTGTCGTCCGCCGGCCGACGCCTGCGATCTCCTCGAGGAGTGCACCGGCGCCTCGGCGGCCTGTCCGCCGGATCTCTGGAGCTCCGGGTGCACCGGTCCGGGACCGGGCATCGCCTTCGTGAAGACCGTCGGCACCGGCGGGAACGCGTCCGTGAGCACGACGACGGCGATCACCGTGCCGGCGGCGGGCGTCGCCGCCGGGAACGCGCTGGTGGTCTCGTTCGCGATGGACCCGGCGACGGGCACCGTCTCCTGCGGCGACTCGCGCGGCAACGCGTACACGCGGGACGCCGACCTCGCCAACGGCAGCGCCGCCGCCGGCGTCAGGACGGTGGTGTGCTCGGCGCGGATGACCACGGCGCTCGCCGCCGGCGACGTCGTCACCGTCACGCATCCGGCGGTCGCCGCCAAGGCGATCAGCGTCAACGAGTTCGCCGGCATCGCGCTCGCCGATCGCACGGCGAGCGCGGCGGGAACGAACGGGACGCCGAGCTCCGGCTTCACCACGCTCACGAGCCAGGCCGATGAGCTCTTGTTCGGCGCGGTCGGCGTCGAGACGCTCGGGACGGAACCGTTCGCGCCCGGTCCGGAGTGGGCCGCGCTGCCGCCGGGCGCTTCGGGCGCGACGGGCAGCCCCGCCGCGAACGTCGGCACCCGGCCCGAGTTCCGGATCGTCGCGGCGGCGGGCTCGTACGCCGCGACCGGCGCCATCGACCCGGGCCGCCCATGGTCTGCGGCGATCGTCGCGTACCGCGCCACGTGCGGCAACGGCGTCGTCGACGCGAGCGAACCCTGCGATCGAGCGGCCGCCAACAGCGCCTGCTGCTCGCCGACCTGCCAGCTCGAGGTCGCCGCGACGGTCTGTCGCGCCGCCGTCGACCTCTGCGATGCCGCCGAGACCTGCAGCGGCAGCGGTGCGGCCTGTCCCGCCGATGCGCGGCGGCCGGCCGGCAGCGTCTGCCGGGCGGTGAGCGACGTGTGCGACGCGGCGGAGACCTGCTCGGGGACGAGCCCGGCGTGTCCGGCCGACGGGCTCGCCCCGCCGGGGACCGTCTGCCGGCCGGCGAGCGACCGCTGCGACGCGGCCGAGGTCTGCACGGGCGCGAGCGCCGCGTGTCCCGCCGACACCCTCGCCCCGGCGGGCGCGGTCTGCCGCGCCCAGGCCGACGCCTGCGACCTCGTCGAGAGCTGCAGCGGCGGGGATGCCGCGTGCCCGGCCGACGTCGCGAGCCCGGGCTGCACGGGCCCGGGCGACGGCATCGCCTTCGTGAAGCGCGTCGGCGCGAGCGGCGACGTCGCGCCCGGCACGTCGCTCTCGGTCGCGGTGCCGGCCGCTGGCGTCGCCGCCGGCCACACGCTCATCGTCACCGTGGCCATGGACCCGGCGCTCGGGACGGTCTCGTGCGGCGACTCCCAGGGCAACGTCTACGCCGTCGACGCCGACGTCGCGAACGGCAGCGGCACCGCCGGCGTGCGCACGGTCGTATGCTCGGCGGCGGTCGCCACCCCGCTCGGCGTCGGCGACACCGTCACCGTGAGCCTGCCGACGGTCGCGGCCAGGGGCATGAGCGTCGACGAGTTCGCGGGCCTCGCCGCGGACGCGCTCGATCGCGCCGCGCTCGCGAGCGGCGCGAGCACGATGCCGTCCTCCGGCTTCACGGCCGCGACGCATCAGCCGGACGAGCTGCTCCTCGCCGCCATCGGCACCGAGGCCGACGCGACAGAGCCCTTCGTCGCCGGCGCGGGGTACACCCCGCTCGGATCCGGCTCGTCTGGGACCGCCGGCCTTCCCGACGACCACGTCACCGTGCTGCCCGCGTTTCGCATCGTCGCCGCCGCCGGCTCCTTCGCCGCCGGCGCGACCCTCCAGGTCGCGCGTCCGTGGGCCGCCGCGCTCGTCACCTATCGCGCCGCCCCCGATCCCGGGGGAGGCGCGACCCCGACCCCGAGCGCCACGCCGACCCTCGCGCCCACTGCGACCGCCACGCCGACGCCGCCCGCGGCGGCCACGCCCTCGGCGACGCCGACCGCGACGGCGGGCGCGCTGGTCGTGGATGCCTTCCACTGCTTCTCCGCCAGGACCAGCAAGGGGACGCCGAAGTTCGCGCCCCGCGCCGGCGTCCACCTCGTCACGGACTACGACGACGTCCTCGTCGACGTCCCCGCTCCGCTCGCGCTCTGCGCACCCACGGACACCGACGGCGGCGGGATCGCCGACCCGGCGACGCATCTCGAGCGCTACAAGATCAAGCTCCGGCGGACCATGCCGAAGCACGGGCGCCGCGTCGGCGTCCGGCTCGACGATCGGCTCGGGACGATCTTCGTCGACACCGTGAAGCCGGAGTCGCTGCTGGTGCCGACCGCCATGGATCTGGCCGTGTCGCCGCCCCCGCCGGATTCCGAGCAGCACGCCGTCGATCACTACGCGTGCTACACCGTGAAGGTCGCGCGCGGGACGCCCTTTCCGAAGGACCGGCAGATCACCGTGGAGGGCACGGCCTTCGCACCGCTCCCCCGCCGCTATCTCGTGAAGAAGCCGACGCGCCTCTGCCTGCCCGCCGACGCGGACGGGGAAGACCGCCGCCACCCCGACCATCTCCTCTGCTACCGGGTGAAGGCGGCGCGCGGCCGCTGCGCCGTCGGATCCCCGGTCAACGCCGGCGGAGGCTGCACGAAGGAAGCGATCTGCGGCGGCAACGATGCGACGAGCTTCTGCGCCGAGCAGGGGAAACTCGACCCGGTCGCCGGCGTCCGCGCCGCGAATCGGTTCGGCGCCGAGCAGATCGACGTGACGCGCGAGAGCGAGATCTGCCTCCCGGCGCTGCGGACGCCCTGACGGGAGGCCGCAACGACGTCGCGCCGACGGCGGCGCGGAGCGCTCGGCGCATCGTCCAGATACGCGATCGCGCTCCGCGCCGTGCTTTCCTAGCGGAGCGGCGAGCGCATCCAGGTGTGGCTCGGGGCGGCGATCGCGAGTCGTGGAGGGTCTTCGAGCGCCGCGGGAGGCGGGATCTCCGACTCCGCGGCGACCGTGAGCAGGAAGTCGCCGTAGCGGCGCCACCAGCCGGGGAACCGTCGACCCTCGGCGGCGCGCACGAGGAGCGGCGCCCATCCCGCACCCGGAGGCGTCGGGAGCAGCTCGACCTCGACGGAGAGGGTGGAGCGTCGGAGACCGGTACGCAGGACCTTGAGGGCGCTTTCCTTCGCGGACCAGACGAGGTTGGCGAGCCGATGCCGATCCGCGTCGTCGCCGCCGCTCGCGACCAGCCGCTGCTCCGCTTCGGTCAGGTAGTCGGCGACGAACGCGGCGCTCCGCTCCTCGACGAGCTCGAGGTCGCAGCCGATGGCGAGACCCGCGGGCGCGAGCGCGCAGACGGCGTGGCCGGCACGGTCCGTGAGCGAGAGCGCGATCGGGAGCGTCGCCCCGTCGAGCAGCACCTCGGGGGCGCCGTCGCGGGCGTTGCGGACCTCGAGACGCGCCAGGCCCGCCGCGGTCGCGGACAGGCCGAGGTGCGCGGCGAGCGCCGCCTTGGCCGTCCAGCGAGCGAGAAGATACTCGGTATGGCGCTTGGTGTAGCGCATGGCCGCCGCGCGAGCGGCCTCCGGCGCGACCAGCCAATCGATGCCGGCGGGGAGATCGTCCTCGTGGTGCGAAAGCCAGACGATCGTCGGGGTCGGGGCGCCGCTCACGGATCGATGAGCGTCCCTTCGGGCACCACGGTGACGCCGCCTTCGGTCACCGTGAAGTGCCGCCGGTCGGATCCGGGCGCGCCGATGGCGATCCCGTGCGGGATCGTCACGTGCTCGTCCACGATCGCCCGCTCGAGCCGGGTGCCGGGACCGACCCGCACACCCGGCATCAGGATCGAGGCGTCGATGCGGGCACCCTCCTCGACGACGACGCCCGGGGCGAGGATCGACCGCGTGACGCTGGCGCCGCGCACGATGCAGCCAGGAGAGACGATGCTGTCGCTCACCCGCGCCTCGCGTCCGCCCGCGCTCCGCAACACCGCGGGCGGGTGCTGGCCGCCGCCGTGGCGGATCGGCCAGTCGGCGGCGTGCAGGTCGAAGGCGGGTGCGGCGGCGAGCAGCTCCATGTTGGTCGCGTAGTAGGTGTCGAGCGTGCCGACGTCCTGCCAGTAGCGCTCGGTGGGGTCGCCGCGCTCGCCGACGTCGTACGCGAAGACCCGGCCGTCGGGAACCATGGCCGGGATGATGCAGTGTCCGAAGTCGTGCCGCGACGCGGTCTTCGCGTCGGCGACGAGCGCCCGGACGAGCGGCTCGGTGCGGAAGACGTAGATCCCCATGTTGACGCGGGCCGCCGCGACGCGCGGCGCGATCGGGGTGGGGAAGGGCGGCTTCTCGTCGAAGACGGTCACGCGCTCCGCCTCGTCGACGCCGAGGACGCCCATGCGCCGCGCCTCCTCGAGCGGGACTCGCGTGCATGCGACGGTGAGGTCGGCGCCGCGTTCGGCGTGGAACGCGAGCAGGCGTCCGTAGTCCATGCGGTAGACGTGGTCGCCCGACAAGACCAGGACGTTCCGCGGCCGTTCCTCGTCGAGGAGGTCGAGGTTCTGGAACACGGCGTCCGAGGTGCCGGCGTACCAGCGGGAAACCAGGTGCAACTGGGGCGGCACCGTCTGGATGAACTCGCCGCGGTCGGGGTGCAGGAAGCCCCACGCGTCGCGCACGTGGCGGTCGAGCGGGAGAGACTTGTGCTGGGTCAGCACGTAGATGCGGGTGAGCCCGCTGTTCACGCAGTTCGAGAGCGTGAAGTCGATGATGCAGTACACGCCACCGAAGCGGACGGCGGGCTTGGCGCGCTTCTTCGTGAGCGGGTAGAGACGCTCGCCCTCGCCGCCGGCGAGCAGCATGACGAGCGTTTCGGACCGTCCGGCGCGGCGCATCTCAGTCGTGCGGCCGAGCCTTCGCGAGCGCGGAGCGGACCGCGGTCCGCAGCCCGGTCGGGTCCGACGACTTGGTCACGTAGGCGTCGGCGAGCCACGACCGGAATTGCTCGTGGTAGGCGGAGTACGCCGAGTGCAGGATCACGGGCAGGCGGTGGTGCTTGTCGTGAATGCGGGCGAGCGTCGTCAACCCGTCGGGCCCCGGCATGTTGATGTCGAGCACCACCGCGTCGGGCGCGTGCCGCTCGATCGCCGCGAGCACCCGGGAGCCGTCGCGTTCCTCGAACACCTCGTAGCCCTCCGTCTCGAGGTCCTCGCGGTAGAGGAGGCGCTGGTGGTCGTCGTCTTCGACGAGGAGCAGTCGCGTCATGGTGCCGACCTCCGTATCGGCAGCGTGATGCGGAACGCGGCGCCGCCGCGCTGCCCGTTGCGCACCTCGATCGCGCCGCCGTGGTCGTCGACGATCTTGCGGACGACGGCCAGCCCGAGCCCGGTGCCGTGGTGTTTGGTGGTGAAGAAGGGCGTGAACATGCGGGTGGCGACGTCCTCCGGGATGCCCGGCCCGGAGTCCTCGACGACGAGGCAGACGTCGTCGTCGCCGCGCGTCGTGCGGATGGTGAGCGTCCGCTCGCGGTCGACCGGACCCTCCTCCATCGCCTGCACCGCGTTCCGCCAGAGGTTCAGACATGCGCGCTGCAGCTGGCGGGCGTCGGCGTGGATCTCCGGCAGCCGGGGGGCGAGGTCGAGGACGAGCCGCACCCGGTGCGGGGTCAGCCCGTCGCGATGGACCTCGGCGAAGCTCGCGACCACCTGGTTCAGGTCGGTCGGTCGCAGACTCGGAGGGTGCGGGCTCGTGAAGTCGAGCATCTCCTTCAGCAGCACCTCGAGCTTCTCCACCTCGTCGACGATGATGCCGGCGCCGCGCGCGACCCGCTCCATGTCGCTCGGCCGGGCTCCGAGCGTGCGGGCGAAACCTCCGATGGTGGTGAGCGGATTGCGGATTTCGTGGCCGACGCGGGCGATCACCGCGCCGACCGTCGCCAGGCGTTCGTTGTGGAGCAGCCGCTCGTGGGTCCGTTCCAGCTCGTCGAGCGCCCGCTGCAGCGCCTCGGCCTGTGCCTGCACCTGCTGGTACATGCGGGCGTTGTCGAGGGCGAGGCCGGCGAGGCGCGCTAGCAGCTCGAGGAGCTGGATGCGCTCCTCCGTGATCGGCTCGCGGTTGAACGCATTGTCGGCGACGAGGAGCCCGATCGCGCGCTCCTTCGCGGGAAGGGGGACGCAGACCACTTCGGTGCCGGCGAAGGCCTCGCGGAACCGGGCGGGGAGCTCGTCGAGCGTGTGCGCGTCGGCGAGTTTCCGGACCTGGCCCGCGCGGTAGGCTTCGGCGAGGGGGTTGGTCGTCCGCTCCGCCGCGGCGTCGCGGGCCGGCGCGAGGGGGATGGTGAGACCTTCGACCAGCGCGGACAGGCCGGACCGCCGCCGCCAGTCCGTTCGCCGGAGCAGCTCGCCGAGGCTCGGGCGCTCGGTTGCGAGCCGCGTCCAGGTCTCCCGCGCTTCCTCGACGGTGGCGGGACCGATGGCCATGGTCGCGACGAGCTCGTCGCCGCGCTCCGACGGCAGGAACAGGACCGCTCGGTTGAATCCGAGGCCGGGGCCAGCGGTCACGCACGTGAGGATCGCGTGGACGAGCCCCTCGAGTTCCGTCGTGGTCATCGCGGCGGTTCCTTGCATGCTTCCGTGGTCGGTCGACTCCCGTTCCAACTTCCGTGCCTCGCCGCCGTGACTGGGCACCGTCGGCCCGCGTGGGGTTTGCCCCGCCGCGTTCGCAGGCGAGCGAGCGCTTCCGATCCGCGCTTCTCACGCCTGAGAAGACGGGGCGCGGCGTCCCCGTCCGTGGCCCGGCCAGCGCACGGGGATTTCCGCGGGGCATCGGTTCGGCGCGGTGGCTCGGAACTTGGAACGCTCATCGCTCATGGCGGCCGGGCTCGACCAGGAGACGCTGCAGCAGATCCTCACCTCGCTCGACGAATTCGCCGAGCGGCACCTTCCGATCGAGAAGCGGCTCGAATGGGACGCCAAGGACGAGGTGCCCGTCGACGTGCTGCGCGCGATGTGCGGACCCGAGCTCGGCATCCATCTCCTGTTCGTCGGCGAGGAGTTCCACGGGATGGGCGGGGCCGCGCTCGACGTCTACCGCCTCTGCGAACGCATGGCGCGGATCGATCTGGGCATCGCGACCGGCCTCCTCGCGACCTTCCTCGGGAGCGACCCGATCAACGTCGGCGGCACGCCCGAGCAGCGCACGCGCTGGCTCACCCGCATCGCGGACGAAGGCCTGCTGTTCGCGTACGGAGCGACCGAGCCGGCCGCCGGGAGCGACCTGGCGGCGCTTCGCACGACGGCGACGCCGATCGTCGAGGACGGCGCCGTCGTCGCCTACGTCCTGAACGGCCGCAAGCAGTGGATCAGTAACGGCGGCATCGCGGACGCGTACACGATCCTCGCCAACGCCCCGGGCGGGCCGAGCTGGTTCGTCGTCGAGCGCGGTGCGCCCGGGCTCGACCACGGCACGCCCGAGGACAAGCACGGTATCCGCGCCAGCAACACGGCGGCCGTGCTCTGCGAGGACGTCCGGGTCGACGCCGATCGCCTGGTCGGGGGCGTGGAAGGACGAGGACTTCTCCAGGCGCAGGCGGTCTTCGGCTACACCCGCCTCATGGTGGCGGCCTTCGGGCTCGGCGCCGGCTGGGCGTCGCTGGACCGCATCGTCCCGTTCGCGCTCGACCGGGTGCAGGGCGGGGCGCCGCTCGCCGAGAAGCAGGGGTATACCCACAAGCTCCTCGTGCCGCACGCCGCCCGCCTCGAGGCCGCACGCGCCTGCATCGAGGAGACGGCCGAGCGCATCGACGCCGACCCGGAGGGGAACTTCAACACCGAGGGCGCGGTCGCGAAGTACCTCGCGACCGAGTTCGGCAACGCCGCCGCGGAGGCGGCGATCCAGGCCCTCGGCGGCTACGGCTACACCCGCGAGTACGTGGTGGAGAAGATCAAGCGCGACGTCCGCATCACCTGCATCTACGAGGGGACGTCCGAGATCATGGAGATGACGATCGCGCGCGATCGCTGGCAGGGTCATATGAAGACGCGCGGCGCGCACTATCACGACACGGCGCGCGCGCTGGAAGCGCTCGCGCCGCGGGCGCCCGCGAGCGGCGCCGCGACCGCGGCGCTCGCGCTGCACGCCCTCGCCGAGGTGATGGAGCGGGCGCGGCTCTCGCGCCTGACCCGCAATCAGCACGTGCTGCTCCGGCTCGGCGAGCTCATCGCCTGGGGCGAGGCCGCCGCGAGCATCGCCCGGCGGGCGGCGCGCGCCGCCGCCGGGGAACTCCACGCCAAGAGCGACGCGCGCTTCGCGCCGCCGGTGCTCGCCGCCCTCGCCCGCATCTTCGCGCGCGAGGCGGCCATGAAGATCGGCGCCGACGGGATGCGCGTGATCGCCGGCGCCGACGGCGTGCCGTCCGCCGAGATGCCGGCGTTCGCGGACCGCCTCGGGCTCACGGCGATCCACCAGGCGCAGAGCGGCCAGTTGGCCGACATGGACGCCGCCGCCGATGCGCTCTTCGGTCGCGCCGGCGTCGTCACGGCCACCTAGGGGGACACGATGGAAGACAACGACACCCGTGCCCGCGCGATCGCGATCGTGGGGATCGGGGCCGTGCTGCCCGATGCGCCGAGCGTGCCGGCCTTCTGGCGGAACCTGCTCGACGGCCGCTACAGCATCGCCGACGTCGATCCCGCGCGCTGGGATCCGGCGCTCTACTTCGACGCCGATCCCGCGGCGCCCGACAAGACGTACTCGAAGATCGGCGGCTTCGTCCGCGAGTTCCCCTGGGATCCCATGGGCTGGAAGCTGCCGATTCCGCCGCGCGTGAGCGACGCGATGGACGACGCCCAGAAGTGGGCGATCGCGTGCACCCGCGAAGCTCTGGCCGACTACGGCTGGCCGAAGCGACCCCTCGACGGTGAGCGCACGGCGGTGATCCTCGGGAACGCCATGGCCGGCGAACGCCACTACCAGACGGCGCTCCGCATTTCCTTTCCGGAGTACGCGACGACGCTCGCCGGGACGCCGACCTTCCAGGCGCTGCCCGCGGCGCAGCGCGCCGCCATCACGGCCGAGCTGCGGGGTGGCATCGGCGGGCGGCTGCCCGCGATCAGCGAGGATACGATGCCGGGCGAGCTCGCCAACTGCATGGCGGGACGCCTCGCCAACCTCTTCAACTTCCACGGCCCGAACTTCGTCGTCGATGCCGCGTGCGCATCGGCCATGGCGGCGATGGCGATCGCCGCCGAGGGCCTTGCCGCCGGCGACTACGACGTCGCGATCACGGGCGGCATCGACCGCAACATGGGCGCCGCGACGTACGTCAAGTTCTGCAAGATCGGCGCGCTCTCGGCGACCGGCACGCGCCCGTACGCCGACGGCGCCGACGGCTTCGTGATGGGGGAGGGGGCGGCGATCTTCGTGCTGAAGCGGCTCGCCGACGCCGAGCGCGACGGCGACCGCATCCACGCCGTGGTACGAGGCTTCGGCGGCGCGAGCGACGGGCGCGGCAAGGGCATCACCGCGCCCAATCCGGTCGGCCAGCGGCTCGCGATCGAGCGTGCCTGGGGGCACGCCGGGCTCAGGCCGCGGGCGGGGCTCCTCGTCGAGGGCCACGGCACCTCGACGCGCGTCGGCGACGTGGTGGAGGTGCAGAGCCTCTGCGAGGCGTTCGCGCCCTTCGGGCTCGCGCCGCGCTCGGTGGCGCTCGGCTCCGTCAAGTCCAACATCGGCCATCTCAAGGGGGCCGCCGGCGCCGCCGGCATGCTGAAGGCGGTGCTGGCGCTCCGCGAGCGGACGCTCCCCGCGAGCCTCCATTGCGAGACGCCGAATCCCGCCATCGACTTCGCGCGTTCCCCGTTCGCGGTGCAGACCGCGCCCGCGGCGTGGGAGCTCCGGAACGGCGATGTGCGGCGCGCCGCCGTGAGCGCGTTCGGGTTCGGCGGCACCGACTTCCACGCCGTGCTCGAAGAACACGTCCCGGGGCGGCTCGCCGCGCGCGCGACCCCGCGCGCCTCCGCCGCCGCGAGCGCGCCGTCGTCCGCGCGGAACGCGGCGGCGGCTTCGGGCGCGCCACTCCGGGGCGCGCTCGTGGTCGGCGCCGACACGGTCGCGGCGCTCGACCGGCGGCTCGTCGAGATCGAGCGCGCGGCGGTCTCCGGCCACGCGCCGCCGCCGGCCGTGCCCGCGGCCGCCGATCTCGCCGCGCCCGAGCGGATCGCGGTCGACTACGGCGACGCGGCGGAGCTCGCGGGCCGGATCGTCAAGGCGCGCCAGGCGCTCGCCGCCGATCACGCCGGGACGTGGAAGGCGCTTCGCGCCCAGGGCGTCTTCCGGGGCCGCGGCCCGACGGCCAAGGTGGCGTTCCTCTACACCGGACAGGGCTCGCAATACCCGAACATGCTGCGCGCGCTGCGCGCCGACGCGCCGATCGTGGCCGCCACCTTCGGCGAGGCCGATCGGGTCATGGCGCCGATCCTCGGGGGCCCGCTCTCGGCGGTCGTCTTCTGCGACCCCGACGACCCGGCGCGCGTCGCGGCCGCCGACGAGAGCCTGCGGCAGACCGCGATCACGCAGCCCGCCGTCCTCGCCACCGACATCGCGCTCACGCGCCTCCTCGCCGCCTACGGCGTCGCGCCCGACCTCGTGATGGGCCACAGCCTCGGCGAGTACGGGGCGCTGGTCGCGGCCGGTAGCCTCGCGTTCGCGGATGCCCTCGAGGCGGTGAGCGCGCGCGGGCGCGAGATGAGCGCGGTCGCGGTCGGCGACAACGGCCGCATGGCCGCGGTCTTCGCTCCGCTCGCCGAGGTCGAGCGCGTGCTCGCGACCGTCGAGGGCTACGCGGTCGTCGCCAACGTCAACAGCACGAGCCAGTCGGTGATCGGCGGCGCGAGCGAGGCGATCGAGCGCGCCATCGCCGCGTTCCAGGCGGCCGGCATCAACGCGGTGGCGATCCCCGTGAGCCACGCCTTCCACACCGAGATCGTGGCGCCCGCGAGCGTGCCGCTCCGGCGCACGCTCGCGCGGCTCGGGGTGCGGAGCCCGGCGGTGCCGGTCGTGTCGAACGTCACGGGCGACTTCTATCCGACCGGTCCCGACGTCGGGCCGGCGATGCTGGACCTCCTCTCGCGTCAGGTCGCTGCTCCGGTGCAGTTCGTGCGCGGTCTCGAGGCGCTCTACGCCGCCGGTGCCCGCGTCTTCGTCGAGGTCGGGCCGAAGCGGGCGCTCCAGGGCTTCGTCGACGACGTGCTCGGGAGCCGCGAGGACGTCGTCTCGCTCTTCACCAACCACCCGAAGCTCGCCGACGCGGTCGCCTTCAACCAGGCGCTCTGCGGGCTCTATGCCGCCGGTCTGGGCGCGGCGGCGGTCGAGGCCGCGGCGCCGGCGCCGGCCACGCCCGTCCGCGTGCCGACGCCGGTCGCGTGTGCCGCGGGCCCGGCGACGCCCGGCGGCGCCCCGGCCGCGCCCGCCGACGACCGCTACCGCGAGCTCGGCCGGCTCTTCGCGAGCCTTCTCGAGCCCGCGAGCCGCCTCCTCGGCGGCGCGCCGGCGGGCGCGGGCGCCCCCGTCGTGGTGAGCGGGGCGGCCGTCGGCCTCCCCGGCCTGCCGCGCATCTTCGACGACGCGAACCTCGGCCGGCTCCTGCACGGGGAGCAGCTCATCGATGTCATCCCGACGCGCTTCCGGCGCGCGATGCTCGACAAGCACATCACCCGCCTCGTGAAGCGCGAGGAGGGCGGGCCGACCTTCGAGGCGATCGAGGCCGCCGAGGACGTCATCAAGCTCGCCGCGCGCGGCGGCGCATTCGACCTCGCGGCGGAGTTCGGCGTCGACGCCGAGCGGCTCGCGGCCCTCGACACATGCACCCGGCTCGCGATCGCCGCCGGCATCGACGCGCTCCGCGACGCCGGCATCCCGCTGATCATGGGGTACCGGACCACGACGACGGGCGGCCACCTGCCGACCGGCTGGCGGCTCCCCGAGTCGATGCGCGACGACACCGGCATCGTCTTCGCCTCCGCGTTCCCGGGCTCCGACGCGCTCGTCGACGAGCTGACGCGCCACCACGAGGATCAGACGCGGCGTGCGCTGGTCGCCGAGCTCGAGCACCTGCGGGCGCGGGCGGCCGCCTTCGGGGAGCGACACGATACGCTGATCGCGGAGCTCGACCGCCGCATCCACGAGGTGCAGGAGGAGATCGCGCGCCATCCGTACCGTTTCGACCGGCGCTTCCTCTTCCGCGTGCTCTCCATGGGGCACTCGCAGCTTGCGGAGCTGATCGGCGCTCGCGGTCCGAACACCCAGGTGAACGCCGCCTGCGCCAGCACCACCCAGGCGGTGGCTCTCGCCGAGGACTGGATCCGCGCCGGCCGCTGCCGCCGCGTCATCGTGGTCGCGGCCGACGACGTCACGAGCGACCGTCTGCTCGAATGGGTGGGCGCGGGCTTTCTCGCGACCGGGGCCGCCGCGACCGACGAGGACGTCGCGAGCGCGGCGGTGCCGTTCGACCGCCGCCGTCACGGCATGATCGTCGGCATGGGCGCGGCGGCGATGGTGATCGAGGCGCCCGAGGCGCTCCGCGAGCGCGGGCTCGCGCCCATCTGCGAGGTGCTGGCCGCCGTCACCGCGAACAGCGCCTTCCACGGGACCCGGCTCGACGTCGGCCACATCGGCGGCGTCATGGAGTCGCTGGTGGCCGATGCCGAGCGGCGCTGGGGCGTCGAGCGCCGCGCGATGGCCCCGGCCATGGTGTTCGTCTCGCACGAGACCTACACGCCGGCGCGCGGCGGGAGCGCGGCCGCCGAGGTCGAGGCGCTCCGGCGCGTCTTCGGCGCCGACGCGTCGCGCATCGTCGTCGCCAACACCAAGGGGCTCACCGGCCATCCGATGGGAGTCGGGATCGAGGACGTGGTCGCGGTGAAGGCGCTCGAGACCGGGCTCGTCCCGCCGGTCCCGAACTTCCGCGAGCCCGATCCCGACCTCGGCGCGCTCAATCTCTCCCAAGGCGGCTGCTATCCGATCGAGTACGCTCTCCGGCTCGGCGCCGGTTTCGGCTCGCAGATCAGCATGAGCCTGCTCCGCCGCGTACCGGCGCCGGACGGCGTGCGCCGTGCGCCCGAGGAACTGGGCTTCCGCTACCGCGTCGCCGACCCGGCGCGCTGGGAAGCGTGGCTCGGGGCGGCGGCCGGCCACGGACGCGTCGAGCTCGAGGTGGCCCATCACCAGCTGCGGGTGAAGGACCAGGGGCCGCCGGCGCGGGTGGTCGTGCGCGCCGCGGGGGCGGCATCCGCCCCGTCCGCCGCGCCGCCGCTGTCCGCGCCCGCGCGGGCGCCGGCGGCATCGGGCACGGGCGCCGCGGCCGTATCCGCCGCGGCGGGAGGCGCGGACCCGGTCGCGGAGCGGATC
>JADYZW010000044.1 GCA_020852955.1 Deltaproteobacteria bacterium | reverse complement strand
GGGGCTTCTCCTTCGCCGTATCGGGGATGATGATGCCGCCTTTGGTCTTTTCCTCCTCGGCGATGCGCTTCACGATCACCCGATCCTGAAGTGGGCGAATCTTCATCGATGTCTCCTTTCCCTTCTAGTGGAAACTACTGAGTTTTTGGCCGATATGGTGGGCGGCCGAATGCGCAACGGGATGAAACCCGCGCGCACCATAAGCATCGCTCGCGCCGTGTCAACGGCGGCGAGGTGGCGGATCCGTTTTTCGGGGCTAGCGGCCGAGCTTCCTCTTCTCTTCTTCGAGGTACTGGCGGTAGAGGACGTTCCACTCGCTCGACCCCTCGGGAACGCGGCGGGACAGGCTCCCGATCTTGCGGCGCACCTTGGCGTCGATCGCCTCGTCGACGTCGAAGAAGTCGGTCAAGACGGCCTTGATCTCGGCCAGCACCAGGCGATCCGTGCGCAGATCCGCCACCTCGTCCCCCTTCTTGAGGGCGTCCAGGGCGAGGTGGGCGAGCGCCGAGATCCGGCCATCGGATGCGCGGCTCACAGGGTGAACCCCCGCTCCTTGGCGAGACGCTCCTTCACGAGCTGCAACACCTTGTGGCGGTCCATGCCGACGAGCTCGCGGCTGTGCGATTCGGCGAACCGGGCCGCCTCCACGTCGAGGTCCTCCTCGGCCCGGAGGTTGGCGCGGAAGGCGGAGACGATGCGCAGCTCGACGGCCGCGCGGTTCGCCACGATCCGCAGGAGGCCCGCCTTTTCCAGGCGGCTCAAGATCGACGTGGCGATGCGTTGCATCTCGCCGTCGCGGAGCTTCATCGCCGCTACGAGTAGACGGCGCCGATCGGCAACGCAAGCACGCGTTCCATTGACCCTTCCGGGCATTGCCGCTATCCCTTTTCGCGACGTCCCGAGCCCGCGCGGGCTCCATCCGTCCGGAGCATCGAGGCTCCTTCCGAGAACCAGCGGCTCCATCCCCGAGGCTCGTCATGATCATCAAGATGCAAACCGTCGCGACGCCCGACGAGATCGCGGCGATCGAGGCGAGGGTTCACGCCCTCGGCTACACGACGGGCAAGATGGTCGGCGCGCAGGTGACGCTGATCGGGGTGTACGGCGACATCTCGCGCCTGCCGACCGACGAGCTCGGCCAGATGCCGGGCGTCGAGCGGCTGATCCCGATCTCTCGCGCCTACAAGCGCGCCGCGCAGAAGGGCGATCCGTTGAAGCCGATACACGTCCCCGTCGATATCGGGGGCGTCCTGGCGGGCGGCTCGGATCTCGTCGTGATCGCCGGCCCGTGCTCGGTCGAGAGCGAGCGGCAGGTCATGGACGCGGCGCGCATGGTGAAGGAAGCCGGCGCGCAATGCCTCCGCGGCGGCGTCGTGAAGTACCGCTCGAGCCCGTACAGCGGATGGGAAGGGCTCGGCTCGTCGGACCACGACTCCCTACGGCGCAGTCTCGAGCTGATCGTGCGCGCGGGACGCGAGTTCGGGATGCCGACCGTGGTGGAGATCCTCGACCAAGCCGACGTGTCCCTGTACGAGGACGCTGGCGTCGCATGTCTGCAGGTTGGCGAGCCGAACAGCAAGAACCAGGCGCTCCTGAATCGCCTGCGCGACACGACGCTTCCCGTCATCCACAAGCGCGGCAACTCCCTCGACACCGAGGCCTACCTCCTCTGGGTCGAGCGCGTAATGACGGCCGGTAAGGAGAACGTCATCCTCTGCGAGCGCGGCATCACGAGCTGCAATCGCTACACCCGCAACACGCTCGATCTCGGAAGTGTCGCCGCGTTCCACTACCAGCTCTCGGGGCTGCCCGTCGCGGTCGACGCGTCGCACGGCACGGGGATCCGGGATCTCGTCTTCCCGCTGACCCTCGCCGGCATCATGGCGGGCGCTTCGGTCGTGCTGGTCGAAGCGCACCCGAATCCGCTCATCGCGAAGTCGGACGGGATGCAGGGGCTCTTTCCCGAGCAGCTCCAGGGTCTGGTGCGCGCGGCGCGCGAGGCATGGCTCGCGCGCGCCCGCACCGACCGCGAGTATGTCCCGACCGTCGCTCTGCAGCGGACCTACGAGGCCCGCATGCAAGCGGACCGCGCGCGCTTCTTCGGCGAGGACTGAGTACGCCGGGGACCGCGATGATCCTGCCGCCGCCGGTGCGTCCCGGAGGAACCATCGGCGTCGTCGCGCCGGGCGGGGCGGTGAAGGCCGATGCGCTCGAACGCGGCGTGGCGAGCCTCGAGGCGTTGGGCTTTCGTGTCCGCCTCGGCGAGCACGTGCGGGCGCGGCGGCGCTACCTTGCGGGTACGGCGGACATGCGGCACGCCGACCTGGCGGCCATGCTCGCCGATCCGGACGTCGGCGCGATCGTATGCGCGCGCGGCGGGTACGGCACGAGCCAGCTGCTGCCGCTCCTCGACCCGGCGCTCCTCATGGCGCGACCGAAGCTCGTCGTCGGGTACAGTGACGTCTCGCCGCTCCTCGGCTGGATCGTCGAACGATGTGGGGTCGTCGCGCTGCACGGACCGATGGTGGCGACCGATCTCGCGAAGGGGCTTTCCGAGCGCTCCGGGGCGCGGCTCGTCGATCTCCTGGCGTCGCCGGACGCGCCGTGGCGAGAACCGGTCGCCGACGTCGTCGCCGGTGGAGTGGCGACGGGACGGCTCGTCGGCGGCTGCCTGTCGTCGCTGGCGGCGCTGCTTGGGACTCCGTACGCCGTCGAGACGGCGGGCGCGGTGCTCTTTCTCGAGGACGTGGCGGAGCGCCCGTATCGCGTCGATCGCATGCTCATGCATCTGAAGCTCGCCGGGAAGCTCGACGCCGTCGCGGCCATCGTGCTCGGCTCGTTCGCGGAGTGCGACGGGCGCGACGACGACGTCGTGGCGGGCGTGTTCCGCGACTTCTTCGCCGACGCGCCGTACCCGGTCGTGGCCGGGTTCCCGGCGGGTCATCTCTCGGAGAACCTGTCGCTGACGTTCGGGATCCCCGTGCGCGTCGACGCCGACGCGGGCTGGGTGGGGGCCGTTGCGGCGTGAGCTTCGTTCCGGTCGAGCGCGCGATGGACGACGCGGTCGCCCGCGGGGTGTTTCCGGGCGTCGTCGTGCTCGTGAACGTCGGCGGTCGCGTCGTCTTCGTCCGCGCCGCGGGCCGACGCTCGCTCGAGCCCGGCGACCACGCGCCGATGCGCGAGGACACGATCTTCGACGTGGCGTCGCTGACCAAGCCGCTCGCCACGACCACCGCGATGATGCTGTGCGTGCGCGATCGCAGGATCGGTCTCGACGATCGGGTGACGCGCTTCTTCCACAATTTCGGCGTCCACGGAAAGACGCACGTGACGTTCCGGCACCTGCTGGCGCAGACCTCAGGCCTCCCCGACTGGCGGCCGTACTATCGCGACGTCGTCAAGATCGAGCGCGAGGGGCGCATCAATTTCACGGCGAGCCGCGGCGCCAAAGAATGGGTGTACGAGGCGATCCAGCGCGAGAAGCCGGAAGCGCCAGCCGGCGCGCGTACGCTCTACAGCGACCTCGGCTTCATGCTCCTCGGCGCCGCGATCGAGCAGGTGAGCGGGCTCACCCTCGATCGCTTCTGCCACGAGAAGATCTTCAAGCCGCTCGGCCTGCGTTCGTCGTCGTTCGTGGACCTGGCGCTCCTGCGGACGCGTCGCCTCGAGCCGATCGTCGACATGATCGCGCCGACCGAGCGATGCCCGTGGCGCAAGCGCGTCCTCTGCGGCGAGGTGCACGACGACAACGCCTACGCGATGGGCGGAGTGGCGGGCCATTCCGGGCTCTTCTCGTGCGTCCGCGACCTCGATCGCCTCGCGACGACGCTCCGCGAATCGTGGCTCGGGCAAAACGTTTTTCTGCCGTCGAGTATCGTGAGCGAATTCTGGCGGCGCGACGATCCGATCGGCTCCTCGACCTGGGCGCTCGGCTGGGACACCCCCTCGCTCAAGGGGTCCACGGCCGGCGCCGAGTTCTCGCGCAACGCGGTCGGCCACGTCGGGTTCACCGGCACCTCGCTCTGGATCGACCTCGACCGGCACCTGCACGTGATCGTCCTCTCGAACCGCGTCCATCCGACGCGCGACAACGACCGCATTCGCGAGTTCCGCCCGCTCATCCATGACCTCGTCGTCCGCGCCGTCTCCGCGTCCTGATCTGCCCGCTTCGGCGCGGCGGGTGCACCTGATCGCCGTCGCCGGCGTCGGGATGGCGTCGCTCGCGGGCCTGTTCCGAGCCGCCGGATACGAGGTCACCGGTTCCGATCAGGCGGTCTATCCGCCGATGAGCGACGTGCTCGCCCGGCTCGGCATCCCCGTGCGCGAGGGCTATCGCGCCGAGAACCTCGAGCCGCGGCCGGACGTCGTCGTCGTCGGCAACGCGATGTCGCGCGGCAATCCCGAGGTCGAGGCGCTCCTGGCGTCCGGCATCCCGTACTGCTCGATGCCCGAGGCGTTGATGCGCTTCTTCATGCGCGAGCGGCGGCGCGCGGTCGTGGTCGGCACCCACGGCAAGACGACCACGAGCGCCATGCTCGCCTGGGTTCTGCACGAGACGGGGGGCGACCCGAGCTTCATGGTCGGCGGCGCGAGCCGGAACTTTGCGCAGAACTTCCGCCTCGGCGCGGGTCCGTGGTTCGTCGCCGAGGGCGACGAGTACGACACCGCCTTCTTCGACAAGGGGCCGAAGTTCCTCCACTACGATCCGGACGCCTTGCTGATCAACGCCGTCGAGTTCGATCACGCCGACATCTATCGCGACCTCGAGCACGTGAAGGGCGCGTTCCGCACGTTGATGGAGCGTCTGCGCCCGGACGCGGTCGTGGCGGCGAGCGCGGACTTCCCCGAGGTGCGCAAGGTCGTCGAATCGAGCGGCCGCGCCGCGACCTATTTCGGTCGCGGCTCCGGAGCCGTCTGGCGCGCGGAGGACGTCGCCGACGACGGCGGCGCGACACGCTTCACGATCGTGGGCCCCGGCGGATTGCGGGCGCGCGCGGCCCTGCCGCTCCCCGGAGCGATCAACGTCGCGAATGCTGTCGGCGTGCTCGCGCTCGCGCACGCGATGGGGCTGCCGTTCGACGGCGTCGTCGCGGCGCTCGCGACGTTTCGCGGCGTGAAGCGGCGCCAGGAGGTGATCGCGGAGGGACGCGGCGTCACCGTGGTCGACGACTTCGCGCACCACCCGACTGCCGTTGCCGGGACGTTGGCGGCGCTGCGAGCGCGCTATCCGCGCCGCCGCCTGTGGGTGCTCTTCGAGCCGCGCTCGAACACGACCCGCCGCCGGGTCTTCCAAGACGCCTTCGCGAGCGCGCTCGCCGGCGCCGATCGCGTGACCTTCGGTGCGATCCATCGTCGCGACCAGTTGCCCGAGCGGGAGCGCCTGTCGATCGAGGAGCTGATCGGGGCGCTGGGCGCGCGCGGCGTGCCGGCGGAGACGTGCGAGGATCCCGACGCGATCGCGGCGCTCGTCGCGGATCAGGTGGCGCCGGGCGACGTCGTGGTGCTGATGTCGAACGGCGGATTCGGCGGGCTCGCCGGAAGGCTGGTATCGGCGCTGTCGCTGTCGCCGTCCTGAGCGACGTGCCCGGTGCGTTCGAGGGCGCGCCGCTCGTCGGACGCGCCGTACAAACGACGGTAGCGGCGGTAGTTGCCGAGGACCTGCTTCACGTAGTGACGGGTCTCGCGGTAGCTGATCGTTTCCACGAACTCGTCGGTGGCGACTCCGGGCGCCCGCTGCTCCCATTTCGCGACCGCCGCCTCGCCCGCGTTGTACGCCGCCAGGGCCTTCGCGAGGTCGCCGTCGAAGCGGTCGAGCAGCCGGCGGAGGTAGCGCGAGCCGAGCGCGATGTTGGCCGCGGGATCGAAGAGCGCGGATGCCTCGATCGCCCGGCCCGCCACGCGCGACGCCGTCGGCACGAGCAGCTGCATCAGGCCGTACGCCGCCGCCGGTGAGACGGCCGTGCGATCGAAGAGACTCTCCTGGCGCATGAGCGCCAGCACGACGTACGGATCGAGTCGCTCGCCATCCGCGGCCTCCACGACGCGCGACCAGTAGGCGCGGGGGAACAGATACGCGGCAGACGTCGGCGCCGGAAGGATCGCCTGGAGCCGTTGCGCCAGGCGGAGCGCACGGTTGGCGGCCTCGAGGTCGCTGTAGGCTGCGAGCAGGAACGGCCGACCCGCGTCGCCGTCGGGGAGCTCGCGGGCGAGCGCGTCGATCTCGCGCGCGGCCGCGTCGGTCATGCCCATCGCTCGGAGCTCGCAACTCCGGTCCCAGTGGTAGGCGTGCGCCGTCGTGAGCGCGGTCGGCGGCGCCGAGTCGATCGGTGTCGGCGCTGGCGGCGGCGGTACGTCGGCCGCGAGCGCACGCTCGGCGAGGTCCGCGTAGTATCCGTCGGGCGCTTCGGCGAGCACCGCATCGAACGCCCGCCGGCTTTCCGCCGCGAAGCCCTGCCGCGCGAGCACGCGGCCGCGCCAGTACGCCGCCGCGACGCGATCCTTCTCGTCGCCCGCGCCGAGCGCGGCGAAGGCCTCCGCGGCGGCCGCGAGCTCGCCCCTCCGATAGGGCATCCAGGCGAGGCGCCAACGCGCTTCGCGCGCGAGATCCCCCTCGCCAACGGAAAGGATCCGGAGCTGCGCGACGGCCTCGTCGGTGCGGCCCTCCTGTTCGGCGATCCGCGCGAGCGCATAGCGCGCGCTGTCGTGCTTCGGGTGACGAGGCGTCTCGGCGGCGATCCGGGCGAAGAGCGTGCGCGCCTCGGCATCGCGGTCGCGATTCCAGTAGAGGGTCGCGAGCTCGAAGCGGGCCATGCCCCCGATCGGGGTGAGATCCATCGCCCGTCGGTAGGTGGCGATGGCGTCGTCGAGCCGCCCCGTCTGCCTCTCCGCTTTGGCGAGCGCCTCGAGGGCGTCGACGCGTTCCGCGCCGCTGGATCCCTGCGCCGCCACCTCGAGCCGCGCGATCGCGAGATCCGCTCGGCCCTCGGCGGCGAGCACCCGTCCTTCGGCCACCATGAGCGTCGGATCGCGGAGCAGTTCCGGGTGTGCGGCTTCGAGCGCCGCACTCGCGTCGCGCGCGGCGGCGGCGGCCTCGCCTCCGCGGCGCCGCACCTCCTGGTAGAGCGCGTAGGCTCCCCGCGGATCCGTCTCCGCTCGCAGCGAGGCGAGCACCGCGAGCGCGACACCGCGCGCGTCGACGTCGTCTCCCGCGAGGTCGCGCGCGCGCTCGGCGAGCTCCGCGGCTCGCGCATCGCCGAGCGCCGCCGCGGTGCGCGCGCGGCGCGCGGCGGCGTGCGGCGCCCACACGCTCGCCGGATGCGCCTGCAGCAGGCGATCGTCGAGCGCCGCCGCCTCGGCGAGCCGGTGCGCGCGCTCTTCGATCGCGGCGAGGTAGGCCAGGTGATAGTCGGCCAGTACTGGGTACGTCTCGAGAAGCGAGCGAAAGAGCGGCCGCGCCTCGCCGAGGGCGCCGCGATGATATCGAGTCACCGCGTCGACGAAGGTGGCTCGGGCCGTTGCCTCGGTGGGGGCGCGCATCGCGGCGGGCGGCCTCGGCGCCGATCGACGCGACGCTCCCCGAACGCAGCCTCCGACGGCGAGCGCGGCGACCAGCACCGCGATCGCCGCGCGCCCGCCGACGACCCCCATCGAGGTCCGGCTATCTCGCGTATCGGAGGAGCGCAACGGGAGGGCGCGCTTGACTCCCCGAAACGGCTTCGGCACGAGAGCGCGATGTCGGCGTCGTCGCTGCCCGCGCTCGTGCTCGCGTCCGCGTCGCCGCGGCGGCGCTGGCTGCTCGCGAAGCTCGGGCGGACGTTCGAGGTCGATGCGCCCGACATCCCCGAGGTTCCCGGTGTCGACGAGACACCCGACGCCTTCGCAGCGCGGATGGCGGCGGAGAAGGCCGCCGAAGTGGCGCGGCGCCGCGACGACGCGTGGATCCTCGCGGCCGATACGGTCGTCACGCTCGACGCGGCCGCGCTCGGAAAGCCGAAGGACGCCGCGGAAGCGGTGCGGATGCTGAGCGCGCTCGCCGGCCGCCGGCACGTCGTCTACACCGGCGTCGCGCTCCTCGCGCCGGGAGGCATGCTCGTCGAGCGTGCGGCCGTCGGTACTCCGGTCGTGTTCCGCACCCTCTCGCGCCGCGAGATCGACGCGTACGTCGCGACCGGCGAGCCGTTCGACCGAGCCGGAGCGTACGCGATCCAGGGAGAAGGCGCGCATCTCGTCGATCGTGTCGAGGGCTCGTACACCAACGTGATCGGACTCCCGCTGCCGGAGGTGGCGGCGTGGCTCGGGCGATGGCGGATTCTCTGAGCGCGCGGCTGGCCGCCGTCGAGGCGAGGGTCGCAGCGGCGTGTGCGCGCGCCGGCCGCTCGCGCGGCGACGTGCGGCTCGTCGGCGTAACCAAAGGCAAGGACGCCGCCACGGTGCGGGCTGCGCTGGGGGCGGGCCTCCGCTGCTTCGGGGAGAACTACGCGCAGGAATGGACGGCGAAACGCGCGGCGCTCGCCGACGTCGCGGGCATCGAGTGGCATTTCATCGGCCGCATCCAGCGCAACAAGGCGGCCGCCGTCGCCGAGGCGGGACTCGTCCACTCGCTCGCGGACGCGCGCGTGGCGCGCGCGCTCGATGCGGCCGGCGGGCGGCGCGGCGTTCCGGTGCCGCTGCTGATCCAGGTGAACCTCGACGGCGCGGCGACGAAGGACGGCGTGGCGCCGGCCGAGCTGCCCGAGCTCGTGCGAACGGTGCGTGCCCACGGATGGCTGCGGCTCGTCGGCCTCATGGCGATTCCGGCGGCGGCAGAGCCCGAACGCGCGCGGCCGCGTTTCCGGGCGCTCCGCGAGCTCCGGGATGGTCAGGAGGCCGCCGCCGAGTTGCGGGAGTTGTCGATGGGCATGAGCGGCGACTTCGAGGTCGCCATCGAGGAGGGCGCGACGCTGGTTCGGGTCGGCACCGCGATCTTCGGTTCGCGTGAAAGGACGGCATGAAGAAGGGGACGAACGCGCGCCGGGTGCGCGAGATCGGGTTCCTCGGAGCGGGGAACATGGCGGGGGCGCTCGTGAAGGGCCTGCTCGCGACGAAGCGCCGGCGTGCCCGCGACCTCTGGGCGAGCGACGCCGAGCCGCGACAGATCGCGAAGCTCGCGCGAGCCCACGGCATCGGGCGGGCGCCGGACAACGCGACGCTCGCGCGGGACAGCGCGATCGTCGTGCTCGCGGTGAAGCCGCAGGTGATGTCGGCCGTCCTGGAGGAGATCCGGCCGCACGTCACGCGGCGGCATCTCCTCGTGTCCATCGCGGCGGGCATCGCGACGAGCCGACTCGAGGCGGAGCTCGGCGGGCGCGTGCGCGTGGTGCGCGCGATGCCGAACACGCCGGCGCTCGTGGGCGAGGGCATGACGGTCGTGGTGCGGGGCGCCTACGCGACCGCCGCCGACGAGCGACGCGCGGCGGACCTCTTCGGTGGAGTCGGCGCCGTCGCTCGTGCTAGGGACGAGCGCCTGATGGACGCGGTGACGGGGCTCTCGGGAAGCGGTCCGGCGTACGTGTATCGCTTCGCCGAAGGTCTCGTCGCCGGGGCGGTTGCCGAGGGGCTTTCCGAGGCGGAGGCGCGCCGGCTGACGTATCAGACGCTCCGAGGTGCCGCCGCCATGTTGCAGCAGACCGGGCGGCCGCCGGAAGAGCTCCGCGCCATGGTGTCGTCGCCGGGCGGGACGACGCTCGCGGGGCTGGGGGCGCTCGACGAGCGCGGGTTCGCCGCCGCGGCCGCCGCGGCCGTCGCGGCGGCGACGCGTCGCGGCCGCGAGCTCGGACGCGGGTAGGAGGATCGGGATGTTCGTGGTCGGGAATCTGCTCGACGCGTTGGCGTTGGTCGTCGAGTACATGCTGCAGATCTACTCGTGGATCGTGATCGCGCGTGTCGTGATCTCGTGGGTGAACGCGGATCCCTACAACCCGATCGTGCGCGGGATCTACTCGATGACCGAGCCCGTGCTGTATCGCATCCGGCGGGTGCTCCCGGTGTACGGCGGAGGGATCGACTTCTCGCCGATCGTGGTGTTCATTGGAATCATGTTTCTGCAGAGCTTCCTCGTGCAGACGCTCCGCCAACTGGCCTTCCGCATGCACTGAAGCGCGTGGCGGTCGTTCTCGAGGTGCGCGTCGTCCCGCGCGCGCGCAGAAGGGTATTGACGCGCGATCCGAGCGGGCGCCTGCGGGCGCGCATCACGGAGCCCCCGGTCGACGGGGCGGCCAATCGCGCGCTCGTCGACCTTCTCGCCCGCACCCTCGGCGTGAAGCGCGGCGACGTCGAGGTCGTGCACGGGGAGCGCGGGCGCGACAAGCGCGTCCTCGTGCACGGGTGCTCGCCGGCCGACCTCGAAGCGCGCCTCGCGACGCTCGCGGTCTCCGACGTTGACAAGGCCGGGAGTCGTCGCTAGAGGGTACCGAATCGAAATTTCGGAGGCGGCATGCCTATTTACGAGTATCACTGCGGCAAGTGCGGCGACTTCGAGGCGATGCAGAAGATGAGCGACAAGCCGCTCACGCATTGTCCGACCTGCCGTCGCAAGGTCACCAAGCTGATCTCCTCGACGACCTTCCACCTGAAGGGCAGCGGTTGGTACATCACCGACTACGCACGCAAGAAGGACGGCGGCGGCACGAAGGGCGACAAGAAGAAGGCGGACGCGGCGAGCGCGAGCGACACTGGCACGAGCGAGACCAGCGACAAGCCCGCCAAGCCTTCGAAGTCCGAAAAGCCTGCGACCAGCACCAAGACCGAGAAGGCGGCGGTCGCCTGATCGCCGTTCGGCGGTCACATCCCGCCGCAGGATCGCGCCCGATCCTGCGGCGTGTTCGCTCCTGATGCCACGGCGCCGCCGGCGCCGACTCGTGCAGGTCGGCATCGACACCGGCGGCACATTCACCGATTTCGTCGTCCGGGACGACGGCCGCATCCGCGTGCACAAGGTGCTGTCGACGCCCGACGATCCGGCGCGTGCCGTGCTGGCGGGTCTCGCCGAGCTCTTGCCGGGCGCATGGTCGGGCGAGGTCACGTACGGCAGCACCGTCGCGACCAACGCGCTCCTCGAGCGGAGGGGCGCTCGCGTGTGCCTCGTCACGACCGCCGGCTTCGAGGACGTGCTCGAGATCGGACGCCAAGCGCGGCCGCGGGTCTACGCGCTCGAGCCTCGCCTCCCCGCGCCGCTCGTGAGGCGCGCCGATCGTCTCGGCGTCCGCGAGCGCACGAGCCATGACGCGCGCATCGTGACTCGGCTCGGGTCGGTGGAGCTGCGCCGCCTCGTGCGGCGCGTACGCGCGCGGCGTCCGGCGGCGGTCGCCGTCGTCCTGTTGCACTCGTACGCCCGGCCCGAGCACGAGCAGCGCATCGGCGCGGCGCTCGCCGCCCTCGGCGTGCCGGTCACGTTGTCGCATGCGCTCGTGCGCGAGCATCGCGAGTACGAGCGCACCAGCACGTGCGTCGTGAACGCCTACGTGGCGCCCGCGATGCGCCGGCATCTGGAGCGACTCGCGCGCGGGCTGGGGCGACGACCCTTGCGGGTCATGCAATCGAGCGGCGGCGCCGTGGCGCCCGCGCTCGCCGCGCGCGAGCCCGTACGGACGATCCTGTCCGGGCCCGCGGGGGGCGTCGTCGGTGCGGCCGCGTTGGCGGAACGGCTCGGTCTCGACGCCGCCCTCACGATCGACATGGGCGGAACGTCGACGGACGTGGCGCTCGTCGCCGGCGGGATTCCACGGCGGACCGAATGCGTGATCGACGGCATGCCGCTCCGCGTGCCGGTGATCGACATCCATACGGTGGGCGCGGGCGGGGGCTCGATTGCCCGCCGCGACGCGGGCGGGTCGTTGCAGGTCGGGCCGGAGAGCGCCGGCGCCGACCCCGGACCCGCGTGCTACGGCCGCGGGACGCTCGCGACGGTGACGGATGCCAACCTCGTGCTGGGGCGGCTCGTCGCCGACCGGTTCCTGGGCGGCGCGATGCCGCTCGACCTGCGGCGCGCGCAGGCGGCGATCAGTCGACTGGCGCGGCAGCTGCGGCTGTCCGCGCCGTGCGCCGCCGAGGGTGTCGTGCAGGTCGTGAATGCGGCGATGATTCGGGCGCTGCGCGTGATCTCGCTCGAACGCGGTCACGACCCGCGCCTCTTCACGTTGATGGCGTTCGGCGGTGCGGCCGCGCTCCACGCCTGCGAGCTCGCCGTCGAGCTTGGCATCGGGCGGGTGCTGGTGCCCGCGCATCCCGGGGTACTCTCGGCCGCCGGTATGGCCGCGGCGCCGCGCTCGCGGGCTTTCTCCACGACGGTACGGCTCGTCGACCCGTCGCTCGCGGCGCTCGCGCGTCTCGCGGCGCCGTGGCAGCGGCGCGGCGCCGCGGAGCTCCGCCGCGAGGGCGTTCCGCGTGCGGCGATCGCCAACCGGACGACCGCGCTCATGCGCTACGTCGGCCAAGCGCACGAGGTCGAGGTGCCGCTCGGCGCCGATCTGCGCGGACGCTTCGACGCCGCCCACGCGCAGGCCTACGGTCACGGCGATTCGAGGCGTTCCGTCGAGGTGCTCGCGCTCTGTGTCGAGGTGACCGGCGCGGTCCGTCGCCGAGAGGGAGCCGCGAGGCGCCGGAGCGATCGACGTGCCCCCGTCGGAGCCCGCCACCGGCTCGTGTGGCGCGGCCGCGTGCTCGAGGCCGCACGCCACGAGCGCGAGGTACTCGGTCCGACAGCGCGCATCGGGGGGCCGGCGCTCGTGACGGAGTACAGCTCGACCACGTTCGTGCCGCCGGGATGGCGCGGCCGCGTCGACGGCGAGGGGCATCTGCACCTGGAGCGACGATGAGGCGACCCCGACTCGATCCGATCGGACTCGCCGTCCTGAATCACCGGCTCGCGGCGATCGCAGAGGAGATGGGCGTTCGCCTGGGCCACACGGGGTTCTCGCCCAACATCAAGGAGCGCCACGACTACTCGTGCGCCCTCTTCGACGCGGGCGGACGTCTCGCGGCGCAGGCCGCCCACATCCCCGTGCACCTCGGGTCGACGCCGCTCTCCGTGCGGGCGGCACTCGCCGCGCACCGGCTCGCGCCGGGCGACGTCGTGGCCGTGAACGACCCCTTCGCCGGCGGCACGCACCTACCGGACCTCACGCTGGTCGCGCCCGTGCACGGCCGATCGGGTCGGCTGCTCGGATACGTCGCCAATCGAGCCCACCACGCCGATGTCGGCGGCATGACGCCGGGCTCGATGCCGCTTGCGCGCGAGATCCATCAGGAAGGCTTCCGCCTTCCGCCCGTGCGACTGGTGCGGCGCGGAGCGATGGACGACGACGTGCTGGCGCTCTTCCTCGCCAACACCCGCGTTCCCGACGAGCGGCGCGGCGACCTCGATGCGCAGCGGGCGGCGCTGGCGGTCGGCGCCGAGCGACTCGTGGATCTCGCCGAAGACCTCGGCGCGCCGGCGCTGGCGCGCGGTATGGACGAGCTGCAACGCTACAGCGAGCGCCTCATGGCGGCGACGTTGCGCACGCTGCCGGGCGGCGTGTATCGCGCCGTCGACCTGCTCGACGGCGACGGCATCGGCGAGGGGCCGATCCCGATCCGGGTCGCGATCACGCTCGGCGGCGGTCGCGCACGCGTCGACTTCGCCGGGTCCGCGCCGCAGGTGGAGGGGAGCCTCAACGCCAACTATGCGATCACTCTCTCCGCGGCGGTGTACGTCTTCTTGACGCTGGCCCGCGAGGCCATCCCCGCCAACGACGGCATAACGCGTCGCCTCGACGTCCGCGCTCCCGAAGGCTCCGTCGTGAACGCGATGTTTCCCGCGGCCGTGGCGGGCGGTAACGTCGAGACGTCGCAGCGCATCGTCGACGTCATGCTGCGCGCGCTCGCCTCGGCCGCGCCCGACCGCGTGCCGGCGGCGAGCTGCGGATCGATGAACAACCTCGCGATCGGCGGCTTCGACCACGGACGCGGCCGCGCCTTCTCCTATTATGAGACCGTGGCCGGCGGTGCCGGCGCGGGACCGGCCGGCGCCGGCGCGTCGGGCATCCACACCCACATGACCAACACGCTGAACACGCCGATCGAAGCGCTGGAGGCGTACTACCCGTTTCGAGTCACGGCCTACCGGCTGCGGCGCGGCAGCGGGGGCGCCGGCCGGCATCGCGGCGGTGATGGTCTGGTGCGGGAGATCATGCTCCTCGAGTCCGCCGAAGCGACCCTGCTCACGGAGCGCCGACGGCTCTCGCCATGGGGGCTCGCCGGTGGCGGCGACGGCGCGCGGGGTCGGAATCTCCTCGTACGGCGCGGGCGGCGCCGCGCGCTTCCGGGCAAGGCGAACCTCCGGCTGGAGGCCGGCGACGGGATCCGTCTCGAGACGCCCGGGGGTGGCGGCTTCGGAGGGCGCGGACGCCGGGGTGGGCGCCCCCGGAAATGAGCGGGGGAAGAGCGGGTACGAAGGCCCCACTCTCCCCCCGTCCGACGTTCTTGCTCACCGGCAGTCGCTCGTTCGAGCGACCTAAGACCGTCCTACGAAGAACACTCCCCCCTGCCGGCGAGCAAGCCGTACGACCCGATCGATCACGCCTCGTCGCGTGGCGCTCGACGTCCGGAACGCTTCACGCCGCTTTGCTGCCCGCGATCTCGTCGAGGCGTTTCTCGAGCTGGGTCAACCGCTTCTTGAGCTTGTCGACTTCGTCGCGGGTCGGGAGATTCAAGCCTCGGATGATCGGCCCGACGCTCTTTTCCGCCTGCTTCTCGATCATCGCGACCATCCGCTGGCCGCGCTCCTCGAGATCCTTCACGGCGCGCTCGGCGCGCTTCTGAAGGTCGCCCCGCAGCTTCTGCGCCTGATCCAGAAGATCCTGCACGGCCTTCTGGCGGTCCTTGCCGAGGAGGTCGCCCGCATCCTTGCGGATCCGGCCGACGACCCGCTCGCTTTCGGCCTGGACGCGCCTCAACGTGCTCTGCACCTGCTCGAGACGAGCCTTGATGCCCCCGTCGGTCTTCGATTCTGCCATGAGATTGCACCTCCTGCCCTGACGTTCGATACGAGGCAGTTAACACGGCGCGTCAAAGACGTCAACCCCCGACGCGGGGGAGCGAGCTATTCTTCCTCTTTCTCGACCAGGATGTCGTACTCCTCGGAGCCCGTCAGACCCTTGGAATCACTGACGGAGAGGGTCGCCGTGAACTCGCCTTCCTTCTGATAGACGTGCGTCGGATTGGCCTCGGAAGAGGCCGGGGAGCCGTCGCCGAAGTCCCATTTGTACGTGTAGGGCGGCGTGCCGTCCTCGACGGTGCTGGTCCACTTCACGGTCAGGGGCGGCGCGCCCTCGTCGGGATCGCCCTCGAGGTCGACGTAGAGTTCTTCCGCGGGCGCGTCCGCCGCCGGCGCCGCGGGCGCGGCCGCGACGGGCGCTGCGGCCGTCGGCGCAGCCGCGGTCGCGGCCGGCTTGGTGGGGGGTGCGTCCGACTTCGTGCATGCGGTGGCCAGCAGCGCGACGAGCGCGAGCGACGAGCCCTGAACGGCGAGAGAGCGATTCATCGAACACCTCCTGGGATGCGCAACGATGGCGGATTCACGAGCGCGTGTGCTTAGCAAAGGGCAGGAAGGCAGGCAATTGCATCCCGCGTGCAGCGCAGGATCCCTGGCGCCGGCCATGGCGCGCTCCGATTCCGAGTTGAGCCCTCATCCTCCATCCACTATCTACGGGACTTCCATGTGCGAGCTGCTCGGCATGAACTGCAACGTGCCGACCGACATCACCTTCTCCTTCGCGGGGTTTCGACAGCGCGGCGGCCGCACCGGGCCGCACCAGGACGGCTGGGGGATCGCCTTCTACGAGGGCAAGGGCGCGCGCCTGTTCCACGACGTCGTGCCGTCGGTGAGGAGTGAGATCGCGCGCCTCGTCGAGCAGTACCCCATCAAGAGCACGAACGTGATCTCGCACATCCGGCGCCGCACCCGGTCGCGTGTGTGCATCGAGAACACCCATCCGTTCCAGCGCGAGCTCTGGGGACGGACGTGGGTGTTCGCGCACAACGGCTATCTGAACGGGATCAAGCGCAAGCCCCTGCGGTTCTACGTGCCGATCGGCACGACCGATTCCGAGCACGCCTTCTGCTACATCCTGGACACCGTTCGCCGCCGGTTCCGCGAGCCGCCGCCCGCCGCGAAGCTCCATCGACTGATCGCGTCGCTCGCCGACGAGATCGCGGCCTACGGACGCTTCAACTTCCTCATGTGCGACGCGCGTCGGCTCTACGCGTACTGCACGAACAGGCTCTGCTGGATCCAACGCCGCGCGCCGTTCTCGCGCGCCGCGCTCGTCGACGCCGATGTCGAGATCGATTTCAGCCGCCACACGACGCCACGCGACAAGGTCGTGGTCGTCGCGACGCAGCCGCTCACGCACAACGAGGCGTGGAATCAGTGCGGCCCGGCGGAGCTCTACGTGTTCGGCAACGGCGAGCCGATCCATCTCGGAGGCCGCGATGTCTGAGCCGGGAACGCTCGCCGGTCGCGTGTGCGTGCTCGCCGGCGGTAGCGGCGGCATCGGCGGGACGCTCGCGCGCGCGCTCCACGCCGAAGGCGCACCGCTCGTCATCGGCTATCGGCGAGCGCGCGAACGCGCCGAGGCGTTGGCCGCTGACCTGCGGGCCGCGGGTGCCGCCGCGGTGGCGACGGTCGGCGGCGACCTCTCGGAGGAGGCGACGCGCGACGCGCTCCTGGCCGCGGCGCGCGGGCTCGGCGATCCGTATGGCCTGGTCGTGCTTGCCGGTGATCCGGCGCGACCCCTGGACGCCGTCGCGACTCAGGCGGAGATCGAGTCCTCGCTGCGCGACAACTACGTCGGCCCGATGCTGCTCGCGCGGAGCTTCTCGACCGCGTGCGCGCGGGGCGCCGGCGGCGGGGCGATCGTGCTCTTTTCGACGATGCAGGGCGTGGCGCTTTTCGAAGGGAGCCTCGGCTATGCCAGTCCCAAGGCCGCGTTGATCCACGGCGCGCGACTCCTCGCGAAGGAGGTCGGCGGGCCGGCCGACGTGCGGGTCAATGTCGTCGCCCCCGGCGTGACGGCGGCCGGCATGGCCGAGGCCAGCATCCGGTCGGGCAAGTACGATCGCTTCGTCAGCGGCGGCGCCATCCGTCGTTTCGGTCGGCCCGAGGATGTCGTGCGCGCGGTGCGATTCTTTCTCGAGCCCGACGGCTATGTGACCGGGCAGGTACTCACCGTCGACGGGGGGCTGACGCTCCGCCGCGACGTCCTCGGCCGCTGAGCGCGGCTCGGCGGCGCGGCGCCGTGGCCGGCGCGCGGACCTCGACGTCGAACGGGAGCGCCATCGACGCCTTTCCCGCAGGACGGCGCCCACCGCGTCGCCCGTGCGCGCCCTCGATTGAGCCTCTTTCCCGGCTTCGCTAGGATCCGCCGCGACCCGCACGTCGGGTCGATCTGCATGGGCAGCGCCATGTCACCGAGGAGGGTCCCCATCCTTGCCTGATGCCGATTCCGTCGGACCGTTCGTCGCCAACGATGCGCTCGCGTGGGTCCAGCAGCGCTGGCGGTGGATCCTGGTAGTCCTGCTCGTGTTGTTTCTGACGTGGCGCTTCCCCGGCAGTCGGCCCGACGAGAACGGGCGGTACGTGCTCGTGAAGGACGACGTACCCTGCCAGATTCAGCCGGACGACGAGGACGGTCGGCGATGGTGCTACGTCGTGCTCGACACGCGTTCCGGAAAGCTCGAGGAGCGGCTGCGGGCGATGGAGACGCCGAAGCGCAAGTGAGGCCGGCCGGCGGCACGAAGCCCGTGCCGCCGCATGATCTCGCAAGCCGGCGATGCGTGTGCTACGAGCGTCGGTCTCCGTGGAACGGTCGCATAGCTCAGCTGGTTAGAGCGCCTGCTTCACACGCAGGAGGTCCCAGGTTCGATCCCTGGTGCGACCACTTCTCTCCCGAGGAGCCGAGGTCGGCTCACGGGCGCGCGCCGCGGGCCCACGCGAGCGCGTCGTCGAGCCGGTCGGTTCCCCAGAAGAGCTCGCCGTCGACGACGAAGCTCGGAGCTCCGAAGATGCCGAGCGCGGCCGCCTCGTCGGTACTGGCGCGGAGCCTGGCCTTGATCTCGACGCGCTGCGCCCGTTCCGCGAGCGCCGCCGCGTCGAGTCCGAGCGTGGCCAGGATCGCCCCGACGACGTCCGGGTCCGCGATGTCGCGGTCCTCGGCGAAGTTCGCGTGGTACACGGCGCGCACGAAGGCGGGTCCCCAGGGCTCCTCCGCGCCGACGCACGCGACGCGGGCGGCGAGCAGGCTCGGCCGCGGAAAGCGCGACGGTCGCCGGAGCGGCAGGCCCTCCTTCCGGCAGAGTCGCTCGAGATCGCGCCACATGTAGCGACCCTTCGCCGGGTAGATGTTGAAGGGCGAGTCGTTCCATCCCTGGTCCTGGAAGATGGGTCCGAGCAGGAACGGACGCCACACGACCGTCGTACCCGCCGCCGCTGCCCGCGCTTCGACACGCATCGCCGCCGGATACGAATACGTGCTCGCGAACTCGAACCAGAAGTGCAGGGACGACACGGGTCCACCTCCTCGGCGGCGGACACATAGCACGCTCCGCGCGGCTCGGAAGTCGATGACGACCCGTGATAGGTCCGCTCGCGCGTGCACGACGATCCACACCCGCGCCTCCGGCGAGGCGCGCTTCGGCGTTCCGTCGCGGCGCTCGGCGTGGTCTCCGCACTGGGGCTCGCGGCGCTCGTCGCGTCGCTCGATCGCTGGGTTCCCCTCGACGACGCGATCTGGCGAGGGGTCGTACTCGCGCGGGGATGCGGCGCCGACGTGCTCGTCGAGCGGGCCGTCGACGCGGCGACCCACGGGCTCGCGATCCTGCTCGCGATCGTCTTGGTGCTGCACGTCCGCGCCGCCGGCGCGCGCTCCGCCTGGCCGTGGCTCGCGACGTGGATCCTCGGGCTCCTCGCGAGCAAGACGCTGAAGCACGTCTTCACGCGCGATCGTCCGAGCGCGCTCCCGGATCTCACCGTCGGCTACAGCTTCCCGAGCGCGCACGTCATGAACGGGCTGCTCGCGGCCCTCGCCGTCGTGGCGCTCGCGTGGCGGTTCCGTCATCGCGCGCGCTGGTGCGGGGCCGCCACCGCGGCGGCCGCGACCGTGATCGCCGGCCGCGTGCTCCTCGGACGCCACTGGGCCACCGACGCTCTCGGCGGCGTGCTCGCCGCCGGCATCCTCGCGGGCCTCGCGAGGCCGGCCATCGCGCGGCGGCCCGTCGCTGCACCGCTCGTCCTCGGCGCCGTCGCCGCCGCCGCTCTCGGGCTCGACCAGCGCCTCGGCGAGCGCGCGTTCCGGTTGCCGTCGCCGCTCGTCGCGCGCCGCGCCGCCCTCGTCGACGTGGACGTCGGGCCGGAGATGCCGACGCCGCGTCGCGGCGGGTGGCGCGAGGCCGGTCTCGAGCGACCCTTCGGCTCCTATCTCTGGCTCGAAGGGGAGGCGTCGCTCGTGCTGACGGTGGATCCCGGCGACGCCGCCGCGGCGTCCGCGGCGATGCTCGTGTTCGCGGCTCGACCGGAGAAGGTGCGCGGATCCTGTCTTCGCCTGGACGTCGCCCTCAATGGTCGCGCGATCGCGAGCTTCGTGCCGTTCGTGGGGTGGCGCGAGTACCGCTTGAGGATGCCCCCGGGCGTCCTGCGCGCCGGCGACAACGAGCTGGCGTTCGCCGTCCGCCGGTCGACCGGCACCGCGCGTTTCGCCGTGACGTACGCGCGGCTCGCGGGCGCGCCGTCAGCCGCCGAAGAGGCGCCGCGCGACGGCGATGCCCGCGAAGCCCGCCGCGAGGCACCCGAGCAGGGTCAGGCCGACGTTCGCGAGCGCGCGAACCCAGAGCGCGTGCTGGAGGCTCACCACCGTCTCGTGATTGAACGCCGAGTAGGTCGTGAACCCGCCGAGGAACCCGGTCGTCAACACGACGCGGAGCGTGGGGTCGACCGCGTCGGAGACGGCGCTGGCATAGGCGATCGCCGAGATGAGGAACGATCCGAGCACGTTGACGGCGATCGTGCCGTAGGGAAAGTGGGAGCCGAGCAGCATCGCGAGACCGCTCGACAGCGCGAACCGAGCGCCGGTGCCGGCGGCGCCGGCCGCGCAAACGAGCACGAACTCCCTCATGGCGGAAGCTCGATCCGTGCCACATCCGCGCGTGCGGCACCAGCGGCGCCGCCGAGGGCCGCCGCGCGCACCCGGCGAAGTCCATCCCCTTTCGAGGGGAGATGTTCCCTAACGTCTGGACGGGATTGGCCGGCGCGGGAGGGGTTGGCACCATCGCGTCGTATGGACCGAGCCCCCGCTCCCGCCTGCGCGCCGCGTGCGCTCATCGTCGCTCCCGATGCGTCCGAACGTCGGCCGGTCGCCGAGATCCTGAGCCGTCGGGGTTGGCGGGTTCGCGAGGTCGAGACCTCGGTGCAGGCACGGGACGCCCTCGCGACGGAGCCCTTCGACCTCGTGGTGCCCGTCGGGGATGGGCTGCGCGCCGGTGACGGGGATCTCGTCGCCGACGCGAAGGCGATCGACGAGGCGACGGCCGTCGTCGCGGTCGTCGCGTCGCCGGAGCGCGGACGCGAGGCGCTCGCGGCCGGAGCGTACGACGTGTTCACGACGCCCGTGGACGCCGAACGGCTCGCGGCGATCGTCGACCACGTCTCCGAGACGGCGTGGCTGCGCGAGCGGAGCGCCGTGCTCGATCGCCTGATGAATGGCGGCGCCCACCTCGGGACCCTCCGTACGCGCGATCCCCGCATGATCGGCGTGATCGGCGCCATCCGCCGACTCGGGCGCTATCGGGCGCCGGTCATGATCGTCGGCGAGCGCGGCACCGAGCACGAGGACGCGGCTCGCGCGCTGCACGCCGTCGGACGGGCGGAGACCCCATTCGTTCCCGTGGCGGCGCGCACGCTCGCCGTCGCGGAGCTGCGGCGCCGCCAGGACGCGGCGGACGGCGGGATGCTCTTCATCGACGACGTGACGGCGCTCGCGGCCGACGTGGCCGCAGCGCTTGCGGACATCCTGGAGGAGGCCGCGGTCGGCGCCCGCGCGCAACGGGCGCTTCGCGTCGTCGTCGGGTATCCGCATCCGACGCCACCGTCGATGGACGCGAGCGATCTCCGGAGCCCGCTCTATCGGCGGTTCGAGACGGTGCTCGCGCTGCCGCCGCTCCGGGAGCGCCATGGTGACGCGGTGCTCGTCGCACGCGAGCTCGCCGCCGGCATCGGCCGCGACCGGGGGCGCACCCTCGGGCTGGCGAAGCCGGTCGAGGAAGCGCTCCGTGCCTATCGCTGGCCGGGGAACCTGGACGAGCTCGAGACCGTGGTGACGGCGGCGGCGACGACCGCGAGCGGGTCCGTGATCGAGCTGCACGACCTGCCCGCGCCGCTTGGCGCGCCCGCCGGCGGTGCGCCGCCAGCGGGTACGACGCGGACGCTACGCGACCTCGAGATCCAGCACCTCCGTCAGGTGCTGCGGGAGACGCAGGGGAACAAGGCGCAGGCGGCGCGCATCCTCGGCCTCAGCCGATGGGCGCTGCAACGCCGGCTCCGCAAGCACGGTGTTTCGCCGGAGGACGATCCGGTACGGCAGACGCCCGCCGCCGACGAAGCCTGAAGGGGGCATGGCGCGCGCCCCGATCGGTCAGCCCGCGGCGCCCGCGCTCCGGGCCGAGACGGCCGTCGAGGACCGGCGACGTCGCCGTCCGAGCGGCGTCACCCGTCGATGCGACGTCCGCAGCTGGCGCACCGGGATACCCGGCATGGTCCCCACCTGGCTTCGACGCCACGACAACAGGCCGCGCTGCAGGTAGCCCGGCTCGATTCCGAGCGCGTCGCATACGTTGCGGAACGAGAAGGGAAAGTCCGAGCGCGACTCGTTCCTGATCCAGCGCTCCGCTTCCGCCGAGCCCGACGTGTTGCGCCGCTGCAGTTGGATGACGGCGTCGAGCAGCACGGCGAACAGCAGCCGCCGCTCCGGCGTATCCGAGGTCCGCGCCGCGAGACGGTCGAAGTACTGCTCCGGCAAGATGGCATCCGGCACGGAGACGTCGAATAGGGGGCGCGCAGTTTCCGCGGTCTTGGCGATCATGGTCGACCGTGCTCGGAGCAACGTTTGTGCCGCCGGAGGGATACCGGAGAAGTCCGCGCCGCGCGGAGAATATCAAGGAGCGTCGCAATTTCGCGCGACGCGGGCCGACAGGCGGCCGTACGAAGATGTGCGGCGAAACAGGGCCGGCCGACAATGTCTTGCACGGACGCGCACCGGGTTGCCGCAAGCGGAAGCTACGGCGGGCGACAAGGCGGCGACACGCGGCGTCACCGTGGAGGGCGCGTCGAGGCTCGTGGTGCTGTCCTCAAGTCGACGTAGGACAGCACCAGGCCCGTCAGCGCCGGGATCAAACGACAGTCGTATGGTATAGGCGGCGGATGAACGGGGCGCAGGCGGGTCGGGTCGCGGCTCTCGGGTACGTCCTGCAACGTGAGGTGGCGCCCTCGTTCGGCGTCGCGACCGACCGCTACCTGCTCGGCGCCCTCGGGCGCCGCGCCCGTCCGGGAGTCCTGCGGGTCTATGCGTTCCCCGGGGACGTCCTCGCCGCCGGGCGCTGGCATCTGGCGCCGCCGTCCGCGACGGATCTCGGCGAGGCCTTCGTCCGCAGGCTCACCGGCGGCCGGGCGCTCGCGCTCGGCGAGGGCTATCTCGGACTCTCGCTCCTGTTGCCGCATCGGTCCGCGCTGGTTGCCGACGATCCCCTCGCGCTCGCCGCGTTCCAGGTGCCGAACCGGTACGTGCGGGGGCTCATGCGGGCCCTGAAGCAGCTCGGGCTGCCGGCGTTCTACCCCGGGCGGGACCTCGTGACGGTGAACCGCCGGCCCATCGCCGCCGTGAGCTTCGAGACCGACGACGAGGGGCGGCTCCTCTTCGAGGCGATCCTCGCGATCGATCGTCCGCTGAGCGCCGTGGCCCAGCTCCTCGACCGATGGGACACGGGGGGCGTCATCAAGGCGAACCTCCTGGCGCTCGAAGGCGGCACCTGTCTTCGCGAGGAGATCGGCGAGGCGCCGTCCACCGACGATCTCGGGGGCCTCGTGTGCGAATCGTTCGCCGAGCAGTTCGGCGTGGCGATCGCATCCGAGCCGCTCTCCGCCCTCGAGACGCAGGCGGTGGCGGCGCTTGCGGCGCGCGAGGGGCGCGCCTGGACCGTCGAGCGTTGTCCCCGGTCGGAGCTCCCGTTCGTCGGCACCTCCGGCATCCAGACCGGCGTGCTGGAGGCGCACTTCGCGCTCGAGCAGGGGCGCTTCCTCAAGGAGGTCTGTCTCGCCGGAGACTTCATCGCCGACTCGCCCGCGATCGCCGCGCTGGAATATCGCCTGCGGCTCTGTCCCGCGGAGCGCGGCGCGATCGCCCGCGTCGTCGACGCCGTGTTCGCCGATCCGGCACACTACATGCTCGGCGCCGGACCGCTCCGTGTCGTCGCCGACACCATCGTGCGGGGGCTCCCCGCGTGAGCGTGTGTCCGCGGGATCTCGTCGCGGACGATCCGCGCGCGCGTCGCGCCGCGCTCGAGCGTCTCGGCGCCTCGCCCGACGACCTCGACGCGGCGCTCGTCGACGCCGTGGTCGATTGCCTCGCGGCGCCGGTGAAGGCCGTGCAACGGCTCGCCGCCGACGTGCTGGCGCGCCTGCCGGCCGGGGGCCGCGCGGCCGCCGTCGCCCGCCTCACGGCGGCGCTCACGGCGGCCGATGTCCACGCGCGCTGGGGTGCGGCGTACGCGCTCGGGAGGTTGGACGTCGCCGAGCCGGCGATGATCACGACGCTCGTCGACGCCCTCGGCGAGCGGGACGGCGAACGTCGGTGGGCGGCCGCCGCCATGCTCGTGCGGTGCGTTCGGGTGCGCGCCGACCTGGTGATTCCCGCTCTCGTGGCGGCGGCGGGCGACGTCGACGCCGCGCGCCGCAGGATGGCGCTCTACGCCCTCCGTGACGCGGCGCCGGCGCACGCGGCGACGCGTGTCGCGGCTCTGCGCGGGCTCGAGGACGCAGCGGTGGGGGTACGCCTCGCCGCGCTCGCCGCACTCGCCCGCATCGAGCCGGCGACGACCGAGACGTGCGCGCGCGTCCTCGCGCTCGCGTGCGGGGACGTCGCCGCCGGCGTTCGGCGCGCGGCGCTCTGCGCGCTCGGGAATGTCGGACGCGGCGTCAGCGCCGCCGCCGAAGCGATCGCCGCCGCCGAGGCGTCCGAGGACGCGCAGTGGCGCCGGGCCGCGGCGATCGCGCGGCGCCGCCTCGCGGAGTAGCCGCGGCGCGGTGTCGCGGGAAAACCGCGCCGCGACGTGGCGCCGGGGCGGCCCTTCGCGGCGGCGACGCGATCCAGAGGTGCGCGGTATGCGGGGCGATGCGCACGACCGGATGGTCGCCGCCGTCGAGGCGCATCACGCGGTATTGCGGATAGCGGGCGCGGAGCGCCCGCAGCGCCCGGCCGCGCTCGCTCGCGCCCCGGACGATCGCGGCCCGTCCGCGGATCAGCAGGAACGACAGCGCGCTCCAGTCCTCGCTCCAGTCGTCCACGACGAACGCGACCGACGGGTTCTCCGCGATGTTGCGCATCCGCTTCAGGGCGCCTCCGCGGCGCGTCTTCGGCTTGTCGTCGATCACGAAATAGACGTGCCGGCCGCTCACGGCGTAGCAGCAGGGGACGACGTGCGGGGCGCCGCCGGCGTCCGCCGTCGCGAGGCGCGCGACGCGGTGGCGCGCGAGGAACGCGCGCGCCGCGCGATCAAGTCCCGCCGTCATTCCCCGGCTCGTCGACCGACGGGCGCGCCGGTCCGTCCGTGACGAGCGTCGCGGCCCAAGGCACCTCGTCCTCGAGCCGGGTCGCTCCGGTCCACTCCGCCCGCGCCTCGGCGTGGAACGCCTGCGCCATGCCTTGATAGCGCGGCGAGAAGTGGAACACCTCGAGGCGCCGAACGCCCGCCGCGCGGGCGAGAAAGCCGGCCTGACGCGCCGTCAGGTGATGGCGCTTCTCGGCCTCGTCGCGGTCGACGTCGAGGAAGCGCGCTTCGCAGTAGAACACGTCGGCCGCGCGCGCGAGGCCGGCGACGCGCGCGGCGCTCGTCGGCTCGAACAACGTGTCGACGACGTACGCGATGCGTTGGCCTGGATGGTCGTCGACGAGCTCGCGGCGGAGGGTGCCCGCGTCGATCGTGACGGGCACGTCGGGCGAGGGAATGGCGATCGGCGCGGCGTCGTCGCCGGCGCGGATCGCCTCCTTCAGGCGCGAGAGCCACGGTCCGGGCCGGAAGCCGCGCGCCTGGAGCGCGGCGGGGCGGACGTTCAAGTGGCGCGGCTCGACGACGGCGAACGCGAGGCACGGGATGCGGTGATCGAGCGTTGCGGTCTCGATACGGAACTCCCGCGTCGTCACGAGCCCGCCCGGCGCGCACGGCTCGTCCGGCAGCGGTTCGCGGGCGAAGCCCGATGCTGCCCGGAATCGCGCGCGCGCGAGCTGCGTATCATGCCGCTCGACGACGTTCAGCCGGAAGAGATAATTCTCGGTGAGGTTCCAGGTGTACCCGGCGAGCTTGCCCGCGATGTTGTCGATCAAGCCCGGCGGCCCGCACACGGTGAGCTCGCGGTCGCGCGGGAGCGTGAGTCGCAACAGCTGATCGAACCCCATGAAGTGGTCCATGTGCGTGTGGGACACGAAGACGTGGGAGAGCCGGAGGCACTGCGCGGCATTCAGCCGGTCGAGGCGTCCGAGGTCGAAGAGCAGCGCGTCTCCTTGCCAGCGGAGCGCGACGTAGAGCGCGCAGTCCTGAAACGGTCCGTTGACGAGGGAGGGGCGGAAGCTCGACTTCATGCTGGCCCTCTCGACGTCGCGTCCACGCGGCGACGTCGCGTGTGGCGGGTCCGGTCGCTCAGCGGGCGCGGCGCCGGCCGTTCCTGGCGGAGCCGGACGCCTCGTACGCGTCGAGGCCTTCGTTCAGCAGCGCCAGGACGAGCTGGCGCATGCGGATGTCGAGCGCGCGGGCGACGTCGCGGATCTCGTTCATGGTCTTTCCCGGAAGACGGACCGCGAGCAGCGAAGTCTCGGTGGTCGCTCGCTGTTTCAGGTCGGCGAGCTTGAGCTTCCGTTCTTTCATGATCGACCTCGCTCGGGTGTTCGCTGCCGTGTCCGCGGACGCGCGCGCCAAGGGGGAAGAGCTCGCGGCGAGCGCGAGTACACCTACGAATTTGGATTTGGGCGGTCAAGGGCGCTCGCCGTCCCGGTAGCGTCGCAGTTTCAAACGGAGGCACTACTGCCGGCCCCGCCGACGCGAGCGCACGCGGCGGGGGTCGTCGTTCAGCCCGGCGGCCAGGCGAGCGCGCGACCACCGATCACGTGCAGGTGGAGATGGAACACGCTCTGGCCCGCGTCCGCGCCGCAGTTCACGGCGAGCCGGAAGTCGCGCCGTCCGTCCGCGTGCGCCACCGTGACGGCGACGCGATGCAGATGGCCGACCAACGCGTCGTCCTCCGGGGCGAGGTCGGCGAGCGTCGCGATGTGCTTGCGCGGCACGACCAGGACGTGCGTCGGACCCGCCGGGTTGATGTCGCGGAACGCGACGGCGTGCTCGTCCTCGTACACGCGATCCGCTCTTGCCTCGCCGGATACGATTCGACAGAAGAGGCAGTCGGTCATGGCGCCCGCTTAACGAGTTTACCTGGCGGTCGCAAGACGAGATCGTGGAGACGACGCGATGGACTTCGCCCTTACTCCCGAGCAGACGCTCCTGCAACGCACCGCGCGCGACGCGCTCGCCGCCGCCGCGCCGATGACGCACGTGCGGGCGATGATGGCGGACGCTCGCGGCACGACCGACGCCGTGTGGCGCCAGGTCGCCGAGCTCGGCTGGATCGGCATGGCATTCGCCGAGGAAGACGGTGGAGCGGGGCTCGGCCTGTCGGAGCTCGTGCTCGTGCTCGCCGAGATGGGGCGCGCCGCGATGCCGGGCCCGTTCCTCGCCACGGTGATCGGCGGGCGGGCGATCGCGCATGCCGGCGACGCCGTGCAGCGTCGCCGCTGGCTGCCGGCGATCTGCGACGGCAGCCGCATCGCGACGCTCGCGTTTCTCGAGAGCGCCGCGCGCTGGCAATTCGACGACGTGACCGCTGTGGCCCGTCCGGACGACGGCGGCTTCGTGCTTGCGGGCACCAAGCTCTTCGTCCCCGACGCGCACGTCGCGGACCTCGTCGTGTGCGCGCTGCGCCGCGCCGACGACGGCGAGCCCGTCCTCGTCGCCGTCGAGCGCGGCGCGGCGCGCGTGCAGCCGCAATCGAGCGTGGACGGTACGCGTAAGATCTGCCGGATCGACCTCGACGGCGTGCGCGTCGGCGCGGACGCCGTGCTCGCCGGCGGCGCCGTGGGCGCGATCGCGGCGGTGCTGGACGAGGCGCGGGTCGCGCTCGCCGCCGACATGGCGGGCGGCGCCGAGCGCGTCCTCGAGATGACCGTCGCGCATGTGAAGACGCGGCGCCAGTTCGATCGGCCGATCGGCGCGTTCCAGGCCGTGCAGCACGCCTGCGCCGATATGATGGTCGCGGTCGAGTGCGCGAAGGCGGCGACGACGTACGCCGCGTGGGCCGTCGATCAGCGGGACGCCGACGCCGCCATCGCCGCCGCCACCGCGAAGGCCGTCGCCGGCGAGGCCTATCGCCAGGTGACCGCCAAGGCGATCCAGCTCCACGGCGGCGCCGGCTTCACCTGGGAGCACGACCTCCACGTCCACTACAAGCGCGCGATGTCGGGCGAGGTGACGTTCGGCGACGGCGCCGAGAGCCGCGAGCTCGTGGCGGCGCGCCTCGGGCTGTAGGCGCTACGCGCGGAGCGCGACGATCGCCTCACCGGGCGTCGTCTTCTTACCGTCGTCGCTCTCGGTCCAGATCGCGAGCGCGACCAGCCGTTCGCCGCGTTCCTCCCACTTGCGCGTCACCGTGCCGCGGCAGACGAACTCGCGGTCCGGGAAGTCCATGGCGCGATACTGGCACGAGATCTTCCGGATGCGGCCGGCGTGGCCGAGCCAGTTCGAGACCAGCTCGCCGAGCGCCGCGTACTTGAACCGTCCGTGCACGATGATCGAGCCGAGCTGCTTCGCCTGCGGGAACTGGAAGTCGTGATGCAGCGGATTGAAGTCGCCGGAGCCGGCGGCATACTTCACGAGCTGCGTGACGCCCGGACGCTTCTTCAGCTCCGGCAGCACGTCTCCCTCGCGGATCGTCTCCCATGTGAGCGCCATGCTTCGTGCTCAGTAGTAGATCGCTTGGCCGGTCTGCACCGCGACGACCTCGCCGTCCTGGTTCGTGTAGGTGGTCTTCTGGGTGGTGATCAACATCGCTCCGAGCGCCTTGCTCTCGCGCACCTCGAGGTTCACGAGTCGGCTCACGACGGTGAGCGTGTCGCCGGCGCAGACGTCGGCGAAGTACTCGGTCTCGGTGCCGCCGTCGAGGAGGCCCTTGAGGCCGTGCTTCACGATCGGCTGTCCCTCGGTCGGCACGCTGAAGATCTCGTGCGAGCGTCCGGGGAGGAAGACGGGCGTGCCGAGGTAGGTCGGCGGCGCGGGGAGGCTGCGGTAGCCCGCGCGCTGTGCCGCATCCGCGTCGAAATACACCGGGTCCGTGTAGCCGACGCCGCGCGCGAAGGCGCGCACGCTCGTCGTCGTGACCTCGTAGGTCCACGGCGGCGACGCGCTGCCGATCGCCTTCCGCATCTCGTCGGTGAGCTCGAACTCCTTCGCCACGGCGAGCTTCTCTAGACGAGTCGCGCGCGCAGAGCCAGCCTGGAGCCGGCGCGGTTGACGGTCGGGGGAGCGGCCAATACACAAACCGGTCCATGGCGATCATCCGCAAGCAGCACGGACATTTTCTCGAAGACTTCCGACCCGGGTCGCTCCTGCGCCACAAGGGCGGCAAGACGATCACCGAAGGGCTCTTCGCGATCTTCACCGACTTCTCGATGACGGCGAATCCGCTCGCCAAGAGCCGCCGCTACGCCCAGGCCTACGGCTACCGCGACCTCGTCGTGCCGCCGGGCATCGTGATGGCGGTCGTGTTCAGCCAGAGCGTCGAGGACGTCTCGGAGAACGCGCGCGCCAACCTCGAGTACATCGACATGCGTTTCGGCGTCCCGGTCTGCGTCGGCGACACGCTCGAAGCCGAAACGCTGGTGCTCGGCGTGAAGGGCTCGTCGAAGGATCCGACGCTCGGCGTCGTGCACGTGCAGACGACGGGCCGCAATCAGCACGGCGAGGTCGTCCTGACCTTTCAGCGCAAGGTCCAGGTCTGGAAGAAGAGCGCGACCGCGAAGCTCGCGACGGGCGAGGCGAAGCCGCGCGACGTCCAGGCCGACCTCACCATTCCGGCCTACGACCCGGCCCGGAAGCAGCTCGCGCACTTCTCGAGCCCCGATACGTACTTCGAGGACTTCACCGTCGGGGACGTCTACGAGCACACGCGCGGCCGCGTCGTGACCACCGACCACATCATGCTGACGGGGATTCTCGACAACACGTCGCAGGTGCACTGCAACCAGTGGATGGTCACGGAGAACCCCGACAAGTACGTCGGCGGCCAGCTGATCGTGTTCGGCGGCCTGCCCTTCAATCTCTGCCTCGGCATCGCGTCGGCCGACATCGCCGACAACGCGCTCGCCGACGTGCGCTACGTGACCGGCAAGCACAGCGCGCCGGTCTTCGCGGGGGACACCGTGTTCGCCGCGACTGAGATCCGCGAGACGCGCGATTTTCCCGGACGGCCCGACCTCGGTCTGCTCGCGTCGACGCTCCGGGGCCACAAGTTCCGCAAGCAGGGCGACCGGGTCGAGAAGATCGAGATCTTCTCCCTGGAGCTGGAGCAGGCCCTGAAGCGGCGCAGCCACTACGCGTGACGCGGGAACGACCGTGAAAGCGATCCTGATCGCCGCCGACGGCTCCGGGGCCCTGGCCTGGGGCGACGCGCCCGCGCCGACGCCGGGTGCCGAGGAGGTCCTGATCGACGTCCGCGCGACCGCGGTCAATCGCGCCGACCTGCTCCAGCGCCGCGGCTTCTATCCGCCGCCGCCGGGGGAATCCGAGATCCTCGGGCTCGAAGCCGCGGGCGTGGTCGCCGCGGTCGGCGCCGGCGTGACGCGCGTCCGCGTCGGTGATCGCGTCTGCTGCCTCCTCGCGGGCGGCGGCTACGCCGAGCAGGTCGTCGTCCACGAGGCGATGGCGTTGCCGATCCCGGACGCGCTCGACTTCGGGCAGGCCGCGGCGGCGCCGGAGGCGTTCTACACGGCCTTCGTGAACCTCGTGCAGGAGGCGAGCCTCGTTCGCGGGGAGCGCGTGCTCGTCCACGCCGGGGCGAGCGGGGTGGGCACCGCCGCCATCCAGCTCGTAAAGGCGCTCGGTGCCGTCGCGTACGTGACCGCCGGCAGCGACGACAAGATCGCGCGCTGCCTGGCGCTCGGCGCCGAGGCCGGCATCAACTACAAGACCGAGAGCTTCCCCGAGCGGATCGCCGCGCTCACCGCCACGCAGGGCGTCGACGTCATCCTCGACTGCGTCGGCGGTTCGTACCTCGAGGGCAACGTGGCGAGCCTCGGCCCACGGGGCCGCCTCGTCGTCATCGGGCTCATGGGCGGCGCCCGGGCGGAGGTGAATCTCGGGCTCCTCGTGTCGCGGCGCCTGCGCATCCTCGGCTCCGTGCTCCGGACGCGCTCGCTCGCCGAGAAGCTCGCGATCACCGACGCGTTCCGGGCCGACGTGTGGCCGCTGTTCTCGAACGGGACGTTGCGGCCGATCGTCGACCGGGCCTACCCGATAGCGGATGCGGCGGCCGCGCACGACTACGTCGCGGCCAACAGGAACTTCGGCAAGGTCGTGCTCGCCATCCGCAGCTGAGGGCGCGCGCCGCGCGGATCGCGTCGGCGGCGCCGAACCAGACCGGACCGGGATCCGCTCCGAGTCTCGGAAGGAATTGTCGGAAGAAATTTCCTTGACCTCCGTTCGCGGGATGTTTTAGGTTCCGGTCGAGGGCGGCATCGCTCGCCTGGCTCGCCAACCCACAAGAACACCGAAAGGACCTCACCATGATCTCCCATGCCCGCGGCGCGACGTCCGCCGTCGTCGCCGCAATCGTCGCCCTCGCCACCGTGTCTTCCGCCTCGGCCGCCACCCTGAAGGTGGACGACGACGGCGTGCAGTGCCCCGGCGCGTATCCGACCCTGCAGGCGGCCGTCGCCGTCGCCGTCGCGAAGGACAAGATCAAGGTTTGCCCGGGTTCCTACAGCGGGCAGGTCGTGATCAACGTGCCGCTCAAGATCTTCGGTAAGGCCCCGAAGCCGAAGACCTGCAACACGCTGGCCGCGCCCGATCCGACCCTGCACAGTATCTTCACCTCCCCGGGGGTCCCCGGCCTCGGCGGGATCGGCATCGACATCTTCGCGGACGGCGTCACGATCCAGGGCATGGTCTTCACCGGCGCCGGTGAGACGGCGGTCCGCACCGACCCCGCCAACGTCAAGTTCTCGCTCAAGAACAGCGTCTTCACGACGAACGCCAACGGCGTCTACTTCCACTCGGCGGTCGGGTCGAAGAGCTCCGTCAAGGGGAACTGCTTCCACCTGAACGGCACCGGCGTTCGCACCGGCTACGGCCTCCGCGACGCCTCGATCTCGAAGAACTACTTCTTCGGGAGCAACGTGGCGGCCGGGATCATCATGGATCAGCTCTCCCCCAACACCAATGATCGCATCAAGATCACCGGCAACCGTTCCGAAGGCGATTCGACCTTCGCGGTGATCCTCGGCACCCTCGACTCGTCGTTCGCGAAGAACAAGATCAACGGCACGGTGGGGACGGCGGTCTTCGTCGGCGGCAACAACACCAACCTCGCGATCGTCGGGAACAATGTGTCGGACGCCGGTACCCGAGGCCTCCGGTTCAACACCCAGTTCTTCCCGGGATTTCCTCCGGGCGGTCCCAGCACGGGCGTCTTGGTCACCAAGAACGTCATCGACGAGGCCGGGTCGCACGGAATCGTGGTCGACTCCGGCGCGGGCGAGTCCGCGCTCGTGAACTCGACCATCGTGAAGAACACCGTGGAGGAGAGCGGCCAGGGCGGCGCCGGCGACGGTATCCGGATCATGGACTTCGGGGGCATGGGCGCGAACGGCGGCAACACGGTCGAGGACAACGAGATTTCGGCTAGCTTCAACCACGACTGCCACGACACCACGACCGGCGCCGGCACGGCCGGCACGGCGAGCACCTGGACGGGCAACACGGCGACGACCCATAACGTGGCGAACCTCTGCTTCACCGGCGCCGCGAACGGCGTCGCCGACTGACGGACGGCCGGACGCCCGCGAGAGCCGCCGCGCTCTCGCGGACGTCCGACCGCGACGTGCGGCTCTCGCGGGCGTCCGGCCGCGACGTGCGGCTCGTCTCCGGCGGCGCGCCCCTCAGGCTCGGGCGCTGCCGATCGCTTGGGTCACGTTCGCGAGGTACGTGCTCACGGCCTGCGCCGCCTCGCCCTGCACGAACGACTTGATGAGCCCCTGGAGGAGGCGCGGCACCGGCGTGTCGGGCGCCAACGCCTGCCGGAGGGTCACGCGCGTGCGGTCGGCGTCGACAGGTTCGAAGCGGATGGTGCCGTCGACGTCGGTGTTGTCGCCGGCGGCGCCGGTGCCGAGGAAGCGGATCTCGTCGCTGCCGTTCCCGGTGTAGCGCGCGGTGTAGGTGACGCACATGCTGACAGGCCCCGTCGAGCGCTCCGCGAAGACGAACCGGTAGACGTCGGCGACGGTGGTCTTCTCGCAGCGGTCGAGACCCGGGATGCAGCGCGCCGAGCCGACGACGTCCCAGAAGAACGCGTAGGCGTCGGCGAGCGCGACGGGCACGACGACGGACTCGGTCGCCTCGGTCGGAAACTTCGCCATGGAGTCCTCCTGGGCGGGACGTCGCGCCGTCCTACGGCGAGCCGTCGATCGGGTGCAAGACCGCGCCGCCGCTCGCCTTGACCGTCCCGGACCCCGGTTGTACGACCGCCCGATGCGCTTCTACGAGTACGAGGCCAAGGCCCTCTTCGCCAAGCACGGCACCCCGCTCCTGAAGGGCCGCGTCGCCAAGACGGCGGCCGAGGCGCAACGGATCGCCGCCGAGATCGGCGGTAAGGTCGTGCTCAAGTCGCAGGTGCTGACCGGCGGCCGGATGAAGGCGGGCGGCGTGAAGTTCGCCGACACCCCCGAGCAAGCCGCGCAACACGCCGAGGCGATCCTCGGACTCGTCATCAACGGCCAGTCGGCGCGCGGCGTGCTCGTCGAAGAGTGCGCGCCCGTCAAGAAGGAGTACTTCGCCGCCGTTACGTGGGACGGTCGCCGCAAGCTCCCCGTCGTCATCTTCAGCGACATGGGGGGCATCGACATCGAGGAGGTCGCCGAGAAGCACCCCGAGCACGTGTCGCGCACCCACTTCTCGACCCTCGTGCCGTTCTCGCCCTACATCGCGAAGCAGGCGATCGCGGCGACCGGCGTGACGGGCGACGACCTGAACAAGCTGACCCCGATCGTTGCGACCCTGATCGAGATCTTCCTGAAGTACGACCTCACGCTCGCCGAGATCAATCCGCTCGGGAAGACCGGGGAGGGCAAGTTCCTCGTGCTCGACGGCCACATCGACATGGAGGGCGACGCGCGCGACAAGTACGCGCAGCTCCTCGCCGAACTCGGGATCGGCAAGGAGGAGACGCGCGAAGCGCGGCCGCCGACGCCCTTCGAGATCGCCGGGGCCGAGGTCGACGCGTCGGACCACCGCGGCGTCGCCGGCAACGTGAAGGAGTTCGACGGCGACCTCGGCCTCGTGATCGGCGCCGGCGGCGGCTCGCTGACGCTCTTCGACGCCATCCGCAAGCACGGCGGCAAGCCCGCCAACTACTGCGAGATCGGCGGCAACCCGAGCGTGAAGAAGGCGTGCGGCCTCACCAAGCTGATCCTCTCCAAGCCGGGCGTGAAGAAGATCGCCGTCATGATGAACGTCGTCTCGAACACGCGCGTCGACATCGTCGCCCGCGGCGTCATCAAGGGCTGCGTCGAGTCGGGCCGGAACCCCGCCGACACGATCGCGATCTTTCGCATCCCGGGCGCGTGGGAAGACGACGGCTTCAAGATCCTCGAGAAGTACGGCGTCGAGTACTGCGACCGCACCGTGTCGATGTACGAGGCGGCGGGGCGCGCCGTCGCCAAGATGCGGTGAAACGTCCGACGCCAGGCGGCGGTGCGGGCGCGCTTCTGGAAGGGCAACACCGGTCGCGTCGCGCTTAACGAACGATCTCCATCGGCGGGGGACAGCCCGCGATCAGCGGGTCGAAGGTCGTGGTGCGTTTCAGGCTTCCGGTGCAGGTGAACGTGGCGTCGGTTACGCCGATGAGATTCAGATCCTTGCCGGCGACCACCGCGATCAGCTTGATCGCGCCCTTGCCCGTGCTCGGCTTCGTCGAGACCTTGGTGCGCACCGTGACGCCGAAGACGGGATCGGGCTCGTTGCCGCACGCGACGAATCCGGCCTCGCCCTTGTCGGGCTTCTTCGCGTCCGCCACCGCGATGCCGACCGCGCGGGTGAGGAACGAGAAGCCCAGGAACTCCACGTTGACGTCGCGCCCGCTCTGCGAGATGCCGGCCGCGATCTCGGTCTTGAGCACGACCTTCGCGCCGTCGGCGAACCCTTTGCACGTCGCTTTGCCGCTCCAGGCTCCGGTCAGGTCGAATGCTCCGGCCGTGCTCGCGCCGAAGGCCAGCACCAGCGCCGCTGCCGTCGTGACGGGTAGGATTCGCATGCGGTCCGGATTCCACGCGACGTGCCAGCGCATCCGACGCCGCCAAGCTCGCGGTTGTCCGGGGGTTGCATCGCGCGTCTTTCGCAGCCGTGGGAAGCGACGGCGGCCGTCCTTCCGAAACGTGCAAAACGTCGGCGCGCCAGGCATGTCCCCGGCGTGAACGACGGCGCGCACCCGACCCGGCTCCTCGACGTCCCGCCGCTTGCGGCGGTGGCGCGTCTCGCGGCGCCGACGACGCTCGTGATGGCGGTCTCGGCCACCTCCAACGTCGTCTACACCTACTTCGTGAGCCGCCTCGGCGTGGACGCGATCGGCGCCGTGTCGCTCGTGTTCCCGGTGTCGCTCCTCGCCGTGACCGCGATGGGCGGCGGCATCGGCGCCGGCGCGACGTCCGCGATCGCGCGCGCGCTCGGCGCCGGCGCGCGCGGCGAGGCCGCGGCGCTCGCCGGGCAGGCGCTCGTGCTCGCGGTGGCGCTCGGGCTCGGGTTCGGCGTCGTCGCGTGGTTCGGCGTGGGTCCGCTCTTCCGCCTCATGGGCGCGTCGAGCGCGGTGCACGAGGGCGCGACGGCGTTCGCCCGCGTACTCTTCGGCGGGGTCGTCATCACGTTCTTCGCCATGATGCTCGACGGCGTCATGCGCGCCGAGGGCAACGTGCGGACGCCCGCGACGTGGGCGTCCGCCTCGCTCGTGGCGCAGATGGCCGTCACGCCGCTCTTCATGTTCCGCTTCGGCTGGGGGTTGATCGGCGGCGCGCTCGCGATGCTCGCGTGTCAGGCGCTCGCGCTCGGGCCGCGGCTCGCCTGGGTGTTCGGCGGCCGCGGCGTGGTGCGCCCCGTGCTGCGGTCCGGACACGCCGGGCTCGGGCCGACACGCGAGATCGTGCGGGTCGGCGTTCCGGCGGCGCTCTCGACCTCGGTGAACAACATTGGTCTGATGGTGCTGACGGGGGTCGTCGCGCGGCTCGGAGCGTCCGACCTCGCGGCATACGGCCTCGGAACGCGCCTCGACTTCGTGCTCATGGCGCTCGCCTACGGCGTCGGCGTGGCGGTGCTCACCCTGGTCGGCCTCGCGGCGGGCGCGACCCGCGAGGACCGCATCCGGGCCTTCGTGGGTCGCGGTATCGCGAGCGTCGTGCTGCTCCTCGCCGTGCCGGGTCTCGTCGTCTGGTGGCGGCCGGCGCTCTGGCTCGGCATGTTCAGCGACGACCCCGGCGTGCTCGCGGTCGGGCGCGCGTACTTCCGGACGATCGCGCCGACCTATCCCTTCGTCGGCGCCAGCATGGTGGTCGCGTTTGCGTTCCAGGGCCTCGGCCGGGCGACGCTTCCGCTCGCGGTGTCGATCGTGCGGATCGCCGCCGTGCTGGTGGCGGCGATCGTCTCCGTCCGCCTCGGGCTCGGCGAGCAGGCCGTGTTCCTGTGCATCGCGCTCGGCAACGTCGCGGGAGCGGTCGCGCTCGGCGCGCTCTTCGTGATGGCCCGCCGCGCCCGCGCCACGGGTGCGTGAGGCGATCCTGCTCCGCATCGCCAGCGGCGGATCGGCGTCGCTGCTCCGCGCCGCCGGCGGGCTTTCCCATCGGAGGCCTCGGTGCTAGCGGACGATCGTGCGCGCGATGCGCCTCGCGAGACCCGGGACGCCGCTCGTCGCGGTCGACCTCGCTCCGCTCGAGCCGGGACCCGACGAGATCGTGGTCGCCGTGGCGGCGTGCGGCGTCTGCCGGACCGACCTGCACGTCGTCGACGGCGAGCTGCCCGACGCGCGGTTGCCGGTCGTGCCCGGACACGAGGTGGTCGGGCGGGTCCTGCGGCGCGGCGCCGCCGCGACGCGCTTCTCCGTGGGCGACCGGGTCGGCGTGCCGTGGCTCGGCTGGACCTGCCGCGCCTGCCGCGCGTGCGCGAACGGCCGCGAGAATCTCTGCGAGCGGGCACGCTTCACGGGCTACACCCTCGACGGCGGGTACGCGGAGGAGATGCGCGTCGACGAGCGTTATTGCTTCGCGCTCGCCGGCGGACCGGACGACGCCCACGCGGCGCCGCTCCTCTGCGCCGGGCTCATCGGCTATCGTTCGCTCCGGCTCGCGGGCGAGGGCGAGCACCTCGGGCTCTACGGGTTCGGCGCGGCGGCGCACATCGTGGCGCAGATCGCGCGGCACCAGGGACGACGCGTCTACGCGTTCGTGCGGCCCGGGGACGCGGCCGCGCGCCGATTCGCGGAGCGTCTCGGGGTCACGTGGGCGGGCGATGCGGACGCGCCGCCGCCGGTGGCGCTCGATGCGGCGATCATCTACGCGCCGGTCGGCGCGCTCGTGCCGCAGGCGCTCCGCGCCGTGGCGCCGGGTGGGACGGTGGTCTGCGCCGGCATCCACATGAGCGACATTCCTTCGTTTCCCTATGCGATCCTCTGGCGCGAGCGCTCCGTGCGCTCGGTCGCCAACCTGACGCGGCGGGACGGCGAGGAGTTCCTGGCCCTCGCGGCGAGACTGCCGCTCGCGACGTCGATCGTCGAGTATCCGCTCGCCGACGCGAACCGCGCGCTCGCGGATCTCCGGGGAGGTCGCGTGGAGGGCGCCGCCGTGCTGCGTCCCGATTCGGGCTGACGGTCGCGGCACGCCGCCGTGCCGGACGGTCGCGCTTCTCGGGCGTGGCCAGGTGGGAAGGGGCCGTCGGCGACCCCTCGGCCCCCCCGCGGCGAGCGCCGTACGTAATTTCGTTTGATTCTCGGGCGCATCCTCCCTACAGATGATGCGCCGGGTCATCCGGAGGGAGGCGGGGGACGCCATGGATCTTTTTCAGACCTGCTACGACTATCACGAACCGGTCTTCGCGCGGGCCGCCGGCATCTACCCGTTCTTCCTGCCGCTAGAGGGTTCGGAAGGACCCGTCGTCACCTACCAGGACAAGGAGGTGGTGATGATGGGATCCAACAACTACCTCGGGCTGACCCATCATCCGCGGGTGCGTGAGGCCGCCAAGCAGGCGATCGATCAGTACGGAACCGGCTGCACCGGCTCGCGCTTCCTGAACGGCAACCTCGACCTGCACGACGAACTCGAACGCCAGCTCGCGGGCATGTTCGGTTACGAGGAGGCCCTCGTATTCGCGTCGGGCTTCCTGGCCAACGTCGGCGTGATCGCGGCCCTCGGATCGATTCCCGGCACGGTGATCTTTTCCGAGCGCGAGAACCACGCGAGCCTGATCGACGGCACCCGTCTCGCTCGCGGCGAGGTGCGGCTCTTCGGTGATCTCGCCGACCTCGAGCGTCAGCTGGCGGCGGGCGGCGACGATTGGCCGCACGCGCTCGTGGTCTGCGACGCCGTCTTCTCCATGACCGGGCGGGTGATGGACCTCCGACGCCTCGCCGAGCTCAAGCGCCGCTACCGGTTCAAGCTCTACGTCGACGACGCGCACGGCATCGGCGTGCTCGGCGCCGACGGCCGCGGAGCCGTCTACGACCAGGGGGTGCGCGACGCCGTCGATCTCCTGTTCGGCACCTTCAGCAAGTCGCTCGCGAGCCTCGGCGGCTTCGTGTGCGGCGAGAAGCGCGTGATCGACTGGCTGCGCCACAAGACGCGCTCGCTCATCTTCACCGCCGGACTGCCGCCGGCCTCGGTCGCGGCCGCGCTCGCGGCCCTCGGCGTCATGCGGGACGAGGCGAGCGCGCTGCGCACGCGCGTGTGGGCGAATGCCCGGTACTGGCGCGAGGGTCTCGACGCGATCGGCTACTACACGATGGGATCGACCACGCCGATCGTGCCGGCGATGATCGGCTCCGAGTCGCTCGCGTTCCGCGTGGCGCGCGATCTCCTCGACCTCGGGGTCTTCGCCATCCCGGTGCCGTATCCGGTCGTTCCGTACGGCCAGTCGCTCATCCGCACCAGCGTCATGCCGACCCACACGCGCGCGCACCTCGACCACGCGCTCGACGCCTTCGCGCAGGTTCGCAAGCGCTACGACATCCCGGAGTTCGATCCGGACAACCTGCCGACGGCGGACCACGAGGACTGGTCGTGGTTCATGCCCGACCAGGCGAAGTCGGCCCAGCCGGCCGCGTAGCGCGCGCCGGCGGCGCGCTCGCTGCGGGCGCGGTCAGAGCCAGCCGCTCCGTCGATACCACGCGGCGGTCTGGGAGAGGCCGGTCGCGAGGTCGGTCGCCGCGCACCACCCCGTCGCCGCCTCCAGCGCGGCCGGTGAGCAGAGCCACGCGTCGGCGAGGATCTCGTTGGCTTTGTCGCGCGAGAGGAGCGTCGCGCGGCGCGCGAGCCGCGCGCTCGTCCCGGTCACCCAGAAGAGCGGCCGGACGATCGCGCGCGGCAGGGGGACGACGCGGACCGGACGGCCGAGCGCGACGCCGATCGCCTCCACCAGCGCGCGCGCGGTGGTCGGCGCCGGGTGGGCGGGATAGTAGATGCCCGGCGGCGGCGGCCGCTCGATGCAGGAGACGATCGCGTCGGCGAGGTCGGCGGCGTACACGAGCGCGAGCCGTTGCGCGCCGTCGCCGAACATCGGCGCCACGCCGCGGCGGGCGATGCGGAAGAGACGGAGGAACTCCCGGTCGTGCGGGCCGTAGACCGCCGGCGGTCGGAGGATCGTCCAGGGGACGGCGAGTTCGCGCACGGCCGCTTCGCCGGCGAGCTTGCTCCGGCCGTAGTCGCTGACCGGGTGCGGCGGCTCGTCGCCCGTCGGCGCGCGGCCGGGGAGCGCGGGACCGGCGGCCGCGAGGCTGCTCACGTGCACGAAGGCGCGCACGCCCGGCCGCGCGCGCACCGCGTCCGCGAGCGCGCGCGTGCCGGCGGCGTTCACGGCGAAGAGGTCGGCGCGGCTCCGCGCCGCCACGAGCCCCGCGAGATGTACGACGGCGTCGGTCGCGGCGACGCCGCGGGCGAGCGCCGCGCGATCGCCGAGGTCGCCGCCGACGATCGTCGGCGGCGCGTCGCCGAAGCGCGCGCGGGCCTTGCGCGCGTCGCGCACGAGGCAGGCGACCTCGTGGCCGCGCGCGCGCAGGGCGGGGACGAGGTGGACCCCGACGAAGCCGGTCGCGCCGGTCACGAACACCCGCATCGTGGGCGCGACCGTATCCCATTGTCCGCCGCGCCGTCGCCTTGACGCTCCGCGGGGTGCGTGCGATGCGAACCGGCTTGCGCACTGCCGCCGTCATCGGCTTTCCGCCGCTCCTCGACCGATACGTGGCGCGCGAGGTGACGTCGCACGCGTTCGGCGGCTTCGCGGTCGTGCTCGGGATCTTCCTCGTCACGCGGGGAAGCGCGCTGCTCTCCGATGCCGCCGTAGGCGGCTTGCCCGGCGGCGTCCTGGCGTTGCTCCTCGGGCTCCGCACGGTGATGGCGCTGCCCTCGTTGCTGCCGGCGGTCGCATATCTCGGCGTGCTGCTCGCCATGAATCGCCTCTCGCGCGACCGGGAGCTGATCGCCCTGGCGGCGACCGGGGTCGGACCCGGACGTCTCGAGCGCGCGGTCCTCGGCTGCGCGCTCTGCGCCGCGCTCGCCGTCGGCGTGCTCGCCTTTTCGGGACGGCCGTGGGCGGCGGCCCGCTATGCCGAGATCCGTGACCGGGCCATCGCCGCGTCGGGCCTCGACGACCTGACGCCGGGGGTCTTCTACGAGCTCCGCTCGGCGGCGCGCGAGGTGGTGTTCGCCGGCGCGCGGTCGGCGACCGATCCGGGCTACCTCGAGGACGTGTTCGTGCAGCGGCGCGACGCGAACGGACTCGCGGTCTTCTCCGCGGCCCGCGCGATCGAGACGCGCGACACGGGGCGGGGCGTCCGCACGCTCATCCTCGAAGAGGGCTACCAGTACGATCTCAGCGTCGAGGGCGGCAAGCAGACCGTCACGCAGTTCGAGCGCCTCGCGATGCAGGTTCCGCTGCCCCCGCCCGAGGGCGATGCCGAGAAGAGCCTCACCTGGCGAGAGCTCGTCGCCGCCGGCGATCCGGAGTCCGTCGCCGAGATCCAGTGGCGCATCGCCATGCCGATCGCGACCGTGCTCCTCTGCCTGCTCGCGATTCCGCTCGGGCGCTTCGACCCGCGCTCGGGCAGGGCGGTGCGGATCGTCGCGGCGGCGTTGGCGTACGTGGCGTACCGGACGCTGCTCGGGACCGCGAAGGGCTGGATCGCCAACGGTCTCGTGCCTGCGGCAGGCGGGCTCTGGGTCGTGCACGGCGCCTGTCTCGCCGTGGTGCTCGCGCTCGCCTGGCGTCAGCGCCGCGCGGCGGCATGAGGCTTCTCGATCGCCACGTCGGTTTCACGGTCGCGCGCAGCTTCGGCGAGGCGCTCGGGGGGCTCCTGGCCGTCTTCACCGTGCTGAACCTCACCGAGGGGCTGCGTGCGGTCGGCGGCGGATGGACGGTCGGGCGCGTGCTCGGCTTCGTCGCCCTCACGCTTCCGAGCGAGGCCTACGGGCTCTTTCCGGCCGCCGCGCTGCTCGGGGCGGTTCTGGGTCTCGGGCGGCTTGCGAGCGACCGCGAGATCGTCGCGATGCAGGCCGCGGGATGGTCGCCGCTGCGTATCGCGCGCGCGGTCTTGGGTGCGGCGGTCGTCCTGGCGATCGGCGGCGCAGTCCTGGGCGAGCTCGTCGCGGTACCGCTCAGCCAGCGGGCGCATGCACAGCGCGCGCTCGTGCTCTCGGGCGGGCGCGCGCTCTCGACCGCGTCCGGACTCTGGGTGCGCGCCGGATCGCGGTTCGTGAACGTCGGAACGCTCCATCCCGACGGCTCCCTCGGCGAGGTCTACGAGTTCGACTTCGCGGGCGGCCGGGCCCTCTCGCGTTTCACGTACGCGCGCGCCGCCGTGCCGGAGGCGGATGGATGGCGGCTCCGCGATCTCCGCGAGAGCACGTTCCACGACGACGTCGCGACCACCCGCGGCGCCGCGTTCGAGCCGTGGCGCGTCGACGTCGACCCGCAACGGCTCCGGACCCTCTGGCTCGAGCCGCGCGATCTCTCGCTCGCGGAACTCGTGCGCACCATCCGGACCCTGCGGGCGCAGCGGCAGAATCCCCTCGCGCACGAGGTCGCCTTCTGGCGGCGGGTGAGCGCCCCGGTGTACATGGGGGTGATGGTGCTCCTGGCGGTTCCCATGGTGATGGCGAGTGGACGCGCGGTGCGCGTCGGCGAGCGCGCGCTCGTGGCCGCGCTCGTCGGGATCGGGTTCCAGATGGCGCGGGAGCTGTTCACCAACCTCGGGCTCGTCGCCGGCGTGTCGCCGCTCGCGATCGCGCTCCTGCCCGCGCTCGTCGCGGGCGTGGCCGTCGCGGCGCTCTTCCGCCGCGCGGGGCTGGCATGACGGCCGGAGGAGCGCCCGCCGTCGGCATCGTCGGCGGCGGCGACGTTCGCCTGTGGGGCATCGACGGCGCGGAGCGGCTGACGCGTCAGCTGCGCGCGGCGGGTGTGGCGCAGGTGGTGCGTGACGCGAGCCCGCAGGCGTCCGCGAGCTCGGTGCTGTGGCTGCGCGGCGACTATCTCTTCGAGGACCGGACGCTCGCCGACCTGCTGCGCCAGCCGGGGGTCGCCCTGACCGCCTCCGACGCGCGCGCGCGCGCGGTCGCGGTGCATGTGCCCGCACCGGATGCCGCCGTGGCGCGCGCCATCGTGGAGGGGGAGGCCGATCCGACGTCGCTTCCGAGCGTCGTCGTGCGCAGCCCGGAGGACTTCTCGACGGCGTTCGTGCGCAAGCTCCACAAGGCGGCGCCGCCGGTCGTGCTGCCCGTGCGCTCCGAGCGCGCCGCCGCGCTCGAGCGGCATCTCTTCGACGGCTCCTACAAGGGCGTCACCGATCTCGTGACCAAGTGGCTGTGGCCGGCGCCGGCGCGCGCGGTCGTGCGGGTGTGCGCGCGCTGCGGCATCCCGCCGAACGCGGTCACCTCGGTGAGCTTCCTCCTCGTCGTGGGCGTGACCGTGCTGTTCGCGCTCGGCTGGTTCGGCTCCGGGATCGCGCTTGCGTGGCTCATGACGTTTCTCGACACGGTGGACGGCAAGCTCGCGCGCGTCACGGTCACGTCGACGCCGTTCGGACACTACTTCGACCACACCATCGACTCCGTGCATCCGCCGATCTGGTACATCGCGTGGGCGGTCGGCGTGACCGGGCCGATGAACGTCCTCTCGGTGCTTCCCCTGCTGATCGCGATCGTCGCCTTCTACGTCGGCGGCCGCTTCTTCGAGAGCTTCTTCAAGCATGCGGTGGGCGGCGGCTCGCTCTTCGCCTGGCGCCCGTTCGACTCGTACTTTCGCCTGGTCATGGCCCGCCGGAACCCGAACCTGATCGTCCTGACGGCCTCGTGGCTCGCCGGCGTTCCGCACACCGGGCTCGTCGTCGTCGCCGCCTGGACCGTGCTCTCGACCGTGGTCCTCGGCATCCGCTGCCTGCAGGGAATGCAGGTGCGGCGGCGCTCCGGGCCCCTCCGACCCTGGATCGAGGAGCTCGGCAACGAGGCCGAGGTCGTGCCGGCCTGGGCGAGGCCGTTCGTCGCGGACCTTGCCGCCGTGCGCCATCTCGTGCAGTAAGCACGGGTTGCCGCCGCGCGGACCACAGCAGGCCCTCGAGGTTTCGGCCGACCCGGCCCTTCCGGCCGACGTCGACCCGCAGCCGCACCGTCTCGACGCGTCGGACGGTCACGGCGAGCGGCCGCGTCGCCACCCGCTGCGGGTGGCGATCCTCAGCAATCCGACGAGCGGCCGGAACGCCCGCCACGGACTGCTCGGCAAGATCGCGCGGCTGCTGGCCGACCATACGGGAGTTCGACACTACGCCGAGCCGTCCTTCCAGGGCCTCGGCGACGCGACGCGCGCCGCGCTGGACGACGACACCGAGATCGTGGTCGTGAACGGGGGCGACGGGTCGGTGCAGGCGGTGCTCACCGCCCTGCTGCGCGCTCCGCTCGATCGCCTGCCGGTTCTCGCGGTGCTGCCGGGCGGCACGACCAACTCGACCGCGCGCAACGTCGGCTACGGGTCCAAGCCGGTGGCGGCGCTGGCGCGGCTGCTCGCCGCGTCGGCGAGCGGAGTGCTTCCCGGCCGCGTCGAGCGCCATCCCGTGGTGCGCGCGGAGCTTCCCGACGGCCCGCAGTTCGCGATGATGTTCGGCGCCGGCGCCGTGTACGACGGCATCGTCTTCGCGCGCAGTCAGCTCGAGAGCCACGGCGTCCGCGGCCAGCTCGGCGGCGGCGTCGCGCTGGCGACCTTCCTCGCCCGCGTGCTCACCGGTCGTGCGGCCACGATGTTCCCTCCGCTCACCGCCGACGTCCGCCTCGACGGGCGGGCGCTCCCGCCGACGCGCTACTTCGGCATCCTCACCTCGACCATGGATCGGCAGTTCCTCGGTGTGCGCCCGTACTGGGGGACGGGCCCGGGGCCGCTGCGCTTCAGCGCCATGCGCGAGCGGCCGCGCCATCTCGCACGTGCGATCCTGCCCGCGCTCCGCGGACGGCCGAGTCCCTGGCTCCGGCCGGAGCTCGGCTATCTCAGTCACAACCTCGACGAGATCGACCTCCGGTTCGACGGCGGATTCACCCTGGACGGGGAGCTCGTCGCGCCGACCGGACGCGAGCGGCGCGTCGTGTTGACGGCGCGGCGTGCGGCCTACTTCCTGCGCGCGGTCCCGTGACGCACCCGACGCTCGAGGAAATGGTCGAGCGCGAGCTCGACGCGACGGTTCCGGCGGGTGCCCACCTTCTAGCCGATCGGCTGCGTTCGCGGTTCGGGGCCGCGCTCCGGGCGGTCGTGATGTACGGCTCGAACCTTCGCCGCGGCGACGACGCCGAAGGCCTGCTCGATCTCTACGCGCTGGTCTCGAGCTATCCGAGCGCGTATCCGCAACAGCCGGCGCTCGCGATGGGCAATCGCCTGCTGCCGCCGAACGTCTTCTATATGGAAGCGCAGGGCGAGCGGCATCCGGTGCGCTGCAAGTACGCGGTCCTCGCCCTCGACGACCTGCCGCGATTGACGTCGTTCCACACCGCGGAGCCGTACTTCTGGGCGCGTTTCGCGCAGCCCTGCGCGCTCGTTTGGGCCGCCGACGCGGAGGCGCGCGCGGTCGTCGCCGAGGCGCTCGCGGGCGCGATCCGGACCTTCGTGCGCTTCGCCGTGCCCTTCGCCGGCGCGCGGTTCGACGCGCGGGAGCTCTGGACGCGGGCCTGGCAGGCGACCTACGGCGCCGAGGTCCGGCCCGAGCGGCCCGGTGCGGCCGACGCGCTCTGGGCCGCCAACGCGCCGCGGTTCGCCGCCGCGACAGCGCTTGCGCTGCCGAGCCTGCCCTGGCGGGTCGCGGTGGAGGCCGGCGCCTTCGCGGTCGCGCTCTCTCCGGGCGAGAGGAGGCGCGCGCTCCGGGCCTGGCGCGTCCGGCGGCTGTACGCGAAAGTTTTGTTTTTCCTACGGATTCTGCGCAACGGCCTGATCTTCGAGGGTGGGGTGGACTACGTGCTGTGGAAGATCCAGCGCCATTCGGGCGTCGCCATCACCACCGACTGGCGGCAACGGCGCCACCCGCTGCTCGCGCTCGGCGCCGAGGCCTGGCGCCTCTACCGGGCCGGCGCCTTCCGCTGACGGTTCGCGCCGGGCCGGTCGGGCATCGTTCAGGAGCGCCCGGTCGCTTCGTTTGACGCTGGGGCGTTTGTCTGTCACACGACCGGAGCGTCGCGCTCACCGCGCGATGACTTCGGCGCTGGCGGGTCAACGGGTCGATTCAAGGACGGGGGATTGAAGGGGATCATTCTCAGCGCGGGTCAGGGCCGGCGTTTGCTGCCGCTGACGACGAATCTCCCCAAGTGCCTGATCCGTATCGGCGGGCGCACGGTGCTCGAGTGGCAGCTCCGAATGCTGGCGAGCGCGGGTGTCCACCACGTGGTCGTGGTCACGGGATTCGGCGCGGCGGAGGTCGAGCGCCGGCTGCGGCAGATCACGCCGCCCGGCATGCATGCCCGGACCCTCTTCAACGAGCTGTACGACCGGGCCGACAATCTCGTCAGCTGCGCCGTCGCAAGCCCGGAGATGGCCGAGGATTTCCTGCTGGTGAACGGCGACACGCTCGCCGAGAGGACGGTGGTCGAGCGGCTGCTCGCGAGCGCCGCCACGCCGGTCGCGATGGCGGTCGCGGAGAAGCCTTCCTATGACGCCGACGACATGAAGGTCTCGCGCGCCGGCACCCGGGTCACGCGCGTCGGCAAGGATCTCACGGCGGACGTAAGCCACGGCGAAGCCATCGGATTCTCGTTGTACCGCGGACGCGGCCCGGCGCTGTTCACGCAAGCGCTCGACGAGATCCTGCGCGAGCCGGAGGGCTCGCGGCGCTGGTACCTTTCGGCCGTCAACCTGCTTGCCGGACGAGGCCAGGTCCAGGCGGTAGGCATCGGTGACGCTCGCTTCGCGGAGATCGACTACCTGCAGGACGTGCCCCGTGCCCGCGCGCTCGTGAGCGCGCTCGGCGACGCGCCGCTTGCGGCCGCGCGCTGGGCCCGAGTCGACGTCGGTAGGGGCGCGCGGGACGAGGGGGGAGCGGCGCGCCAGGCGCTTCCCTCGGACGGGGAGCGGTAGAAGCGCGTGCGCGCCGATTACACCGTCAGCGCGGGGCGCAATCCGCACATCGACCGCGCCAAAGAGCTTCTCAAGAGCCACCCCGACGTCCGAGAGCTCATCGGACCGTACCCGCCCTCGGCGCTCTGCGTCGCGGCGGTCGTCGCCGGTCAGCTGTCGATCGCCTACGCGCTCCGCGACGCCCATTGGCTCGTGATCGTCGCGACGGCGTATCTGGTCGGTGCGTTCGCCAGTCATGCGCTCTTCGTGCTCATCCATGACGCGAGCCACGACCTGATCTTACAGGGCTCGTGGGCGAACCGGCTGATGGGTCTGCTCTGCAACGTCGGGCAGGGGTTTCCGAGCGCGATGTCGTTCCGGACCTACCATAACCTGCACCACTGGCGCCTCGACGAGTACGACTACGACGCCGACCTCGCCTATCGCTGGGAGGCCCGCCTGGTCGGCAACTCGCCGCTGCGGAAGGCTCTCTGGCTCCTCGTCTTCGCCGGGATCGAGGTCATCCGGCCGCTGCGCATCCGTGGCCGGTTGGCCGATCCGTGGCTCTTCGTGAACGTCGCGCTGGTGGCCGCGACCGATTACCTGATCTGGCAATGGTGCGGTGCCGCGGGGCTCGCCTACGTATTGCTTTCGACGTTCGTCGGCATCGGGCTCCATCCGCTCGGCGCCCGCTGGATCCAGGAGCACTACACCGTGGTGCCGGGCCAGGAGACGTATTCGTACTACGGGATCCTGAACCTGGTGTCCTTCAACATCGGCTACCACAACGAGCACCACGATCTGGCGCGGGTGCCGTGGGTGCACCTGCCGAAGCTGAAGAAGCTCGCGCCCGAGTTCTACGAGCCGCTGTACGCGCACCGATCGCTGACCCGTGTCCTGCTGCGGTGGATCTTCGACCCGGAGCTCGATCTCTTCGCCCGCATCACGCGCGAGCGCGGCAGCGACGCGGCGACCCCGTCCGAGCCCGAGGTGCTGCGCTCAGCGGTGTAGCGCCGGACGCGCGCGCCTGTCAGCCCGCCTTCGATCGCAGGAACGCTTCGGCGGCGAGGCGTTGTTCGGGGGTGTCGATGTCGAAACCCGCCGCGGGGTCGGTCAGTAGGACCGGCCGCACCGAGAGTCCGGTCCGGGCGAACACCGCCCCGGTGAGGTCGGCCAGGGAGAGCCGCCCCAGCGCGAACCGGAGGAGCGTGCCGTAGCCGAGGATGCGCAGCATGCGCCACGGACGCTTGCGCTCGCCTTCGACCCGGGTCCACTCGCGGAGAGCCGCATAGCCCTTCTTCGTGAGGAGGCCATAGAGGTTGCACCCGCAGAATCCGCCGTCGCGGAAGCGGAACGCCGTGCGGCGGATGCCGGGGAACGCCGCGTGTACGAGGCCGATGGGTACGAGCCCGAAGGTGGCGTCGGCATTGATCGCGATCGCGCGTTCGCAGAAGGCGTCGAGGGTCGCTGTGGACAGGAGGGGATGGTCGGCCGTCGTGATCAGGACCGGTGGTGCGAGGCCGAGTTGCTCGATCGCGAGGGCGGCGCTGGCGCTCGGCGTCCGCTCGCCGCGGACGATCTCCACGGCCGCCCCGCCGCCGCCGTGTGCGGCGAGCGCCGGATCGAGCCCGCACACCACGACGCGCCCGATCCAGCGGCTCGCGCGCAGCGTCGCGAGCACGCGATCCAGCATCGGGATCCCCTCGACGGGCGCGAGGGCTTTGTGCGCGACCCCGGTCGCGCTCGCGAGCGGGTCGGCGCCGTCGCGGCTACCCGCCATCACGAGGGCGGTGAACGGGGTCGGCGGCGTGTTCAGGGGAGCGGCTTCTCGTAGACGCGGTAGGTCTTGTACTGGCGGCCGCCGAGGAGGCGCATCACGCGGAGCAGCGGGAAGTTGTCCTCCAGCACCCAGCCCATCTCCAGGTGCTGCATGTCGCGTACGGCCGGTGATACCCGCACCGCTTCGATCAGGCCGAAGACGAGCGCCATCGCGAGCGAGCTGGCCTGGAACTTCTGACGGACGCCCATGAGGGCGACCCGTGCGGACCGGGTGGGCCGGGTGCGCCAGCGCCAGAGGAGCTTGGCCCAGCCGAAGGGCAGGAGGCGTCCGTCGAGGTCGCCGATGAGCTCGTTCAGATTCGGCACGATGACGAGCATGGCCGCGGGCTCGCCGTCGACCTCCGCGAATTGCACGAAGTCGCGCGGAACGAGGTATTTGAGGGCGCTCGCCAGCTCAGCGAACTCGGCTTCGGTGAACGGCACGAAGCTCCAGTTGCGCTCCCACGCGTCGCAGAAGATCTCGCTGATCACGGCCGCCTCGGCGCCGAGACGCGACTTGTCGACCGGGCGGATCGTCACCCGGGCGTCCTCGCGCGCGCGCCGCGCGGCCTCGACCATCGTGCGCGGCGGCGCGCTGCTGGCCTCGAGCGTGTACGCCACCACGTCCTTGGCCTTGTGGTAGCCGAGCCGCTGCACGCGCGCGTCGTAGTAGGGACGCCCGTGGCCGGTCAGGAAGACCGGCGGGTGCTCGAAGCCGTCGATCAGGATGCCGATGTCGCCGTTGATCGAGAGATTGAACGGGCCGAGGACGCGCCGCATGCCCTGCGCGCGCAGCCACTCCTCGGCGGCGCCGAGGAGCGCGTCGAACACGGGCTGATCGTCGATCGCCTCGAGCGCGCCGAAGTGGCCGGTCGCGTCCCCGTAGCGCTCGATGCGGAGCGCGTCGACCTGCGCGGCGATCCGGCCGACCGGCCGACCGTCGCGATACGCGACGAAGGTCTGCACCTGCGCGTGCTGGAAGAACGCGCTCTTCGGCGAGAAATTGTGGCGTTGCTCGCTGCGGAGCGGCGGCACCCAGGCGGGATCCGCGGCGTAGACGGCGTACGGGAACTCCACGAAATCGCGGCGCTCGGCGCGCGATCGGACCGGCCGGACCTCGACGGGCGCCGGCGCCCGCTCTCCGCGCGTCCGCCCTCCGACCGCCTCCGGGATCGGTCCCGCCGCCCTCGTACCGTGTTTCACGCGACGAGCGGCATATGGCACGCCCCGCGAAGGGTCAAGCAAGAGCGCGCAGAACGCGGTTACCACTGCGCCCCGACCCTTGATACAAGCGGCTCCGGATGAAGCTGTTGCTGCTGATCGTTCGCCGGTATCCGCAGCGGACGCTTCTCACCCTGATCTGCCTGGTGTGCGCGGGACTCGCCGAGGGCGTCGGGATCTCGAGCCTGCTGCCGGTGATCCGCGTCGCGACCCGCGCCCCGGCGAGCGCCGCCGCGAGCAGTACCGCGCTCGAACGCGGACTCGACACGGCGCTCGCCGCCGTCGGCCTCGCGCCGACCACGACGACGCTCTTCGCCATCGTGTTCGCCGGCATCGCGCTCAAGGCCGGCCTCGTGCTGCTCGCGAACCGGCAGGTCGGCTACGCGGTCGCGCACGTCGCTACCACGCTGCGCCTGCAGCTCATCGAGGCGCTCCTGCGGACGCGCTGGGCCTACTTCGTGCACAAGTCGGTCGGCGCGATCGCCAACTCGGTCGCGATGGAGGCGCAGGCGGCTGCCGACGCGTACCTGCACGCGACGACGGTCTGGGCGCTGCTCGCCCAGTGCCTCGTCTTCGCCGCCATCTCCTGCCTCGTGTCGTGGCGGGCGACGCTCGGGGCGCTCGTCGTCGGGTCCGTCATCACCGCGCTCTTGAACCGCCTGGTGCGGGCATCGCGGAAATCCGGGCGGCGTCAGACCGTGCGCATCCGCCAGCTGCTGGCCCGCCTCACGGACACGCTGCAGGCGGTGAAGCCGCTTAAGGCGATGGCGCGCGAGCCGCTGATCGCGCCCGTGCTGGAGGGGGAGACGCGGCGCCTCAACCACTCGCTCGAGCGCGAGGTCATGGCGCGCGCCTACCTCGAAGCGTTCCAGGATCCGCTCATCATGGTCTTCCTGGCGGTCGCGCTCTACGTCGGGCTCGGGATGCTGGCGATGCCGTTTGCCGACGTGGTGATCCTGGTGTTTCTCTGCGCCCGCATCGTCGGCGATCTCGGCAAGGTGCAGAAGAGCATGCAACGTCTCGCCGTGAAGGAGAGCGCGTACTGGGCGGTCGAGGACCTGATCCGCGAGGCGCGCGGCGCGGTCGAGGTGGGGACGGGAACGCATCCGGCGCGCTTCACGCGCGAGATCCGCATCGAGCAGGTCTCCTTCGCGCACGACGCGGCGCCGGTCCTGCGCGGCGCGGACATGGTGATTCCCGCCGGGTCGCTCACGGTCGTCACGGGTCCGTCCGGGTCCGGCAAGACGACGCTCGTCGACCTGATCGTCGGGCTGTTGCAGCCGCAGGCGGGCGAGGTGCGGGTCGACGACGTACCGTTGCGCGAGATCGCGGCGCACGACTGGCGCACGCAGATCGGCTACGTTCCGCAGGAGACACTCATGCTGCACCAAAGCGTCGCGCAGAACGTGACGCTCGGCGATCCGTCGGTGCCGCCCGCCGACGTGCACGAGGCGCTCTGCGCCGCGGGGGCGAGCGAGTTCGTCGCGGCGTTGCCGGACGGCGTCGACACGATCGTCGGAGAGCGAGGGCTCCGGCTCTCCGGAGGGCAGCGGCAGCGGCTCGCGCTCGCCCGCGCGCTCGTGCGGAAGCCGACGCTTCTCGTGCTGGACGAAGCGACGACGGCGCTCGACCCGGCGACCGAGCGCGAGATCTGCGCGACGCTGCGCGCGCTGCGCGGCGCGGTGACCCTGGTCGCGATCTGCCACCACGGCCACCTGATCGACGTCGCCGACCTCGTCTATCGCGTCGACGATGGGCGCATCGTCCTCGTGCGTGGCGCACTCGCCGGACGGCGCGACGCCGCGCGCGGCTGAAGGCCGCCCGCGGCGCCCCCGCGCCCCGGCGGGGAATGCGAAGGCTCCGGAATGACGGCGAAGGGACGCGGCGCAGAGCTACGCGCGCGCCGTGTCCGGCAGCCGCACGATCGCGTTCTCGCGGAACTTCCGCACCGACGGCTCGTAGTACACCGCCTTCAGGAGCGCGCGGTTGTAGAGGTCGAGGGCGCGCGGCAGTCTCCGCGCGACGTCGAGCCAGAGCACGACCCGCACCTCGTCGCTCTCGTTGGCGGCGTCGTGGAGGTTGGTGTCGTCGAAGATCACGCCGCGGCCGTTCCGCCAGTGGAACTTCCGCGTGCGCTCGATCAGGGACTTGTCGCGGAGCGCGTTGTCCGCCGGGTCGACATTGACGCGCAGCCAGCACTTGCGGTCGGCATTGTCGTTCGGAATCACGACGCCGAGGTGATAGCGGACGAAGCCCTTGTAGTACCCCCAGTGCGGGGTCACGTACTGGTGCGGCTCGAGGATCGAGAAGAACGCGTTGTAGACGTCGCCGAGCGGGCGGAGCACCGCGGCCGTCCTCGGCGCGAGCGCGCAGTTCTCCTCGATGAAGGTGCCGGACTTCAGCATGAACGCCTTCCACCGGATGGTGTGGATGCCGCGTTCGGTGTACTGCCCGCCGAGCTTCGACATGTCGGTGATGCGCGCGCGGAACGCGAGCAAGCGCTCGCACTCGCCGCGGATGTCGGCGTAGGCCCCTTCGAGGGCGAGCAGCTCCGGGTACTCCCGCGCGTAGTCCTCGAGGTAGTCGGGGAGGCGCGGGAGGAGTCCCGCATCCTCGCAGCGCGCGTAGACGCCGTTGAAGGCCTTCTTCACCCGTTTCTTGCCCTTCCTGCCGGCGCCGGGCAGGCGCCCGAGAGCCTTCACGATGTCGACGCTCGAGGAGGCCGCGATGCGCAGCGGGGTGAGCACGCGGCCTCGTTAACGGCTCGCTCGCGCGTCCGCAAGCGGAGGCGTTTCCGGTTGCAGGCGTGGCGGGGCTTCGCCATCATCGGCGCGCCGTGCCGCCGACCTTCACCGCGATCGACGCCGCCGGGCTCGGCCTCGACCGGGCCGCGCTGCTCGCCACGATGGACCCGTTCGTCGCTTGCCGCCTCGCGCCGACGGACCCGCGCTGGACGGCCGAGGTGGCCCGCAAGCACGCGAAGGCGCGGCGGCGACTGCGGCAGCGGCGTTGGTTCGGATGGCTCGGACGCGGCAAGCGGCGCGACCAGGGGCACATCGCGTCCGAGTATGACCAGGCCTGGGCCCGCAAGCGCCTCGCCCCGTACGAGATGGACCCTCGGCCCCGGGCGGGCGCCGCGTGGCAGTACGGCGATGAAGTCATGTTCGCGACGAGCGCGGCCGGAGCCCGCGCCCGCCTGCTGGTGCTGATGCGGGCGGTGGCGCTGCTCCGGCCGGCGAGCGTGCTCGAGGTCGGCTGCGGCAACGGGTTGAATCTCCTGGTGCTCGCCTGTCGCTTCCCCGCGACGCGTTTCGCCGGCGTCGAGCTCACCGACGGCGGCGTCGCGACGGCGCGCGCCGTGCAGGAGGAGACGGAGCTGCCGGCGGTGCTGCGACGCTTCGCCCCCGAGCCGCTCTTCGACTCGGCCGCGCACCGGCGCGTCGACTTCCGGCGCGGCAGCGCCGCCGAGCTGCCGTTCGCCGCCGACGCCTTCGATCTCGTCTACTCCTCGCTCGCCCTCGAGCAGATGGAGGAGATTCGCGGTCGGGCGCTCGGCGAGATGGCCCGGGTCGCCGCGCACCACACGCTCATGCTGGAGCCCTTCTGGGACTGCAACGATCGCGGCCTGCGGCGCGACTATCTCCTCGCGCGCGACCATTTCCGCGGCCGCATCGACGAGCTGCCGCGGCACGGTCTCGAGCCGACGCTGGTGACGGACGACCTCCCGGGGGAGATCTGGCTGCAGCCTTGCCTCGTCGTCTGCCGCAAGCGTCCCGCCGTGTCGTCGTGAGCCAGGCGCGCGTGGCGTCGCCCGAGCGCCGCATCTGGGTGCTGGCCGGCGACAAGCCGGGCGACGACGCGCAGTCGTTCTCACTCGCCGCGGCGCTCGGCTGGCCGGCCGAGGTGAAGCGGCTGCAGTACCTGCCGACGCCGAGGCGCTCGCTCGCCGACCGCCTGGCGGGCGCGCGGGTCGATCGCTTCCCGCTCGATCGCGAACGCTCGGACCCGCTCGCGCCGCCGTGGCCCGACCTGGTGATCGGCTGCGGGCGGCGGAGCGTCGGCGTCGCGTGGGACATCCGCCACGCGGCGGGGCCCACGACGCGGCTCGTGCAGCTCGGTCGGCCGCGCGCCGATCTCGACGGTTTCGACCTCGTGATCACGACGCCGCAGTATCGCCTGCCCGATCGGCCGAACGTGCTGCACCTCTCGTTGCCGCTACACCGGCCCGATCACGAGGCCTGGGCGCGCGCCGGCGCCGAATGGGCCCCCCGCTTCGAGCGTCTGCCGCGGCCGTGGTTCGCGCTCCTCATCGGCGGCAGCGCGAAACCCTTCGTGTTCGACGCCGCGGCCGCGCGCCGTCTCGCCGACCAGGCGAACGCGCTCGCGCGCGCGGAGGGCGGCGCGCTGCTGGTGAGCACCAGTCGCCGGACGCCGGAGGACGCGGCGCGCGCGCTCCTCGATGCGATCGACGTGCCGGCGTACGCGCACGAGTGGAGCGCCGCGGGCGGGCCGAATCCGTATCTCGCCTATCTCGGTCTCGCCGACGCCTTCATCGTGACCGGGGACAGCGCGTCGATGTTGACCGAGGCGTGTGGCACCGGGCGGCGCGTCTGGTACGTCGAGCTCCCCGAGCGCCGCTCGCTGAAGGCGCGCGTGAAGAACTTGTTTCGCCGCATCGTGCTCGCCCCGACGCAGCACCCCGGCCTCCTCGGCGGGCGCGCCGCGCGGCTCGCCGCCGCCGTGCCAGCGCGTGGCTGGGTCCGGTATCCACGCGATCTGAAGAGGTTCCACACCGCGCTCGTCGCTGCCAACCGCGCCCTGCCGCTCGGCCGGGCCTTCGCGGCGGCGCCGCCGCCGCCCCTCGACGAGACGGCCCGAGCCGTCGCCCGCGTGCGCGCGCTCTTCGCGGAGTGAATCCGCACGCGTGCTCGTCATCGATGCGGGAACGCGGTAGGATTTTGGTCGATGGAAGCTCCCGGACGGCATAAGGTGGGAGTCGTGGGCGTCGTCTTCACCAGGGCAGCGATCGCGAACCCCGAGCGGCCGGATCTCCCGCCGCGTGAGATCGAGTTCCTGGTCGACACGGGAGCGATCTTCAGCGTCGTTCCGGCGAGCGTTCTGGAAGCGCTGGCGATCCGCCGGCTCGAGCGCCAGAACTTCACGCTCGCGGACGGAACCTGTGTCCAGTACGACGTCGGGGAAGCGCGCTTCGTCGTCGAGAAGCGGGCGCGTGTTTCTCAGGTGGTGTTCGCACCGGAGGGGGCGACGCCGCTCCTCGGCGTGTTCACGCTCGAGAGCCTCGGCCTCATGGTGAACCCGGTCACGCGCGAGCTGCTGCCGATGCGACTGCTCCTGGCGCGGGCGAGCTGACCGGCGTCACGCGGGATGCCGATCTCGGCGTACCTTCGGAGCCTCCGCCAGCGGGTCGGAAGCGCGCTCGTGTTGATGCCGTCGGTTACGGCGGTCGTCTTCGACGACGCCGGGCGCGTACTCCTCGCGCGGCACGCGAACGGCGACGTGTGGGGCACACCGGGCGGCGCAGTCGATCCCGACGAGGCACCGCAGGACGCGGTCGTCCGCGAGGTGTGGGAGGAGCTCGGCCTCCTCGTCGAGCCGACGCGTTGTCTCGGGACGTTCGGCGGTCCGGAGTTCCGCGTGACGTACGCGAACGGCGACGTCGTCGCCTACGTGATCACGGCGTACGAGTGCCGCCGGGCGGGCGGCACGCTCCGTCCCGACGGCGACGAGGTCGTCGAAGGCCGCTGGTTCCGGAGCGACGAACTCGCGACCGTCGCGCTTTCGCGCTGGTCGACGGTGGTGCTGCCCGAGCTCGTGCGGCGCCGCGCGGGTTGGGTGCCGCCCGCGACCTGGCGTCCGCCGACCGGAGGTTGAGCCGCGGCCCCCGGGTCCGGAAAATTCACGGGCGCGCCAAGAACATTCCTAGGCGGACACGGCCGTCGCGCCGGCGGCGCTCACGAGCGCGAGCGCATCGGGTCGGACGTGGCGGCGCGTGATCTCCTCCTCCACGACGGACAACGGGAACGCGCCCGCGGCGAGCGCCTCGCGGAGCAGGCCGAAGAAGAAACGCTCCTGCGCGGGATCGGGATGCGCCTTGTACGTGCCGCGCGGGCCCCCGTGCTCGCCGCGCAGGCGCGCCAGGGCGCGGGTGAAGAACGATCGCGCGTGCGCGTCGATGTGGCGGCCGCGCGGCGTGAAGTCGGCGGGGAGCCCGGTCTTCCAGGGCTGGGTGCGGCGGTGCGTGTTGTGGATCAGCTTCGTCGTCGCGTCGAGCGTGTCGAAGTGGTTCCACTGCTCCTCGAGCTCGCCGACCAGGCCGGGCGGCTCGAGCAGGAGCCACATCCACCGGTCGTAATCGCGCTCGAACGTGAAGAGCTTCGCGAAGTCCTGCTCGGCGTTCCAGTGGCGGAGCCGGGCGCAGTCGAGGAGCATCACGCTCGACGCCCAGTGCCCGGGCTTCCGCCCGCCCGCGGGCATGCGCTTGGCGAGTACGCCGTGCCCGCGCATGTCGCGCCGCAGCAGATCGACGATGTCGCCGACCGCGAACACATCGGGATCCACGACGACCGCGCGGCCCTCGTAGCCCATGAGGCACGGCGGCTCGAAGCGGAGCGGCGGGAAGGACTGCAGGTCGTCTTCCGTCCAGAGCACCTTGCGGCCGTCGCGGAGGTACGCCTGACCGTCGCGCTCCTTGAGGAAGGGATAATCGTCGGTCCAGATGATGCGGACGTCGAACGCGTCGGGGGTCGCGGAACGCGCCTTCAGCGAGTACGCCGACACCAGGGCGCCGAGGCGCTGCTTGCGGTTGGTGTGGATGAAGACGGTGTCGCGCATCGACCCGAGGACTCTGGTAGCGCAGCCGGATCCAAAGCGAAAGCCGGGAGGATCGCGGGACGCGATCCGGTGATCCGCGGGGAGCGCGGATACGGCGTCGATCGCGCTCGCGCGCCGCGGTTCAGCGCGGCGGCGGCTCCGGGAGGCGGCGCCGCGCGAACGCGTACTCCTCGACCGGACGCCCGCCGATCAGATGCTCCTGGATGATGCGCTCGAGCACCTCGGGGGTGCACGATCGGTACCAGGTGCCCTCCGGATAGACGACGGCGATCGGTCCGTCCTGGCACACCTGCAGGCAGTTCGCCTTCGTGCGGAAGACACCCCCCGTGCCGACGAGGCCGAGCGCCTTCAGCCGGCTCTTCAGGAACTCCCACGACGCGAGGCCGGCGTCCTTGTGGCAACACTTCGGTTTGGTCTGGTCGCAGCAGAGGAAGATGTGTCGGCGGATGGACGGGATGCCGATCTCCTCCGCGATCTTCTCGATCCGCGCCATGGCGGCCACCGTAGCCGAACCCACGGCGGGGCGCACGTACGGCTCGATTTCGCTTCCCTCCGCCGGCGTGGCGTCTGCGTGCGGAGCTGCGCGAACGGCTTCCAGGACGGCAGCGAGACGGACGTGGATTGCGGGGGCGGGTCGTGCCGGCAATGCCCGCTCGGCGGCGGCTGCGCCACCGGCGGCGACTGTGTCAACACGACGGTTTGCATCGGCAGCCAGTGCACGTGCGCCGCGGGGCAGTCCGACTGCAACGTGATCCCCGGCGACGGCTGCGAGGTGGACACGCTGATCGACCCCAACAACTGCGGCGCCTGCGCGTCCGTCTGTCCAAATCCGCTCACCTGCGTGAACGCAATCTGTCAGTAGCCGGGGCGGTGCGCGTCAGTGGCGGGTGGAGGACACGTCCTCCGTCGCCGACGCGCGCAGCCCGTCGAGGCACGCGAGCAGCGCGCGCGTCTTGATCGGCTTCGAGAGCAGCTCCGGCCGGAGGCCGGCGATCCGGAGCAGCTCGCCGCGTGCCGCGGTCGGCGCCAGCACGACGAGCGGCGGCAGCTCGGCGCGCTCGCGCTCGAGCTGCGCGAGGTGCCACGGCGCCTCGCGCGCGTCGCTCGGGAGGTCGATGACGAAGGCGTCGAAGCGCTCGCCGTGCGCGCGGGTGGCGCGGAGCTCGGCGAGCGCCTCGCCGATCGTCGCTGCGACGAACGCCCGCGCCCCCGCCGCCAGGAGCCCGTGCGCGAGGTGCCGCGCGCACGCGGGGTTGGTACTCACGAGGAGGACCCGGCCGCCGTGCAGCATGGGGAGCGTCGCCGCGATCGGCGGACCGCCGACGCCGTGACGCGCGGTGAGCCAGAAGCGGCTGCCGGCGCCCGGCACGCTGTCGACCCCGATCGTTCCACCCATGAGATGTACGAGACGCTGCGAGATCGCGAGCCCGAGCCCCGTGCCGCCGAAGCGGCGGGTCATCGACGAGTCGGCCTGAGTGAACGCTTCGAAGATCGCGCGCTGCTTGTCGGGTGCGATGCCGATGCCGGTGTCGCGGACGGTGGCGAAGAGCGTGAGCTCCGCCGGCGCGCCGCCGTCGGTGTCCGCGGGCGTGCCGCCGGACGGCGTCTCGACGGTGACGCCGTCGGCGCCCGGCGCGATCGCGAGCCGGATCACGACCTCGCCGTGCTCGGTGAACTTGAGCGCGTTGCCGGCGAGGTTGATCAGGATCTGCCGGAGGCGGCCGGGATCGCCGATGAGCACCGCGGGCAGCCGCTCGTCGACGCAGCCGATCAGTTCGAGGCCCTTGCGGTCGGCCTCGATGGCGAGGGCGTCGAGCACGCCGTCCACGACGTCGCGCGGGTCGAAGACGATACGTTCGAGGTCGAGCCGCCCGGCCTCGACGCGCGAGAAGTCGAGCACGTCGTTCAGGATGCTCATGAGGGTTTCGGCGCAGACGCGGGCGCGCTGCAGGAACTCGCGGCGCTCGCCGTCGTCGGTCGTGTCGAGCGCGAGCTCGGTCATGCCGAAGATACCGTTCAGCGGCGTGCGGATCTCGTGGCTCATGGTGGCGAGGAAGTCGCTCTTCACGCGCGCTCCCGCCTCGGCGGCCTCCTTGGCGCGCAACAGGTCGTTCTCGGTGCGCTTGCGGTCGGTGATGTCGCGGACGAACGTGGTCAGGACCCAGCCGTCGCCTCGGCGGATCGGCATCGTGGTCATCTCCGAGGTGAACGTCGTGCCGTCGCGGCGGACGGCGGTCACCTCCATGAGCCGGTGGAGGACGGGACTCGCGCCGGTCGCGAGGAAGGCCTGGACACCGCGCTCGTAGTTCGAGCGGTGCTCGGGGGCGAGGAGGTCCGCCGCCATCCGCTGGCCGAGGATCTCGCGCGCCGTCCACCCGAAGATGCGCTCGGCCTGCGGGTTCCATCCGAGCACGCGATGATCCACGTCGACGGTGACGATGGCGTCGAAGGCGCCGTCGACGACGAGGCGGTGGCGCTCCTCGCTCTCGCGGAGCGCGTGGTCGGCGTCGATCTGCCGCCGGATCGCGCGTGTGCGGGAGGCGGAGATGACGAGCCCGAGGGCTCCCGTGGCGATGAGGTTGACGAGCCAGTGCACGAACGCGGGAGTCGGGAAATCGCGGGCGACCCAGGTCCAGGACGCGAGCGCGACGGTCACCGTCGCGAGCGCGGGCCACGTCGCCAGCATCTCGAAGGAAGCTCCGAGCAGCACGATGATCAGGACCACCGTCTGCGCGGGGTCCCCGGTCAGCACGACGAACGAGACCGCCTGCGCCACGGACAGCAAGGCCGCGAGGAAGCCGATCGCATGCACCGCGGCGCGCGGCGCCCGGCGGATGCCCCATCCGAGCAGCACCTGGGCCGCGGCGACGGTCAGCGCCGAGACCGCGTACGGCCATCCGGGAGGGAGAGGTGGGGCGACGACGTAGAGCAGCCCGACCACGCCGTAGATCGCGCCGATCGCCGGCAGGATCGCGGCCATGTTCGCGCGCGCCTGCTCGGCCACCTGCCAGTCTCGACGCCGCGGCTCCACCGCGGATATATCGGCACGCCGAGGGCGGCTCCCGAGTGTCATCCCGCATGGCGCTCACGCCCTCTCGGGGAGACCGGACCCGCAAGTCGCAATGCCTCCCGCAAGGCGTCACGCAACTCGGTGGAGAAGCGCGTCCGACCCGACATGATCTGGATCATACGCGGCTCGACGTTCCGGTTGACGGACCGAATCGGCGCCGGTACGTGACTGGCCATGCGCTCGGCAACCACGACTCTCCTTTCCATCCGCCCGCCGGCACGTCGTTGTCGGATCGTCGCTCTCGCGTGTCTCCTGCTCGCGGTCACGAGCGTGCCGGCGCGCGCCGAGCCCCGCGAGATGGCGCGGACGGCGATCGCGCCGAACGTGCCGCCCCCGATCGATCGCACGGGATCCGCGATCGTCGAGCTGCACCTCGACACCAGCATCAAGACCGCCGCCCTCGCGCCGGGCGCGAGCTACGAGTACTGGACGTTCAACGGGCAGACGCCCGGGCCGTTCATCCGCACGCGGGTCGACGACACGCTCGAGGTGCACATCTCCAACAGCGACGGCAACGGCATGCCCCACAACGTCGATTTCCACGCCGTCACCGGTCCCGGGGGCGGCGCGAACGTCACGACGGTGGAACTCGGCGAGACGCGCATCGCCAGCTTCAAGCTGCTGCACCCGGGGCTGTTCGTGTACCACTGCGCCGCGCCGCCGGTCGCGGCGCACATCGCCAACGGGATGTACGGCCTGATCCTCGTGGAGCCCCGCCGGCGGCTCCCGCCCGTGGACCGCGAGTACTACGTCATGCAGAGCGAGTTCTACACGACGGCGCCGAGCGGTGGCGTGGTGATGTATTCCGGCAGCGACGGCGCGGCGGAACACCCGCGCTACGTGGTGTTCAACGGGGCGGTCGGAGCCCTGCAGGGGACGGGCGCCCTCACGGCCGCGCGCGGCGACCGCGTGCGCATCTACTTCGGCAACGCCGGACCCAACCTGATCTCCTCGTTCCACGTGATCGGCGAGGTGTTCGATCGCGTCTACCGGGAAGGCGATCTCATCAGCAGGCCCGGTCGGAGCATCCAGTCGACGCTCGTCCCGGCGGGCGGCGCGACGGTGGTCGATTTCGCGGTCGAGGTGCCGGGCACGTACTTGCTGGTCGATCACGCCATCTACCGCACGCAGAAGGGCGGCGTCGGCGAGTTGGTCGTCTCGGGAACGGAGCGGCCGGACATCTACGATCCGCCGGGCAGCAGCGGCGGCATGCCCGGCCACTGAGCGCGGGGCCGCAGGGCAGCCGGTCCGGGGCTCGCTGGGGTGCGCCGGGATCTTCGTCGGTGAGGATCCGATCCGGCGCCGCGCGACGGGCGCGCCGGCGGTAGGGAAGGGCGCTCGGGCTGCACATCGGGCGGCCACCGCCCGCGCGGCGCGCGGCTTGACGGTCCCGGGGTCGGCGTGTACTTCAACCCGGCCGCGCCGCGGCTCCCGCGCCACCGCATGTCGATCCTCATCAACAAGGACACCACGGTCATCATCCAAGGCATCACCGGCCGCGAGGCGGTGAACCTGACGCGCGAGGGCCTCGACTACGGCACCAAGATCGTCGGCGGCGTGACCCCGGGCCGCGCGGGGCGCGACGTCTACGGCGTGCCCGTCTACGACTGCGTCCGCGACATCACGACCAAGCGCCACGTCGACGGGTCGATCGTCACGGTGCCGCCGAAGTTCACCAAGGACGCCGTCTTCGAGGCGATCGAAGCCGGCGTCAAGCTCATCGTCATCGTGACCGAGCGCATTCCGCGCGCCGACGTCGCGCAGATGGTCGAGCTCGCGAAACTCCGCGGCGCCCGCATCATCGGGCCGAACTGCCTCGGCGTGCTCTCGCCCGACGAGGCCAAGATGGGCGGCCTCGGCGGTCCGGCGGTGAACGTGCGGCGCGCCTTCCGCAAGGGTCCCATCGGCATCATGTCGCGCTCGGGCGGCATGACCACCGAGATCGCCAACACGCTGACCGCCGCCGGCCTCGGCCAATCCACCTGCGTGTCGATCGGCGGCGACGCGATCATCGGCTCGACCTACGCCGAGCTGATGCCGCTCTTCGAGGCCGATCCCGAGACCAAAGCCATCGCCATCTACTCCGAGCCCGGCGGCCGTATGGAGGCCGAGCTCGCCGACTGGGTGCGGGAGCACGCGTCGCGCCTTCCGATCATCGCCTTCATGGCCGGGCGCTTCATGGACGAGATGCCCGGCATGCGCTTCGGCCATGCTGGGACCATCGTCGAGGGCAAGGCCGACACCACCGCCGACAAGATCGAGCGCATGAAGGCCGCCGGCATCTCGGTCGCCGAGCGCATCGAAGACATTCCGGGACTCGTGAAAGAGCGTCTCGCGAAGGCGGGGCACTGAGGTCCGCGATGCCGAACGGGATGTTCATCGCCGTCGAGGTCGACGCCGTCTCTGCCCGGGACGCCGCCGTCGCCAAGAAGCTCACCGAGGTCTGTCCGGTGAACATCTTCGCCCAGAAGGGCGACGGCAGTCTCCGCATCGTCGACGAAAACCTCGACGAGTGTACGCTCTGCGACCTCTGCGTCCAGGCCTTCCCCGGCAAGGTCACGGTCGCGAAGCTCTACGATTGATTTCGGCCCCGCGCCGTTCGCCGCACATGAAGACGCCGCCCTTGCCGGCCGCTCTCGTCACCGGCGCGTGCTCGGGCATCGGCCGTGAGATCGCCCGCCGCCTCGCGGTTCGTGGCGACCACGCGCTCGTGCTGGTCAGCGAGAACCGGGAGCGCCTCGACGTGGTGGCGCGCGAGGTTTTCGCCGCGCACGGCACCCTCGTCCACCCGATCGTCTGCGACCTGGCGCGCCCCGAGTCCGCCGGCGAACTGCACGCCGCGGTGCGCGCGCTCGGCGTCGACGTGGACGTGCTGGTCGCGAACGCCGGCACGTTCTTCTTCGGCGAGGTCGCCGACGCCGACCCCGCGAGGGCGAACACGATGCTCCAGCTCCACGTCGTGACGCCCTCGCTCCTCTGCACGCGCTTCGCGCGCGACATGCGGGCGCGCCGGCGCGGGCGCATCATGCTGACGTCGAGCATCTCCGCCTGGCGCGCGTTTCCCGGCATCGCGTACTACGGCGGCACCAAGACGTACCTCCGCACGTTCGCTGCGGCGCTGCGCTCCGAGCTTGCGCCCTACGGCGTCACCGTCACCACGCTCGCTCCCGGTGCGACCGACACCGGCCTCTACGATCCGACCGTCGTCGACATGGATCGCGCCCGCCGCTTCGGCGTGATGATGGACCCGGGCAAGGTCGCCGATGCGGCGCTCCGCGCGATGTTCTCGGGCAAGGCAGAGTGCGTCCCCGGCGCCTTCAATCGTTTCGCGACGATCGCGATGCGCCTCGTGCCGCAGCGGGTGATCGATCTGGTGCGGCGTCGCGCGCCGTGGCTCCCGGTGCGGGTCGGCTAGAGACCTGCGACGGCAACGGCGCGGCCGGGCTCGGTGTTGGGACCGGGCGTGTGCGCCGATTCACCCCGCGTCGGGTGCTGCGCCGCCCTCGGGGCGGAGCGGGAGGCGAACCGTGAAGCGGCTGCCGATGCCCGGCGTGCTCGCCAGCTCGACGGCGCCGCCGAGCTGCTCGACGTAGCGCTTGACGATGTGGAGGCCGAGTCCGGTGCCCCCGAAGCGCCGGGTGTCCGAGCCGTCGCCCTGGCGGAACATCTCGAACACGGTCGCGTGGTCGTGCGGCTCGATGCCGATGCCGGTATCGCTCACCGCGAGCACGAAGGCGCCGTCGGTGACCTCGCCATGGACGCGCACCCAACCGGCCTCCGTAAACTTGAGCGCGTTGTGCACGAGGTTGCGGGTCACGACCGTCAGCTTGCGCGCGTCGGTGACGAGCGCCGCGGCGGCGTCGAGCGGCCGCCAGTCGAGGATGACGGCGTCCTTCCTGGGAAGCCCCGCGCAGTCCCGCCGCAGGCGCGTCCAGAGCTCCGGCAGGCCGACCGGCTCGAGCTCGACGCGGTCGCGTCCGGATTCGATGCGGCCCATCGCGAGGGTGTCCTCGATGAGCCGCAGCAGATCGCGTCCGGCCTCTTCGATGCGCTGCAGCACGCCGCGCCGTTCGCCCTCCAGCAGCTCGTCGTCGCGCGCCATCTCCGCGAAGCCGATGATGACGTTGAGCGGCGTGCGCAGTTCGTGCGACATCGTCGACACGAACTCCGAGCGCAACGTGTTGGCGGCGCGCAGGTCGTTGATGAGGGCGGAGCTCGCGAGGGCGAGCGCGGCTGCGTGGACGATGCCTTGCGCGAGCCGACGCTCGCGCGCCGAAAATGGGCCGAGGCGCTGGCTGTGCGCGAGGTTCACCGCCCCGACCACACGGCCGCCGAGCGCGATGGGCGCGACCAGCTGGGAGGTGACGCCCCAGCGCGCGAGGAGCGCCGGCGGAATGAGGCGCTGCTCCCGCGCGTCGGGCAGCTCGATCAAGACGCCGGGTGCGAGCACGCGGACGAGCGGCAGATTGCGCTCGTCGAAATCGGCGATCTCGATCTCCTCCCGCACGCCCGGAGGCTCGCCGTACAGGCCGGCCAGGCGGTAGACCCCGTCGCGCTCGTGCAATGCGAAGGTGGTGCCCCAGTCGCATCCGATCGTCTGCACGGCGACGCGTGTCAGGTGCGCGAGCAGATCCGGCTGGTTCACCCGCTCGCTCAGAGTCTGCGACACTTTCAGCAGCGCGGCCGCGATCTCCGCCTCCTCTTCCTTCTCGCGCGAGGCGCGCGTCAGTTGCGCGGTACGGACGAAGCCGTCGAAGCGGTACCGGTCGAGGTAGACGACGCCTCCGACCGACGTCACGGCGCCCGTCAGGACGACGACGAAGCCGTACGCCAGCTGCTCGGCGTTGGTGGCGACGAACGCCGTCACCGCAATTCCCAGGAGGGCCGCGACCGACACCGCGAGCTGGTGCGTCCAGCGCCAGGGTAGGAAGAAGAAGAGACCGTAGAGGAGGCAGATCTGGCCGCTGCCGAGCCGCTCGGGGTTCGGGACCACGACGGACGTGTAGGCGGTCAAGACCGCGCTCCACGACACCGCCATGGCGACGGCCGCGATGTCGACGCGGACGCCGGCGGGCCGCAGTCGGACGACGGCGAGCCAGAACGCCGACACGGCGCCGTGGATCCCGTAGAAGGCGAGCGCGGTCGGCCGACGCTCGGGAAAGCTCATCTCGATCCCGATCGCGAACGCGATCATCGCGAGGTAGGTGGCCGTCGTCGCCGGCAGCCGTTGCTCGACGATGCGGGCCTGCTCGGCCCAGTACGCCGTCCGCCATGCGGCGTGCTCCGCTGCGGACGGCGCGCGCGCCGGTGCTGGAAAGACGGTCATGGCGTGGCCGAGCCCGGAACTCTCGGCAAGGAATATCGGCGGCTCCGGATCGGCACTTGAGGGGCGGTCGCCGTGCTCGGGACGCTCAGCCTCTACCTGGCGAAGGCCCTGTGAGCGCGGATACCGCGCCGTGCCCGAGCGCCGCCGCGGTACGGTGCGACGGGCCGGGCGCCTCCCGCGGCACTTCCCGAGGCGGCGCGGGTCGCAGATCGCCCGCTAGGTCGCATGGCAGGACGGCGGCAGGCGTTCGCAGCGGCGGCGTTCCGTCAAGGAGCAGCGCGCGACTGCCGATACCACGACGCGGAGGAGGCACGCATGACGGACCAGGGTGGGCACGGCGATGCTTTCCGGGAAGACTTGAGGGCCGCCGACGATCTCGCGGCGGCGGCCATTCGCGAGAACGTCGAAGCCCCGGCTCCGAACGCGGCCCCCGCGCCGCCGCCGCGCCGGTTCACCGGGCCGATCGTCGCGGTGGTGTGTCTCGTCGTCTTCGTAACCCAGCTGCCGGCGCTCCGCAGCGCGTTCAAGGCGACCCCGTCGATCCGGATCGGCGTCGCGGAGACCGACGAGGAAACCGACGCGTGCATCGACACCCTCTGGAAGATCTCGAGCCTGCTCCAGTATGGCGCGTACCGAGGGGGAGAGATGGTCGAACCGCTGACGCAGCGTCCGTACGTCGTGAGCCATACCGACGACGACACGATCGTCGAATGTCCGAACCCGGCGGCGCACAGCCTGCGCTCGCTGCGCGTGAGCACGGCGCAGCGCGCCCCGGAGGTACGCGAATGACCACCGTGGGTCGCGGGCGCGGCGGGACGACGCTCGTCGAGGTGCTGGTCGCGGTGTCGCTGGTCGGCGTGCTGGCCGCGATCGGCATTCCGCAGTACGCGTCGTACACCGAGCGCGGACGTGACGCGCAGTGCATTGCGAACCGCCACAACGTCGAGGAGGCGGCCCACGCCTGCATCGCCGAGACCGGGAAGGCGTGCCTCACGACCAAGGAGCTCGTGGACAGCGGTTACATGAGCGGCATGCCGACCTGTCCCTCGGGTGGCGCGTACGTCTGGCTGAAGGACGATCCGAGGGATCCACGCGCGCCGATGATGGGTTGCTCGAAGCACTTCTGGGACGCGGGGGAAGAGCGGCACGCCAAAGACGAGACCGCCGATGGCGGGGGCGGCAAGGGCGGCGGTGGCGACAAGGGCGGCGGTGGCGACAAGGGCGGCGGTGGCGGCAAGGGCGGCGGGGGCGGCAAGGGCGGCGGTGGCGACCGGGGCGGCGGTGGCCGGGATCATGGCGGCGGCGACCGAGGCCACGGCGGTGGCGGACACAAGGGAAGGTAGGGAGAGCAATGGCTGACCCGCGCCCCGTTCGCCGCCGTTCGGATCTGTACGAGACCGTCCGGTCCGCGACGCTGCCGATCGCATATGCTCGTCGCGGTCTGTGCGGGATTCCAGGAAGTTGCGTAGGGAGTTCCAACCGCCGCGGAGCCGGGCACGTCGGTTGCTTTGCGTTCGGCCAATGATCGACTCCGCGATGGATTCCAACCTGAGCGGGCTCGTCGACGACATCGCGACGACCTGCGACCTGCCCCCGCTACCCGCCGCCGCGGCGCGTGCCCTCACGCTCGCGCGCGATCCCGACAGCAGCTCGGACGACCTCGCCCGCGTCGTCGCGACCGATCCGGCGCTCGCGGCGCGCGTGCTCGCGATGTCGCGCTCGGTAACCTATCTCCGCCGGCAGCCGCCGCGGACGTTGCAGGAGGCGATCGCGACCGTCGGGATCCGCGCGCTCCGCCGCATCTTGATCGCGGCGTCGGCGCGAGCGGCGTATCGCGCCGCCGATCGCGTCGCGCAGTTGCTCTGGGCGCATTCGCTCGCGACGGCGCTCGCAGCGGACGAGATCGGCAAAACGACCGGCGGCGTGGCGGCCGGCGACGCGTTCATCGCGGGTCTCCTGCACGACATCGGGAAGCTCGTGATGCACCTGTCGAACCCGGAGGCGTTCGCGACGCTCGGCGTCTTCGACGAGACGACCGAGCGCAGTCTCTTCGGCACTACGCACGCCGAGGTCGGCGGGCGCCTCGCCGAGAAGTGGGGCCTCGAGGCCGACATCGTTGAGGGCATCCGGGGACACCACGCGGCCAATCCGCCGCCGCTCGCGGCGTGCGTCGCGCGCGCCGACCGCATCGCCATGGAGATCGGCTACGGCTCGCTGGCGCACCCGGATTCGGCGGAGGATGCGGCAACGGACGGGCTCGACGCCGAGCTGGTAGCCGCAGCCGAACGCGTGCGCGTGCTCTTCGAGAGCGAGCGCCACCTCTTCGACTGAGGCGACGATGAGCGTTCCGCGGCAGGCGCCAGCGGCCAACAGCCTTCCGGCGCTCGTGCTCTGCGTCGACGACGATCTCGAGGTGCTGCAGTCCCTCGAGGCGCTCCTCGGCGATGCCGGGTACGACGTCATGATCGCCGAGAGCGGCGAGCGCGCGCTGCGCGTGATCTCGACCGTCCGCCCCGACCTGCTCCTCCTCGACGTCGCGATGGCGGACGTCGACGGCTACGCCGTCTGTGCGAAGCTCCAGGAGAGCAAGGAACTCTCGTACCTGCCGGTGGTGCTGCTCGGCGGCGCCGAGGAAGCGAGCGACACGACGCGGGCGGTCGCGCTCGGGGCCGTCGAGTGCCTGACGAAGCCGGTCGCCGACGGCGACCTCCTCGAGAAGGTCGCCGCGCACGTCAAGACCAACGCCTGGTTCCGTGATCTCGAGCGCCAGAAGGCCACCCCCAAGACCGGCGCGTCGTCGAACGTCATGCGCTTCAAGCAGCACCTCGCCGACGAGCTCGGCCTCGCGCCCGCGCAGGCGCAGCGCCTGAGCCAGCTGGCGCCGCTCGAGATCTACGGCGTCGCCGAGGAGATCGGCACCACGCCCGCGAAGATCGCCGAGGAGCTCGCCGCGTTCCTCCAGCTGCCGTATCGCGGCCGTCTGGAGGCCGACGCGATCGCGCTCGGGGTCCTGCCGGCGCCGTTCTGCAAGGCGAACCATGTTGCCGCCGTGCGCGACGCGGCCGGCGGCCGCTCCTTCGTCATGAGCGACCCGCTCAACTGGGAGCTCCAGCAGATCTTGCGCCGGGTCGGCGGGACGAGCGGCAAGCTCGAGGTCGGCGTCACCGAGCCGGCGAACATCGCGGCGGTCTTCGACGGCGCCGCCGCCGGGCAGGCGACGCCCGGCGCCGCCGCGATCGTGGCCGCCGACAACGGCGCCATCGCGATGCCCGCCGCGGTGGAGGTCGCGGTCGCGGCCGCCGCCGATGAGAAGTCGGGTCCGGTCATCCGGCTCGTGAACCAGCTCATCGAGAACGCCCACGCGATGGGCGCCTCGGACGTCCACATCGAGCCCCGGGAGAGCGAGGTCGTCGTGCGCTACCGCGTCGACGGCAACATGCGGGTCGTGAACCGCTTCCCGCAGGCGCGCCTCATTCATCCGCTCGTCTCGCGCATCAAGATCATGGCGCAGCTCGACATCGTCGAGCGCCGCCTTCCGCAAGACGGCCGCATCGCCTTCAAGAAGTTCTCGTCGAAGGGGCTCGACGTCGACCTCCGCGTCGCGACCGCGCCCATGCACCACGGCGAGAAGGTCGTGATGCGCATCCTCGACAAGAAGAAGGCGGTGCTACCGCTCACCGACCTCGGGTTCTCGCCCCGGCACCTGACGCTCTACCACGAGAAGCTCGCGACGCCGTACGGGATGATCCTGCACGTCGGGCCGACGGGGTCCGGGAAGTCGATGACGCTCTACGCGGCGTTGAACGAGATCCAGCGTCCCGACCTCAACATCCAGACGGCCGAGGACCCGATCGAGTACACGCTCCCGGGTATCAACCAGATGCAGGTGAACCGCGAGATCGGCCTCACCTTCCAGCGCGCGCTCCGGAGCTATCTGCGCCAGGATCCGGACGTGATCCTGGTCGGCGAGATCCGCGATCTCGAGACCGCCGAGATCGCGGTCGAGGCGGCGCTCACGGGCCACGTGCTGCTCTCGACGCTCCACACCAACGACGCCACGTCGACGATCGTGCGGCTGGTCGAGATGGGGATCGAGCCGTTCATGGTGAGCTCGTCGCTCGTGCTGGTCTGCGCCCAGCGCCTGCTGCGCCGGCTTTGCCGCGAGTGCAGGGACGCCTATGAGCCGGATGCGCGGGAGCGGCTGCTGGTCGGCGTCGATCCCGGAACGCCGCTCACGCTCTACCGCGCCCGCGGCTGTGGGCGCTGCAACGACATCGGCTTCCGCGGCCGCGTCGGCACCCACGAGATCTGCGTTCCCGACGAAGCCATGCGGAAAATGATCGCGACCAAGGGCGCGACGGCGGAGGCGTTGAAGCGCATGGCGGTCGAGACGTGCGGCATGACGACGCTCTACTGGGACGCGATGGAGAAGGTGCGTGCCGGGGTGTGCGCACTCGACGACGTGCTGACCGAGGTGCGGCGCGACGAGTTCGATTCGCGCCCGGCGTGGATGTTCGAGGATCTCGGGCTCGCGCGCCCGGCTGCGCGTGACACGCCGCTGATCTGAAGGGGCGGCGCGCGTCGCGGAGTCGCTCGGCGCGGCGTCGGTGTCCTTCGCGGTCCGCTGACGGGGCCGGGCACGTTCGATCCCGGCAACGGCTACGCGTAGCGTCGCGCGATTGCGGCGTGGGGTGCCTCCTCGCGTCCATGGTGCCGTCCGACCTCGTGGTCCAGGATCCTCACGAGCGCACGGCCGACGACGCGCGCCGCATGACTCGTCGCCGAGTGGATCGCTCTTCCCCGTCGCGTTGAGCGAGACCTCGCGTCATGCGTCCGGGTCGAAGTCGAACGACCAGGCGAACGCGCGTCGCATGAGCGATTCGGGGAGCCGGCGCATCGCGACGTCACGGACGCGCGTCACGAGCGGACTCGACGACTGCGCCATCTTCCCGAAGCACCATGATCGCTCGACGATGCGGTGCGTGCGCGGCTGTCGCAACGACTCGTAGCGGCGCAGCCCGGCGGTGAGGGGTCGCGGGCGAGCTCGCGCGCGAGGATCCACGCGTTCTCGATCGCCGGGCAGCCGCCTTGTCCGAGGTTCGGCGTCATCGGGTGCGCGGCGTCGCCGAGGAGCGTCACGGCGCCGCGGTCCCAGGTGCGCGTCGGAGGGCGGTCGAAGAGCTCGGTGCGGATCACCTGCGCGGGATGCGTCGCGCGGAACGGCGCCGGGATCGGCGCGTGCCAGTCGCGATAGGCCGCGAGGAGCGCCGCGTGCTGGTCGATGGCTCGGAGGGCGCGTTCGCCTTGTCGAGCACCGCGTGCCACCGGCCGCTACGCCGACTCCCGGACTTCCTTCTTGATGCGTTGGATATGGCCGCGGCCGAGGCCCTTGACCTCGCATCCGAGCTCGAAGTAGCGGCGGATCTTCGCGTCGTCGAGGATCCCGAAGCAGTCGATCACCGCGACCGGTCCGCCCGTCATCTTCACGAGCTTCTCGGGCTCGAGCTCGAGATACGGCTCGTGCGGGACCGCGAGCACGACGGCCTCGACGCCCTTCAGCGTGTCGGCGAGATCGGGCTGGACGCGGAGATCCTTCAGGTGGTCCTGGTTGCGGAAGAACCGGGCGAGGGAGTGGCCGGGCGCGGGATAGTCGTCCTGCGCTTCGAACTCCCACCAGTGCTCGACGTACGGGTCGTGGACGCGCACGTCGGCGCCCATCTCGGTCAGACGCCGTACGACGACCTCCGACCCCGAGTAGCGCGTGTCGCCGACGTCCTGGCGGTAGCTGGCGCCGAGGAGCGCGATCTCGGCGCCCGCGATGTAGCGGCCCATGTTGCGGAGCGCGTCGCGGACGAGGGTGGCAACGTGGAGGCCGCGCGTGTCGTTGATGTCGATCGCGGTGGTGCTCATCTTGAACACCTGGTCGCCGTCGTCGAAGCCGAGGATGTGCTTGTAGGCCCAGTAGCCGAGGCCGCCGTCCTTCGGGAGGCAGTAGCCGCCGATACCGGGCCCCGGGAAGATCATGTTGTCGTGGGTCGGGCGCATCTTGATGGCCTTGATCACCTTGACGAGGTCGACGCCGTTGCGCTCCGAGAAGAGGCTCCACTCGTTGAGAAACGCGAGGATGGTGGCGCGGTACGAGTTCTCGACGATCTTCGCGGTCTCGGACTCGATCGGGCGGTCCATGACCGTGAGCGGGAATTTCTCGGTGTTCAGCACCTCGTTCAGGAACTTCACGACGCGCTCGCGCGCCTCGGCGTTCACGCCGCTGCAGACGCGCCAGAAGTCGCGAATGCTCGCGACGTACTCGCGGCCGGGCATGACGCGCTCGTAGGAGTGCGAGAGGAGCGGCTCGCTGTCGATGCCGCGCGCCGCGAACGCTTTCAGGAGGATCGGCATGGCGACGAACTCCGTCGTTCCCGGGGCGACCGTCGTCTCGATGAGCGTCAGGCAGTTCGGCCGGATCTTCTCGCCGATCGTCTTGATGGTCGCTTCGAGCGCCGCCATCTCGACCTCGCCGGTGCGCATCTGGCCGAGGTCGTGCTTCGAGTAGTCGCACTGCACGTCGACGACGACGCAGTCGGCGAGCGCCAGGCAGTCGGAGTTGAAGGTCGCGGTCAGCGTCTTCTTTTCGAGGACGCAGCGGCGGATCATCGGATCGACTTCGGGATCCTCCGCCTTCACGGGCGACTCGCCACGGTTCAGGAGGGGGATCTTCCAGTAGCTCCGCGGACTCGGGCGCTGGCAGCCGATCACGAACTTGCTCGGCTTCTTGCTCTTCTTGTCGACCGTGTCAGCGACGATCGCGGCCATCACGGCGCCGACGAATCCGACGCCCATGACGACGACGATCTCCTTGCCTTCGGCGCGGGCGGCCCTGGCGAGAGCTTCGAGCCGCTTCATCTCGGCGCCGTATTCTTCGCGGGTGGGGAGGGGGAACGCTTCTCCGGCGGGGCTCACCGACTTCTCGGCCATCGATCGATCTCCTGAAGAAATAGGTGCGTCGTTTCGGTGCAGGTGGAACCGGAGTTCCTAACACCCTTGGCAAAGCGTCCTCAATGGTAGCTGCGGGAAGATTCACCGTCTGCGCCAGATTTTCTGGCCCCTTGGAGCGGTTCGGCGGGTGGCCGATCGGTCAGGGGGGCGGCCGTGCCCAGGGAGCCGGCCCGACGCGCCGGCCTCTCCTCGCGGCCGGCGCTACTTCGCGACGTCTTCCGCGAACGGGTCGGTCGCCACGGCGCCGAACGCCGAAGGATGCGGCGTCCGGGGGGCCGCGAGCGGCGTGGTCGGCGCGCCGTGCGCGGACGCGATCGGCGCCGGGGTCACCGTCCTGATCGGGACCGTCGTGCCGCTCGTGAGGGGGGCGGCCGGCGACGCGGGGATGCCGCTCGCGACGGGCGCCGCCATCGCCGTCTCGGCCGGCGCTGCGACGGACGCCGCGGCGCCGCTCGCCGGTGCGCTCGTGCCGAGCAGCCGCTGGTCGAGGCCGCTCGCATCGAGCTCCTTCATGTTCGGACCGCAGAGCTCCGTGGCGCCCGCGACGAAGTGATCGAGAAACTCGCGGTAGTCGGTCGCCATCTTGCCGAGCAGTTCCGCGCTCTTCCCGAAGTGGTGCTTGGTCTGGTCGCGGTAGCGCATGAGTTCGGAGCGCGCCTCCACCAGCTCGGCCTCGAACCTGGCGGCGCGCTTCGCGGCGGTGCCCCGGGTGCGCTCGAACACGATGCCGAGCAACGCCCCGACGACGATGCTCGACACCACGATCAGCCAGGGGGAAAGCAGGGAGTCCACGGCCATGCCACCTCTCCAGTCGGAGCGCAGCAATACAACGCGCAGCGAGGAACGCAACCGCGCGGGCAGCGCGCGCGGTTGCGAACGGCGTCCGTCCCGCCGGGTCAGCGCCGCTCTTGCAGCTTCGCGAGCAGCCGCAGGATCTCGAGGTAGAGCCAGACGAGCGTGACGAGGAGCCCGAAGGCTCCGTACCACTCCATGTACTTGGGCGCGCCGCTCTCGGCGCCGTGCTCGATGAAGTCGAAGTCGAGCACCAGGTTCAACGCCGCGACGCCGACGACGATCACGCTGAACACGATGCCGACCGTGCCGCTCGAGTGGATCATGGGAATGCCGGATCCGAAGAAGCTCATCACGAAATTGACGAGGTAGACGAGCGCGATGCCGCCGGTCGCCGCGAAGATGCCGAGCTTGAAGTTCTCGGTCGCCCGGATGAGTCCGGAGCGGTAGGCGAGCAGGAGCGCGCCGAGCGTTCCGAACGTGAGGAACACCGCCTGGCTCACGAGGCCGGGAAAGCGCGCCTCGAAGGTCGCCGAGATGCCGCCGAGTGCGAGGCCCTCGAGCGCCGCGTACATCGGCGTCGTCGTGCCCGCCCACTCCTTCTTGAAGATCGTCACCATGGCGAGCACGAGGCCGCCGAGCACGCCGACCATGGTGAAGGCCGGGACGCGCGGATCGGCGACGCCGAGGTTCCAGGTGTAGGACGCCGCGACCATCAGGATCACGAGCGCGAAGCCCGTCTTGTTGACGGTGCCCTGGATGGTCATGGCGTTCTCGCCGATGCCGGCGCGGGCGCCGCGAAAGGTTTCGTCCGTGAGCGCGGGATTGCTCGATCGCATCGCGATGGGATTGGCCATGGTGCGTATCTACACGATGTCCTTCGGCGTAGCGAGGCGGCTTTCCGGGATGACGAGGCGGGGTCGCTTTCGGGGTCGGGAGCGGTGAACGGGGGGAGCGGCCGGTCGAGCGGGGCGCCCCCGCGTTGCGGCGCGCGGCGCCCACCGTGTAGTCGGTGGCGCGATGCCGGTCGCGACGCCGCCGCCGCGCGCGCGGATGCTGCTCGGTGCGCTCCTGCAGCCGGCGCTGCTCGCCCTCCTCCTGTTCCGTCCGCCGGGCGTCCTCACCTGGCGGGCGGCGTGGGCGCTCGTCGGCGTCGCGCTCGCGGCGACGATCGCGAGCATGGTGGTGCTGGCGCGCGCCGACCCCGCGCTCCTCGCCGAGCGTTTCCGCTTGCCCGTGCAGCGCGGCCAGTCGCGCGCCGATCGGGTGGTCGTGCTGCTCTTCGTCGCCGCCTTCTGCGGCGCGATGCGCTTCGTGCCCTGGGACGTGTTCGCGCTCCGCCTGCTGCCGCCGCCGGGAACGGCGGTCGCGGTCTGCGGGCTCGGGCTCGTGCTCGCGGGCTGGTGGCTCATCGTGGCGGCGATGCGCGCCAATGAGTTCGCCGTCCCGGTCGTACGGTCGCAGACCGAGCGGCGTCAGCGCGTCGTCGCGGACGGACCGTACGCCGTCGTCCGGCACCCGATGTACGCGGGCGCGACCCTCCTCCTCGTCGGCATGCCGCTCTGGCTCGGGTCGACGGCCGGCGCGCTTGCGGCGTGCGTCCCGATCGCCCTCCTCGTGGTGCGGATCGGGATCGAGGAGCGCTTCCTGCGCGGCGCGCTCCCGGGATACGACGCCTATGCCGGGCGCGTGCGCTCGCGGCTGGTTCCCGGCGTGTGGTGAGCGGGCTCCGGCCGCCGTGCGGGCTGGTGAAGGCGCCGCGCCGGCGCTAGTGTCCCGGCTCCCATGCGCGTCGTCTCGGTGAACGTCGGCCTGCCTCGGCCGGTGGCGTACCGCGGGGCGACGGTCCAGACCGGGATCTGGAAGCACCCCGTCGCGGGCCGGGTCGCCATCGTCGGCGACAACTTGATGGGAGATCGTCAGGCCGATCTCCGCGTCCACGGCGGCCGCGACAAGGCGGTCTACGGCTATCCGTCCGAGCACTACCCATGGTGGCGCGCGCGCCTCCCGGAGACCGAGCTTTCGTGGGGCGCCTTCGGCGAGAACCTCACCGTCGCGGAGCTGTTCGAAGACCGCGTGCGCGTCGGCGAGCGCTTCCGCGTCGGCACGGCGGAGCTCATGGTGACCCAGCCGCGGACGCCGTGCTTCAAGCTCGGCATCAAGCTCGGCCGGCCGCAGATCGTGAAGGAGTTCCTGCGCTCGGAACGGAGCGGCTTCTACTTCGCGGTCGTCCGTCCCGGCGAGATCGGCGCCGGCGATGCGATCGAGCGCGTGCACGCGGAGCCCGAGAGCATGACCATCACGGAGCTCGTGCGCCTCGGCGTCGCCGACGCGATCGACGCCGCGACGCTCCGCCGCGCGATCGCGCTGCCGGGGCTCGCCGAGGTGTGGCGCGCGACGTTCGCGAAGCGCCTGGCCGACTGAGGCGCGGCGGCGCGCGCGCCGCCGCGCCCGCCACGAGCATCGGGCTCAGGACGCCGTCGCCGGCACTAGCCCGGTCGCGCGTGCCCATTCCTCGATGCGCCGCATGCCTTCGGCGAGGTCGACCGCCGGCCGGTACCCGAGGCGCGCGCGCGCCTTCGCGATCGAGTAGCCGCCGCGCCGCGCGATGTAGCGGACGGCGGCCGGCGTGACGTCGCCGTCGCCGATCATGCGGCCGACGGTCGCCGCGAGCGCCAGTACGAGCGGCGTCGGCGCGGCCGGAACGCTCGCCTTTCCGAGCATGCGCGCATAGTGGCCGAAGAAGACGCTCGCCGTGACCGTCTCGCCGCCGGTCACCGTGAACACCTGCCCGGCAGCCTCCGGCGCGGCGCCGGCGCGCATGATGCCGTCGACCAGATCGTCGACGAAGACCGGCGACAGCTGGCCCTCGCCCATGGCCGGGAGGACCAGGCGTCCGGCGGCGATCGACCGAAGCGGCGACGTGGTCCAGAAATGCGAGCCCGGCCCGTACACGTCGCCGGGCCGGACGATGGCGCACGCGATCTCGCCGGCGGCGTGCGCTTGCAGAACGGCCTGCTCGCTCGCGACCTTCGTGTCGACGTAGGGGACGCCGTTCGGGCGCAGCGGGTGGCGCTCGTCGACGCCGTCCGGATAGTCGAACCCGAAGGCGACGATCGAGGAAAGGTGGACGAGGCGGCGGACGCCGGCCGCCGCGGCGGCGTCGAGTACGTGGCGGGTCGCGAGGCAGTTGGCGCGCCAGTACGCCGCCTCGTCGCCGCTCATGCCGACGCGCGCGGCCGTGTGGATCACGAGGTCCGCCCCCTCGAACGCGCGCCGCCAGTCGCCCGGCGCGGTGAGGTCGCCGCCGGCGACGGCGAGTGCCGGGTCGTCGCGGAGGTCGACGCCCGTCACGCGCGCGCCCGCGGCGCGGTAGCGTTCGCCGAGGCGTCCCCCGATGAAGCCGAGGGCGCCGGTGATGCAGACGTGACGGGGAGCGCTCGGGTCGGTCATCGCGTCGCCTCCATGTGCCCGGTCGTTAGCAGATGCGGCGGGATCCTGTCAGGGCTCCCGTCCGCGCCGATGGCGCGCGGTGGAATTGCCCGGCCCTCCTTGGCTGGGCTATGGAGGCCGCCTTTGCGTGAAAGGAGGTCCGCATGACGAGTCCGGGGTGGCGATCGGTCGTGATCGCGGTGCTGGCGGCGGGAAGCGCGTTCGGCTGTGCGGCGGGGGCGAAGAAGATCGAGTCGAGTCCCGGCGGCGTGAAGGCGAGCGGCGCCGTGGTCGCGGCCGCGGTGGCGGACGCCGTCCCCTCGCACGTGCTGACGATCCCGAAGGGGATCAAGTGGGTCCCGTTCGTGCTCGGCGGTCGGGGCGTGAAGGCGGCCGTCCTCTCCGGCGACCCGGAGAAGCCCGGCCCGTTCGTGCTCCGCATCAAGAGCCCGGCGGGCGTCAAGGTGCCGCCGCACTGGCACCCGGGCGACGAGCACATCACGGTCCTCTCGGGGACGTTCGCGGTCGGCGCGGGCGACGTCTTCGACGCGAGGAAGCTGACCGCGCTGCCGGCCGGCTCCTACGTCCTCCTGCCGCGCGAGATGCGCCACTTCGCGCAGAGCAAGACACCGACCGTCGTGCAGGTGCACGGCACGGGCCCCTTCCAGGTGGATTTCGTGAACCCCGCCGACGATCCCCGGAAGCAAGCCCCGGCGCGCTGAGGCGGAGAGCGCACCGCATGTCCATCGCCGTCGCCGTCCGCAAAGGGAGCACGATCGCCGTCGCCGCCGACTCGCAGGAGAACTTCGGCGACCGCAAGGTCGTGGGAACCAATCACCGCGCCACCAAGATCATGACGCTCGGCGGCTCCGAGCTCGCGATGACCGGCTGGGGCGTCTACGACAACGTGTTCCACGATTACCTGGCCTCGCGTCGCCCCCCGCGCTTCGCGAACGAGCGCGAGATCTTCACGTTCTTCGTGCGGCTCTGGAAGGACCTCCGCCGCCGCTACTCCTTCGTCGAGGATCAGGTGGCGGAGGACGACCGCTCGCCCTTCGCCGACCTCGACTCCTCGTTTCTGATCGCCAACAGGCGGGGCATCTTCCACGTCTCGGGCGACATGAGCGTGATGGCGTTTCGCGAGTACTACGCGATCGGCTCGGGCGCGTCGTACGCGCTCGGCGTGCTCCACGCGCTCTACGCGAGCGAACGCGACGCCGGAGTGCTCGCGCGCCGCGCCTGCGAGGCGGCGATCGCGTTCGACGTCTACTGCGGCGGCGACATCGACGTGCGCCGCATTCCCTCGGCCGGCCGTCGATGAGCATCGGGCGACGGCGCGCGCGCCGGGGCAGTCGCCCCGGCGCGCGCGATGTCGAGGCGGTCGCGCCGTTCGTGCTAATCCCGTCGTCATGACGCGACTCGCCGGATGGGGTGGGGTGCCTGCCGTCGACGCCCGCGAGCGTGTCGGCGAGTCGCTCCCCGAGGTGTGCCGTCCGGCGAGCCTGACGCGCGGCCTCGGCCGTTCGTACGGCGACGCGTCGCTGCCGGCGCGCACCGGCGCGATCGTCGCGTCGACGCGGCTCGGCGACCGCGTACTCGCCTTCGACCGGGTGGCGGGCGTGCTGCGCGCCGAAGCGGGATTCCGGCTGTCGCAGCTCGAGGAGCTGACACGGCCGGCCGGCTGGGTGAGTCCCGTCGTGCCCGGCACGCGCCACGTGACCCTCGGCGGAATGGTGGCGTCGGACATCCACGGCAAGAACCACCATGTCGCCGGGTGTTTCGGGGCGCACGTGCGCAGCCTCGTGCTCCAGGTCGCCGACGGTCGGGAGCTCGAGGTCGGACCCGATCGCGAGTCCGAGCTGTTCGCGGCGACGCTCGGCGGGATGGGACTGACGGGCCACATCCTCGAAGTCGAGGTCGCGCTCCTCGCGATCGCGTGTCCGTGGCTCGTGATCGAGGTGGAGCCGGCCCCCGATCTCGGGGCGCTCGTGGCGAGGTTGCGCGCCGCCAGCCGCACATGGCCGTACACGGTGGCGTGGGCCGACGCGCTGTCGCGGGGCGCGCGCCTCGGGCGCGGAATCGTCATCAAGGGGCGATGGGCGGAGCCCGGCGAGGCCCCCGCGACGTCGCCGCTCCACTCGCGCGTCGACTCGCGGCTCGCCGTGCCCTGCAATCTTCCGAGTTGGGTGCTCGGTCCGACGAGCGTCCGCATCTTCGACGCCCTCTTCTATCGCGCGCACTGCTGGAGCGCGGGCCGGCGCGTCGTGCATCCGGACCGGTTCTTTCATGCGCTCGACAGCATCCGGGACTGGAACCGCCTGTACGGGGCCCGCGGCTTCGTCCAGCACCAGAGCGTGTTGCCGGACGAAGCCGGCGACGAGCGCATCGTCCGCTACTTCGAGACGATCACGCGCCACTCCGGCGCCTCCTTCCTCACGGTCGTGAAGGATTGCGGAGCGGAAGGGCGCGGCCTGCTGTCGTTCCCGCGTCCGGGGATCTCGGTCGCGCTCGATCTTCCGATGCGCGGCGCCGCGACGCAGGCCCTCGTCGACGCGCTGAACCGCCACGTGCTCGACGCGGGGGGACGCATCTACCTCGCCAAGGACGCGCTCACGCGGCGCGAGGACTTCGCCGCCATGGAGCCGCGCCTCGCGGCCTTCGACGCGGTTCGCCGCCTGTGGGATCCGGAGCGGCGTCTGCGTTCGGCGCTCTCGGCACGCCTGCTCGGAGATCCCGCGTGAAGATCGTGCTCCTCGGCGCGACGCGCGGCATGGGACGGAGTCTCGCGCGCCTCTGTGCCCGGCGCGGCGACGCGGTGGCCCTCCTCGGGCGCGAGCGCGACGAGATCGCGCGCTCGGCGCGCGATCTCGTCGCGCTCGGCGCCGGTGCGGTCGCGCAGGGGATCTGTGATCTCGACGATCCCGCGCGCTTCGGTCCCGCGCTCGCCGCCGCCGCGGACGCGCTCGGCGGCCTCGATGCGGTCGTCCTGAGCGCCGCGGACTTCGCGCGGCCCGCCGACCTCGACGCGGATCCCGCGCGGGCCGTCCGTCTGGCCACCCGGAATTTCGCGCACAGCATCGCGTTCCTGGAGGCGGCGCGCGTCCGCCTCCTCGCACACGGCGGCGGCACGCTCTGCGTGTTCTCCTCGGTCGCCGGAGATCGCGCGCGGAAGGCGACGGGCATCTACGGCGCGACCAAGGCAGGGTTGTCGCACTACGCCGTGTCGCTCGACCTCCGCGACCGGCCGCGCGGGCTCCGCGTCGTGCTCGTGAAGCCGGGCTTCGTGCGGACCGGCATGACGGCCGACCTGCCGGTGCCGCCGTTCGCGGGCGAGCCGGATGCCGTCGCGCGGCGGGTCTTGAGGGCGATCGACCGGGGCTGGCCCGTCGTCTACGCCCCGCCGATCTGGCGCCTCGTCATGCTCGTGATCCGCACCCTGCCGCGCTTCGTCATGCGGCGGGCGGAGTTCTGATCGGCCGGGCGGGTCGCCGGACCGCGTGCGCGGGAGTGCTGGTAGCCCGAGGGAGAATGCGCCACTCTGCCGGCGTGGACGGCACGACGAAGCAGGAGTCGCGGGACCGGGATCCGGTCGCTCGCCGGCTCGATATGACCACCCTTCTGCTGGCGGTTGGATTCATCGCCGCGGTCGTCTCGAGGCGGCCCAGCACGCTCGCGAACGCGCAGTTCTGGGCGGAGGACGGCGCGGTTTTCTACGTCCAGGCGCGCGAGCTCGGGTTTCCCGCGGCGCTCGGCGTTCCCTACGCCGGCTATCTGCTCACCATGCCGCGGCTCGTCGCCAGCGTGTCGCCGTTCCTGCCGCTCGCGAAGGTTCCGCTCGCGTTCAATCTCGTGGCGCTGCTCACCCAGGCGCTGCCGGCGATCTACCTCGCGAGCGCGCGCATGCGGTGGCTCGGACCGCGCGCCGTGCGCGTCCTCCTCGGGGTGCTCTACGTCGGTGTCCCGAACGTCGCGACGGTGCACGGCAACCTCTGCAATGCGCAATGGCACCTCGCGATCCTCTGCTTCCTGATCGTCGTCGCCGCGCCCCCGACGTCCGTGTGGGCCGCCGTGTTCGACGTGACCGGCTTGGCCCTCGGCGCGCTGACGGGGCCCTTCGCGATCTTCCTGCTGCCGATCGCGGTCGCCGTCGCGTGGGTCCGCCGCGATCGGTGGGCGATGGTGCGCGCCGGGATCCTGGCCGTCGGCGCCGCGGCGCTGCCGTTCACGCTCGCGACGAGCGCGCGGCCGAGGTCGATCGGAGGCCTCGGCGCGAGCGCGGCCGCGTTCTGTCGGCTCTTCGCCTTTCAGGTGGTCGGTCCCGCGTTCCGCGGCATCAACACCAGCGTGCACTACCTGCATCCGCCCTGGAAGATGCCGCTCGTCAGCTACACCGTGACGGGGGTTGCGTTCGCGATGCTGGCCTACGTGTTCCGGCGGGGGGGCGTCGAGGTGCGGTGCTTTCTCGCGTTCGCCGCGCTCATGTTGGCGGCGACGCTCGCCAACCCGGTGGCGAGCGCGGTCGAGCCGCAGTGGGCGGTGCTGCAGCGGCCGGGCTCGCCGCCGCGCTATTGGTTCATCCCGGAGCTCGCGATCGCCGCCGCGGTCGTGAGCTTCGCCGGTACGGCCTCGAACGTTCCGCTGCGCCTCGGCGGCGCGGCGCTCGTTGGCGTCATGCTCGTGGCCGACCTGACGTACTGGCGCTTGCCGGACCTCCCCAATCGCGGCTTCGCGCGGTACGTCGCCGCGTTCGAGGCGCTTCCCGTCGGTGCGCGGATGGGGATCGCGATTCCACCGAACTGGACGTTCGAGATCACGAAGACCGCGCGCGACTAGTGTCATGAACGACGGTCGCGCGCATCCGGGCGAGCCGAGCGATCCGCGGACGTCGCTGCGCGCGTCGGCAACGGGGCGGCCGGCGTTCATCGCGGCGGCCGCGTGCCTCGGCGGGCTCGGCGCCGCGGCGTGGCTCCACGGCGCCGGGCCTCCTGAGCCGGGTGGGGCGTCGTCGTCGTGCGCTGTCCCCGCGAGCCTCGCGGTGTGCGTGCTCGCGACGGCGGCCACCGTGGCGCTTCGATGGGTTCGCTGGCACTTCCTCGTCCGTCACTACAGCCTGCGGCTCGTCACCCGCGACAGCGTGATCGTCTACCTCGCGACGCTGCCGGCGATGGTGACGCCGCTCTTCGTCGGCGAGCTCCTACGCGCCCCGCTGATCCGCAGACGATTCCGGATCCCGGCCGCGTCGCTCGCGCGGATCTGGATGCTGGAGCGGGGGCTCGACGTCGGCACGCTCCTCGCGGCCCTCGTCGCTTTCGCCTCGCCCCTGGGCGCGGGCGTCCTCGGGACGGCGTTCGCGGCCGCGGTGTTCGCGCTCGTTCGGCGCGAGCCCGCGCGGCGTCCGGCGAGCGCGGCGCCGTGGGTTTCGGCAGTCGCGATCGCGATCACGGTCGCCGCGTGGAGTCTTCCGGTCCTCGCCTTCGCGCTGACGCTCCGCATGCTGGCGGCGCCGATCGAGGTTGGTGCGGCCATTCGCGCGTTCGCAGCCGGAACCCTGCTCGGCGGCGCCGGCGGGTTTCCGATCGACATGCTCGCCGCCGGCTCGGCCACGCTCGCCGCGCTCGCGCGCGCCGGCATTTCCGCCGACGTCGGTCTCCCGGCCCTCGCCGCCTACCGCGCGGGAACGGCGTGGCCCGTCGTGCTCCTCGGCCTCGCGTCGCTCGTCGCGTTCCGGCGTCGCCTCGTCCGCCTGGCGCGCGGTGAGGCCGATGCCCACTTCGACGCGATCGCCGCCGAGTACGAGGCGGAGATTCCCGTCCACGTGCGCGACCGTCTCCTCGGCAAGAAGGTCGTCATCATGGACGATACGCTCGCCGCGCGTGGCGTTCCACGCGGGGCGCACGGTCTCGACCTCGGGTGCGGTCACGGATGGTACCTCGCCGAGATGTGCGCCCGCGGGTACGGCGTCGACGGCACCGACTACTCGGCCGGCCAACTCGCGAAGGCGCGCTCCCACGTCGACGCGGAGACGCGGCGCCGGATCCTCCTCGTGCGCGCCGACGCGCAGGCGTTGCCGTTCGCGGACGCGAGCTACGATTTCGTCTACGGCATCAATGCGATCCATCACGTGCCGTCGGAGGACGCTCAGGGGCGCGCGCTGCGAGAGATCGTGCGCGTGCTGCGGCCGGGCGGCGTGTTCCTCCTGCACGAGATCAATACGATCAATCCCGTGTTCCGGGGGTACATGGGCTACCTGTTTCCGCTGCTCAAGAGGATCGACGAGGGGAACGAGCGGTGGGTCGTTCCCGGCGCGCTCCCCGACGTCCCGGGAGCGTGCTGGGCGAGCGAGGTCCGGTACTTCACGTTCCTTCCGGACTTCGTCCCCGCGCCGGTGCTCCGGACGCTCGCGCCGATCGAAGGGGCGCTCGAGCGCTCGCGTTTCCGGAGATTCAGCGCGCACTATCAGGCCTGTCTCGTGAAGGACGGCGCCGCGGGACCGGCACCGCCACGGTAGCGGCGGGGTGGCGTTTGCGGGTGTGCCCGCAAACGCCGCGTCGGGTCCCGCCAGGGTCGGGAGCCGCCGCGAAACTGGCGAAGACGCGGTGAACTCGCTAGGGAAGTCCGATGCGATCCCCACGTGACTTCTTCAAGCCCCTCGCCCTCGGCGCGCCGGAGCCGGTGCGCGAGATCCCCATCAAGCCGTCGCGGATGATCCACTTCTTCGATCCCTCGAACCCGAAGATGCTGGCCAAGGTGCCCGAGCTGGCGCTCCAAGCCGACATCCTCCTCGGCAACCTCGAGGACGCGATCCCGGCCGACCGCAAGGTCGCGGCGCGCGAGGGGCTGGTCACGATCGGCCGCGAGGTCGACTTCCGGGGCACGCCGCTCTGGACGCGCGTCAACTCGCTCGACTCGCCGTGGTGCCTCGACGACATCTCCGCGCTCGTCGCGGGCATCGGCAATCAGCTCGAGGTCATGCTGATCCCGAAGGTCGAGGGTGCCTGGGACATTCACTACGTCGATCGCCTGCTCGCGCAGCTCGAAGCCAAGCACAAGGTGCGGCGGCCGATCCTCATCCACGCGATCCTCGAGACCGCGCTCGGTGTCGCGAACGTCGAGGAGATCTGCGCCGCGAGCCCGCGCATGCAGGGCGTGAGCTTCGGGCCGGCCGACCTCGCGGCGTCGCGCCGCATGAAGACGACGCGCGTCGGCGGCGGCCACCCCGCCTATCTCGTGCGCAACGATCCCGATCCGGAGCACCCGGACGCGCCGCGCCCGACGGCGCAACAGGACCCGTGGCACTACTCGATCGCGCGCATGGTCGATGCCTGCGCGGCGACGGGCGCGCTCCCCTTCTACGGCCCGTTCGGCGACATCTCGGACTCGCTCGGCTGCGAGGACCAGTTCCGCGCGGCGTTCCTGCTCGGCTGCGTCGGTGCCTGGTCGCTGCACCCGAGCCAGGTCGCGATCGCGAAGAAGGTCTTCAGTCCCCCGCCCGCCGAGGTCGCGTTCGCGAAGAAGGTGCTGGAGGCGATGCCCGACGGCCGGGGCGTCATGATGCTCGACGGCAAGATGCAGGACGACGCCACCTGGAAGCAGTGCAAGGTGATGGTGAACCTGGCGAGGATGCTCGCCGAGAAGGACCCGGAGCTGAAGGCGGCGTACGGGTTTTGAGCGCCCTGCGCCGTTCCGGCGCAGGCGGACGTCGCCCTCGCGCGGGGTCCAGCGCTCCGCGAGAACGGCGAGCGGACGCGCGGCGACGACCAACGCTTGGTGGCCCGCGGTCTCTGTGGCATGACGGCGACGCGCTCCACCCTCGCCGTATGACCTCCAGAGTCTCCACCGACGTCGGCGCCACCCGCACGCCGGGCGGAACCCAGGCGTACCTGGAGCTCGCGCTCGACGCGTCGGGCGCGGGCACGTGGTCGTGGGATCCCGCCGCCAACGTCGCCGAGTGGGACGGGCGCTATCACGCGCTGTACGGCTTCGCGCCCGGCGAGGCGCCGAGCTACGAAGGGTGGCTGGCGCGCATCCACCCGGACGATCGCGAGCACGTCCGCGCGCGCGTGGCCGCGCTCCTCGTGCCCGGCGGCGGCAGCGCGTGGAACGCGGAGTTCCGCGCGCTGCATCCCGAGAAGGGCGTCCGGTGGATGGTCGGACTCGGGGCGGTCGAGCGCGACGCGGACGGACGCGCGACCCACTTCCGCGGGATCAATCTCGACGTCACGGAGCGCAAGCGCGCCGAAGAGGCCCTGCGGGAGAATCTCGAGCGTTCCGAGGAGGTGGCGCACGTCGGTCGGTGGACCTGGCGGCTCGCGGACAACCACGTGACGTGGTCGCCGGAGATCTACCGGATCTTCGGCCTGCGCACCGAGTGCCGCCCCTCGATCGAGGCGCTGGCGCGCGCGATCCATCCCGACGATCGGGCGCGAACGGCGATCTTCGGCCGCGCCCTGCTCGCGGGTACGGTTCCCCACGACGTGGTCGAGTGCCGGGTCGTCACCGCCGACGGTCGCACGCGCCACATCCTCAGCGCCATCGGCAGCACGCTTCGGGCGAGCGACGGGACGATCGCGCAGATCTCGGGAATCCTGCACGACGTGACGGCGCGGAAGGTCGCCGAGGCGGAGGTCGTGCGGGCCGCCACGGAGGAGCGCCGGCGGATCGCCGCGGACATCCACGACGGGGTGCTCCAGGAGCTCGCCGGCATCGGGTATCTCGTCGCGTCCGTGCGCGCGGCGCTCGAGCCGGAAGCCTATCCGCTCTCCCTGCGGATGCGGCGGATCGAGCGCCTCGTGCTCGCCGCGCTCGAGCACACGCGGCAGCTCTCCTACGCCATGGATCCGATGCCTCGCGGCGGGGGAGGCCTCGTCGCGGCATTGCGCACCTTCGCGTCCGAGATCGCCGGCACCTACGGCACCGCGTGCGTCGTCGAACACGCGGCGCCCGAGGCGCGCGTGGACGACGCGGTCCTCGCCAACCAGCTCTACTGCATCGCCCAGGAGGCCGTGCGGAACGCCGTCCGCCACGGGAAGGCGGGCCGGATCGTGGTGCGGCTCGTCGCCGCGGGCGGCGAGATCTGCTTGACCGTCCGCGACGACGGCTCCGGCATGCCCGGGTCGCGGCCGCACGACGCCGGAATCGGGATGGACGTCATGCGCTACCGTGCCGGCCTGATCGGCGGCGTTCTCCTGATCGGGCCGCACTCCGAAGGCGGCGTCGAGGTGCGCTGCCGGGTCGCCTGTCCCACGGCCGCGGCCGAGCTTCCGGAGGCGCGGGGGTAGGTCAGCTCGGCGCCCGGTCGACCGTGGTGCCCATCACCCAGTCCATGAGCGGCACCGTCACGTTCATGTTCTTGCGCTGCATGATGCGCGGGTCGTGATGGATCGCGTGATGGCGCGCGAGGCGCCGGATGATCGGATTGCGCGCCACCGGATGCCCCTGGGGCAGGTGGTAGGAGAAGTGCAGCCATTCGTAGCTCACCGCGTAGGCGATCGCGGTCGCCGCGTAGAGGGCCGCGACGTTCGGGGCGCCGGCCCAGGTCAGCGCGAGCCACGCGCCGATCTGGCCGACGATGATGAGGAAGAGGCCGTAGGCGGGAATCAGCACGAGACGGTACTCGCGCGCGTCGCGCATCGCCATGTCTTCGGTCAGGTAGAGCATGTGGTGTTTCGGGGTGTGCTGGTCGTAGAGCACCGACGCGAGCGGATGGCGGCGGTGGAGCGCCGCGCCGTGGATCCACCACTCGAAGGCGTTCGCCAGGACGTACACCGCGGGCACGGTCAGGAGCACGAGCGGGCGCAGGTCGCGGATCGACGCGATGGCCGCTGCGATCGCGAAGATCCCGAAGGCCGACGGTACGAGGAGGTGCGCCCACGGCACGTACCAGCGCGGCGTCTCGGCGAGGAGCTCGGCGCGCAGGGCGTTCCGCCGCTCGAGCGAGAGCGGGGCCTCGAGGGGGCGCTCTCGGGAGCGGTCGATCGGCCGCCCGGAGGACGCGCCGGCCCCGGAGCGCGCGACGATCATGACGCGACCATAGGCGAGGGCGGCGCGCGGCGGCAAGCGATGTTCGCCGCGGCGGGTCGTGGGGCGCTGACCCGCTACCCCGCGGCGATCGTCGCTTGACGCCCGCGGACCGGCGCGGCATTGCGGGCGCCATGTCGATCCGGTTCGCCAACGTCGCCGGCCGCGCCTCCCTGCTCCTCGGCGACGCACTGGTCGACGTCGCCCGCGCGTCGCACGGGCGCTTCTCCGACGATCCGATGGCCGCGCTCTCCGCGTGGGACGCCTTCGCCGAGTGGGCGCGCGGCCGCGGCCCCGGCGACGCGACCGGCCCGCGCGCGCCCGCCGACCTCCGTCCGCCCGTGCCGCGGCCCTCCAAGGTCTTCGGGATCGGCATGAACTACCGGGAGCACGCCGCCGAGGCCAAGCTCGAGGTCCCGACATCGCCGGTCGTCTTCACCAAGTTCCCGAGCTGCATCAGCGGGCCGTTCGACGAGGTCGAGCTCTTCTCCGATCGGGTCGACTGGGAGGTCGAACTCGTCGTGGCGATCGGACGGCGCGGGCGGCGCATCGCCGAGGCGGACGCGCTCGCGCACGTCGCGGGCTACACGGTCGGCCAGGACATCTCGGATCGCCGCATGCAGTTCGCCGACAGGCCGCCGCAGTTCTCGCTCGGGAAGTCGCTCGACGGCTACGGGCCGACCGGCCCGGCGCTGGTGTCGCTCGACGCGTTCGCGAACCTGAACGACCTGGCGCTCTCGTGCGACGTCGCGGGCGAGCGCATGCAGCGCGGCCGCACCGGCGACATGATCTTCGGCGTGCCGGCGCTCGTCGCGTACCTCTCGAAGTGGTGTACGCTCGAGCCCGGCGACCTGATCTTCACCGGCACGCCGGCGGGCGTCGGCTCGACGCGCGACCCGCGCCGCTACCTGGCCCCCGGCGAGGAGATCGTGAGCGCGATCGAAGGCATCGGCACGATGCGGAACCGCTGCGTCGCGGCGCCGGCATGACGGCGCCGTCCATGGCGCCCGCCGGCGTCGTGCAGCGGGCGCGGCGTCCGCTCGGGTGGCAGGCGCCCGGTCCGCGTCCCGCGGCGCCCGACGCCGGGCTCGGCCCGCACGCGGGCGAAGACCTGTGTTACCTCGCCGGCGAGTGGCGGATCTTCCAGCGGATCGCCGGCCACCGGTGGTCGCTCGACGACCTCGTGACGGCCTGGGTCGCGACGGCATCGGCGGCCGGGCGTCCACCGCGCCGCTTCGTCGACCTCGGCTGCGGCATCGGGACGGTCCTCATGCTGGTGGCGTGGCGTTTCTCCGAGGCGTCCGGGCTCGGGGTCGAGGCGCAGCCGATGAGTGTGGACCTGGCCCGGCGTTCGCTCGCGTGGAACGGCGCGGCCGGCCGCTGCGCGATCAGGCTCGGCGACTTCCGGGAGGTCGTCGCCGGTCTCGAGTCCGCGCCCGCGGATCTCGTGACCGGAACGCCGCCGTATCTCACCCCGGGCCGCGCGACCGCGCCCCGCCGCGCGCAATGCGGTCCGTGCCACTTCGAGGAGCGGGGCGGGATCGAGGCGTACAGCGACGCGGCGGCGGCGCTGCTCGCGCCGGGCGGCCGCTTCGTCGTGTGCGCGGCCGCGTTCCAGGACGCGCGCGCCCTCGCGGCGATGGCCGCCGCCGGTCTGGTGGCGGACCACGCCGTGCGCGTGATTCCACGGGCGGGCAAGGCGCCGCTCTTCCGTGTCTACGTGGCGCGGCGCGCGGGCGATGCGGCGGCGCCGACGAGGTGGGCGGCGCCGGCGGAGATCGTCGTGCGCGACGCGGCGGGCCGCTGGACGGACGCCTTCGCCGGCGTACGGACGGCGATGGGCATGCCGGCGCCCGGCCCACGAACGGCGGACCCGGTATGAGTCGACCCGGGACCACGATCGCGCTCGCGGCCCTGCGCGCCGCGCTCGGGGAGTCGCGCGCGTCGGTTGAATGACGGCAACGCGTGTGCAAGCCGTGCCTTCCATGGAACGACTCGAGGCCGCCGGACCGAACGCCGAGCAGATCACCTACTGGAACGAGCAGGGCGGGCCGCGCTGGGTGGGCTTGCAGGAGGCGCTCGACGCGCAGCTCGCGCCGTTCGGGCGGATCGTGATGGATCGACTCGCGATCGGCCCGGGCGAGCGGGTGCTCGACGTCGGCTGCGGCTGCGGCGAGACGACGCTCGAGCTCGGCCGCCGCGTCGGGCCGCGCGGGACCGTCGTCGGCGTCGACATCTCGACGGTGATGCTCGAGCGCGCGCGCCAGCGCGGCGCCGGCGCGGCGAACGTGGAGTTCCTCGCTGCCGATGCCCAGACCCGGCCGTTCGTCGATGCGAGCTTCGACGTCGTCTTTTCGCGCTTCGGCGTCATGTTCTTCCAGGATCCGCACGCCGCCTTCGCCAATTTCCACCGCGCGCTCGCGCCGGGCGGCCGTCTCGGCTTCCACTGCTGGAAGACGTTCAAGGAAAACGACTTCATGACGGTGCCGTTCGCGGCGGCGCTGCGCCACGTGCCGCCGCCGCCTCCGCCGCCGTCGCCGGATGCGCCGGGACCGTTCGCGTTCGCCGATCCCGACCGCGTGCGCGGCATCCTCGGCGACGCCGGCTTCGCCGAGGTCGGGTTCGAGTCGCGCCACGATCCGATGGCGCTCGGCGCCGGGGTCGAGGAGGCCGCCGACTTCGCGCTCCAGCTGGGGCCGGCGTCGCTCGCGCTCCGCGAGGCGTCGTCGGACGCGATCGCCAAGGTGCGCGCGAGCGTGCGCGAGGTGCTCGCCGCGCACGTGGTGGACGGGCGCGTCCGCCTCGGGACGTCGTCGTGGGTCGTGACGGCGCGGAAGCTGTGAGCCGCCGCGTGGGCCCGGACGCGGACGAGACGGGCGGCGCCGCGCCGCGGGGCGGGCGGATGGACCGCATCGACACCAGGGTCACGCGCCTGCTCGGCGTCCGCTATCCCATCGTGCAGGCGCCGATGGGATGGATCGCGCGCGCCCGGCTCGCCTCGGCCGTCTCCAACGCCGGTGGGCTCGGCATCATCGAGACCTCGTCGGGCGAGCTTGACGCCGTGCGCGAGGAAATCCGCAAGATGCGCGACCTCACCGACCGGCCGTTCGGGGTGAACATCGCCCAGCTCTTCGTGCGCGATCCCTCCATCGTCGACTTCGTGGTCGCCCAGGGCGTCCGCTTCGTCACGACCTCGGCGGGCGACCCGCGCCAGTACACCACGCAGCTGAAGGAGGCCGGGCTCACGGTCTTCCACGTCGTGCCGTCGCTCGCTGCCGCGTTGAAAGCGGTTGCGGCGGGCGTCGACGGGCTCGTTGTCGAAGGCGGGGAGGGCGGCGGCTTCAAGAACCCGCTCGACGTCGCGACGATGGTGCTCCTCCCGCTCGTGTGCTCGAAGGTCGACGTTCCGGTGATCGCGGCGGGCGGCATTTGCGACGGCCCGAGCATGGCGGCGGCCTTCGCGCTCGGCGCCGAGGGCGTGCAGATGGGAACGCGCATGGTGTCGGCCGCGGAATCGCCCGTGCACGAGAACTGGAAGCGCGCGATCGTCGCGGCCGCGGAGACCGACACGGTCTTCCTGAACCGCTTCAGCCGCCCGGGCCTCCGGGCGCTGCGGACACAGAAGACGACCGCGCTCGAGCGTGAGGCGCACGTCGGCTTCGACGTCTTCGCGCGCGTACAGGAGCTCTACTTCGGCGGCGACATGGAGGCGTCGATCGCGCTCGGCGGCCAGGTGGCGGGGCGGATCGAGGAGGTGAAGCCGGTCGCCGACATCATCGCGGAGACAGTGGCGGGATTCCGGGCGACGGTGGCGCGTTTGGGGGCGTGTGCCGCGGCACGTGGTCGAACGAGCCCTTCCTGACGTTCACGAAGAAGAGCTCGGGCAGGCTCCACAGCACGCCGCGGAGGCCCGCCTGCAGCGCGGCGCCGCGGTCGATCGGCGCCTGCGCCAGACCGAGCGCGGTCGCGCCGACGCCGACCGCGAGGTTCGCGGCGCCGAGCAGGGGGCGCAGCGCGACGGTGTCGTCGGTGAAGAAGAGAAACGTCGAGTCGTCGCGGCTCGGACGGTAGATCGTCGAGGTGAGCACGTTGGACTCGCGCAGGCGCACCGCCAGCGGATTGCCCGCGCGCGCGAGCGCGTCGACCCGGGCCCGGCGGTACGACGGCGTCACGTCGCGCGCCGCGACCCGCCAGCGCCGGCCGACGGCCCGCGCCGCCAGGTGCGGCACCGTCCGGCTCGCCGGATCCGCGATACGCGCGCCGAGCGCGGGGCCCACCTCGGGGCCGAGGACGTCGTCGATGACGGCGAACGCCTCGCTGACGCAGTTGCGCCGCACGAGGTCGTAGCCGTACGCGTCGTCGAGGGCGCGCGTGTACGCGCGCCGGGCGTCCTCGGCTGCGCGTGCGGCGGCGGCGAGCCTGGCGACGGGAACGTGCGGCGCCACGAGGTCGCGCACGATGGCCGTCCGCGCCGGTACGAGGCGGTCGCCGGCGAGGCGGACGTCGCGCCTCTCGGCGAGCCCGCGCGTCAGCTCGGCGCAGCGGTTCACGGCGTCCTCGAGGTCGGCGTAGACGCGCTCCTCGATCGCCGCGGCCGCGGTGAAGCGGCCGAGGCTGGCGCGCGCGTCGGCGCAGGCGTCGTCGCAGATCCCGCGCGCGGCGTCCGCCGTGCGGCGCACGACCGCGCGCGGGATCCGCCGCGCGTTCGCCGGGAAGGCGTCGAGCACGACGAGGCGGCCCGTCGCGAGAGATCGCTCCACCGCCGCGAGCCGCGCCATGCCGACGAGGAGCGGAAAGCCGAAGTCCGGACGCGACGAGGCGGCGAGGCGGACGAGCGCCGAGCGGAGCGCGGCGGCGTAGCGCGCGAGGGCGGCGCGTTCGGCCGCCTCGAGCGGTGGCTCGGCGAGCGTCGCGAGCGCCGCCGGCTCGAGCCCCGGGGCGCGCGCCAGCGTGTCGAGCGCGACGAGGCCGCTCACGGCCGCCGCGTAGCGGTCCGCGAAGCTTTCCATGACGACCGGGTACGCATCGGAGACCGGCGGCGCGGGCGCCGCGACGTGGTCCGGCACGAGCGCGGCGAGGTGCGCCCGGAGCTCCGACGCGCGCCGCGCGACGAAGTCGGCGCCGTGCGCCGCCGCGACGGCGGCCCGGAGCTCCGCGAGCGCCGCCGCGGGCGCGCCGTCGGGCGTCGCCGCGAAGTAGCCGGCGGCCTCGATCGGCAGTCCCTCGCTCGTGCGGGTCGACGCCGCCGCATCGTCGCCGGGCGGCGTTGCCTGGCGATCCGCCGCCGCGCCGTCCGGAGGCACGCGCCGCGCGCGCGCGGCGAGGAGCGCCAGGAGCTCCGCCCCGCGGGTGAGCCGCTCCTCGACGGCGAGCTGTCGCGTCTGGATCAGCCAGCGGCGGTTGAAGCCTTCGCGCAGGCGCTCCCAGATCGGCGCCGCGACCGCGACGCGCGAGCGTTCGATCGCGCGGTTGCCGAGCACCGCGTAGAGCCAGCGCACGTGCGCGCCGGCGTCGCGCTCCAGCACCAGCCGTCCGTCGGGAGCGCGCTGATAGGCGTAGACGCGATCGTCGAAGCCGAGCGCCACGTGGCCGCCGCTCGATCCGCCCTCGTTCGCCTGCATGAAGAGGTAGTCGAGGAGGCGCGTGTCGTCGGCGGCGGGGCACGGGGCGGGGCAGAGCAGGCGGAGCGCGAGCGCCACCGCGGCGGGCAGCGCCGGGACGCGGCGCTGCGCGGGCATGCGCCGGCGCCGGAACGGAGGGCGCGCGCTCACGGCGGGTCGCGCCGCGGGAAGCCGGCGGACGCCGGTCACGCCGAGGCCGGAGCCCGGGAGGAGAACGCCCGTGCGCCGCGGATCAGGAGCCGTAGCCGCGGCGCAGCAGCGCGACCTTCGCCGGCTCGTCGCGGGCGAGGATCGCTTCGTAGCGGGCGAGCTCGGCGCCGCGCACCCGCGCGCGCTTCAGCCCGGCGCCGATCGCGGTGAAGGTCGCGTCGTCGGCCTCCCAATCGGTGATGCCGTGACGGCGCGCCACCGTCGTCAGGCCGTCCTCGAAGCCGGCGACGTCGCCCGTCTCCGCGGCCCAGGTCGCGGTGAAGTCGCGCACGTCGTCCCGGTACGCTTCCTTCTCGTCCTCGCCGCCCGAGCTGCTGCCCGAGGAGCTCTTCGACGACTTCCAGCTGCTCTCCGAGCTGTACGAGAACGAGCAGCCGAGCGGCAGCAGCGCCAGCAGGACGACGATCGCCAGGGTCTTCATCTCGTGTCTACTCCTTGAGGTTCCAGTCGGCGCAGCGGGCGGCGAGCGCGCCGATCTTCGCGCCGAGGCCGGTCAGGGGGAAGGTGAGCGGCACGGGCTTGCCGTGCACGCCATGGATCTCGATCGTCACTCGCGGCGTCGCGGAGGCGGCCTCCTCGCGCAGCAAGCGCCGCGCGAATCGCGTCGACTCGGGAGCCTCGAAGATGCGGTGCTCGGTCGGACTCACCTTCACCGACCAGCGATCGCGGGCGGCCACCTCGCCGAAACGCACGCGCACGTCGCCGCTCATGCCGAGACCGGCCCGGCTTCCCGGGGCCTCGATGACCGCGACGCCCCGCCAGCGCGCGCCGGTGTCGCCGTCGCAACCGATCACGAGCCGGACGTCGGAGAACCGCGTCGACGGCACCCCGACGGCGACCGCCGTGTCGCCGAGCGGGGTCTCGATCTCCCGCAGGTCCCACGCCGCCGCCCGCGCCGAGCCGGAGGTCGCCATGCCGACGGCCAGCATGGCCGCGACGATCGCGCTCCGACGCTCGAAGGGTGTCATGCGGCCGGTCGGTAGCACGGCGCGCGCGGGGAGTGAAACCGCGCCGTGGCGGGCTCCCCGAAACGTGCTAGCTCACGGGCGAGCCCTCGGTGGCGGACACCGGGCTCCTTGCGAGGACACGGCCCTCATACGAGGACACGGCGAACGAATGGCCGAGGCGGCGCGCATATCCGGCGACATCCAGATCGAGCGGTCGAGGGACGGCGCGCTCGTCGTGCGCCTGACCGGCGCGTGGACGCTCGACACGGGCGTGCCGCCGTCGGCCGAGGTGGCGCGCGCGCTCGCCACGAGCCCGAGCCCCACCCGCCTCGCCTTCGATTTCCAAGGGCTCGGTCCGTGGGACAGCGGGCTCATCAGCTTCGTCCTCCGGGCCGGCGAGCTCGCCGCCGATCGCCGGGTCCCGCTCGACGAGGCGACGCTGCCCGAGGGCCTCCGGCGCCTGCTCGCCCTCGCGCGCCGGGTGCCGGGCGCCCGCCCGCGCCAGGTCGAGCGGCCGTCGTCGTGGCTTGCACGAGTCGGGCTCGTCGCGCTCGACGGCTGGGGCGAGACCCGCGCGATGCTCGGGTTCCTCGGCGAGGCGACCCTCGCCTTCGGGCGGCTGGTGCGCGGACAGGCGCGCTTCCGGGCCCGCGACTTCTGGCTCCTGGTGCAGCAGGCCGGGGCCGACGCGCTCCCGATCGTGACTCTCATCAGCTTCCTGGTGGGCACCATCTTCGCGTTCGTCGGCGCCGTGCAGCTCGAGCGCTTCGGCGCGACCATCTACGTCGCCGACCTCGTCGGCATCGCGATCGTCCGCGAGATGGGCGCGGTCATGACGGCGATCGTCATGGCGGGCCGCACGGGCGCCGCCTACGCGGCGCAGCTCGGTACGATGAAGGTGACGCAGGAGATCGACGCGCTCACGACCATGGGCTTCTCGGCCCTCGACTTCCTCGTCCTGCCGCGCATGCTGGCGCTGTGCCTGATGATGCCGCTCCTCTGCCTCTACGCCGACGCGCTCGGCGTGCTCGGCGGTTCGCTCATCGGGATCGGCATGCTGCACCTGCCGCCGGCGACGTACTTCAACCAGACGTTCAACGCGGTCGCGCTCTCGGACCTCGGCGGCGGCGTGCTGAAGGCGTCGGTGTACGGCGTGCTGGTGGCGATCGCCGGATGTCTCCGCGGCCTGCAGTCGGGGAGCAGCTCGTCGGCGGTCGGCGACGCCGCGACCTCGGCGGTCGTGACCGGCATCGTCGCGATCATCGTCGCGTGCGGCATCTTCGCCGTCGTGTTCTACATCCTCGGGATCTGAGATGGCCGCACCCGTCGACGCCCACATCACGGTCGAGGATCTCACCATCGCGTACGGCGACCGCGTCATCATGCGCGACCTGAGCTTCATCGTCCGCCACGGGGCGGTCTTCGTCATCATGGGAGCGAGCGGCTCCGGCAAGAGCACGCTGCTGCGCAACATGATCGGCCTGAACGAGCCCACGCGGGGCGACGTCCGCTACGACGGCCGGAGCTTCACGCGCGCCGACGCGCCGACGCGCCAGAAGATGCTGCAGGGCTTCGGCGTGATGTACCAGGGCGGCGCGCTCTTCAGCTCGATGACCCTCGCCGAGAACGTCGGCCTGCCGCTCGGCGAGTACACGGCGCTCAGCGAGGCCGAGATTCGCGAGGTCGCGTCGCTCAAGCTCGCGCTCGTCGGCTTGAAGGGCTTCGAGGATTTCTTTCCCGCCGAGATCAGCGGCGGCATGTGGAAGCGCGCCGGGATCGCGCGCGCCATGGCGCTCGATCCCGACATCCTGTTCTTCGACGAACCCTCGGCGGGCCTCGACCCGATCAGCTCGCGCCAGCTCGACGAGCTCATCCTGGAGTTGCGCGCGAGCCTCGGAACGACCATCGTCGTCGTGACGCACGAGCTCCCGAGCATCTTCGCGATCGCGACCGACAGCGTGTTCCTCGACATCGAGACCAAGACCATCATCGCGCAGGGCTCGCCGCACGACATGCTGGCGCGCCCCGACACCGACCCGAAGGTGCGCCGCTTCCTGACTCGCGGCGAGGAGGGAGGCGCGGTGGGGGAGGCGGCGCAGCGTGGGTAGGAAGGCGAATCCCGTCCTCATAGGCGCCTTCGTGATCGGCGCGGTCGCGCTCGCGGTCGCGGGCGTCGTGGTGTTCGGGTCGGGCCGGCTCTTCGCCGACACCACGCCGTTCGTCCTGTACTTCACGGGATCGGTCGACGGTCTGAGCGTCGGCTCGCCGGTCAAGTTCAAGGGCGTGGAGATCGGCGCCGTCACCCAGATCCAGCTCGACCTCGGCGAGGAGGCGCGCATCCCGGTCTGGATCGAGATCGACAACCGCAAGATCGTAGCGCGCGGCGCCGACCGGCTCCCGAGCGACCCGACGCGGCTCAAGGCCGCCATCGACCGCGGCCTGCGCGCCCAGCTGAACTCGCAGAGCATCGTCACCGGGCTCCTCTTCGTGCAGCTCGACTATCGTCCCGACACGCCCGCCGTCCTGGTGGCGCCGCCGGAGGCCGGCCTGCACGAGATCCCGACCATCCAGACGACGCTCGAGCAGGCGCAGCAGGCGGCCGCCGAGATCATCGCCAACCTGAAGAACTTCGACTACGACGGTTTCAACAAGGCCCTGCGGGCGTCGATCGACGGCATCAACGCGACCATGAACGCGCCCGGCCTCCAGCGGGCGCTGCAATCGCTGCCCGAGACGTCGAAGGCGCTGAACGAGACGCTTGCCAGCGTGCAGAAGCTCGCGACCAACCTCGACCAGCGCAGCGGGCCGCTCCTCGCCAGCCTGAACCAGGCGTCGGAGCGGACCGCGCTCGCCGTCGAGCAGGCGCGCGCCACGCTGCAGAGCGTGCAAGGGCTCGCCGAGGCCGGCTCGCCGCTCGCGGGACAGCTCGTCGGCGTGCTCGAGGAGCTGCGCGGTGCGGCGCGCTCGATCCGGCTTCTCGCCGACTACCTGGAACGCAACCCGAGCGCGCTCGTGCGCGGACGCGAGGAGGAGGAACGATGATGCGTTCGTGCGGATCGACGCGGAACGCGACGCGACGTCGCGCGACGCGGGGGGCGGTCCTCGCGGTCGGCATGGCGCTGGTCGCCGGGTGCACGCTGCTTTCGCCGCGCCACGATCCGTCGCGCTTCTATACGCTCTCGGCTCGCCTGCCCGCCGCTCTGGCGCCCGCCGGCCGTGCGGCGCCGTTGAGCGTCACGGTCGGGCCCGTCACCCTCCCGGCGTACCTCGACCGCAACGAGGTCGCGGTGCGCGTGAGCCCGAGCGAGCTCAGGTACGCGCTCGCCGAGCGCTGGGCGGAGCCGCTCGTGCAGAACGTTACGCGCGTGCTCGTCGAGGATCTCGGTAACGCGCTCGCGAGCGACCGGGTCGCGTCGGTCACCACCGCCCCGACCGTTACGCCGGACTTCTTCGTCGAGGTCGTGATCGTGCGCTTCGAGGCCGATGTCGCGGGCGGCGCCACGCTCACCGCGCGCTGGGCGGTGCGCGACACCGGGCGGAAGATCCTCCGCATCCGGCAGTCGCAGCACGCCCGTCGAGCGACGGCCGCGACCACCGAGGGCGGCGTCGATGCGATGAGCGCCGCGCTCGGTGATCTGGCCGAAGAGATCGCGGCGGTCCTCACGGAGCTCGCCGCGGAGCGGCGATGACCGCGCGGCGGCCGCGTCTCTCCGCCGTCCCCGCTGGAGGACAACCCCGGATCAGCCGCCGAGGGCGCTCTGGATCGCCTTCAGCGTCTCGAGGTTCTTCTGCAGGCCGTCGACCTGGCTCTGCATGTCGGTGATCGCCGTGCCGAGCTTCGCGGCCTGGCCGATGGCGCCGCTGCCCCCGGCCGCTTCCTTGATCGCCGCGCCGCCGACCGCGCTGCCGAGATCCTTCATGTCGGCGAGCGCGCGCCGCTCGCCGACGGTGCCGCAGACGTAGCCCGTAGCGAAGATCGCCAGCACCGCGCCGATCTGCATTCCCCGTCGCACCGTATTCGTCATGGGTCTCTCCCGATTGTGGGGGCGGAGGAATCCTCGATGGTGGCGGGCGCGCGCCCGCCCGTTCGGCGCGCCGCAGGCCTCCCGTAACGGGCGGCCCGCGACGCCGCAACCCCGCCGAACGGGCGTCCGGGCGCACGACGTTGTGCCCCGCCGAACCCTGGGGTATCGAGGCGCATGAGCAAGCCGCGGGACATCTACGTCACTCGTCAGGATTTCGACCGGTTGAGCCACCTCCTCGAGTTCCACGGGTCCGGGCGCGATCGATACGCCGGGCTCGAGGAAGAGCTCGGCCGCGCGAAGGTGGTCGATGCCGCCGCCATTCCGCCCGACGTGGTCACGATGAACTCGCGCGTGCGCTTCCAGGACGAGTCGACGGGCGAGGAACTCGAGATCACCCTGGTCTATCCGAAGGACGCCGCCGTCGATCAGGGCCGGGTATCGGTGCTCGCGCCGGTCGGGAGCGCGCTGCTCGGCCTGTCGGTCGGGCAGTCGATCGAGTGGCCGATGCCCGCGAACAGGTCCCGGCGGCTGCGCGTGGCGGCCGTGACGTATCAGCCGGAAGCTTCCGGCGACTCCGACCTCTAGGGAAGCTCTGCACCGATCCCGCCCGGCGCCGCGCGTGAGGCATCGCCGCGCTCGGCCGCGCCGCCGCAGGTGGAGTTGACGTACCGCCGCGATCGGCGTCTTGTTCGAGGAGGAGGGACGTATGACCACCAGCAGACGAGAACTTTCGCAGCGGCCGCTCGACGCGACGCTTCTGACCCACGATCTCCGGGAGGAGTGCGCGCAACTGAAGTCGGAACCCACGTGGCAGACGGCGCACCGCAACGGGGTGACGCTCTTCAAGACGCCGGGTCTCCGGGTGGTCCTCGTCGCCATGCACGCCGGCACCGAGATCCCCGCGCATCGGGCCGAAGGCGCGATCGCGGTGCAGGTCGTGGAGGGGCGAGTGCTCTTCACCGTGGGGGCGGACGAGATCCCGCTCGAGCCGGGGCGGCTGGTCACGCTGCAGGCGGGAGTCGCCCACGCCCTGACGGCCGCGACCGAGTCGGCGTTCCTGCTCACGATCGGCGGCGACGCTCCCCATCCGGCGGAGTGAACGTTCGGGCGGGCCGCCCGCTCGCGACATGACCGACCATCCCGCCATGCTCAAGGGCGTCGCCGTCTCGCGGGGGATCGCGGAAGGCGCCGCGTACGTCCTCGACGATGCGGTGCCGCTCGCCGTCCCGCGACGGACGATCGACGACGGCGCGGTGGCGTCGGAGCTCGCCCGGTTCGCGGCGGCGCTGGACGAAGCGGAAGCGTGCTTGCGCGAGGTCCGCGACGACCTGGAGCGGCAGATCGGCTCGGAAGAGGCGCGCGTCTTCGAGGCCGACATGCTGCTGCTGCGCGATCCGACGTTCTCGCGGCGGGTGACCGAGCATTGCGCGGCGCGGAAGATCAACGTGGAGGCGGCGGTCGCGGACGTCGTCGAAGAGCTCGCGCTCGGGTTCGCGGCGCTCGACGACGTCTACTTCCGCGAGCGTGCGGCCGACGTGCGCGACGTGGGCCGCCGCGTGCTCGAGCGGCTGCTCACCCATCGCTGCGAGCACCCGCGCCATCTGCCCGACGGCGTGATCCTCGTGGCCGTCGAGCTGTTGCCGTCTGCGACCGCGCGGGTGAACCTTCAAGCGGTGCGCGGCATCGTCACCGAGCGCGGCGGCCGCACCTCGCACACGTCGATTCTGACGCGTTCGCTCGGTATCCCAGGCGTCGTCGCGGTCGCCGAGGCCGTCCGCCGCATCAAGAGCGGCGACACCCTGATCGTGGACGGCATGGCGGGCAGCGTCCACGTCAATCCGTCACCGCGCGTCCGAGACGACTACGCGCGTTCCCAGGCGGAGTTCCTGGCCTATCGCAACAGCCTCGCGGAGATCGTCGCCCTGCCGGCGGAGACCGCGGACGGCGCGGCCGTGGAGCTGTCGGCGAACGTCGGCAAGATCGCCGACGCCGAAGCGGCGATGCTCTTCGAGGCGGACGGCGTCGGACTCTATCGGACCGAGTTCGGGTTTCTCGTCCGTGACCGCTTTCCGAGCGCGACGGAGCAGCACCGCATGTACGAAGCCGTCGTCGACCGCTTGCGCTCGCGGCCGGCCGTGATCCGGCTGCTCGACGTCGGCAGCGACAAGCCGCTCTCCTATTTCCCCATGGCGGAGGAGCCGAACCCGGCCCTCGGGCGGCGCGGCACCCGGCTGCTCCTGCGGCATCCAGATCTGCTGCGGGCGCAGCTGGAAGCCATCCTGCGTCTGAGCGCCACGCACGCCGTGAGCGTCCTGTTGCCGATGATCGGCGCCGTCGAGGAGGTGGTCGAGGTGAAGGCGGTCATGGCGGACGTCGCGGCCGGCCTGCGGCGCGCCAAGGTGCCCTGCAACTCGGGCCTCCCGGTGGGCGCGATGATCGAGACGCCGGCGGCGGCTGTCCTGGCGCGCGAGCTCGCGCAGGAGGTCGACTTCCTGAGCGTCGGCACCAACGACCTCGTCCAGTATCTGCTGAGCGCCGATCGCACCAGCGAGACCATGACGGCGTACTACGAGCCGCTCCATCCGGCGGTGCTGCGGACGCTCCACGCGGTGGTGGAGGCCGGCCGCGCCGCCGGCAAGAAGACGTCGGTATGCGGGGAAATGGCGGGCAACCCCGCCTACGCCGAGCTCCTCCTCGGACTCGGCGTTCGCAGTTTCAGCGTCACTCCCGGCGAGATCCTGGAGATCAAGAAGGTGATCCGCGCGGCGTCGCTCGCTCGCGCCCGGCAGCTCGCCGCGCGCGTCCTGACGCTCCGGACCGTGGAGGAGATCAAGGCGTGTTGCCGGGGGTCCGGCGTGGCGTTCGCCGCCGAGCTCTGAGCCCGGCGGCCGGCGTCCGCGGGATCTACGGCCGCCGGCCGCCGCGAGTCACGCGGATGCGCGCAGCAGCTCGCCGACGCGATCCCAGCGCGCCAGTCGATCGAGGAACGTCTCCAGGAAGCGGCCCCGCGCGTTGCGGTAGTCGAGGTAATAGGCGTGCTCCCAGACGTCGCACCCGAGGAGCGGCACGTCGCGCTTCGTGAGCGGGTTGTCCGCGTTGGCGGTGGCGACGACGCGGAGCGCTCCCTCGCGATCCGCGACGAGCCAGACGTACCCGGAGCCGAAGCATCCCGTCCCGGTGCTCAGGAACGCTTCGCGAAAAGCCGCGAACGAGCCGAACGCGTCGCGCAGTCGGTGCCCGAGGTCGCCGCCCGGCTCGCCGCCGCCGCGCGGCTCCATGCAGGACCAGAAGAACGTGTGGTTCCAGACCTGCGCGGCGTTGTTGAACACGCTGCCCGAGGACCCGCGGATCACGTCCTCGAGGCTCCGCGCTTCGTCGGGCGTTCCCGCGATCGCGGCCTGCAGCTTCGTCAGGTAGCCGCGATGGTGCTTTTCGTAGTGGTAGTCGATCGTCTCCCGGCTCATGAAAGGCTCGAGGGCGTTCTTGGCGTAGGGCAGGGGCGGCAACTCGAAATGCATGAGGAACTCCTTTCGCCTTCGTTGGCGTCGCCGATACCGGACTTCTTACCGGCGAGGCGCGGTTTCGTCCGCGCGGCGCGCGGGTAAGATTAGGACGTCCGGCGACGCTCATCATCCAGGGAGGTCCACATGCCGAAGGAGGTCGTTTCGGGGAGGCCAGTGATCCGGATCAAGCGCGTCTACGAGCCGACGACGCGTCGCGACGGGCGTCGCGTTCTGGTCGAGCGCCTCTGGCCGCGCGGGCTCACGAAGGCGGCGCTCGCCGCCGACGCCTGGATGAAGGACGTCGCTCCGAGCCCCGAGCTGCGCAAGTGGTTCGCGCATCGCATCGACCGGTGGGTGGAGTTCCGGCGGCGCTACGAGCGCGAGTTGAAGGGCGGGGCCGAGGCCTGGGCGCCGCTGCTCGAGGCCGGCGCGCGCGGGGCGCTGACGCTGCTCTACAGTGCGCGCGACCGCGAGCACAACGCCGCCGTCGTGCTCCGGGATTTCCTCGTGCGCCGCGGACGGCGCCGCGTCTCGGCGCGCAAACGCGCCGCCGCGGGCTCGGCCACCGTCGTTCGGCGCGCTTCCGGACCGTCGCGGCGGCGGAGCGGGCGGAGCGGCCCCCGATGATGGGGTCGGTGGTCCCCCAATCGAGTCGCTCCGGAGCGCGTGCTAGCGTCGTGCGTCGCATGGCGCTCGTGTCGAAGGTTCTTCCGGAGCATCCGCGGCGGCTCGACGCCGATTCTCGAGCCTGGCTCGACAGCTTGCGTCCCGGCGGCGGCGAACGCGACGCGGCGATCGCCAGATTGCACGCCGTGCTCCTGAAGGCGGCGCGGTTCGAGGTGCGACGCCGGTACGCGGCGTTCCCTCATCTGCGCGGGGACGACTGGGGCGATCTCGCCGTGCAGGCCGCGGACGACGCGCTGATCGCCGTGCTCGGCAAGCTCGGGGAGTTCCGCGGCGAGAGCCGCTTCACGACCTGGGCCTACAAGTTCGCGCTCTTCGAGGCGGCGGTGAGAGTCCGGCGCCGCGCCTGGCAAGGACGCGAAGTCCCGCTCGAGCCCGAACGGTGGCCGCTGATCGCCGACGGCGAGACGACGCCCGCGGAAGGCGCCGAGTCCCGAGAGCTGGCGGTCGCGCTGCGCGCGGCGATCGGCGGCGCGTTGAGCCCGCACCAGCGCGACGTGCTGACCGCGGTCGTGGTGAACGGCGTGCCGATCGACGTGCTCGCCGAACGGCGCGGGACGACGCGTGGAGCGCTCTACAAGATGCTGCATGACGCTCGACGGAAGCTTCGGTTCGCGCTCGCCGCCGCGGGCATCGACGTGGCGCGGCCGAGCGAGGGGAGGACGCCGTGACGCGACTCGTCCGGACCGACCACGATCGGTTCGTGGGGCTGCTCGTAGGACCGGCCGAGCCCGAACTGACCTGCGAGGAGTGCTTCGAGCAACTCGACCGCTACGTCGATCTCGCGGCGGCGCGCGCGGACATCGATGCCGCGGTGCCGGGAATGCGCGCGCACCTGGAAGGCTGCCCGGCCTGTCGGGAGGACCACGAGAGCCTTGCGCTGTTCGTCGCGGGCGCCGCCGCGGTCTCGTCGCCCGGCCTTCGATCCTAGGCCGTCGGACGTCGGGTATTCCGGCCGTGCGCGATCGCACGGCATCGCGCACCGCGTTCCGCCCTTGTCCGACGACGCGCCCGCCGCTACCCATGAACGGATGGTGCGCGCGCGGTGTCTCGGCCTCGTTGCCGTCTTCGTCGCGGCGTTCGCCGGCGCGGCGCGCGCGGCCGTCTACGACGTCGGCCCCGGACAGCCCCTCGCCAACGTCGGCGACGTCCCGTGGGAGTCGCTCGGGCCCGGCGACACCGTGAACATCCATTGGCGGCCGACGCCGTACCGGGAGAAGTGGGTCATCAGCCGCGCCGGCACGGCCGCGCAGCCGATCACGGTTCGCGGCATTCCCGACGCGAGCGGCAACCTGCCGGTCGTGAGCGGCGACGGCGCTACGACCCGCCTCGCGCTCGACTACACCAACGAGCAGCGGGGGCTCGTGAAGATCGGGACCGCGAGCCCGAACGTCCTCCCGCAGTACATCGTCGTCGAGAACCTCGAGCTCAGGAGCGCGAAGCCCGGCTATACCTTCACCGACGATGCCGGGAATGCCGGCGTCGCGTATGCCGCCAACGCGGCCGCGATCTACGTCGAGCGCGGGCAGCACCTCGTGATCCGCGGTTGCAAGCTGCACGACGCCGGAAACGGGCTCTTCATCGGCATCTACGGCGGCGACACGCAGGACGTTCTGGTCGAGGGCAATCACCTCTGGGACAACGGCAACGCCGGGAGCGCCTTCGAGCACAACAACTACACCGCCGCCGTCGGCATCGTCTTCCAGTACAACCGCTTCGGGCCGCTCTGCGCCGGCTGCAACGGCAACGCGCTCAAGGACCGCTCGATCGGGACCGTCGTGCGCTACAACTGGATCGAGAGCGGGAACCGTCAACTCGACCTGGTCGACGCCGAGGACGATCCGTCGCTCGTCGCGGACCCGCGCTATCGCGACGCCTGGGTGTACGGGAACGTGCTCGTCGAGCCCGACGGCGCCGGCAACAGCCAGATCGTCCACTACGGCGGCGACAGCGGCGACCCGTCGATCTACCGTAAGGGCACGCTGCACCTCTACGAGAACACCGTCGTATCGACTCGGACGGGGAACACGACGCTGCTGCGGCTCTCGACCAACGACGAGCGCGCCGACGTGCGGAACAACGTCGTGTACGTGACCGCGACCGGGAGTCGCCTCGCGATGCTCGATTCGGCGGGACAGCTCACGCTGCGCGCCAACTGGTTGAAAGCCGGGTGGGTCGCGAGCCACAGCGGCCTCACCGGCACGATCGCGACGCCGGTCCCGAACGTCACCGGCGCGTCGCCGGGCTTCGTCGACGAGGGCGGGCAGGATTTTCGCCTGCAGAGCGGATCGGCGTGTCGCGACGCGGGCACCACGCTCGAGGCCTCGGCCCTGCCGGCCCACGCGGTCGTCCGCGAGTACGCGAAGCACCAGGGCGGCGCTGTGCGTCCGGCCGACGCGAGCCTCGACATCGGCGCCTACGAGTTCGCGTCGGGAGCGACGCCCGCTTCGACGGCGACTCCTACCCCGAGCGCCGCGCCGACGCCGCCGGCCACGCGCACCGCGACGGCGACGCCGACCCGCACGCCGACCCCGTCGCGCACGGCCACCGTGACCCCCGCGCCGGGCGCAACCGCGACCGGCGGCGCGACCCCGACGCCCGCGCCGGAGGACTGCGGCAACTGCCGCGACGACGACCTCGACGGCGACGCCGATCGCGCCGACGGCGACTGCGCTGCGCCCGCCGACGGCGGCGGGCTCGGCATCGCGGGCGACGCCGGCGCCGCGCTCGCGCGCTGTGCGGCCGGCGTGCGGAAGGCGGGAGTCCGCTACGGCGCGCGCCGGGTCGCGCGCACGCAGAAGTGCATCGCGGCGGCGACGAGGTGCGTGCAGCGGCGGCCGGACGACGCGAGCTGCCTCACCCGCGCCGCCGTCGCCTGCGCGAAGGCGCGGGCGGCGTTCGGCGCCGACGAGGCGAGCCTCGCGGGCGGCATCGCGAAGGCGTGCGTCGCCGTCGCCGACGCCGACCTCCGCGCCGATCGCGGGCTCGGCTTCGCGGCCGAGGACGCGCCGTGCGTCGAGGAGGGCGCGGGCGCGCCCGTGAGCGTCGCGGCGATGGCGGCGTGCGTGCAGCGTGGATACGCGTGCCGGGCCGATGAGCTCTCGGCCTTCGAGGCGCCGCGCGCCGCGGAGCTCCTCGCGCTCGCCGGGCAGGATCTCGGGGCGTTTCCCTGCCTCGCAACCGGCGCGGACGGCGGCGGCGCCGGGGTGGACGACGCCGTCCGCGCGCGGGCGCTCGAGCGCTGCGGGAGCGCGCTGCGCAGCGCGACCGCGAAGTTCGCTCGCGGCAAGGCGAAGGCGGTCGCGAGGTGCCTCCGGACCGTCGAGGACTGCCTCTTCGTCGACGGCGTCGCGGCGGCGCCGTGCCTCGACGCCGCGCGCGCGGCCTGCGCGAAGGCGATCGGGGCGCTCACGCGTCCCGGGACCGGGATCGAAGCGACGCTCGCCGCCGCGGTCACCGGCGGATGCGCCGGCGCGTCCATCGCCGACGTCCTCGCGCCCGCGGGCCTCGGCTACGGCGTGCTCTCGTCGACCTGCGCCGCGCTCGGAGTTCCGGCCCTCGACTCGCCGGCGGCGCTCGGCGCGTGCGTCGTGCGCCAGCACGAGTGCCGCGTCGAGCAGTGGCTCGAGCGCGCGACCCCGCGTCTTCGCGAGCTGATCGACCTCGGCGGGACGCCCCTGCCGTAGCGGTCCCGGCCGGCGTCCGCGGCCCGGGGCGTGGCCCACGGGCTCCTCCCCATGCGCCGCCGGGCGCGGGTTCCCGCCTCCCGACCCTTGCGCAATCACACGGGGCCTGGCAGGGAACGCGCGCTCGCTTTCACGGATCGAGGAGGATGTTTCGCATGGGTCGTCTGCTGCCATCGCTGGTCGTCGCCTTCGCGCTCTGCTCGTCCGTCGTCGCCGGCGCCGCCGACCAGGTGGAGCTCAAGAACGGCGACCGCCTCTCGGGCACCGTCGTGAAGTACACCGGCGAGACCCTCGTCTTCACGACCCCGTACGCGAAGGAGATCCCGATCGCCTGGGCCGAGGTGCAGGCGCTCACGACCGATGCGCCCTACTGGGTGAAGCTCTCGAGCGGCGAGTACGTGTCGGGCCGCTTCGTGGCGCGCGACGACGGGGTCCACATCGAGTCCGAGGCGGTCGAGAGCCCCGCGCCGGTGGCGCTCGCGGACGTCGTCACGATCGGCATCCCGCCGGGCGCGCGCTGGAGCGCCGAGGTCAAAGCCTCTGTGAACGGCTCGCAGGGCAACACGGAGACGTTCGCGCTCGGCGCCGCCGCCGAGGCCGTGCGCGAGACCGACGATGACCGCCTGCGCCTGGGCGGGACGATCGCCCGGGCGTCGCAGGACAGCGAGGACATCGTCAAGAACACCCGCGGCTATGGCTACTACGACTACCACCTCGGGGCGCACTGGGATCTCGGCGGCTTCGTCACGCTCGAGTACGACCACTTCAAGGATCTCGATCTCCGGACGGTGGTGGGGGCCGGGCCGGGCTATCGCTTCATCGACACCAAGATCATGCTCTTCAAGGTGCGGGCCGGCCTCGCGTACGTGAACGAGAACTTCAGCGATGCGCAGGATCGCGACTACGTGACCGCCGTCGTCGGCGACGAGTTCCGCTGGACGATCTCGGAGAGCCAGTCGTTCTACCAGCTGCTCGACGTCTACCCGAGCCTTGAGAACGGCAAGGACGTGTTCCTGCACGGCGAGGTCGGCTTCCGGCAAGCGCTCATGAAGAGCCTGTTCATCGAGCTCGCGCTCGTCGACGACTACGACAACGACCCCGCCGACGGTCGCAAGAAGAACGACTTCCGGTACCTGGTGTCGCTCGGGTACAAGCTCTAACCCGCATTGCTCCCCGGGTCGACGTCGCTCGCAGTAGCGACCCGGTGAGCTACCGCGGCAGATGGGCCCGTATCGGTCGCCCGCTGGCTAGCCCGCCCGCTGGCTAGTTCGGTTGGACGGCAGCCAGCTTCGGCGGGCAGCTCCTGCCCGGTTGGCCCGGGCAGGTGCTCATGGCGAGGCCGGCGTCGATCTCGGCGGGCCCGGCCTTGAGCTTGGCGAGGGTCGCGTCGGCCTTGGCGATCTTGTCGGCGCGGCCGCTCGCCTTGGCGAGCTCGCGGGCCTGGGCGGCGAGCGCGACGGCATCGGCGCGGCCGCCGCGGTCGGCGTAGATCTCCGCGAGCGTCAGCCGCGCGGTGATGCAGCCCGCGTCCTCGCGCAGCACGCGCTCGAGCATGGTCTCGCCCTTGGCGGCGTCGCCGCCGAGGAGCGTCGGCAGGCGCACGAGGAGCACCCCCTTCGACGAGAGGGCGTCGAGGTGGTTCGGATCGAGCTCGAGCGTGCGGTCGAGCGCCTGCATCATCTTGCGGAAGCCGAGCAGCGACGTGATCTTCTCGCCGTCGACGCGCAGCAGCTCGCCGAGGTTGCAGAAGACGGCGAAGTGCGCGGGGGCGCTCCGCTCGTCGAGCGTCACGGCCTCCTCGGCGAGGCGCCGGCCGCGCTCGAAATGCGCGACGCGCTGGTCGCGGGTCGCCGCGACCTGACCCTGCTCGCACTCGCGCATCGCCGAGTCGGCGAGGTCGACGGCGGTTCTCGCCTGTGCGCGCGGCGCGGCGGATAGGAGGAGGCCCAGGAAGAGCATGCCGGCGCCGGAGCGCGCCAAGGGAGAAAGCGTCATGGAACCTTTGCGCGTATCAGTGCGCGGAGGGCGCGACAAGTCGCGATTGCCGGGCCTTGCAAGTGCCGTGCGATCGCCCGCGAGATCCTGCGGCTCGCGGCACGCGTCGACCGGCTGCCGCCCTTCGAAAATGGACGACCGCCCTCCGTGCGTGTAGAAGGCGTGCCCATGCGAGCAACGGCGGCGGCGATCCTCCTGGGGGCGCTCGTCCTCGCGTCAGCGGCGGCGTGGGCCGACGTCGGCGCGTTCGAGCGCTGCGGCGCGGGCACGCACGAGCGTCTGACGTTCATCGAGGACCGGCTCGAGGAGCGCCGGCCCTACGCCCAGTACTGGTGGCTCGGCTGGACGGGATTCTACGGCCTCGGCGCCGCCGTCCAGTCCGCGCGGGCCGCGACCGAGGACGACGACAGCATGCAGGCCGATTTCGTCGTGAGTGCGGTCAAGGCCTCGTTCGGCGTGATGCGCCTCCTGGTCTGGCCGCCGACCGCCAAGGCCGGCGCCGCCGCGATGCGCGTGGTCGAGCCGCGCGACGAGACCGCGTGCCGCGAGCGCCTGCGCGTCGGCGAGGAGCTGCTGCGGCGGAACGCCCGCGAAAGCGAGTCACGCTGGGATTGGAAGCGTCATGCCGCGAACGTCGGCATCAACGTGGCGGGCGCGCTCATCGTGGCTGAGGGCTGGGACGATCCGAGCCGCGGGTGGCGGTCGGCGGGGATCGGGACCGCGGTCGGCGAGGTCTTCACGTTCTCGCACCCGTGGAAGGCCGACGACGACCTCGCGGAGTACGAGGAGCGCTTCGCGCCGCGCGCCGATCTGACGCCGACGAAGGTGAGCTTCGAGGTCGCGCCGCAGCTCGGCGGCATCGCTCTCGGCCTCAGGTTCTAGCCCGGCGACGGATTCCAGGGCCGTGTCCGGGGAGGGCTCCAGCGGGCAGGTCTCCCCGCCGCGCTCGCCGGGGCGGCGCTTTCCTACAGCGCGAGGACGCGCCGCGCGGCCGCGGTCGGCGACATCTCGCCCGCGACGACGGCGGTCTCGAGCTCGGCGAGGAGCTTCCGGACCTCGCGGCGCGCGAGGAAGCGCGCCTTGATCCCTTCGTCGACGACGCTCCAGAACCAGCCGCGCTGCTGCTCGCGGCGCTTCGCTTCGAGCTCGCCCGTCGCGGTGAGCTTGGCGCGGTGGTCCAGGATGATGCTCCAGATGCGGTCCATGCCGCGCCCCTCGATCGCGCTCGTCGTGACGACAGGCGGCGTCCAGGTCGGGGTCGTGTGGCGGAAGAGGTTCAACGCGGCGATGTACTGCGCCGCGGCCTGCTGCGCGCGCGCCAGGTTGTCGCCGTCGGCCTTGTTGATCGCGAGCGCGTCAGCGATCTCGACGATGCCCTTCTTGATGCCCTGCAGCTCGTCGCCGGCGCCCGCGAGCATCAGCACGAGGAAGAAGTCGACCATGCCGTTCACGGCGATCTCGCTCTGGCCGACGCCGACCGTCTCGACGATCACGACGTCGTAGCCCGCCGCCTCGCAGACGAGCATGGCCTCGCGCGTGCGACGCGCGACGCCGCCGAGCGAGCCGCTGGACGGGCTCGGCCGGATGAAGGCGGCGGGCGCGGCGGAGAGCTTCGCCATGCGGGTCTTGTCGCCGAGGATGCTGCCGCCGGTGCGCGCGCTCGACGGATCGACGGCGAGGACGGCGACGCGCTTTCCCTGCCCGACGAGGAAGAGTCCGAACGCCTCGATGAACGTGCTCTTGCCGACGCCGGGGACGCCGGTGATGCCCACCCGGACGGTCGCGCCGGTGCGCGGCAAGAGGCGCTCGAGGAGCGCCTGCGCGGCTTCCTGGTGGTCGGTGCGCGTGCTCTCGACGAGCGTGATCGCCTTCGCGAGCATGCGGCGATCGCCGCCGAGCACGCCGGTCACGAGTTGCGCGGCGTCGATCATCGGTCGGCGGCGGCGACGGTCGCCGTGGAGCGCGGCTGGAAGCACAGGATGCGGATGCCGCGCACCTCGACGCCGGGGCAGCTCGGGTAGGCGCCGGCGAGCGCGGCCTGCAAGGCGCCGTCACGGTCCGTCACCCACGCGCGCCCGACGAGGAAGATTGCGCGCGCGCGGCCCGCCACCGGGAACGCCGCGACGAGCTCGGGAACGCGCGCCGGGTCGATGAGGCCGCCGCTCGCCGGGTAGCGGCGGAACTTCCGGTCCGGCCACGTGAAGCGCGCGAGCACCTCCATCTCCGCGGAGGTGACCAGGATCTCTTCGTCGAAGGGGACGTTGGTATCGAGCCAGCGTCCGGCGGCGCGGAGATCCTCGCGCCCGTGGGCCGTGTCGCGCAGGTGGAGGAAGGTCGCCGCGCTCAGGACCACCAGCACCACGACGGTCGCGAGGCCGCGGGCGCTGCGGTCGAAGACCATGCCGGCACCGATCACGACGAGGGTGGGCGCGATCGCGGCGGCGAAGTAGCGTGGGTGGACGCCGACGCCGGCGGCGAGCCGGTAGGCGAACGGCGCGGAGAGCGCCACCGTGAAGCTCGCGAGCAGGAGGACGCGCCCTTCGCGTCGCATCGTGCGGAGCCCCTCCGCGGCCACGAGCGCGAACGCCGGCAGCGTCGCGAGGGCGACCGGGAGGTAGGGCAACGCCGCCCGCGTGCCGCCGAACGCGTGCAGGTCCTCCGAGGTGGGCATGAGGGTGTAGCCGGTGAGGAGCGACCACACGACGCCCGGTATGGCCGTGATTCCGAAGACGTAGCTCGCGCCGAAGTCGCCCGAGGCCCGGCCGACCGCCGCGAGCACGAGTGCGCCGCACGAGGCGCCGGTGACGATGCCGGCCGGCAGCCAGCTCCGCACGGGCTCCGGCCGGAGGATCAGCAGCGCCAGACCCTGCCCGGCGAGGAAGAAGATGCCGTAGTAGTGGGTCGCCACGACCGCGAACGCGGACGCCGCCCACCAGAATCCGAGGCGCGGCGAGCGTCGGACCAGGAAGCGGACCAGGAGCAAGAGATTGGCGGTCGCGACCGCCGCGAGGAGCGCGTAGGGGCGCGCGTCCTGCGCGTGCTGGATCAGGAACGGCGAGAGCGCGGCGACCCACGCGGCCATGCGCGCGGCGCGCCGGCCCGCCACGAGCCGCGTCACGGCGGCCGCGAGCGGGATGCAGGCGAGCGATGCCAGTAGGCCCGGGACGCGGAGGGCCGCAGGCGACCAGCCGCCGATCGCGGTCCATCCCTTCGCGAGCGCGTAGTAGGCGGGCGCCTGGTTGTCCCGCATCGCCGCGCCGAGGAGCGCGTCCCAGGGCACGCGCAGCATCTCGAAGGTGTACATCTCGTCGAGCCAGAACGGCGCCGCGCCGAGGTTCACGAGCCTGAGCGCCAGGCCCGCCACGACGGCGGCGATGACCCAGGGGTCGAATCGTCGGGTGCCCACGCGTGCGCCTTACAATATGCGAGGATCGCTTCGCCCGCTACGCACCGACCGGGCATTCCCGTTCGCTGTTCCGGGCCGATGCGTCGCCCGGCTCCGTCACTCCTCGCGGTACCCGTCGATCAGCGCGGTCAGGTCGCGCTCGACCGCCGGGGTCTGGCCGCCGCTCGCGAGGAACCAGCGCATGCGGCGCTCGGCGGCATCGGTGGCGAGCGCCTGGTTGAAGCGGTGCGCTTCCTCGAGGAGTCCGTCGCGCACCGGCCCCTCGGCGGCGGCGACGGCGGCCTTGGCGAGCGCGATCGCTTCCGCCGGGAAGGACGCGATCCGGGAGGCCAGGCGCTCGACGAACGGGCCGAGCTCGGCCGGCGGCAAGGCGCGGTTCACCCAGCCGTAGCGTTCGGCGGCGTCGGCGTCGAAGTCCTCGCAGCCGAGGATGGCCTCGAGCGCGCGGCCGCGGCCCATGAGGCGGGGCAGGCGTTGGGTGCCGCTGCCGCCGGGGATGATGCCGAGCGCCACCTCGGGCTGCGCGAGGATCGCGCGACCGCGCGCGGCGAACCGCATGTCGAGCGACAACACGAGCTCGCTGCCGCCACCGCGCGTCCGCCCCTCGATCTTCGCGATCGTCGCCTTCGGCATCGTGCGGAACCGGTCGACCATCGCGTGGAAGAGGCCGAGCTCGGTCGGTCTCGCCGTCACGTCGCGCGGCAACATCCGGATGAGCGACACGTCCGCGTGCGCGATGAAGAAGTCGGGGTTGGCGCTGTCGAAGACGACGACGCGCACGGCCGGGTCGTCGGCGACCTCGTGTCCGAGCCGGTCCATCTCCTGGATGAGCGCGAGATCGAAGAGGTTGATGGGTGGGTGATCGATCGTGACGAACGCGACGCCGCGAGCGCGGCGCACGCGGAGACAGTCGTAGCCCTCGTAGGCCATGGCGCACCTCCCTGACGTTCGGCGCCCTTGTGGCATCCCGGCCACGGCGAATCCACCGCCGCATCCGGCCGGGGGTGGGCGGGCGCGCCGGGCGCGTCAGCCCTTCACGCAGACGACCTGTCGGAGCGTGTGCTCCACCGCGACGAGGTCCGCCTGCGCCGCCATCACCGCGTCGATGTCTTTGTAGGCCGCGGGGCTCTCGTCGATCACCGCCGCGTCCTTCCGGCACTCGACGCCGGCCGTCGCCTCGCGGTGCTGGGCGAGCGTGATGCGGCGCTTGGCGTCGGCGCGCGACATGCGACGGCCGGCGCCGTGCGAGCACGACGCGAAGCTCTGGCGGTTTCCCTTGCCGCGGACGATGAAGCTCTTGGCCTCGAGTTCGACGCCCTCGATCCAGGCCTGGATGGGCGCCTTCCCCGGCGCCGAGATGACCTGCGGTCCGCTCATGGGATGCGCGCCATCGGCGCCAGCGGCACCGACCAGAACGCCATCGGCTCGGGCGAGTCGTACCCGGCCACCGTGCGGCGCCACTGCGCCGCGATCGGCACGTCGCTCGCGATGCGCACGCCGTAGTGCTTGTTGCGGAGCGTGACGAGGTCGTCCATGAGGACGGCGCGGACGCGGCGCGGGGCGATCTCGACGGTGTGCTCGCGGGTGAAGCGGCGGAAGAAGAGCGCCAGGTCGACGCGCGCGGGCCGGTCGCCCGGGTTCAGCAGCACCGCCCATTCGGACTCGCGGACCCAGAGCGCGCTCGGCGCGTCGAGCACGATGCCGTCGGCGAGATACCAGCGCTCGGCCAGCGCCGGGATCGCCAGGTACGACGTCGCGGCCTCGCGCGGCCGGCCGCCGTCGCGCGCGCGCGCCGTCGGCCGGGAGTCGTTGCCGACGTTGTTCCAGCCGATGGTCGCCTGCGCGACGACCGGCTCCGAGCTCTCGACGCCGAGCGCGAACCGCTCGCCGGGCTTCACCGGCCAGCTCGCGTAGTTGGACTCGGTGGAGGCGCCCGGCGACGCCTCGAGCCCGAAGCGCGCCGGCTCGCGATCCTCGTAGTAGACCGTCACGTCGAGGGCCGCGGCGCGCGGCCCCGGGTTGAAGACGACGAGATGGCCCATGGTCGCCACGCCGGTTGCCGGATCGTCGACGTAGGTGAAGTCGACGAGCCAATGGGTCTTCATACCCGTCGGCGGTACGACTGCGAGCGTCTCGTAGCGCTCGCAGCCCGCGAGCATCGCCGCCGCGAGCGCCAGCGCCGCGGTGGCGGGCCGCTTCAGAGCGTGAAGCCGTCGCCCCATGTGAAGTACCAGTTGGCGGGCTCCCGCCAGCGCCCGTCGGCGGCATGGGGGGCGCGCGCGTCGATGCCGGGCCAGGCGCGCTGCGGAAAGGCTCGCGCCGGGAGCGCGAGGAAGCCGAGGCCGCCGAGCGCGCGTCGTTGCGCCGAGCCGCGGGCGCCCATCGCCGCGACGCCGTGCGCTCCGGCGCGGCGCGCGAGGGCGAGGACGTCGCGCGCGAGCGCGCGTCCGGCGTCGATGCCGCCGCGCCGCCAATGCCATTCCATGACGAGCACGAGGCGGAGCCCGGCCGCGTCGATCGCGCGCACGACCGCCGTCGCGAGGACGCGGCCGCCGTCGACGAGGTCGCGTTGCGCGTACGGGCAGCCGGTCGCGTCGGGATAGCGCCAGGCGAGCGCGGCGGCGTCACGGACGAACGCGATCGGGGGTAGATCCCCGGCGTGCGCGAAAAGCTCGTCGTGGCGGCCGTCGAAGCGCGGGGGCGTCCAGGCCCCGCGGCTCGCGTCGACGAGCGACGGCCCGGGCGGCGTCGGGACGGGTCCCGCGGCCGCGCATTCCGGGACCGTGCGCGTGCGCGGGCCGAACCGCCGCGCGAGATGGTGGCGCGCGACCGCCGTCAGGCTCCCGAGCGGTCGGAGCGGACGCACGAGGACCGGGAACGCGCCGAGCGGCCGGCGGTGCTCGTACTTCTCGGCGACGTGCCTCGCGGCGTCGTTGGCGACGCCGTAGGTGACGTCGAGTCCGTCGCGGCCGAGGGCGCGGGTCGACGCGGCGACGAGTGCGGGAAAGACGCCCCGGTGCTGCCAGTCGGGGTGCACCACCGTGTCGAGCGCGTGGGCGATGGGTTCCTGCGCGCCGAAGAAGCGCAGGCGCCGGCGGAGGCTCGCGATCTGTCCGACGATCCGGCCGCCGTGACGCGCCACCACGATGACCGACGGGCCGGCCGGGTTCTCGCGGTGGAGGTGTCGCCAGCGCTCGAGTCGGGCCGGGGCGGCGAAGGCTTCGCGCAGGCAGGCTACGATCGCCGCGTCGTCGCCGCTCCGGTAGTCGTCGATCGTCGGGGCCTCGATCGCACCGCCGGGCCGGGGGAGGGAGGCGGCGGACACGCGGCCACCCTACGTGAAATCTCGGAGCGCGTCTGGTCCGGGAAGGGCGCCCACCGCGGCGCCTCGCGCCCGCCGCTCGAGATCCGCCGAGACGCGGGGGAGCGACCGCCGTCGCGTCCGGGAGGAAAAGCGACATCCGGGCAGTGCGCGCGCGCAAGCCTTGCAAACGTGACCGATAAAAAATGGAACAAAACAGCGGATTTGCTGGCATGTGACTTGCTCTAGTGGGCGATTCGGCTCCTGTACCCGTTGCGCCGCCGTTCACCCGTTCGCTGTCGATCGACTCCCTTGGATCGGAAGGAGTTTCCCCCCATGAAGACTCTTCGTCTGGCGGTCGCCATTGCGTCCACCGTCTTCGCGATGTGCCTCTACGCGCAACCGGCGTTCGCCGTCTGCGGCGATCTGATCCCGGATCCCGGGGAGCAGTGCGACGACGGCAACCTGGTCGACGGCGACGGCTGCGATTCGAACTGCAGCTTCACGGCCTGCGGCAACAACGTCACGACCGCCGGCGAGGCGTGCGACGACGGCAACCTGGCCGACGGCGACGGTTGCGACTCGAACTGCACCGTGACCGCCTGCGGCAACGCGATCGTGACGGGCGTCGAGGCGTGCGACGACGGCAACCTGACCGACGGCGACGGCTGCGACTCGAACTGCACCGTGACCGCCTGCGGCAACGGCATCCCGACCGCCGGCGAGGCCTGCGACGCCGGGCCCTCGGGCTCGGCCGGGTGCGACCCCGATTGTACGCTCCCGATCTGCGGCGACGGCACCACCAACGCCGCGGCCGGCGAGACCTGCGACGACAGCAACGTCGTCGATGGCGACGGGTGCGATAGCAACTGCACGTTCACGGGCTGCGGCAACACCATCGTGACCGTCGGCGAGGCGTGCGACGACGGCAATCTCGTCTCCGGGGACGGCTGCGACGCCAACTGCACGGCCACCGCCTGCGGCAACGCGATCGTGACCGTCGGCGAGATCTGCGACGACGGCAACCTCGTCGACGGTGACGGTTGCGACGGCAACTGCACGGCCACGGCCTGCGGCAACGGCATCACGACGAGCGGGGAAGCCTGCGACGACGGGAACCTGGTCTCCGGCGACGGCTGCGACGGTAACTGCACCCTGACGGCCTGCGGCAACGCGATCGTGACGGCGGGCGAGTCCTGCGACGACGGCAACGTCGCCGACGGGGACGGCTGCGACAGCAACTGCACGGCCACGGCCTGCGGCAACGGCATCACGACGAGCGGGGAAGCCTGCGACGACGGGAACCTGGTCTCCGGCGACGGCTGCGACAGCAACTGCACCGTGACGGGCTGCGGCAACTCGATCGTGACGGCTCCGGAGCAGTGCGACGACGGCAACCTCGTCGACAACGACGGCTGCGACGGCAACTGCATGGCGCCCGGCTGCGGCAACGGCGTGATCAATCCGCCCGAGGTCTGCGACGACGGCAACGTGACCAGCGGCGATGGCTGCGACGCCAACTGTACGACGACCGCGTGCGGCAACGGCATCACGGCGGGCAGCGAAGCCTGCGACGACGGCAACCTCGTTTCGGGCGACGGCTGCGACGCGAACTGCACGGCGACGGCCTGCGGCAACGCGGTCGTGACCGCCGGCGAGGCCTGCGACGACGGCAACGTCAACAGCGGCGACGGCTGCGACGCGAACTGCACCGTGACCGCCTGCGGCAACGGCATCGCGACCGGCGGCGAGGCGTGCGACGACGGCAACGTCAACAGCGGCGACGGCTGCGACGCCAACTGCACCCTCACCGCCTGCGGCAACACCATCGTCACGGCGGGCGAAGTCTGCGACGACGGCAACGTGATCCCCGGCGACGGCTGCCGCGGCGACTGCACCGTCGAGATCTGCCCCGATGGGATCGCGGACCCGCAGGAGGGCTGCGACGACGGCAATCTCGTGAACGGCGACGGCTGCGACGCCAACTGCGCCCTCACCGGTTGCGGCAACGGCGTGGTCACCGCGGGCGAGCAGTGCGACGACGGCAACCTCGTCGATGGTGACGCGTGCTCTTCGACGTGTCAGCGCGAGCTCCTGAACCCGGTGCCCGCGGCCGGTGACCGCTTCGGTCACGCCGTCGCGTCGGCCGGGCAGAACGTGATCATCGGGGTCCCGCTCCACGACGAGACCGGCGCGATCAACACCGGCCTCGCCTACCTCTACAGCGGCACGACCTTCCAGCCGCTGCGGCAGTTCGCGAACCCGACGCCGAACCCGGGCGACGAGTTCGGCTTCTCGGCGGCGGCCGTCGGGCCGCACGTCCTCATCGGGGCGCCGATGGACGACACCGCGGGTGAGAGCGCCGGCGCGGCGTACCTCTTCGACGCCGCGACGGGCGCGCTCGTGCGGTCGTTCGTGAATCCCGACCCGACCGGCAGCAAGAACTTCGGGTGGTCGGTCGCGGCCTGGGGCGTGAACCACGTGCTGATCGGCGCGCCGCTCGATACGACCGGCAGCTCGGGTGGCGGCGTCGCGTATCTCTACAACGCCAACACCGGCTCGCTCGTGCAGGTGTACTTGAACCCGACGCCCGCGGCGAACGACGGCTTCGGCACCGCGCTCCTCGCCTCCGGCAGCGAGGTGCTGATCGGCGCGCCCGGGCACGATCTGGCCGGCGGCGGCTTCGTCTTCCCGGCGGACGACGCGGGCGCCGTGTACCGCTACGACGCCATGAGCGGCGCGCTCCTCGGCACCATCGAAAGCCCGCTGCGCTTCACGGGCGCTGGCTTCGGGGCGTCGCTCGCCGGGTACGGCGCCGAGCTGTTGGTCGGCGCCCCCACGCACAACGCCGGGAAGGTCTACCGCCTGGAGCCCACGACCGGCGCGGTGATCAACATGTACGATCCGCCGATCATTTTCGGCGACGATCACTTCGGCAACGCGCTCGCGGTGGCGGGCGGCAACCGGGTCGCGATCGGCGCCTACCAGGCGAACGCGACGCCGGTCGGGAGCCCGGGCGTCGTCCACGTCTTCGACGCGGACACCGACACGCTCCTCCAGACCATCACCAAGCCGGTGCCGGCTTCCGGCGATCAGTTCGCCTGGGCGATCGCGACGAGCGGCTCGTACATCGTCGTCGGCGCCCCCAAGGACGATACCGTCGAGGTCGACGCGGGCGCCGTCTACTTCTTCCCCGACAACTCGTGCGGCAACGCCACGCTCGAGCCGGGCGAGCAGTGCGACGACGGCAATCTCGTGAACGGCGACGGCTGCGACGCCAACTGCACGATCACGTCGTGCGGCAACGGCATCGTGACGGCGCCGGAACAGTGCGACGACGACAACAACGCCGCGGGCGACGGGTGCAGCCCGATCTGCGGGCTCGAGGGCGCGTGCGGCGATGGCGTCGTCTCCCCGTTCGAGGCGTGCGACGACGGCAACGTCGTCGATGGCGACGGGTGCGACAGCAACTGCACGCCGACCGGCTGCGGCAACAGCGCCGTCTCGCTCGGCGAGACGTGCGACAACGGCGCCGGCAACGGGACGGATCTCTGCTGCTCGGCCTCGTGTCAGGCGATCGACGCCGACGGCGACGGCAAGTGCGACCGGGACGACATCTGTCCGAACAGCGCGGATCCCGCGCAGAGCAACGTCGACGGCGACATCTTCGGCGACGCCTGCGACATCTGTCCCGGCGACGTCAACAACGACAGCGACGGCGATCTCTTCTGCCTCGGGACGCTCTTCAACCCGCCCGCGAAGGGCGGCGACGACCCGTGCTCGCGCACCGGCCTCGCCGGGACCTGGGTGAAGCCGAAGGTGCTCTTCGCGCGCGTCGGCGCTCCGGCGGGCGACGACACCATGCGGCTGAAGGGCCTCTTCACCGTCGGCTCGCTGCAGCCGAACATCCAGCCCGACCTCTACGGCGTGCACGTGCGTGTCACCGACAAGAACGGGCGCGTGATGGTCGACGAGCACATCCCGGGCAGGAACGCCCTCACCTCGCCGCTCCAGACCTGGAAGGCGGTCGGTAGTCCGCCGAACCAGTGGATCTACGCCGACCGCACCAAGCCGGCGATCAAGAACGGCATCTCGAAGGTGATCGTCCGCAACCGCACCTTCGTCGATCCCTACAGCTTCAGCGTGGCCGTCCAGGGCAACAAGGGCACGTACTCGATCATCCCCGGCGAGGAGCCGGTGCGCGTCACGATCGAGCTCAACGACACCGCGCTGCCTCCAGGCGGCGCTCCCGGCCGCGATCAGTGCGGCGAGGTCCAGTTCCTCGAGAACGCCACGCCGACCTGCAAGTTCGTGAAGTTCAAGGTGTCCTGCCGGTAGGCCGGCATCCGTGATCCACCGCCTCCCTCGCGCCCGCGGGCGCGGGGGAGGCGCTGCGCGCGCGACTGCCTCGGGAGCGACGTCTACGTCGGCGGCGTCACCTTTCACAACACGTGACGACGCGGCTATCGATCGTGAGGCTCTCCGGTGCCTGACGTTTGGATGGTTGAACGATAGGGTCCGAGCGTGGATAGCGGCGGGCCTATCAAATATCTCGAATCGTTGGGCGGCAACCGTAGAGAAGGCGCGGTGTATGGGCTGACGAACGCACGCGCGTGAGCAGCTCTCGTTGATCGCCGCCTTGGTGCATCACGTCGGCAATCAGCGCGAGGAGATCGTGGCGGATCTCCTGCCAATGACGTGTCAGATCCACCGCGCGGACGAGTACCCCATGGCCGGCGATCTTGTAGCGCAGATCGAGCGGCTGGCCGGCAGATGCGTAGAGCAACACCCCTGTTGCGGTTGCATGGGTGCCGCCGCGTGCTTCGAGATTCTTCAGGTACGACAGGAGCTGGTAGAGGTGAGCCGAGTGCAGCTTGGGATTCCCGCCGAATGCGGTCTGGAAGAGATTGGCTGGATACTTCACCTCGATGACCACTTTCCGTCCAGGCGCCACCAGCGACACATCAGTCTGCATCCTTGGCAGCCATTGCAGCTGTGACGGCTCTTCTGTGGCCACATCCCACGGTACGGTTTCTGCCGTTACGCTGAAATGGTGCTGTTCGCGTGTCAGAAAATTGCGAACGAACTCTTGGAACAGCAGGCCCATCTCCTGAGCGTTGGCGCGGAAATCATGAAAACGAAACGCTCCGGTGCGGCCTTCCGGCAGAAGGTGGCCGAGGATCAGCTCGCAAAGATTTAGGAGGAAGCGATAGGAGGCGTTGTGGCGATGAAGCTGCACACGTCGGAAAAGTGTGGGAGCCGGCTCGATCGCGCTGACTAGCGGGAAGCGTCTCGCAACCTGCCGAAGTTTCCAAGTGACCCTCGGGTCGACGTTGGCTCTCGCAAGCCGGCCAATGGTGGCTGCAAGAAGCTGATTGTGAAGGACGTCAGGGCTTAATTCGTCGGCAACATACGCGACGAGGCCGCGCTCATGAAGGCATCGGTTTACGCACTCCCCGATGGCGATCTTTCCGCGCGGCGTCCGTCCTTCTTCCTGCACGGCGATGTAGGCGCGATCGATACCCAGGCGGAGGAGGCGCGACGTTCCTTCCGCGAGCGCCAACCCTAGAAGGTCTTGAACGTTGTCACTCGGGACGGCATCGACGTCGACGAGGGCCTGGCCCTCCATCCAGTCCCAGGCGTAGCAGAGCAGATAGTAGATGTTGGCTGCAGGAATCATCCGAGCCGGTTAGCCGGGACCAAGTAGATGGTCAGTTGCTTTCGTCGCCTCGTCTGAGCGGTCGAACCAGTATTCTCTGAGGAGGGGTGCGATTTCAAAGTTGACGATGCGTTCGAACCAATCCTGGTCGCACACCGTTCCGCCCGGCGCGCAGAAGTAGCTCTGGCCGATACGGAACCCTCGGCCGAGGCCGGGGTCTTCTGCGATGCGCTGGTTCAGCTCGTTGAGACGTTGGCGAATGGTCGTGGCGAGGGACGATGGAACGCCCAGTAGATCGAGTTGCCGGATGAAATTGGGCTCGTCGAATCCTGGATCGAGGTCGTAGAAGGCAAACCGTCGCCGGAGCGCGTAATCGACCATCGCGAGTGATCGGTCCGCCGTGTTCATCGTCCCGATGATGTAGAGGTTCGGCGGAACGTAGAAGGGCTTCGCATCCCCGGCGGCATAAGCGAGCGTGACGGCCCAATTCGGGTCGCGCTTGTCGGCCTCGACGAGCATCATGAGCTCGCCAAAAATCTTGCTCAGGTTGCCGCGGTTGATCTCGTCGATGACCATCACGTACGGATCGTCCCGATCTTGCAAGGCGCGATCACAGAACCGGAGGAAGGGGCCATCGCGGAGCACGAAGCCGCCGCCGGGAGCAGGCCGGTACCCTTGGACGAAATCCTCGTATCCATACGACTGATGGAACTGGACGGTGCAGATGTGATCGGGATCGCGAGCCCCGAGCAGCATCCAGGCCAGACGTTGCGCTAGGTACGTCTTCCCGACACCGGGCGGTCCTTGAAGGATGATGTTCTTCCGGTGCTGGAGCAGCCCGAGTAGTTCCTCGATCTCGGCTCTTGAGAGAAAGAGCTCGTCGGCGCCGTGGTCGAGAGAGTAGGGAGCCGCAGGACCCTCGAGCGCCGTCGTCCGCTCCATCGGTTGATGACGTCCTGTGCGGGCTCGCTCATGTAGTCGCTCCTGATCGACGGGGGGCAATCACAAGTGTGGGACGCGGTTGGCTAGCGAGCTACCGTACGCCTACTCGGGCTGGCAAGCGTGCGCGGCCGCCGACACCTCCACGCTACCTCAGTGTCCCGCTCTGGGAGGGTGGAACCCCTCACCTTCAGGTGACGCCTTCAGGAGGCTTGCGGTACGGTGGACGCCATGGCCCCGTACCGGCGCGGATCGCACACGGTTTGTGAGCTGCACTACCATTTCGTGCTCACCACGAAGTAGCGCAAGCCGGCGTTGCGTGGGGACGTGGGCCAGGAGATGCGTGGGCTGATCCAGCAGAGCTGCCGGGCGCACGACATTGCGATCATCGCGGGGTACATTCGGCCGGATCATGTGCACCTGCGGTTGAGCGTGCCCCCGCATCTGGCTCCGAGCCGGGTGATGCAGGCGATCAAAGGGAAGACGTCGCACCGGCTGCTCATGGACCATCGGAAGTTGAGGGCGGCGTTCTGGGACCGGCATCTGTGGAGCCGCGGGTACTTCGTGTGCAGCAGCGGGAATGTGACCGATGAGATGATTGCGGAGTACATCCGGACGCAAGATGCCGAGCCCCAGGAGGACGACCGGTTCAAGGTGAGTGAGTGACATCATCATGAGCCTGCATCACCCGGTGAGGTTCTTTAGGCGCCTTCAGGCGCCCGCGAACCCGCCGCCTTCAGGCGGCGGAGGGCCGCGCGCTCAGTCGCGGCGACACCGTGCTTGAGCTCCGACTTCCGCGAGGCCACGAACCAGCAGCTTCACGCACCGAACCTAGAGCGGGGAGGGCGTACATCATCGATCCGTACACTTTCACGTACCCATTCCTGGTCCCGGCGGCGTTTCGCCTCGGAGCGCGGGGTGTCTCGACCGCGTAGCCAAGGGATTCGGCTCGGCTGAACGCCTGGCCTCGGCGGGCGGGCGCATGCCGAACCGCGCGATCCCCGGCGCCGGCACCGCGATCGGTGGAACCGCGGCGCCGCGCCTCACCCGCGTCCGTTCAGGGGTACGTGTCGAGCAGCTGGCTCTTCTTTCCGAACTTCCAGGCGTTCGGGTACTGCGCCCAGAGGCCGCGGACGGCCCACTCCTCGCCGCCGATCCGGATGCGCGTCTGCATGTCGTGCACCGAGCGCTCGGCGTCGCCGTAGCTCTTCAACTTGAACTGGTAGTAGCCGACGCACGCGCCGACGCCGGGGCAGTCCTGGTCGGTGACGCACGGGCGGTCGTCGTTGCTGCCGCCGGCGCAGCGTCGGGGATCCATCTTCGCCTGGATCTTCACCTGGAAGAGCCCACCCTGGGTCTTCGCGAGCGGGTCGCGGAAGCGCCAGCGGAGCGGGTTTCCGACCGGGATGCCGCTCGGGAGCGACTGCCGGAATACCACGCTCGCCGGGGTCACCACGCTGCACGTGGCGCCGGGCGAGAGCGCGTCGCATTCGGCGTCGGCCGAGCAGAGTGCGTTCACGTCGTGCGAGCAGGCATGGTCGGTGCACGAGGAACCCGGGGTGAACGCGGCGCACTCGGTGTCGGCCGAGCAGACCTCGGTTGGGTTCTTGGAGCAGAGCCGGCGCGAGATTTCGAGCTCGAAGGGCGGCCCATCCGGGTTCACGTCGATGTCGGTGATGAGGCGCGCGTGCACTTGGACGACGTCGTCCTTGCCGCTCGACACCTTGTCGAAGAGCTGGATGCGCGCCGGGTCGTCGCAGATCGGACGGAGACAGCTGTTGAGGCAGCCGTCGAGCGGCTTCTGCGGCTTGTCGGTGCGGCAGCCTGAGACGTCGTTGCCGTCGTCGCAGCTTTCGCCCTGATCGCTCTGGGTGAAGCCGTCGCCGCAATAGGTGCAGTTGCTGCGGCAGAGATTGGTGACGATCGGCGACGTCGGCGCGCCCGGCGGGTCGCAGGTCTCGGGGAACGCGATGACGCCGTCGCCGCAGACCGGCGTCGCGCTCGGGGTCGGCGTCGGCGTGAGGGTCGCCGTCGGCGTTGCCGTCGGCGTTCGGGTGGCCGTCACGGTTGCGGTGGGCGTCGAAGTCGCGGTCACCGTCGGGGTCGGCGTGACCGTCGGTGTCGCGGTGACCGTCGGCGTGGCCGTGACGGTCGGGGTCGCGGTTCGCGTCGGGGTCGCGGTGACGGTCGGCGTCGCCGTGCGGGTGGCCGTGACGGTGGCGGTTGGGGTGGCCGTACGGGTCGGCGTGGGCGTCGTCGTGAGCGTCGGCGTCGGGGTGACCGTCGGCGGCAGGCGGTACCCGAAATCCGCGGTCAGGTTGCACTGGCCGCCGGCGAGCGTGATCGCTTTCGGGTCGTTCGCGGTGGTGAGGATGTAGCCCGGAGGCACCGACGCGTTCACGACGTCGACGATGTAGGAGCCGGCCTGGAGCCCGTAGAAGTGGTAGCCGCCGCCGCCGTTGGTGGATTGGGTGGCGATGACGCTCTCGCCGCCGTCGATGATGCCGTTGCCGTTGGCGTCGAGGTAGAGATTCAGCTGCACCGACCCGATGCCGGTCTCGGGACCGCCGTCCTGCACGGCGTCGGCGTCGAGGTCGTTCCACAAGAAGTCGCCGATGCACCCGAAGAGGGTCGTCGTATCCTGGCACGGAACCTCGATGCCGAGCGCGGTCGCGGCGCAGAGGTTCACGATGTCCGTGGTGCCGGGCGTGAGGTTCGGGAAGGTGTCGATCGTCACCTGGAAGGTGACTTCGTAGGTGCCGCCGACGGGCAGGGGATTGAGCGGATCGAGCACCTTGCCGGCGCCGTCGAGCGGGAACGCGGTGCCGATGCCGTCGTCGGGAACCGGCGTCACGACGTTCGAGGCGTTCTTGAAGAGCGTGCTGTTCGGGACGTACGTGACGTCGGCCGGCAGCGTGTCCTGCACGAGCACGTTCGGCACGGGCGCGCGGCTGACGTTGGTGACGACAATGGTGTAGGTGATCACGTCGCCGGGGCTGATGAAGCCGTCGCCGTCGACGTCGGTGTAGATGGTGCCGTTCTTGCCGGCGGAGAAGAGCGACAGCGGCGGGACGCCGGTGCCCACGTCGAGCCCGGGGGCGCCCGCGCTCGCCGTCAGCGGATCCTGGCCCCACGCCGCCGCCAGGTTTACGCCGTTGGCGAGCGTGTAGAGCAGCATGCCGGTCTGATTCCGGTCGTTCGGGTCGTACACCTTGGCGCGGTCGAGCTCGCGCAGGCTGAGCGCGACGTCGTACTTGTTGCCGTTCGGATCGGTGAGAGGCCCAGTCGCGGGGTTGGCGTCGAAGTCCACGTAGACCGTGACCGCCGTGTCGCCGTTCCCGACCGGCGTCACCCACACCGGGTTGCCGTTCTCGTTGGGGTTCACTCCCGACGTCGGATCGCGGCCGATGCCGAGGCCGATCAGCACCTGAGGCGTCAAGGAGTCCTCGGGCACCAGGGTGAAGCCCCAGTCCCAGGACTGATTGCCGCCGGTCGACGCGTCGGTCGAGTTCGTGGTCGAAAAGGCGAAGAAGTCCGAAGCGGCGGTGAAGCGGGCGCCGTAGCCGTCGGGAACGATCTGCGCCAGGTAGCCGCCCGCGACGCCGCCGGGCACGACGAGCGGCGTGGTCGTGAGGTTGCCGACGCCGTCGCGGGTCGTGTACTGCACGGTGAGGTTGCCGGCGCCGGGATTGTAGAGCCACACCGTCGTGCCCATGCCGCCCGTGGTCGCGGTCGAGACCGGCGTGTAGGACGAGGTCGACCAGCGCGACACCGGAACGAGCGCGGAGTCGCGGCTCTCGTAGTTGGAGCCGACGTCTCCGGTCAGGATGTCGACCTGTACGGGAGCGTCCGACAGGACGCGAGCGCCGACTTCGACGCCGCCGTTGACGAAGTGACTCTGGCCCTCGATGAGCGCGACGTTGGTTTCGAAGGAGCCGTTGGCGTCCGCGTCGATCTGCACGTTCGCGCCGCCTTCGCCCGCCTGGATGAGGAGCCCCGTGTACTCGAACATCTGATGGTCGCTCGCGTCGGGGATGTCCTGGCCCACCGGAGCCCGATAGTCGGTGCCCCAGTTCGAGGTGTCGAGCACCTCGACGGATCCGGCGAGCAGGGTGTCGGAGCCGTCGGCCCAGGCCGTGTGGCTGACGGCGACCGTACGCGTGGCCGCGATCTTGTCGCGGCCGTCGAAGTCGATGGCGAGGAGATTCCCGGTGTTGATGTCGTTGTTGAGGATGATGACGGTGCCGGCGTTGATCAGGTCGCTCGGGATGCCCGGGGGAAAGCCGTTCGCCGGGTTGCCGTCGCCCCAGATCTGCGTGCCGTCCGTGTTGCCCGGCGAGGCGTAGAGGTCGAGGGGGTTGGCGATGTCGGTGTCGTACCCGTTCTCCCACTGGTCGTAATAGATGATGGTGCCGTTCACGGCGGCCGCGATCGAGATGTAGGTCGTGACCGGATTGGTCGGCGTCGCGCTGTTCGCGATCGCCTGGAGGCCCGTCAGGAGTTGGTCTTCCGGGAACGGCAGGTAGAAGAGCTGCACCGGCGCCGGGTTGGCGGCGAGGACGGGGCGGGCACCCCCGACGAGCGTGATCGCGGCCAGGGCGCAGAGAGCGCGGAGCGCGCCGGTACGTCGTCGCGGGCGGACGGGGGGCTGCGGCATGGTCTCCTCCTCAGGAAGACGGTGGTATCGACGGGTCACGGCACGGAGAAGAAGCGAGAGCGCGTGTACCATTCCCGTGCGGCATCGCACAAGCGCGCCGTGCGCGCGGTCGCGGCGGCGGCAGGGATACGGGTGAGGCGCACGCGCTGGCGAGCGCCCGGGCGCTCGCCCCGCGGGTCGTCGGCGCTCGCCCGAGGGCCGGCGCCGAGCTTGAGGCGGACCCCGGCCCGCGCTAGTCGATTCCCTCCATTCTCCCACGACTGCGAGGTCTGCCCATGACGACCGAGAGCCCCAATCTACCCGCCGGCTTCCCCGCCATGTCGATCGAGGAAGCGCACCGCCGCATGACCGCTCCGGGGTCGATGCTGGAGGTGGAGGCGCGCGAGATCCGCGGGGCCAGGATCAAGGTCTGGAAGAACGCGCCACCGACGCTCGCCGAGGTGTTCGCGATGAGCCAGTTCTTCGCGGACCGCGACTTCCTCGTGAACGACGACGAGCGTGTGACGTTCGGCGCGCACCGGCGCGCCGTCGCCCGCTTCGCCGCGCGCCTGGTCGCCGACGGCGTCGGGAAGGGCGACCGGGTCGCGATCGTCATGCGGAATCTGCCCGAGTGGAGCGTGGCGTTCTGGGCCGCCGCGCTCACGGGCGCGATCGTGACCCCGCTCAACGCCTGGTGGACGGGTCCGGAGCTCGAGTACGGCCTCCAGGATTCCGGGACCAGGATCGCGATCGCCGATGCCGAGCGCTGGGAGCGCCTGCGCGAGCACGTCGACGCCTGCCCCGCCCTCGAGAAGATCTACGTCAGCCGCTCGACCGAGCAGGACATCGCCGATCCGCGCGTGCGGAAGCTCGAGGAGACTCTCGGACCGCCGAACGAGTGGGCGGCGATCGAGCAGGGCGACCTTCCGGCCGTCGCGCTCGACCCCGACGACGACGCGACCATCTTCTACACCTCCGGGACGACTGGGAAGCCGAAGGGCGCGGTCATCACCCACCGCAACATCATCTCCAACGTGTTCAACGCGCTCGCGGCGCAGACGCGGGCGTTCCTTCGCCGCGGCGACGCGCCGCCGGCGCCGAATCCGCTCGGGCCGCAGAAGGCGATCCTCATCTCGGTGCCCTTCTTCCACGCGACCGGCTGCTTCGCGATCATGGTGCCGGCGCTTCTCGCCGGCATGAAGCTCGTCATGATGCGGCGCTGGAACGTCGATCAGGCGCTTGAGATCATCGAGCGCGAGCGCATCACCAACGCGGGCGGCGTCCCGACCATCGCCTGGCAGATCCTCGAGCACCCGCGCTTCGACGAGTTCGACCTGTCGTCGCTCGAGAGCATCGCGTACGGCGGCGCGCCGTCGGCTCCGGAGCTGGTGCGGCGTCTGAAGGAGCGTTTCCCGAAGATGACGCCGGGACAGGGCTGGGGCATGACGGAGACCTCCGCCACGGCGACGAGCAACGTCGGCGAGGACTACGAGCGGAAGCCGTCGAGCTGCGGCGTGCCGTCGCCGACGGGCGAGGTGCGGATCGTCGGCGCCGACGGCACGGACGTGCCGACGGGCGAGGTCGGCGAGCTCTGGTACCGCGGCCCGATCGTCGTGCGCGGCTACTGGAACAAGCCGCAGGCGACCGCCGAGACCTTCGTGGACGGCTGGGTGAAGACCGGCGACCTCGCGCGCGTCGACGACGAGGGCTTCGTCTACATCGTCGATCGCGCCAAGGACATGCTGATCCGGGGCGGCGAGAACATCTACTGCGTCGAGGTCGAGAACGCGCTCTACGACCACCCGGCGGTGATGGACGCCGCGGTCTTGGGCATTCCCCACCGCACGCTCGGCGAGGAGCCGGCGGCCGTCGTCCACCTGAAGGCCGACGCCGAGGCGACCGAAGAGGAGCTCCGCCACTTCGTCTCGCAGAAGATCGCGGCGTTCAAGGTGCCGGTGAAGATCCTCTTCCTTCCCGACACCCTGCCGCGGAACGCCAACGGCAAGATCGTGAAGAAGGACCTGAAGGGCCTCTTCGGCGCGTAGTCAGCGTCCGAGCAGCTCCTGCATGCGCGCGGGGTCGGCGAGGTCCCGGGGCGTGAGCTTCAAGTGGCGCACCGCGCCCGGCGCGCGCACGACCTCGAAGAGATGCAGGGAGGCGCCGCCCGCGGTCTCGCGGACGTCGAGCTGGCGGGCGTAGGGCGTCAGGTCGGCGAGGATCGTGTCGCGCTCGGAGCGGCCGCTCGGCGGCGTGTGGACGTGCGAGAACAGCAGCCAGAGCCGCTGGCCCGGAACGAGAAACGGTGTCAGCTCGGCGCCGTAGGCGGCAGGGTCGTTCCGATGCGAGCCGCCGAGCGTGATCGCGGGATCGAGCGCGGGGTGGTGGAAGCGGAACGCTTGCACCGCGCCGTCGTACACGTAGACGCGGTCGTTCGGCCGGCGTGCCGCCGCGAGCGCGGCCACGAGCGGCGCCGTCTCCTCGTAGACGACGCCCGCCGCCGGCGCGCGTACCCCGGCCACGAGCGTCGGCGCGACGACGACTGCGCCACCGGCGGCGAGCAGCACGTGCACGAAGCGCGGTAGGGATCGGCGGGTGAGCGGCGCCGCGGCGGCCGCGACGCCGAGGTAGACGAAGGGCAGGAGGAACATCGTCGTGCGTCCGCCCGAGAGGGGGTAGACCTGCCACGCGGCGGCGGCGACGACCGCCGCGAGGCTCGCGAGCGCGGCGACGCTGAGCCAGCGTGCGGCGAGCGCGAGCCCGACCAGCACGAGCGCCGCCGCGAGCCAGGGCGGGCGAAGCGACGCGTAGCCGAGGAACTCGCCGAGACGTTCCACCACCCACCCCGCACCCGGCGCGCCCTCGAGCGGCGGGAAGTCGCCCGCCCAGTAAGCCGAGACCGCCGGTCGCGCGCGCTGCGGGCCGATCACGAGCGCGTACCAGGCGAGCGCGGCGCCGCCGCTCAGGGCGTGCGCGGTGAGCCAGCGGCGCCGCGCCGCGCCGTCGCGGCACGTCGCGAGGGTCGCGAGCGCGATACCCGGGAGCGCGAGCGCGCTCGGATACGAGAACCCGGTCGCCGCGCTCTCGACGAGCGCCAGCGCGAGCCAGCGGCGCGGCGTCGGCGCCGCCGCGACGGCGCTCGCCGCCGCGAGGAGGAGCAACACGACCGCGACGTCGGTCGAGTACTGCTTGAGCTCCTGGCCGTGGAGGAGCGCGGTCGGCGAGGCGGCGAAGAGGAGCGCCGCCACGAGGCCGGCCGCGCGACCGGCGGCGCGGCGCGCGACGATCCACGAGAGCGGCACGGCGGCGACGCTCGCGGCGACCGGCAGCGCCCGCATTCCGAGGGCGGAGTGGCCGACGACTGTTCCGACCGCGCGGAGCGCGAGCGCGAAGAGCGGCGGCATCGGCGCCGTGATCCCGCCGCCGCCGAGCACCTGGCTCCAGAAGGCGTCGGCGTCCGGCGCGAGCGCGACGTTGGCGCGCCACGCCTCGTCGAGCCAGAGCGAACGGCCGAGCGTCGGCGCGCGGAGCAGCGCCGCGGCGACCGTCAGCGCGGCGACCGTCCACGCGGCGCCGCGGTCGGAAGCGGGCGAACCGTGCACGGGGCGGCGAAGCTAGGCGATGACGGGCGGCGCCGCAACCGCGTACCGCGATCGCGGACGGCCGACGAGATCTCGGGACGCGGAAGGGCCCGGACGCCGCGCCGCGGCTTGACGCACTCCGTCGTCTGTGCAATGCGGCGCGACTTCCCGGAGTCTGCGGCACCCAACCCCCAACCACTCCATAGAGGAACCCGCTCATGCACGTCACGTCTCTCGTAGCGATCGCGCTCGGTCTCTTGATCGCCGCTCCGCTCCACGCCGCCGATCAGACGATCCTCGGCGCGCAGTTCCAGGCGAAGAACCCGACGACGCCCGACAAGCGCAAGGTCCAGGTGAAGGCCAAGGAGAAGGCGAGCCCGAACACCATCGTCGGCGATCCCGTGCTCAACGGCGCGACGCTCACGATCCGCGCCAACGGCACGACGCCGAGCCTGCAGGTGTTCGCGCTGCCGCAAGGCCTCAACGGCAAGGGCAAGCCGTTCTGGACCGGCACCGCCGCCAAGGGCTTCAAGTACAGCGACTCCAAGGGCGAGAACGGCACGCCGGTGAAGAAGATCCAGCTCAAGAAGTCCGGGAGCGGCGTCTTCCAGATCCAGGCCCAGGCGAGCGGTAAGATCCTGCCGCTCAACGTGACGCCTCCGAACATCGGCACCGACGCGTGCGCCTTCCTCGAGATCGGCGGCGGCGACTCCTACAGCGTGAAGTTCCCGGCCGGGAACGGCGTGATCGTCAACAAGGCCGCCGCGGAGTACTCGCACAAGAAGGTGACGACGGAAGGCAGCTGCACGCCGACCTGTTCCGACGGCCTCCAGAACCAGGGTGAGAGCGACGTCGATTGCGGCGGTCCCTGCGCGGGGTGTCCGCCGGGCGGCGGCTGCACCACCGGCGCGGATTGCACGAGCGGCGTCTGCGCGAGCGGCGTCTGTCAGGCGCCGACCTGTTCCGACGGCGTCCAGAACCAGAGCGAGACGGACGTCGATTGCGGCGGTCCCTGCGCGGCGTGTCCGCCGGGCGGCGGCTGCGCCACCGGCGCGGACTGCACGAGCGGCGTCTGCATTGGCAACGTCTGTCAGGCGCCGACCTGCTCCGACGGCGTCCAGAACCAGGGCGAGACCGCGGTCGATTGCGGCGGTCCCTGCGCGCCCTGCAGCTGCGACGTGCTGGGCGTGTGCCGGATGTTCGTCACCAGCACCAGCAGCGGCGGCAATCTGGGCGGCCTCGCCGGCGCCGACGCGACCTGCAACACCCGGGCGGCGGCGGCGGGCCTGACGGGCGTCTACCAGGCGTGGCTCTGCGCCCTCGGCGCCTCTCCCGCGACCCGCAGCACCCACGCCAGCGTGAACTACCGCCGGACCGACGGGGCGTTGATCGCCAACAACTGGATCGACCTCACCGACGGCGCCATCGCCAACGCGATCAGCCGCGACGAGTACGGGAACGACGTGTCCGCGAGCGCGCCCTTCCTGCCGTGGACGTACGTCAACACGGCGGGCGCCTGCGACAACGAGACCTACCTCTCGCCGGGCTCGGGCCCGTGTCCGGCGTTCTCCAACTGTCCGACCAACTGCGCCAACGACGGCGGCAGCAACGGCTGGACGAGCAGCAGCGGCTGGGCCCAGGGCTCGAAGGGCGACATCAACGCCACGAACGGCAACTGGACGGACGGCGCGACCGGCCTCTGCAGCACGCCGGCCGAGCGCATCTACTGCATCGAGCAGTAGGCGCGGGCTTCTCATGACACGACACGCCCCGGCGTTGGTGCACGCGCCGGGGCGTGTCGCATCCAGGCCTCCGGTGCGTGCCCGGATCGTCACGCTCGCGCTGGTCGTCCTCGCCGTCGCCTGTCGCCGCGATGCGGCCCCGGACGCTTCGCTCGCGGAGCTCGAGGCGACGGCGCGCCGCTTCTACCTCGGGATGGCGACCGACGACGGCGACGAGAACCGCCGCGCGATGCGGGACGTGGCTCCGACGGCCGCCGATTTCGCGGTCCTCTTTCCACGCCACCACGACGATCTCTGGAAGGTCTGGTCGCCCGAGGTCGACGCCCTGGTCACCCACGCGCCCGAGCACGCGCCCTCCTACCGCGAGGTGATGCCGATCCGCTCCATCCGCACCGTCGACCTCCGGAGGGAAGGAAGCGACGCGCTCAAGCGCGGGCTCGGCCATCTGCCCGAGGACGTTCCCGTGCGCGGCGTAGCCATCGAGATCGTGAAGGGCGAGCGGGCGGCGGCGGCGTTCGTGTTCGTTCGTGGCCGGTGGGTCTGGATCTGGGACCTCGAGCGTCTCGACCGGTTGCTCCCCGCGCCCGGAGAGGGTTGACGCGCGGGCGCACCAGGCGTCCGACGCGCGACGCGCCTCGACACGGCGTGGCAAACCGCCGGTCCAGCCGCTATAGGGAACGCCCCATGACCGCTTCCGTTCTTGCCGGCGTCGAGATGGCGCCGCGTGACCCGATCCTCGGCATCACCGAGGCGTTCAACGCCGACCGGAACCCCGCCAAGGTGAATCTCGGCGTCGGCGTGTACTACGACGAGAGCGGGAAGATCCCGCTCCTCGAGAGCGTGCGGCGCGCCGAGCGGCAGCTCGTCGAGACGCCGCGCCCGCGCGGCTACCTGCCGATCGACGGTATGCCCGCCTACGACCAGGCGGTGCGGGCGCTCGTCTTCGGGGCCGACCACCCGGCGGTCGCGGAGCGGCGCGTCGTCACCCTGCAGACGCTCGGGGGCACCGGCGGGCTCAAGGTCGGGGCCGACTTCCTGCGGCGCATCGCGCCGAGCGCCGGCCTCTGGCTCAGCGACCCGAGCTGGGAGAACCATCGCGCGCTTTTCGAGAACGCGGGCTTCACCGTCTCGACGTATCCCTACTACGAGGCCGCGACCAAGGGCCTGCGCTTCGAGGCGATGCTCGAGGGCCTGCGCGCGGTCCCGAGCGGCGACGTGGTCGTCCTGCACGCGTGCTGCCACAACCCGACGGGCGTCGATCTTTCGGCTGAGCAGTGGCGGGCGGTCGCGGAGGTCGTGAAGGCGCGCGGTCTCGTTTCCTTCCTCGACATGGCGTACCAGGGCTTCGCCGAGGGCATCGACGCCGACGCGGCCGCGGTGCGCGCCTTCGCGACGGCGCTGCACCCCGTCTTCGTCTCGAACTCGTTCTCCAAGTCGTTCTCGCTCTACGGCGAGCGCGTCGGCGCGCTCAGCATCGTCGCGGGGAGCGCCGACGAGGCGGCGCGCGCGCTCAGCCAGCTGAAGCGGCTCGTCCGTACCAACTACTCCAACCCGCCGACGCACGGCGGACAGGTGGTGGCGACGGTGCTGAACGATCCCGAGCTCCGCCGCCTCTGGGAAGAGGAGCTCGCCGGCATGCGCGACCGCATCCGCCGCATGCGCGAGCAGCTGACCGCGCTCCTCGCGGCGAAGAAGCCGGGAGTGGACTACGGCTTCATCATGCGCCAGCGCGGGATGTTCTCGTACTCGGGGCTCACGAAGGAGCAGGTGGCGGCGCTCCGCGAGCGTTTCGCGATCTACGCCGTCGAGTCGGGCCGCATCTGCGTCGCGGCGCTCAACGAGCGGAACGTCGAGGCCGTCGCGAGCGCCATCGCCGCGGTCTGACGATCGCGGCGGCGGCGCCGGGCGTTCCGTCCGACGGGCGGAAGACGCCGAAACGCGGCGCCTTGTCCGCGCCGGGGCCCGTGCCGCGGACCGGCCGCGCACCCTTCCTGTCGTGGCCGGCATCTCGTGCTAGAGGAGGAGACCGTCCCGTGCAGCACCCCGATCGATCGCGCGTCGCCCGGTGGTGGTCGGCCGTCTGGCCGATCGCGCTCGGGCTCGCGCTCGGCGCGCCGCTCCCGGCGGACGTCGCGCCGGCGCCGCCGCGATCGGTGGCGCGCACGGCGGAGAGGAGCACGACCATGGCGAGCACACGCTACGAGAAACCGGCGGCGGCCGAGCTCCAGGGCCGCCTGACGCCGCTGCAATACGAAGTCACGCAGAAGGCCGCGACCGAGCCGCCGTTCCGCAACGAGTTCTGGGACAACCACGCGCCCGGGCTCTACGTCGATGTCGCGACCGGCGAGCCCCTCTTCAGCTCGACCGACAAGTTCGACTCGGGCACCGGCTGGCCGAGCTTCACGCGGCCGGTCGAGCCCGGCCGCGTCGTCGAGCGCGACGACACGAGCCACGGTATGCGGCGCGTCGAGGTCCGTTCGCAGGGGGGGGCGTCGCACCTCGGCCACGTCTTCGACGACGGTCCCGCGCCGACGGGCGTGCGCTACTGCATCAACTCGGCCGCGCTCCGCTTCATCCCGGCCGCCCGCGTCGCCGCCGAGGGCTACCCGGAGTACGCGGCGCTCTTCGAGAGCGGCGCCGCCCCGGCCGCGGCGCCCGCCGCGGCCGCGAACAGCTGCACGGTGGATGCGGGTCCGCCGCCCGGGTGCGCGGCGACGCTCGAGACCGCGCTCCTCGCCGGCGGCTGCTTCTGGGGCATGGAGGACCTCCTGCGGAAGATCCCGGGCGTGCTCGAGACGGAAGCCGTCTACACCGGCGGCGCGCTTCCCGATCCGACGTACGAGGATCTGCACGACGGCACGTCGGGCCACGCGGAGGCGGTGCGGGTCGTCTTCGACCCGAAGCGGATCTCGTATGCGGATTTGCTCGAGAAGTGGTTCTTCCGCATGCACGACCCGACGACCAAGAACCGCCAGGGGAACGACGTCGGCGCGCAGTACCGCTCGGCGATCTTCGTGACGTCGCCCGAGCAGCGCAAGGTCGCCGAGGAGGTGAAGGCCCGCGTCGACGCCTCGGGCAAGTGGCCACGGCCGGTCGTGACCGAGATCGTGGAGGCGGGTCCGGTCTGGCGCGCGGAGGAGTACCACCAGGACTACCTCCAGAAGCACCCGGGCGGGTACACCTGTCACTACATGCGCGACTGAGGGGCGCGGGCGGGAGCGTCGGGACGCCTATCTCCCGGCCCTGCGGCAGCGGCCAGCGCGACCATCGCGATGAGCCTCGTCGTGGGTCCTCGCCTCGCCGTCACGTGAGCGTCAGGGCCGCGCGGGATCCGTCGACTCGAGGCGTACGAGCACGGCGTCGTGATCCGAGAAGGGGTCGTCGACGCGGCGGTTCACGATGCGGTCCGCGGCGGACGCCGCGGGCAGGTTGCGGGTGAGCACGTAGTCGAGCCAGCGCGCGGGCCGTGGCCTGGCGGGGCGCGTGCCGCACTCGCCGCAGGCGACGCGCAGGTCGGTCGTGCGGTCCGTGCCGAGGAGGACGAGGCGGCGCTCGTAGAGCCCGCTGCGGTCCCCCGGCGCGGTGTTGAAGTCGCCGCCGAGCACGACCGGCCGGTCGCCGAAGCGCCGCGCGAGCGCCGTCGACAGCTGGTCGAACTGACGGCGGCGGATGTCGGAATAGTCGCGGCGGCGGCGCGCGTACTCGGTCTGGAGATGGGTGTCGACGACCGCGATCACGGCGCCGCCGCGTACGAGCTCGGTCGCGAGGAATCCCTTCTTGGCGATCCCGTCCCACTCCGCGAGGCGATACCAGGGCGCGGAGTGGTCGTAGGCGACGAAGGTCGGCGCCGAAGGCGCCCATCCGCTCGCGCGCCGGACCAGGACCACAAGGCCGCCGCACGGGAACGGCCGGCGGCAGCCGGTCGCGGCGACCGACCGGTACGCGCCGCCGAGGTCGCGCACGAGCTGGCGCGCGTAGGCGTGCGCCCACACTTCCTGGAGCAGCGCGACGTCCGGCTGCTGCTCGCGGATCTTTGCCGCGACGTTGCGGAGGCGGGCGCTCGTGCGCGGCGCCACGAACGGGATGGCGTGTACGTTCCAGGTGAGGACGCGCAGGCAGTCGGCCGCGGCGCACGGCAGGATGGCTGGCGCGGGGTCGGGGCGGCTGAGCGCGTGCGGCAGGCAGCCCGAGGCGATGGCGACCAGGAGGGCGGCGAGGAGGGTGACCGGACGCATCGGACGTGCGCAGCATGCCGCGTTCGGCACGGGTCGACCAGCGGGGGAGGGCCGGGCGGGCGCCCGGCGCTCGTGAGCCCCGCCGGCCGCCGGCCGCGCCGACGAGACACGCCGTGCGGCGCCTTGACGCGCGCGCGCGGCGTGTGCCAGAGCCCGAGCCGGTGGCGATGCCGGCGCAGCGCTTCGCGAAGCACCCCATCGCGGCGTACGAGGCCGCGCTCGAGAACCTCGCGCGGCTGCCGGTCGACGAGCGGCGCTCGCTGGTTCGCATGTTCCAGCAGGCAACGAAGCTGATCGCGAGCACGCTTTCGGTCGCGCGCGTCGGCATCTGGTTGTACGAGCACGCGCGGACGCAGCTCAGACTCGCCTGTCAGTACGACCGCTCGCGCGAGGCCTACCGCGCCGACGACGTGCTGCGCGAGAGCGATTTCCCCGCCTATTTCCGCGCTCTGCGGGACTATCGCGCGATCGTCGCCGACGATGCCCGCACCCACCCGCTGACGAGCGAGCTCACGGCGGCGTACCTCGTGCCGAACGAGATCACGTCCATGCTGGATGCTCCCCTGGTGCGGCACGGCGAGATGGTTGGCGTGGTCTGCCACGAGCACGTTGGCCCGCGCCGCACCTGGACGCCGGGCGAGACGAGCTTCGTCGCGTCGGTCGCCGATCTCGTCGCGGTCGCGATGGAGCAGGCGGCGCACATCGAGGCGCGGCGGGCGCTCGAGGAGCCGGCGCGACGCGCCGGCGAGGAGCAGCGCATGGCGGCGCTCGGCCGCGTCGCGGCGGCGGTCGGGCACGACTTCGGCCATCTCCTCACGATGGTGCTCTCGCACGCGCAGGAGATCCTGGCGGCGCCGGATCTCCCGGAGGCGGCCAGGGCGCACGCGACGGCGGTCATCGACACCATCCACCGCAGCCGCGAGCTGACGCGCCAGCTTGCCGAGCTCGGACGGAACGGCGACGCGCCGGCGGCTGCGATCGCGCTCGACGCGAGCGTTACGACGGCCGCCGACTTCCTGCGCGCGATGCCGCGCAAAGGACAGCGCATCGACCTCGCGCTCGGCGCGGGCGAGGCGCGCATCCGCTTCGAGCCGACCCAGCTCGATCAGGTGCTGATGAACCTGGTGAACAACGCGCTCGACGCGACCGGCGAGGGCTCCACGATCCGCATCGCCACCGGCCTGGTCGCCGCGCCGGGCGACGGCTCCATGGCGGTGCTGCGCGTCACCGACGACGGCGCCGGCATCGACGACGAGGCGAGGACGCACATCTTCGAGCCGTACTTCACGACCAAGGCCGGCGCCGGGACCGGCCTCGGCCTCGCGATCGTGCACGCGCTCGTCGAGCGCGCCGGCGGCTTCATCCACGTCGAGAGCGCGCCCGGGAAGGGCACGAGCGTCGAGCTGCACCTGCCGCTCGCGGCGTAGCGCCCCGCTCCCCGCGGGCGCCGCCGCGTGTGTCCCCGCGGGCGCCGCCGCGCTACGCGAACGCGAACCGCTCGCCGACGAGCCGCTCCGAGACCTCCCACAGGCGCTCGGCGTTCGCCGGGTCGAGCGCGTAGGACTTCACGCCCTCGGGCGCCTCGGGAGCGTCGTCGATCGCGGCGACGTGGCAATCCTCGAGGTAGAGCCCGCCGCGCCCGGCGAGTTCGGGCGCGGTGGCGGCGAAGCAGCTCGTCGCAGCCCCTTGCTCGACCGTCTTGAACTGCATGCCGCGCGCTCGCGACCGGAGGTATTCCATATCCTCGGCCTGGAGGTGGCGTCCGAGCTCGGTCACGATCGCGCCCGGGTGGACCGCGAGGGCGTGCACGCCGCGCGCGCCGAGCCGCCGCTCGAGCCCGACTGCGAAGAGCACGTTCGCGGTCTTCGCCTGTCCGTACGCCTGCCACTTGTCGTAGGGCCGCCGCTCGAAGCCGAGGTCGTCGAAATCGACGGGTGCGATGTGGTGCCCGCGCGAGCTCAAGCTCACGACGCGCGCAGCCCCGCTCCGCAGGAGCGCCGGCGCGAGCGAGCAGACCGCGAGGAAGTGTCCGAGGTGGTTCGAGCCGAACTGCATCTCGAAGCCGTCGCTCGTCCTGGCGTAGGGGCACGCCATGACCCCGGCGTTGGCGACGAGGAGATCGATCCGCGGGTGCGCCGCGAGCAGGCGCTCGGCGAAGCGCCGGATGCTCGCGAGCGACCCGAGCTCGAGGTCCTGCACCGAGACGGCGGCGCCGGTCGCGGCGCGGATGTCGGCGGCGACCGCCTCGCCCTTCGGCACGTCCCGCGCCGTCAGGATCACCTCCGCGCCGCGCGCCGCGAGCGCGCGCGCGGTCTCGCGGCCGAGCCCGCTCGATCCGCCGGTCACGAGCGCGACGCGCCCGGTGAGGTCGATGTCGTCGAGGACTTCGTCGGTGGTGGTCGTCGGGCCGAACGCCGCGGGGTCGCGCATCCCTGCCCTATAGCGACCGCCCGCGCGCCCGTCGACATGGTGGCCGCGCACGCGGTCTCGGCTTGCGGATCGCGGGTGACGCTGCCAGGGTGCGCGGGCGGTCATCTCCCAGCGAGGATCCCCCATGCCCCAACGGCTCCGTCTCGTGATCGTCGTCCTCGGCGTGTTCTTCCTCCTGCAGGGCCTCGCCTGGCTCGTCGACCCGGCGCGCGTCGCCGCCGGGCTCGGCATGCCGCTCCTCGACGGCCTCGCGCGCAGCACGCAGGTCGGTGACCTGGCGTCGTTCTTCCTCGTGGCGGGCGCAACGATGCTGCTCGGCAGCCGCCACGGCCGCGCGGACCTGCTCTGGGTTCCGGCGGCGCTCATCGGGGGCGCGGCGGTGACGCGCGCGCTCGCGTGGATGTTCCAGGGCGCCGCGTTCGCGTTCCTCTTCATTCCGGTCGAGGTCGTCGTCGCGGCGATCCTGGTGACCGGCGCGCGCCGGCTCGATTCGCTCTGAGGCGTCACCGCCGCCGGCGCCGACCAGCGAGGGGCTCGCTTCCGGAGAGCGCCCGTGGCACGGTCGGTCCGATGCCAGACTTCACCCTGTTCGGCGACGAGCACGTGCGGCAGTACGAGGCGACCGGCGGCAAGGTCGGCCACGACTGGAACGGGACGAGCTGCCTCGTCCTGCGCGTGAAGGGACGCAAGACCGGAACGCTCCGGAAGTTCCCGCTCATCTACGGAAAGGACGGCGACGCCTACGTGCTGATCGCCTCCAAGGGCGGGTATCCCAAGAACCCGGGCTGGTACGACAACCTCGTCGCCAATCCGGAGTGCGAGATCCAGGTGTGGGACCGCGTGATCCCGGTCACCGCGTGCACGGGCTCCACGGCGGACAAGAAGCGCGTCTGGCCGACGATGACGCAGCAGTGGCCCGACTACGACGCCTACCAGGCGGGCAGCGCGCGCGACATTCCGGTCGTGCTGCTGCGTCCCCGCTGACGACCGCTATCCGCCGCCATCGCCGTCCGATACGGCGGCGCGCATGCGGACGAGGTTCGCGTCGATCTGGTCGTGGAGGTGGGCGACCAGATCGACGTGATCTTCGTCGGGGGTCCGCGTGATCGGATCGTCGATGCGGACGCGCACCCGCACGCCGAACGGGATCGGCCAGAAGTTCCGCTGCATGAGCCGCCAGGAATGGTCGATCGTGACCGGCACGATCGGGGTCGCCGGCGCCGCGGCGAGCAGCGCCACGGTGCCGCGCGGCTTGAACGGCTTCAGCTCGCCGCGTCGCGCCCGCGTGCCCTCGGGGAAGATCACCGCCGAGACGCCGCGCTTCTCGACGCGCCGGCCGAGCTCGGCGATCGCTCCGGTCGCCTGCTCGGCGTCGTCGCGGTCGATCAGGCAGTTGCCGCCGCGGCGCAGGTTGTACGAGACGCTCGGGATCAGGCGCGCGAGCTCGCGCTTCGAGACGAACTTCGGAAAGTTCGTGAAGAAGAGGTGCAGCAGGAGCGCGATGTCGAACATGCTCTGATGGTTCGACACGATGAGGTAGGCGGTGCGGGGTCGGACGCGCGGCGAGCGGTCGATCGTGAGGCGCAGCCCGGTGATGCGGAAGGACTCCACGAGCGCGGTGCCGAGGCAGGCGACCATCCAGTCGTGCGGGCGCTTGCCGAAGGCCTTCGCGATCCACTGGAGCGGCTCGAACACCAGGAGGATGAGCCCGAAGGCGATCGAGAAGACGATCGTCATCGGCCAGTCGAGGAGGCGCGCCATCCGGCGCGATAGGTGCAGCAATCGCGCGCCGGACACAAGCCGTCCACCCCGCGCCGGATCGGCGCGTGCGGCCGGACGCGCGCCGGCCCCGTCAGCGCTTCGCCGGCCGCTTCACACGGGCGGCGGAGGCGTGGATCGCCTCGGCGACGTCCGCGCTCACCTTCGCGAGGGCGCGGCTGTGCGCGGCGGCGAGGGCGTCGAAGCCGCCGGCCGGGGCGGGCTCGTGCGCGACGGTGCGGCCCGAGCGCGCCGCGCCGCCGCCCGCCGGACGCACCGTCCAGACGATGTCGACCGCGGACTCCTTGCCGGGCAGCGAGGCGAAGCGCTGCACGGCGAGCGTCACCGTGTGCGTCACGACAAAGCTCGCGCTCGCGCCGGCGACGACGTCGGGGGTGCCGAGCAGCGCCGCGAGGTTCGCCGCGACCGTCGCCGCGATCGCCTCGGGGAGCGGCGCCGCCCAGCGGTTGAACTCGTCGATGTCGACGCGGTTCGGCGCCACCTGTACGACGAGCTGCGGGCGGTCGAGGGCGGGCGGGATCGTGACCGGCCCGACGACGACGCCGTACGGTGTGGCGGGGGCGGCGCCGTCGGAGGTCGCGACGGCCTCGAGGGTGTAGAAGCGCGCGGGCCTGGTGGCGCCGCACGCGCCGACCCCGGCGGCGAGGAGCGCCAGCAGTGCGAGGCGGGAGCGGGGGATCGTCATGGGGCCTCTCCTGACTTGCCGCGCAAGAGCGCTTCGGGATGGCGCTCCAGGTAGTCGCCGAGCACGCGGATCGCGCGCGCGGCGCGCGTGACCTCCTGCAGGGTGGTGGAGAGCTCGGTCGCGAGCGGCGAGCTCGGGGCGACGAGCTCGCCGGCGTCGTCGAGCGCGCCGCGCGCGCTCGCGAGCGTCTGGTTCAGCTGGACGAGCACCTTCGTGACGTCGTCGCCGATCGCCTTCAGCGGTAGCTGATCGAGCTTCCGCACGATGCTGGCGAGGCTCGCCTCCAGGCCTTCGAGCGCGCCGGGCACGGTCGGGAACTCGAGCGGCTCGGCGGCCCAGTCGATGCCGGCGGGTGCGGCGTCGGGGAAGACGTCGAAGGCGACGAAGAGCGCGCCGGTGAGGAGGCTGCCGGAGCGCAACTGCGCGCGGACGCCGTGCGCGATCAGCGAGTCCCAGAGGCGGCGGCGAATCGCGTCGGGGTCCTCGCTCGGATCGACGTCCGTGAAGCGCACGCCGTAGCGCGCGCCTTCGAGATGGATCTTCACCGGCACCGAGATCTCGAGGGTCTTGGCGTCGACCTCCGCGCCGACCTCGACTACCTGACCGACCTGGATGCCGCGGAACTCGACCGGCGCGCCCGGCGCGAGGCCGCGGACCGACTGCTTGAAGACCAGGCGCACCTCGAGCGGGTTCCGCTCCGGAGCCCGGAACGCCTCGGCGCGATCGCGGTGGAGGAGGAAGCTCGCGTTCTCCTCGGCGGGTGAGAGCGCGGCCTCGCCTCCCGGCGTCTCGAAGGCGATGCCGCCGATCAGGATCGACATCAGCGACTGTGTCTGGACGCTGAACCCGCTCGCCGACATCGAGACGTCGAGCCCGCTCGCATGCCAGAAGCGCGTCGCCGACGTCACGTAGCGGTCGTACGGCGCCAGCACGAACGCCTTGACGGTGAGGCTCGCGCCGTCCGGATCGAGTTCGTAGCTGGTGATCTCGCCGACGTGCAGGCGGCGGTAGAAGATGGGCGTGCCGCTCTCGAGCGAGCCGAGGTCGCTCGCTTTCAGTACGAATTGGCGGCCGGGGACGTCGCGCATCACGACGGGCGGCGTCTCGAGCCCGACGAACGCGCGCTGCCGGTCGCGCGCCTGGCCGATGTCCATGCGGACGTAGGCGCCGGAGACGAGCGTGCCGAGCCCGCTGACGGTGGCGCCCGAGATTCGCGGGCGCACCACCCAGAAGCGGGTGTCGGTCACGAGGAGGCGCTCGGTCTTCGGCTCCATCCGCACGGTCGCGACCACGCCCCGGTGGTCGTCGGAGAGCCGGATCGCCGTCATCGTGCCCACGTCGACGCCGTTGTAGCGGACCTTCGTCTTGCCGGCCTCGAGCCCCTCCGCGGAGCGGAAGCCGATCGTGATGGTTGGGCCCTCGGCGAGGATGCGGGTGACGGCGACCCACGCGCCGGCGAGCGCCGCCACGATCGGTACGATCCAGACGAGCGACGGTCGGCGCTCCTTCTTCGGCACGGTGCGCGAGCTCGGCAGCTCCACGGGTTCAGGCATGCGCGACCTCCTCGGCGGGTGCGGCGTCCCAGATCAGGCGCGGGTCGAACGACTCGACGGCGAGCATCGTCAGCACGACGACCGCCGCGAAGAAGAAGAGCCCGGGTCCGGGCTCCACCGCCATCAGCGGTTGGAGCTGGACGAGGGCGGCGGTGAAGGTGTCGACGAAGACGTCCACCATCGACCAGCGGCCGATCAGCTCGACGGTGCGGTAGAGGCGCACGCGCTCAGCGTTGTTGGCGACCGAGCCGCGCTGGACGGTCACCAGCAAATACGCGAGCGCCAGGATCTTGGCGCTCGGGATCATGATGCTTGCGACGAGCACGATCAGCGACAGCGGCCAGCCGGTCGGCGACCAGAGGAGGATCACGCCTTCCATGATCGTGTCGGGGGCGCTGCCGGCCGCCGTGGTCGTCACCATCACCGGCAGCACGTTCGCGGGCACGTAGCAGACGGCGGCGGCGATCACGAAGGCCCACGTGCGCTCGACGCTGCGGCGCTTGCGGAACGCGAGATCCTCGCCGCAGCGCGGGCAGCGGCCGTCGTCCGCCCCGGGGGCGGGGCGCGAAAGGAGCCCGCAGGCCTCGCAGCTCTGCCAGCCGCGCCGCATCGCGCCGACCGCCGGCGCGCTCACGACGGCACCCCGGCAGCGGCGTCGAGCGCCGCGCGTTCGGCGGCGGCGCGGGTCGCTTCGTCCGCCCACTCGACGCGCGCCCACACGTCGCGCGGATCGAACGCCGACTGCATCGCGGCGAGCAGGACCACGAGACCGCCGAGTGCGAAGAGCGCGGGACCGGCGACCACCGACGCGTAGTCGGCGATCTTGATGAGCGCCACCAGCACCCCGAGGATCATCACCTCGATCATGCTCCAGGTGGCGGTCTTCGGATGGTGGCGGAGGAGCGTCCCGACCCAGTGCGGCGGGCGTGGTCGGCGTGCGCCCCCCACGATCGCCAGCATGAACCCGATCTGGAGGGCGGGCGCGACGACGGCGGTGAAGAGCACGAGCACCGCGACGATCTCCTGCCCGTTGTCCCAGAGATGCCGCGCCCCTCCGAAGAGCGTCGTCGACGCGTGGTGTCCGACCGCGGACAGGCCGAGCATCGGGGAGGTGTTGGCGACTACGTAGAGGATCGCCGCGGCGATCGCGAGGGCGAGCGGGCGCCCCAGCGGATCCTCGCGCCGCCGCCAGAGCTCCTTCTCGCAGCGCGGACAGCGCGCCGCCTCGCCCATCGCGAGAGCCGGAAGGCGCTGCAACAGGTCGCAGTGCGGACAGCCGACGAGGCGCGAATCGGACCCCGGCGCGTTGTACGGACGCGCGGTCACGACCCGCCCTCGGGCAGCCCCAGGCGGACGAGCATCTCGCGCATCGGGGCGCTCGGGATGCGGATCGCGCCGCCGAACGGCCGGTCCATCTCGAGGATCAGATAGATCGAGGCTGCGATCGAGATCGAGCAGACCAGCATGGCGACGATCACCGTGCCGTTCCTCGGCGCGAAGACGCCGAAGCTCGCGAACAGCGCCGTCAACCAGAGGACGAGGACGCCGAGGAATGGTCCCTGGAGGGAGCTCGCGCGCTGCACGTCCAGGAGCCAGCGCGTGCGCGCCACGACGCCGCTCACCTCGAGCGCGCGGTCGCGCAGCCAGCGGTGCGCGTCGTCCTCGGGGGCGAGGGCACCGATCCGGTCCTGGGCGGTCTCGAGCAGCATCCAGCCCTTCGCCTCGTCCGAGCGGCCGAACTCGTCCGGCCAGGCCGCGCGGACGCCGTGGAGCGCGTAGCGGCGGAGGATCTGCCGCGCCTCGTCGGCGCCGGGTCCGTAGCGGACGAGCTGGCGGTCGAGCAGGATCAAGTCTCCCGCCATCTGCGTGATCTCGCCGGCGCGGGTATCGAAGGACGAGCGCGCTGCGGCGACGAGGAGGCCGAGCACGAGCGCCGTCATCGTCGCGAGCGTGCCCATCGCGATCCGGACCGCGTCCTCGGTCGGCTTGTCGAGATGGTGCGCCGGTAGCCGCGCGCCGACCGACATGCCGGCGAGCGCGCCGAGGAAGATGCAGCCGCACACCAGGGCGGCGAAGGAGAGATCGTGCTCCAGCATTCAGCGACGAGCGAGCCGTGTCATTGCGCGCCGGCGCAGTGCGCCAGGCAGTCCTGTCTTCTCGGGATGCAGACGTCCATGTCGCACTGGGCGACCATCATGCAAGGATCGCCATTCGCGCATTCCTCGTACTGGTGGTGGCAGGTCGTCTCGCAGTCCGGGCCGGGCGCCGGGAACGGCGGCGGGCCGGCCGGCTTGGTCGTGGCGGCGCAGGCGGCGAGGGAAGCCGCGAGGCCGAGCGCGCCGAGGAGGCGGCGCCGGCGGCGCGCCGTGATTCGGGTGAGCGTCACGACCGGTTCCTCACGATTCCGCCGCCCGGCTCAGGTCGATGACCGACAGCGACGACAGCGAGTGGGTGACGTACGCGAGCCGGCCGTCGGGGGCGATCGCGATCGCGCGCGGCATGCTCGCGACGGCGATCCGCCCGACGACGTTGCCCGCCAGCGTGTCGATCACGTCGATGCGCGCGGTGCCGAAGCTCGCGACGTAGAGCAGGCGCCCGTTCGGATGGAGCGCGATGCCGAGCGGCTGCGGGCTCACCGCGACCGTCGAGACGCTTCCCGACGACAGCTCGACGATCGCGACCGAGGCGTCGCGGCCGTTCGCGACGTAGGCGCGCTTGCCGTCCGGCGCGAGCGCGAGGCCCGACGGCGCCGCCGCGAGCGCGAGGGTCGACGTTACGTCGGCGGTCGCCGGGTCGAGCGTGAGGAGCGCGCCGTCGATGCACGCGAGCTTGCAGCCGACGACGTACACGCGCGCGCCGTCCGGGGTTGCCGCGACGCCGGCCGGATGGATCGGCAGGAACCTGTCCTTCACGATCCGGTTCGTTCCGGTGTCGACGATCAGGAGGTGGTCGTCGTCGCTCGTCGCGTTGGTGACGTAGGCGTGTCGGCCGTCGGGCGCGACGGCGACCGCCGGCGTCAGGATCGGGCGCGCGATGATGCCGACCGGGATCGTCGCGAGGATTCCGTCGCGTCGCGTGTCGAGGGCGAAGAGGTTCTGCGCCGTCATGTCCATCGCGTAGCCGTACGCTCCGTCGGGCGTGAGCGCGATCGCGCCGGGCTGCCCGCCCGTCGTGATCGTCGCCGCGACGGTGCGGCTCGTCGTGTCGATCGCGAGCACCTTGTTGGTGCGGAGCGTGACGTACGCGCGCGCGCCGTCGCGCCGGACCGCGACGGCGGTACCGTAGTCGCCGATCGGGATGCTGGCGACGACGGCGCTGCTCGGCGGCTGCGACGGACCGAGGCCGGTGGGGCCGATCCCGCACGCGGAGACCACGACGAGGGCGAGAGCGACGACGAAACGGGGGGCGTGCATGGTCGTCCTCCTAGGAGACGCGTGTCACGGCCGGCGGTTGCCACGTGCCCGCGCCCGGCGGCAGGAGCGACGGCGGCGTGTCCTTCGGTACGATCGGCAGGCCGTAGAACGTCATGTGGGTTGGTTGAACAGCGGGCGGCGCTTCTCGAGGAAGGCGCGCATGCCCTCGATCTGGTCGGGCGTGTCGAAGGTCGCGTGTACGGCGGCGCGTTCGTCGGCGATCGACTCGGCGAGCGTCTTGGTCTCGCAGCCGACCAGGCACCGCAGCATCGCCCGCACGGCGAGCCGCGGCATCGCCGCGAGCTCCTCGGCGAGCGCCAGGGCGCGCGTCTTCAGCCCGGCATTCGGGCAGATCTCGGTCACGAGCCCGATACGGAGCGCTTCGATGCCGTCGATCTTGCGCGCGCGGAGGATCATGTCGAGCGCGCGGTCGCGGCCGACGCGCCGGACGAGGCGCGCGCTGCCACCCCACGCCGGCACCGCCCCGAGGTCGAGTTCCGGGAGGCCGATCGCGGCGCCGTCGACGGCGGCAATGCGGAGATGGCAGGCGAGCGGCAACTCGAGCCCGCCGCCGAGGCAGAAGCCGAAGAGCGTCGCGACCCACGGCTTCTCCATCGTCTCGATCGCGTCGAGGACGCGCAGGCGCTGGTCGAGCACGGCGTCGAAGCTGCCCTTGGCTTCGATGCCGCGCGGCAGCTCCTTCAGGTTCATGCCGACCGAGAAGTTCTGGTCGCCCGCACCGGTGAGCAGGACGGCGCGCACGCCCTCGTCTGCGGCGAGCGCCGCGACGGTCTCTTCGAGCGCGTCCATGAACGCGAGCGAGAGGCGGTTGTAGGGCGGGTCGTCGATCGTGACGATCGCGACGCCACCGCGGTGTTCGAGGAGGAGTGGCGTAGTTCCCATGAAAGGAGTCGTTCGTCGTGGGCGCGTCACGGCATCCGCACGCAGCGGCGCCGGATGCCGTGACCCGATTCCGGGTCAGTGTGGGCCGGGCTGTACCCGATTGAGCGGCTTGCCGTCGAGCGCCTGCGCTTCCGAGGCCTCGAGCTTCTGGACGTCCGCGGGCGACAACTGCGGCCGATCCAGCTTGATCGTGAGCCTGTCGAGCTTGGCGGTCAGCGCGAACGGCGGCGTGTAGTCCTCGTCGTTGACGCCGGTCAAGGTGTCGGAGCCGATGTCGAAGCTCTCGTCCCATTGCAGGATCATGGGGAGCGTGTGCTCCATCTCGATGGTCTGCACCGCCTTGCCGTCCACGCTGAGCGTGCCGGTGCCGGACCGTCCGAGGCCGCTCATGTTGTTGAAGGCGAGCGTGCCGGCGCCGAGTCCATCGTAGGTGAAGTCGAAGGCGAGCGTGTGCTTGCCCGGCCCGAGCTTGTCCTTGCCCGCCCACTTGATCCGCTTCAAGCCGACCAGGTTCCACAGGAAGACCGGCTTGCCTTTGAGCAGGTAGAACCCGTAGCCGGCAAACCGCCCGCCCGAGGTCAGGATCATCCCCTCGGCGCCGCCCTTCGGGACTTCGATGTCGGCGGTGATCGTGTACGAGGCGTTCAGCAACATCGGCGAATCGCCCTGCGGCAGCCCGACCATCGGCCGCGTGTAGACGAACTCCGTGCGGCCGGCGGTGATGTTCGGCCGCGGTGCGACGATACGCGCTGCCACCGACGCGTCCATCGGGAAGACGTGATACTTCGTCGCCTCGGCGAGGAACTTCTTCCGCAGCTCCGCTACCTTCTTCGGGTTCGCGGCGGCGACGTCGTCGGTCTGGGTGAAGTCCTTCCGCAGGTCGTAGAGCTGGAACACCTGGTTGTTCAGCGGGTCCGGGTTCGCGGCGCCGAAGGCCTGCCACGGCGCGCGGTTCACCTGGGTGCTGAGCATCCAGCCCTCGTCGTAGAGCGCCCATTGACCCATCATCTCGAAGTACTGGGTTTCGTGCCGCGACGGCACGTCGGCGTTCTTCGCGTCGAAGGTGTAGGCGAAGCTCGTGCCCTCGATCGGCGCCTGCTTGATGCCGTCGACCGTTTCGGGCGCCTTGATGCCCGCCGCTTCGAGGATGGTCGGTACGACGTCGATGACGTGGATGAACTGCTCGCGGAGTCCGCCCTTGTCCGTGATGCGCGCCGGCCACGACACCGCCATGTTCTGGTTGATGCCGCCGAGCCTGGACGCATTCTGCTTGAACCAGTCGAACGGCGTGTCGAAGGCCCACGACCACCCGGCCGACATGTGATTGTAGGTCTGCTCGGTGCCCCAGGCGTCGTAGAACTTCATCTGCAGCTCGACGGGCATCTCGTTGACACCGTTGAACCACGCGACCTCGTTCGGCGTGCCGAGCGGCCCGCCCTCGGCGCTCGTGCCGTTGTCGCCGTTGATGTAGATCACGAGCGTGTTGTCGAGCTTGCCGAGGTCCTGGAACGACCGGATCACGCGCCCGATCTCGTAGTCGGTGTAGGCCGCGTAGGCCGCGAACACCTCGACCTGCCGAATGAAGAGCTTCTTCTCGTCGGCCGAGAGCTGGTCCCAGGGCTTCAGCATGTCGCTCGGCCACGGCGTCAGTTTGGCGTCCCGGGGGACCACGCCGAGCCGCTTCTGGTTCGCGAAGATGCGCTCGCGGAGCTTCTCGTAGCCGTCGTCGAAGAGATGCAGCGCGTGGATCTTGTCGACCCATTCCCTGGTGGGATGGTGCGGCGCGTGCGTGGCGCCGGGCGCGTACTTGATGAAGATGGGCTTCTGCGGGTCGATCTGGTGGATGCGCGTCATGTAGTCGATGGCGTCGTCCGCCATCCCGGTGACGAGGTTCCAGCCCGGCTTGCCCTCGAAGGGATAGATCTGGGTCGTGTTGCGGAAGAGGTTCGGCTGCCACTGGTTCGCGTCGCCGCCGACGAAGCCGTAGAAGTACTCGAAGCCCATGCCGATCGGCCATTGGTCGAAGGGGCCGGCCTGGCTGGCGGCGAAGGCCGGCGTGTTGTGGTCCTTGCCGAACCAGGCGGTGGCGTAGCCGTTGTCGAGCAGCATACGACCGATGGTGGCTTTGTCCTCCGCGATGATGCTGTTGTAGCCGGGGAAGCCGGTCGCCTGCTCCGAGATGACGCCGAAGCCGGCCGAATGATGGTTGCGGCCGGTGAGCAGCGCGGCGCGCGTCGGCGAGCAGAGCGCGGTCGAGAAGACGCGGTTGTACCGCAGGCCTTCGTTGGCGATGCGGTCCATCGTCGGCGTCGGGATGACGCCGCCGAAGGTGCTCGGGATGCCGAAGCCGGCGTCGTCGGTGATGATCAGGAGAACGTTCGGCGCGCCGGCGGGCGGCACGGTGCGCGGCGGCCACCACGCTTTCGATTTCAGCGCTTCGTGCTCGATGGTGCCGCCGAACGGCATGTCGGGCGCGGGCAGCTGCCTGCCGTCGAGCGACCGGGTCGCCGCGGGCGAGCCGAGCGGCGGTGCCTCGGACTGCTTCTGCGCCCGCGCGCTCGACGCCTGGGCGAGTACGAGACCGGCGACCAGCACGGCCGCGACGAGCCGTCCACGTGATCCTCTGTGCATGTTCACGCTCCTCATTGAGTCAGGGTTCTTTCAGGGCGCCGGGACGACGCGGTAGAAGACGCCGTTCGCGCCGTACGACGGCTTCAGCCACATGCCGTTGCAGCTGTAAAAGGGGTTGCCGCTGACGGCGACGTACGCGCAGTGCGCAGGAAGCGTGGTGACGATCGCTCCGACGTTCGAGGCCTGCCCCGCCGCGACGCCCGCCGCGTACGCGTTCGCGGTCGCGTTCTGGTTCGCCGCGTTCGCGCTCGCGGCGCCGATCGCGGCACCCGCCGCGAGCCCAACCGCGGCCGCGCCCGCCGCGTTCCAGCCGCCGCAGTTCGTGCAGCCGCTCCCGTAGTACGTGTTGACGACCGTCGGCGGGTGGTAGGTCGCGTAGGTGCCGCCGTAGTAGGCGCCGCCGTGGTAGCCGTAGGCGGTCGTGCCGGCGTAGGTCGTGCCGTGCCACTCGCCGCTGCCGCCCGCGGCGTACCCGCCGCGGTAGCCTTCGGCGCTCCAGGAACCGCCGCCGCCTTGTGTGGTCGTGCCGCGGAAACCCTCGCCGCTCCACGACCCGCCGCCACCCGACGCGTCGCCGCCGCGGAAGCCCTGCGCGTTCCACGAGCCACCGCCGCCCGACGCGGTCGAGCCGCGGAAGCCCTGGCCGCTCCACGAGCCGCCACCGCCCGACGCCTCGCCGCCACGGAAGCCCTGTGCGCTCCACGAGCCACCGCCGCCCGAGATGGTGCTGCCGCGCATGCCCGTGTGGCTCCACGAGCCGCCGCCGGCGTGACCGAACGCGAGCGCGTTGGCCGCCGCGCCGGCGACCAACGACAACCCAGCCAACACCGCGATGATCGTTCGCATGATCGTCCTCCGTGTGCTCGTCGCGTTCAGCGGAGCGCGGCGGGTGCGTCCTTCGTGGTCGCCGGCGCGCCCGCGGGTGGCTGCGGCTCCGGCCGCGCGAACGCGATGTGTTTCGCTTTCGCCGCCTTCGCGGGTGCCGCGAACGAAGGCACCGCGCCGTTCACCTGCCAGCGCGAGAGCGCGACCTCGTGCCGCAGCCGCGCCGGGTCGTCGAGGTAGATGGCGCGCACGCGCCGCGGCAGCTGGTCCTTCGCGCCCACCCAGATCTGCGCGAACACGCGCTCGTTCGCGATCACGACCATGTCGGTCGTGATGCCGTCGATCACCTGCGACTGCCCGACGTAGAACGCGACCTTGAGCCCGTCGGCGATGTCCTTGTAGGGGTCGGCGACGACGACATCGGTGAACGGGAAGTAGATGTCGGCCTGGTGGTAGGCCTGCTGCAGCACGTCGTCGATCGTGCCCGTGAGGGCGGCGGTCGCGACCAGGTCCTCGCCGGGCGCGTACGCGGTCACGGTCTTGCCATCGTAGAAGAACTGCTGCGCGGGCCCGTCGCCGGGCGTCACGACGCGGAGCTTGTTCGGTCGCTGCACCGCGACCTCCGAGGTCGTCGTGTAGGCGATCTCCGGGCCGAAGCGGCTCGGGCTCTCGTAGGTCGCGACGGCGGTGAACGCGAGCGTGCGCGCCGAGGCGAGGCGCGAGCTCATCGCCTTCAGGACGCCGACCGCCTTCGGCTCGAGGTCGGGGGCGCTCGAGAAGAGCGGAGCGGGGCGCGGACCGGAACCCTCCGGAGCCGGCGTCTTGTGCGCGCACGCGGTGAAACACGCGGCCGCGATCGCCACCGCGCCCGCGGGCAGCGTGAGCGCGAGACGCGCGTGTCGGCGCCGCGTCCAGGACGTCGTTCTCGTCGTCATCGCCACTTCCGTTCTCCTTCGAGATCGTTGAATGGAACGTGCGGGCCATGATGATGCCCGAGGTCGCGGCGGATGCGAGCCGGGGATTGCCAGATCGCGCCATTCTCGGCTGCGCCGGAGCGGCGCGGGAGAGTCAGCCGCGCGAAAGCGCCGACCGCCGGTAGGCGTGCGGCGACGTGCCGGTCCAGCGGCGGAACGCCTTGTGGAACGCGCCGACGTCGGCGAAGCCCATCTCGTCGGCGACGATCGCGATCGTCGCCCCGGGGTCGGTGAGGCGCTGGAGCGCGCGCTCGCGGCGTGTCTCGTCGCGGAGCGCCCGAAACGACGTGCCTTCGTCCCCGAGGCGGCGTTGCAGCGTGCGATGGCTCAGGGCCAGCCGCTTCGCAACCGTTTCCGGCGATGCGTCCTCGCGGCGCGCGAGCGCGGCGCGGAGCGCGGCGCCGACGCGGCGGCGGGTCGACGCGGCCGCGGCGACGCCGCGCTGCTGCTCGGCGGTCGCACGCAGCACCGCCGCGACCTCCGGACTCTGCGTGTCGAGGGGCGAGCGCAGCATCGCGTCGGAGACGACGATCGCGAAGCGGGGCTGCCGGAACGCCACGCGGCACCGCAGGACGCGCTCGTATTCGGCCGGATTGCCCGCGCGTGCGTGGGGGAAGTGGACCTCGCTCGGACGGAACCGCTCGCCCGTCGAGCGCGCCAGGTCGGTGACGATCACGCCGGCGAGATACTCGGCGAGCTGGCGGGCGGCGCCCGCCGCCTCGGGCCAGGCTCCGAAGACGGCGGCGGCGCCGCCGGGGCGGCGCTCCCACGCGACCTCCACGTCGTCCATCGAGACCACGAGGAAACGGGTGAGCTCCGCGAGCGCGTCCGCGACCGTCGGCTGGGTCGTGACGAGGTAGCTCAAGAGGTCGCGCGAGCCGCGCTCGGCCGCGTGCAGGGCGACGAGCGGGTCGCCGCGCGCCGCCTCGGCCGCGCTCAGGACCTGGCGGACCACGCGCCACGGCACCCGCGTGGTCGGAAGGAGGAGCGTCGCGTGATCGAGGCCGACGGCGCGGCAAATCGGCTCGGGATCGAGCCCGAGATGCCGAAGATTCCCAAGCATATCCCCGACCTGGATACCGCCGGCGCCCGTGGTGCGCTCGCCCATCGGGCGGTCGCTTACCCCGGGTCGTTGGCGCGAATCAACCGTTCTTTGGCGCGTTCGGGCAACACGGTCCTCCGGCGTGCGGGTAGGATCGCGATCCGCGATGGAGGCACGGGACGCCAGCGTCGAGCCGCGGAGCGGGGTGCGCCGCGCAAACGGCATCGACAGATACGCCATGCGCGGCGGCGGATCTCGCTGCGGCTCGCGCGCGCGGTCACGCTGCGTTTCGCCCGGCAATCGGACTATCTGCCATAGGAGGCGATCATGAGTGACGTCACCGGCGGCGAGCTGCTCGCCCGCTGTCTTGCCAACGAGGGCATCCGCGTTGTCTTCGGTCTCCCGTGTCCGGAGGTCGACCCGCTGCTCGCGAGCCTCGACGCGCACGGCATCCGCCTCGTGCCGATCCGCCACGAGGCCGCGGCGGTGCACATGGCGGAGGGCCTCTACAAGACGACGGGACAGGTCGCGGCCGTGCTCGGCAATCCCGGTCCCGGGTCCGCCAACCTCCTGCCGGGCGTGATCACCGCGCGCCACGAGGGCGTGCCGGTGGTGGTGATCACGTCGCAGCACCGCCTCGGCATCGTGTACCCGTCGCCGCCGTCGACGTTCCAGGGGCAGGACCAGCTCGACGTCTTCCGCCCGACGGTGAAGTGGGGCGGGCCGATCTTCGACTGGAGCCGCATTCCCGAGGTCACGGCGCTCGCGTTCCGGGAGATGTGGTCCGGGCGACCCGGGCCCGTGCATCTCGAGGTCCCGGCGCCCGTGCTCTACGCGACCGGCGACCCGGCGAGCGTCCGCATCGTGCCGCCGGCCGCCTCGCGCGCGGCGCTCCCGCAGGCCGCCGACGCGCAGCTCCGCGCCGCGGCCGAGATGCTGCGCGCGGCGCGCCGCCCGCTCCTCGTCGTAGGGTCGGGCGTCGATCGCGCCGGCGCGGGCGCGGCCGTGCGCGAGCTCGCCGAGCTCCTGCGCTGCTCCGTCGTCACCACGATGGCCGGCCGCGCGGCCTTTCCGATCGATCACCCGAGCCGCCTGCACGGCTACGGGCCGGGGGCGGACCTCGCGCGCCGCGAGGCCGACGTCGTCTGCGTGCTCGGGTCGAGGCTCGGGAACCTCGACCTGCCGTTCGACAAGTACTGGGGTGACCCGGCGGCGCAGCGCCTGATCCAGATCGACGTCGATCCGCGCCACGTCGGCGTCACGCGGCCGGTCGCGCTCGGCGTCGTCGCCGACCTCGCGACCGCGGTCCCGGGCCTCGTCGCCGCGTTCCGGTCGCTCGGCGCGACGGGGGCCGACGCCGGGGCGGCGGCGCGCTACGCCGAGGTGGAGGCGAAGTGGCGCGCGGAGACGCTCGGGCCCGTCGCGGCGTGGTCCGGCCCGGGCATCCATCCGGCGCACGCGATGCGCGTCGTCGGCGAGGTGTTCGGCAAGGACGCCGTCTACGTGACCGACGGAGGCAACACGTCGCTCTGGGCGCACACCTGCCTGCCGGCGACGGGGCCGCGATCGTACCACAGCATCCTCGAGCTCGGCATGCTCGGCACCGGCATCCCGTCGGCGATCGGCGCCAAGCTCGGGGCGCCGGAGCGCGAGGTCGTGTGCGTGACCGGCGACGGCGCCGCCGGCTTCCACTTCATGGAGATGCAGAGCGCCGCGCGCGAGGGCATCGCCATCACCACCATCGTCTTCGCCGAGGGCTCGTGGACGATGGAGGAGCTGAACGAGCGCCTGCTCTACCAGCGCACCTTCGGCACCGCGATGGGCGACGTCCGCTGGGACACGGTGGGCGAGGGCCTCGGCTGCCGGCCGGCCTACGTCGACCGGCTCGAGGACCTCGCGCCGGCGCTCGCCGCGGCCCGCAGCGCGGCCAGCCCGACCGTCGTTTGCCTGCGCACCGCCCGCGACGCCAACCTTGCGCTCCCGCCCGACATGATGACCCGCTTCTTCGAGGTCTATCAGGGGTCGCAAGGTTGAGGGCGGCGCGCCTCGCCTTGATGCGGGTCGCGATCGTCCGACCGTTCGAGCGCTTCCTGCGGCGGATCGGAGCGCCGGTCGAGCGCATCGCGGAACGCGTCCATCTGCCGATCGAGCTGCTGCGCGATCCCGAGGCGCTGCTGCCGGTCTGGCTCGGCACGGCCTTCGTCGCCGAGGCGGCGCGGGTGTCGGGGGTCGAGCATCTCGGCGCGACGGTCGCGGCCACCACGCACGTCGCGGAGCTCGGAACGTACGGACGGATGCTGGCGCGCGCGGCGTCGCTGCAGGACGTGCTGGCGACGGCGCGGCGGTTCCACGCGAGCCACCATTCGGGAGAGGCCTACTGGTTCGACGCCGCACACGCCCCGCCGCTCCTCTGCCAACGGTTCACGGTGCGCCTCGACGACCCGAACGGGCAGATGAGCCAGTACGCCATCCTCCTCGTCGCCGGTCTGCTGGCCTCGCTCGCGCGCGGCGCGTGGCGGCCGACAATACACCTGCGGAAGGAGGTGCCGCGCTCGGTCGCCGACACGCCATGGAACGAGCGCGTCGACCTCCGCTTCGGGGGCGACCGCTGCGCGGTCGCTCTCGAGCCGCGGGTGCTGCCGATGACCGCTTCCCCGGCGGGATCGCCCGTCCACGCGACGCGGGAGCTCGTCGATTGGTACGGTACGCGTCCTGCCGCCGCGCTCGTCCCGAGCCTCCGCCAGTGGCTCGGGCGCGTGCTCCGGACGGATGCCGTCCGCATCGAGGTGCTCGCCGAGACCATCGGCACGACGCCGCGTACGCTGCAACGGCGCCTCGCCGAGGCGGGTACGACCTACGCGCGCGTGCTCGGCGAAACGCGCTTTCAAGTCGCCGCGGATCTGCTCGCGCGTGACATCGAGATCCGCGAGGTCGCGCGCGCGGTCGGGTATCGCGATGGCGCGCATCTGACGCGCGCGTTCCGGCGCTGGAGCGGGGCGACGCCGAGCGCGTACCGGGGCCGGGTGCGCGCCGCGTTCGCCGGTACGGCGCCGCCGCCCGTGCGGCGGGCCGTCGCGCAGTGGCAACCCGTCGTGTGACGAAAGGAGGGCTCGAGATGCTCCGACGCATACCGATCGCCGGCCGGCCATACAGGGTGATCGCGTACGCCCTGATGCTCGTTCTCGTCGCGACCCACGTCGCGGCGGAGGACGACGGCGCCGAGCTTGCGAAGAAGCTGCAGAACCCGGTCGCCTCGCTGATCAGCGTGCCGCTCCAGAGCAACTTCGAGTGGGGTGCGGGGCGGAGCAGCGACGGATTCAAGTACACGCTGAACGTGCAGCCCGTGATTCCGATCCCGCTCGGACAGCACTGGAACCTCATCTCGCGGACGATCGCTCCGGTGATCCACCAGGACGACCTCGTCCCGAATACCGAGCAGTTCGGCCTCGGCGACGTGGTGCAGAGCCTCTTCCTCTCGCCGAGCGCGCCCGGACCGGCCGGGCTCGTCTGGGGCGCCGGACCGGTCGTCCTGCTGCCGACGGCGACGGAGGAGTTCCTGGGGGGCGAGAAGCTCGGCCTCGGCCCGACGGCCGTGGTGCTGCGGCAGGAGCACGGCTTCACCTACGGGGTGCTCGCGAACCACATCTGGTCGGTCGCCGGGACGAGCCACACACGTAACGTGAATGCGACGTTCCTCCAGCCCTTCCTCGCCTACACCACGAAGACCTACACGACCTTCAGCGTGTCGACCGAGTCGACCTACGATTGGGGGCGGACCAAGTGGACGGTGCCGCTGATTGCGACCGCGGCGCAGCTCCTCAAGGTGAAGGGCGTGCCGATCCAGCTCCAGCTCGGTCCCAAGTGGTACGCGGAGGGACCGGCAGGCGCTCCCGATTGGGGGCTGCGCTTCGCCTTCTTCCTCCTGTTCCCGCGCTGACGCGCGGCGGTCGTCGCTGGCGGTCTCATGAGGACGCGAATCGGAAAGGGCCTCGGCATCGCGCTGGCGACGGTCGCCGTCGCCGGCTGCTCCACCATCCTCGCCGTGAAGGGCGAGCAGCGCCTCGCCGACGAGTTCTGCGTCGTCTCGGGGACGGTCGCGGCGGAGAAGCCGCCGCGAGGACCGCTCGTCGTGGCGCTCTTCGGGCGCGGCGGCGACGACTACCAGCTCGTCGACTACTTCACGGCGTCGAAGCCCGGCGCGTGGGTCTTCGTCGTGCAGGCCGGTACGTACTGGGTCGCGGCGTTCGAGGACGTCAACGGGGACGGCGCGTACCGGGACGAGCCCTTCTACCGTTCCGATCCGGCAAAGCCCCTCACGCTGACGGCCGGGCAGAAGGCCGCGGGCATCGATATCGTGGTTCCGTACGCGGGTCGGCCGGTCAAGGCCGGCACGTACACGCTCCAGGGTCTCATGGCGCGCGGCGAGGAGGAGCAGAAGATCAAGAGCATCTACGCCCTCAGCCGGGTCGGCGAGCTCGCGACGCTCGACGATCCGCGCTTCGCGGACGATGTGGCGGCCGCGAGCATGTGGAAGTTCTACGACTTCCTGATCGCGGGGCGCGCCGGCATCTACTTCCTCGAGCCGTACGATCCGAAGCGCATCCCGGTCCTCTTCGTGCACGGCATCAACGCCTCGCCGCGGAATTTCCGGACCATGATCGCGAAGCTCGATCGCGCGCGCTTCCAGCCCTGGGTCGTCTACTACCCGTCGGGGGCGCGCCTCGACACGCTCGTCACCTGGCTCGACGAGCTCTACACCCGGCTCGAGGTGCGCCTGCGCTTCGACACCGCGGTCGTCGTCGCCCACAGCATGGGCGGGCTCGTCTCGCGCGGCTTCGTGCTGCGCCACCACCGGACCAGCGTCACGGATCCGATCCGGCTCTTCGTCACCGTCTCGTCGCCTTTCGGCGGCATGGAGTCGGCTGGCGAGGGTGTCGAGGAGTCTCCGGTGGTCGTGCGCTCGTGGTACGCGCTCGCGCCCGACAGCGACTACCTCGGCGGCCTCTTCTACGACGATCCGGGCAAGCGGACGCGCCGCCGGCGCCTCCCGGACACGCTCGCGTATCACATGCTCTTCGGCTTCAAGGGCGGCTGCGCCAGCGACGGCGTCGTCGCGGTGGCGAGCCAGCTGCGTCCCGAGGCGCAGGAAGAGGCGCGGTCGCTCCGCGGCTTCGACGAGACCCACATGGGTATCCTCGACAGCCCGGCGGCAGTTGCCCACCTGAACGCCCTCCTCGACTCGGTGCGGTGAGCTCCGCCGCCGCTCGCCCGCGGGGATCGTGAGGGTCGGGACCGCAACGCGGCGGGCCGCGACGGCGACCGACGTCGCGCGCGCGCCCGCGGCGCGCCCGGGATCAGCGCTCGAAGCTCTGGACGACGGGCGGCTCGGTGAACGAATCGCCCTCGAACACGAGGCCGTCGATCCCCTGGCCGCCGTTCAATCCGACCCTGCTTCCGAACCGGCCGTCGGTGAGCGTCACGTCGTCGTCGCCCGCCTTCGCGAAGAAGCGGACCTTGCCGCCGAAGCTCACCGAGGTCAGCCGCACGGCGTCGTCGCCGTCGCCGCTGTCGATGCTGGCCTTGCGGGCGGCGCTCACGTTCGCGACCTCGAGCGCGTCGTCGCCGACACCCGTCGCGACGCGCAGGAAGCCCGGGATCGCGAGGTCCCGCACCTCCACCGTGTCGGTGCCGATGCCGGTCTCGATCGCGATGTTCCGCGCGCCCTCGAGGGTGCGGGCGAAGGTGAACGGCGGCTCGCCCGGGCGGGTGCGGGTCACGCTGACCGCGATGCTCGGCCCCTGGCCGACGACGCTCACGGCGCAGTCGCCGCCGCGGCACCGCACCCGCAACGTCGGTCCCTTCAGGCGGATGCGGATCGTCGTGGTGTGGGGCTCGGGGACGCGGCGCTCGACGGCATCGGCGGCGAGCGGAGAGAGGAGCAGAGCGGCGGCGGCGAGGAGGACCGGCAGGGGGGAGGGGCGCATCCCGGATGGTCTGTCAGTCCGCGCATTCCGGCGCAAGTCGGAATGTTCGAGACCCCGGCGTCCGCTATGGCGCTCGCCGAGCGTCCGGAGATCGGCGTCGCGTCGCACCGCCCGCTCACGCCGCGGTCGCCGGGCTCCGGACGGTGACCGGGCACTCCAGGCGTACGCACGTGCCGCGCCCGGGATCGGAGACGATCTCGAGGCGGCCGCCGAGCGCGAGGGCGCGCTCCTCCATGCTGGCGAGCCCGAGCGAGTCGCTGCGCGAGGTCGTGCGGTCGAAGCCGCGGCCGTCGTCGCGCACCTCGAGGAGGAGCCTGCCGTCGTCCACGCGGAGCAGAAGGTCGATGGTGCGCGCGGCGGCGTGGCGGAGCGCGTTGCCGAGCGATTCCTGGGCCACGCGATACACCGCGATCTCGGTTTCGTCGTCGAGGCGCGGGATCGCGGTCGGGAAGCGGGCGGTGACGCTGCGCTGGAGGGAGGAGGCGTTGGTCGCGAAGGCGCGGAGGCTCTCCATCAAGCCGAGGTCGGAGAGCATCATCGGACGGAGCTCGCGGCTCACCAGCCGCAGGTGCTCGATCACCGCGGCGAGGTGCCGCACCGCCTGCGCGAGCTCGGCGCTGTCCCGCGCGTGCGCGCGCGAGACCTCGAGGAGCACGCCGACCGCGGCGAGCTCCTGGCAGACGTTGTCGTGGAGATCGAGTCCGAGCCGGCGCCGCTCCTCCTCGCGGATGGCGGCTTGCCGGCGGGCGAGCCGGCGGAGCCGCTCCTCGCTCCGCTTCAGGTCTTCGAGCGAGCGGTGCAGCGCCTCCTCGGCGACGTGGCGCTCGGTGACGTCGCGGCCCGCGCCCTGGATCTCGGTGATCGCGCCGCTCTCGTCACGGACCACGCCTTGCTCCCACTCGAATCGGCGCCAGTTGCCGCCGATCCGCACCCGGCTCACGACGACGTTGCGGTAGGGCGGCCGCAGGACGCGCTGGAAGCTCTCGAGCACGCGCGCCCGGTCGTCCTCGTGGATGTGCGGCAGGATCGTGACCCGGCCCGCCTCGACGTCTTCGCGGCGGTAGTCGAAGGCGCAGAGATAGGCGTCGTTCGCGAAGAGCAGCTTGCCGGTCGGGTCGGCGCGGGCGATCAGCTCGAGCCCCGACTCGACCAGGCTCCGGTAGCGGGCCTCGCTCGCCTGCAGGGCGTGCTCCGCTTCCTTGCGCTCGGTGACGTCGAGGCCGATCGACTGGAACTCGCGAGCCGAGCCGTCCGCCTCCACGATGGCCGAGCCCTCCCACTCGAACCAGCGCCAGCCGTGCGGTGTCGGCACGCGGTTCTCGACGAGCACGCGGTGCGGCGGCCGCATCACGGCGTCCATGCTGGCGCGCGTCTCCTCCAGGTCGTCGGGATGGACCCACTGGAAGAGGCTCTTGCCCAGCATGGCGTCGAGCGGCAGGCCGATCAGGCGGCAGATCGCGTCGTTGGCGAAGAGGATGCGGCCTTCGCGGTCGAGGCGCGTGAAGACGGCCTGCGTCGACTCGACGAGTCCGCGGTAGCGCGCCTCGCTTTCGTGCAGCGCCTGCTCGGCGCGCCGGCGCTCGGCCTCGGCGGCGCGCCGCTCGGTGATGTCGCGGCCGATCACCCGAATGCCGACGACGCGTCCGGCGCGGTCGCGGGTGCGGGTGCCGACCACCTCGAACCAGCGCCGGCCGAGCACCGTCGCGCACTCCACGGCGAGCGGGGCGACGGTCTGGCCGTCGGCGATGCGCCCGAGCGTCGCGGCGACGTCGAGGTTGTCGGGGTGGTCGGTGAGGAACTCGGCCGTCGCGCGTCCGACGAGGGCGTTCGGCGTATCGCCGAGGATGCGCGCCGTCGCCTGGTTGACGTACGTGAGGCGTCCGTCGAGGTCGGCGGTCCAGATGAAATCGCGGGCGTTCTCGGCGAGGTCGCGGTAGGCGTCGTAGGACTTCTGCAGCGCGTCCGTCGCCTCCCGCTCGCGCGCGCGCAACACGAGGCCCGCCTCGAACGTGCGGCGCATGCTCTCCGCGAGGCCGAGCGTGATGACCCAGCTGATGACCGAGACGCCGACGAGCTCGAGCGGGGACGTCGAGATTCCGAGGTGAGGCAGGGCGAGGAGCCAGAAGACTGCGGTGAGCGTGTTCAGCGCGAGCTGCGGCTTCCATCCCCACACGAAGAACGCGGCGGCGCTCGCGCACAGTGCGAAGAGCATGACCCCGAGGATCTCGGCCGACCCGCCGAACGACGCGAACGTCCCGGTGATGGACGCCGCGAGTCCGCCGCACAGCGCGATCACGATGGTGCGCGCACCCGACGTCGACCGCAGCACCACCGCGCCGCCGACGAGGGCTACGTGCCCCGCGAGGAACGCGAACGCGAGCCCGATCCGCAGCCGCCCCTGGAGCGTCTCGATCAGGGTGATCAGCGCGACGACCACGAGCCAGGCGCCCGCGAAGGACGGGACGCGATTCGCGAGGAGATGCGCGGCGGCGCTCCTGGTGTTCGTGGCGGTCTGCACGACGTCGGGCCCGGTGGGGGCGGTGCATTGTAGCGCCGCCGGCCGCCGATCCGTCAACGGCGCGGCGTCCGCGCCGGGCCTCGCGAGGGTCCCGTCGTGGGCGCGGCGCACGCCCGGGCGGATTGGCACGGATCCGAGTCAACCGGAGCCGGGGAGGCGTGTCAAAAACCGCGGCCGGCGGCGCGCCAGCCACGCTGCGTGCAGCAGGGCCGCGACGAGCGCGGCCGCATTGATCCCGGTGACGATGCGCCACGCGGGCTCGCCGGGCGCGAGCCCGCGCACGACGGGGTAGGACGCCAGCTGGTTCACCGCCGGGACCAGCAGGAGCGCGATCAGCGCGGCGTGGGCACGCGCCGGCGTCCGCGCCGCGGCGACCAGGGCAACGATCGGCAAGGTCAACAGCAGCGCGTCGTAGGCGACGTGGTAGAGCGGCAGCAGGATCGTGAGGCAGGCGAGCGCGAGCGCGAGGCCGTCCGGCGCCGCCGTCGATGCTCCGGTCGCGAGCGCGCGTCGGAACGCGGCGAGGCCGAGGAGGAGCGCCGCCGCTCCGGCGGTGAGCTCCGCGCCCTCCGGCAGCGCGAGCCCCCGGCCGGCGAGGAAGCCCGCGTCGATGCGCGTCCATCCGACCGCCGGATCGGCGACGGTCGCGTTGCTGCGACCGATCGCCGCGATCCAGGCGGCGGGCCCATCGGGTCCGCCGGCGGCGAGCAGCGTGCCGAGCGAGAGCGCGCCCGTCGCGGCGACGCCGGCGGCCACCGCGCGCAGGTCGCCGCGCGCGAGCATGAGCAGCGCGAGCGGCAGCGCGAACTGCGGCTTCATGCTCGCGAGCACGATTCCGAGGGCGCCGAGCGCCGGCCGGCGCGCGCCCTGGAGGAGGCCGAGGTAGCAGCCGAGCACGACCTCGAGCGTGCACTGCCCGAGGAGGAGATTCTGCTGGCCGGGCCGGCTGAGCAGCAGCAGCGTCGCGAGCGCCAGCACGGACGGAAGCCGGGCATCGAGTCCGCCGGTCCGGAGGGCGACGCCCGCCACGGCGACCGCGAGGCCGATCGTCGAGAGGAAGTAGACGACCTCCGCGACGTGGACGGGAAGGAGGCCGAGAGGCCAGTGCGCCAGGACGACGACCGGGCCGTACGGCGGCAGCGGTCGCTGCACGGGATGATCGTCCGCGAAGCGCGCCGCCCAGGGGTTCGCCCCCGCGCGGAAGGCGACCGCGGGGTAGTAGAGGGTGTCGCGGAAGTCGGTCATCGCCCAGCGTCCGCGGTCGCCGTGCGCCTCGAACGCATGACGTTCGACGGCGCGGTACGTGGACGCCGCCACGACCGCGAGGAAGGCGGCGACCGCCACCCGGGCCGGCGCGCGCCGGACGAGCCCGGGCGGCGGCGGCGGCTCGGACGGCATGGCGCGCGATCGTGGTGGAGCCGTCGCGCGCGGTCAAGGCGCGCGCCGCGCGCGCCGGCCCGCGCCGCGGTGGCGCTTCCTGCGCGCTCCGCCGCGGCGTCCCGCATGGACGCTCGCATGCGAGCTCTCGTGCGATGGCGCGGGCGGTGCGGCTGAAATGCGAGACTCGGACGGCGTCGCGCAATCACGCAAGATCGGCCGTTCGCAAGTCGGCGAATCGCGGAGGTGTTTCGCGGCACGAGTCTCGCTTTCGGAGATTCGCACCTGATGCGTCCAGTGAGGGAAAATCATATGCGAAAAATGCTATCTATCGTGGAATGTCGTTTCGTATGTGCGATGATGTGTCGTCGTCTTGCGATGCGCGCGCTCGTCGCCGGCGCGCTCCTCGTCGCGGGCATCCGCGGCGCGCCCGCGCTGGCCGCGGAAGCGACCCTCACGAGTCTCGGCGTCGGCCTCTACGACACCGTGACCGGCACGAGCGGCGGCCCGGTCGAGACGCAGGCCTTCGCGGGCTCGTTCCGCATCTCCATCGACGGCGGCCCGTCGACCGAGGCCTACTGCGTCGACCTCCACAATCCGCTGACCTTCGGCGACACGCAGCCGCAGGTTCCGCCCGACTATCCGTGCGAGGTCGTCCACATCCTCGGCAACGCCTATCCGAACCCCGCGACGATCGGGTCGCCGCTCGTCGACGCCACCCGCGAAGCGGCCGCGGTCCAGTCGGCGATCTGGTACTTCACCGACGGCTTCGTGGTCACGGGTCCGGCCGACGTTCAGGCCCGCACGGTCGAGATCATCGAAGTCGCCGAGGGCCAGTGCGGCCAGGTGCCGGCGGTGCCGCACGCGCTCGCGCTCTCGCCGGCCGAGGCGACCAACTACCTCCCCGGCGAGCAGACCCACACGGTCACGGCGACGCTGCGCGACACGCAGGGGCAGCCCGTGCCCGGCCACGCCGTCGAGGTGACGATCGCGGGAGCCGCCGGTCCGCAGGTGTTTCAGGGCGTCACGGATCCGCAGGGCGAGTTTGCCGTGACCTACGCGAACGACCTCCAGGTGCCCGGCACCGACACGATCACCGCGACCGCCGCGTTCACCGTTCCCGTCGGGCTGAAGTTCAAGGCCGAGGGAGTCCAGGGCATCGTCCTCGCCGGCGCGCCGCGGCCCGGAACCGTCACCGGCACGGCGACCAAGCACTGGGTGCCGGCGGCGTGCAGCGACGGCGTCGTCAACCAGGCCGGCGAGGAGTGCGACGACGGCAACCTCGCCGACGGCGACGGCTGCGACCGGAACTGCACGCCGACGGCGTGCGGCAATGGCGTCGTCAGCGCCGGCGAGCTCTGTGACGACGGGAACCTCCTCGACGGCGACGGCTGCGATGCCTCCTGCACGCCGACCGCCTGCGGCAACGGCATCGTCACGACCGGCGAGGAGTGCGACGACGGCAACGCCGTGAACGGCGACCAGTGCGACGGCAACTGCACCGTCCCGCGGTGCGGCAACGGCGTTGCCGGTCCCGGCGAGGAGTGCGACGACGGCAATGCGACCAACGGCGACGGCTGCGACGTCAACTGCACCGTCAGCGCGTGCGGCAACGGCGTCGTCACGGCGGGCGAGCAGTGCGACGACGGCAACGCGATCAATGGCGACGGCTGCGACGTCACCTGCACCGCCACCGCGTGCGGCAACGGCATCGTCACGGCGGGCGAGGAGTGCGACGACGGCAATGCGACCAACGGCGACGGCTGCGACGCCAACTGCGCCGCGACCGCCTGCGGCAACGGCATCGTCGCCGGCGCCGAGCAATGCGACGACGGCAACCGGCTCGACGGCGACGGTTGCGACGGGGACTGTACGACCACCGCCTGCGGCAACGGCATCGCCACGGCGGGCGAGCAGTGCGACGACGGCAACGCGGTCGACGGCGACGGTTGCGACGTCAACTGCAGCGTCACCGCGTGCGGCAACGGCGTCGTCAGCGCGGGCGAGCAATGCGACGACGGCAACCTGGCGAGCGGCGATGCGTGCGACGGCAACTGCACGCTGCCCGCGTGCGGCAACGGTATCGCGACGGTCGGCGAGCAGTGCGACGACGGCAACCTGGTCGACGGCGACGGCTGCGACCACGACTGCACCTCGACCGGCTGCGGCAACGGCATCGTCACCGCCGGCGAGCAGTGCGACGACGGCAACCGGGCCGACGGCGACCTCTGCGAGGCCGATTGCACCGCGGCCCGGTGCGGCAACGGCATCGTCGATCAGGGCGAGCAGTGCGACGACGGCAATCCGCAGGACGGCGACGGATGCGACGGCGCCTGCCGCCTGCAGGAGGTCTGCACCAACACGGTCGACGACGACGGCGACGGCGCGCTCGACTGCGACGACACCGACTGCTCCTGCCTCCAGATCCTCCGCGATCCGGCGGTCATTCGCTTCGCCCATAGCTACCCGAAGGCGTCGCGCATGCGCACCCGCCCCGACTTCTTCCGGGTCCACGGCCGCCTCGAGCCGGAGACCGCCCACGACGTGCTCGCGGAGGGGCTCACCCTCGTGGTCACGAACACCAACGGCGTGGTCTACCAGGCGCGCCTCCTGCCCGGCGACCTCGAGCGGCACTGGTCGACGCTGTCCTTCGTCGACAAGGCGGCGGCGCGCGGCGAGGGTGCGCGCGACGGCCTCTACCGCGTCAAGCTGCGGCGCGGCGTTCGCGACAGTCTGGTCGTGACGATCGAGGCGTACGGCGATTTCAGCGCCGCAACCCTGCCGACCATGATGATCCAGATCGGCATCGGCGACGACATGTTCTACACCAAGGGCGCGTTCACGGCGCGTCGCTACGGCTGGTACTGGTCGTTCTGATCCGGGATCGGGCTCCCGCCCGTCGCCGAGCGCCGCCGCGACGACGGGCGCTCGGCGACGGGCGGGGCGTCACCTGCGCGCGCGCGCGGCGACCAGCTCGGCGAAGCGCCCGCCGGTGATGCTGAGCGTGCGCTCGCGGCGCGCCGCGAACCGCCATCCGGCCGGGGTCCGCACGTAGGCGTCGTGGTAGACCCCACTCACGTCCATCACCTCGCTCACGCCGTCGAAGACGACGCCGTGGCGCGCGAGCATGTGGATGGCGCCGTTCACGGTGTCGGGGCCCGTCGGCTGGAGCCGATGGGTGAACGCCGAGTGGAGGGTCCAGGTGAACATCGACAGCGCCTGCGGCATCCACGCCGCCACCTGCGCGGGTGTGCCGGCGATGCCGCCCGCCGATGCGTAGTCGATGCGTGCGTCGGGTGTGAAGAGCGCCTCGAACGCCTGCCAGTCCCGCTCGTCGATCGCGTACGCGTACGCGACGACGAGATCGCCGATGAGCGCACGGTCGTCCGGAGTGAGGGTCATGGCGGCGTCCCTTGCCACAGGGCGCGGCGGTTTGCGATCCGCCTCGCCGCGCCGGCTTGACCAGCCGGACGCCCGAACGATACGAGCGAACCCTCGGATCTCCCGCCGCCGTCTGCCGTATGCCTCTCGTCCGCGCCACCGATCGACTCCGCCCGCGCAAGCGCCCGCGGCAGGCGCGTTCACAGCGGACGGTCGACGCCATCGTGAAGGCGGCGGCGCAGGTCTTCTCCCGGCGGGGGTACGCCGGCACCACCACCAATCACATCGCCGAGCGCGCCGGCGTTTCGATCGGCTCGCTCTACGAATACTTCCCGAGCAAGGACGCGCTCCTCGCGGCCATCATGGAGGCCCACATCGCGGAAGCCGAGGCGGTGCTGACGCGGGCCGCCGCCGAGGTCGCGGGGCGCGCGCGCGACCTCGGCGGGACGATCCGCCACCTGGTGCGCGCCATGATCGCGCTGCACGCGCGCGACCGCGAGCTGCATCGCGTCCTCTTCGAGGAGGCGCCGCTCTCCCGCCGGCTCCGCCAGGCGTTGCGCGAGGTGGAGGAGCGGATCGTCGGCTGGGTGGTCGGACTCCTCGACGCGCATCCGGAGGTGAGGGTCGCCGACGTCCCGCTCGCCGCCGCGATCGTCGTGCGCACCGTCGAGGCGCTGACCCACAATCTCGTGCTGCACGGCCAGGGCGACGCTCCCGTCGAGGCGTACACCGACGAGATCGTGCGCCTCGCGACGCGCTATCTCGGGCCGGCCGCGTAGGCGGCGGGGCGCGCGCCGGGCGCCGCCGGCACGCGGCCCGGGCCTCGCCGCACGCCCGTGCGCCCGCGGTTGAACCGGTGCGGCGCATGCAGCAGAGTCCCACGATCGGGCCGAGCAGCCCCCACCCAAAGGAGGCGCGCCATGCGTGAAGCCGTCATCGTCGAAGCCGTACGAACCCCTCTCGGACGAGGCAAGCAGACGGGGGCGCTCCATCCCGTCCATGCCGTCGATCTCGCCGCGAAGGCGCTCCGGGCCCTCGCCGAGAAGTCGGGGGTCGATCCCGCGCTCGTCGAGGACGTGATCATGGGCTGCGTGAGCCAGGTCGGCGAGCAGGGGCTGAACGTCGGCCGGAACGCGGCGCTCGCCGCGGGCTTCCCCGAGACGGTCGTCGGGACGACGGTCGACCGCCAGTGCGGGTCGAGCCAGCAGTCGCTGCACTTCGCGGCGCAGGGGGTGATCGCCGGCGCCTACGACGTCGTCATCGCCGCCGGTGTCGAGTCGATGAGTCGGGTGCCGATGGGCACGAGCGCGTACACCGGCGGCCAGCCCTTCGGACCGGCCATGATGCAACGCTACATCGACCGGAATCTCTACGGCGCCGGCGGACTCGTGCAGCAGGGCCTCTCGGCCGAGATCGTCGCCGAACAGTGGAAGCTCTCGCGTGAGGCGCTCGACGAGTTCTCGGTCGGCTCGCACCAGAAGGCGGCTGCGGCGACGCGGAACGGCTGGTTCGCGAACGAGATCGTCCCCGTCGAGGTGGCGCGGCCCGACGGCAGCCGCGGCGTCGTCACGACCGACGAAGGCATCCGCGGCGACAGCTCGCTCGCGAAGCTCATGAGCCTGAAGCCGGCGTTCAAGGACGACGGCGTCATCACTGCCGGGAACTCGAGCCAGATCACCGACGGCGCCGCGGCCGTGCTCGTGATGGAGAAGCAGAAGGCGCGGTCGCTCGGCCTCCGCGCGCGCGCCCGCCTCCACACCTTCGCGCTCGGCGGCGTCGATCCGGTCATCATGCTGACCGGCCCGATCCCGGCGACGCGCAAGGCGCTCGAGCGCTCGGGCTTGACGCTGAAGGACATCGACGCGGTCGAGATCAACGAGGCGTTCGCGCCCGTGGTGCTCGCGTGGCAGCGCGAGTTCGACGCCGACCTCTCGAGGGTGAACCTGAACGGCGGCGCCATCGCTCTCGGCCACCCGCTCGGCTGTAGCGGCGCCCGCCTCATGACGACGCTCGTGAACATCCTGGAGCGCACCGGCGGCCGCTACGGGCTCCAGACGATGTGCGAGGGCGGCGGCATGGCGAACGCGACGATCATCGAGCGACTGGACTGAGCCCTCGGGCCCGCGGGGCGTTCGTTCCGCGGGCCGGCCCACGCCGCCGCGTCATGGGCGCTCCGCTCGCCGCCTGCTGCGGATTCCTTGTTCGTCCGTGACGATTTCGTGAATACCCGCGCGTCGCGCCGATCCGATCTGGACCTTTCGCATCGTTCTCCTTAGAGACGTCGCCGTGATGCGGACCTCACCACGGCCACGGAGAGGAGACACGATGTCCACGAAGCTGATGTCGCGCGCGGATCCGTCACGACGGGTTCTCGCCGCGCTCGCGCTCGCGATCGGGCTCGTCGGCGCGCCGGGGAAGGCGCGCGCCGAGGGGGACGGCGGACCGACCATCGAGCTCTACGTCGACGACGACAGCGGGCAGGTGTTCACCAAGCCCGGTCCGGGGCGGAAGCCGCTCGGGACCTTCCGGCGGGTCGAGCCGCCCCCGGCGGCGGCCCCGGCCGCGGCGGCGCCCGCGCCGGCACCGCCGACCGCGCTCGCGCCTGCCGTCGCGGCGAGCCAGCGGCGCGAGGAGGACGTCGCGGACATCGTCGGCAAGATCGTCAAGAACAAGTGGTACGAGCGCATCTCCCTCCGCGGGTACACCCAGCTCCGCTACACGGCGCTCCTCGAGAAGGACGGGGCGGACTGGTTCGCGCCCGCCGACCGGAGCGTGCGCAACGGCGCCGGCTTCCTGATCCGTCGCGGCCGGATGGTCTTCTCGGGCGAGCTCTCGGACCGCCTCTCGGTCTACGTCCAGCCCGACCTGAACGCGGCGCCGACCGACGGCGACTTCTCGGTGCAGCTGCGCGACCTCTATGCCGACGTCGCGCTCGACAGGAAGAAGGAGTTCCGCTTCCGCCTCGGACAGTCGAAGGTGCCCTTCGGCTGGGTGAACCTGCAGTCGAGCCAGAACCGCATCCCGCTCGAGCGCCCCGACGCGATCAACGCCGCCGTCGAGGGCGAGCGCGACATCGGCGTCTTCTTCTACTGGGCGCCGGCCGAGATCCGGGAGCGCTTCCGGAACCTCGTCAAGGACGGCCTCAAGGGCTCGGGCGACTACGGCGTCTTCGCGCTCGGCCTGTACAACGGCCAGGGGCTGAACCGGCTCGACTCGAACGACGACCTGCACGTCGTCGGCCGGCTCACCTATCCCTTCGAGCTGCCGGGCGGGCAGTTCATCGAGCCCGGCATCCAGGGCATGTACGGCCGCTTCGTCGTGCGGCGCTCCGACATCCCGGTCGGTCCGGGCGGCGAGGACGCGAAGCCGGCGGACTTCGAGGGCGGGCGCGTCGACCGGCGGGCGGCGGCCACGTTCGTCGTCTATCCGCAGCCGATCGGCTTCGAGACCGAGTGGACGATCGGCGACGGCCCCGAGCTCGTCGACGGCGACACCCGGATCGGGACCCGGTCCTTCTGGGGCGGGTACGTCCAGGCGCACTACCGGGCGCCGGTCCCCTGGGGCACCTTCATTCCGTTCGTCCGCTGGCAGTACGAGGACGGCGGCCGCAAGTTCGCGAAGAACGCGCCGCACGCGCGGGTGAACGAGATCGACGTCGGCATCGAGTACGCGCCGATCCCCGAGGTCGAAGCAACGCTCATGTATACGTACTCGCCGTACCGCACGAACACGAACACGTATCCGTACGACGACATCGACGACGGGTCGCGGCTCGGGATGCAGGTGCAGTGGAACTACTGATCGGTCGCGCCCACGCCGGCGGGTGCGCGCTCGCGTAGGCGGCGCAGGCGATCGCTCACGCGCGCCGGCGCCGCCCGAGGTGCCGTCCTCCTTCGCGCTCGCGACGTGCGCCTCGCAGGGCAGGTCGATCTCCATCGTGCCCGCCACGTTCACGGTCGAGACGAAGCGGTACCAGCCGCGGGGATTCTCGAGCCGGAGGGTGCTCTTGCCCATGACGTTCACCGCCGGCCGGTCGTCGGCGCGGGCGTCTTGTGCGTGTCGGAGCCCCGTGCTTGAAGCGCGGCATGGAGGCGGCGGCGCTGAGTCCGGAGCAGAAGGCCCTCCAGCTCAACCTGGACGACCAGAAGTACGGCACGCTCGCCGAGATCGGCGCCGGCCAGGAGGTCGCGGGCTGGTTCTTCCGCGCCGGCCGGGCGGCCGGCACGGTCGCCAAGTCGATGTCGGCCTACGACATGAAGATCAGCGACGCGATCTACGGACGGAGCGGCCGCTACGTCTGCCGCGAGCGGCTGCTCGCGATGCTGCAGCGCGAGTACGATCTGCTGCTCGAGCGCCTGTCGCCGACGCGTGGCGACACGACGTGCTTCTTCGCCTTCGCCGACACGGTCGCGACGTGCGGCGCCACGCGCGAACGCGGCGAGGCGTGGCTTGGAATCCGTTTCCAGCACATGCCGGGCGCCGAGCCGTCCGACATCCTGCTGCACGCGCACCTGCTGGACAGCGTGCGTCTCCACGAGCAGGAGGCGCTCGGTATCCTCGGCGTGAATCTCATCTACGGCGCGTATTTCGTGCGGAACGATCCGCGGGCGCTCGTCGCGCTCCTGCTCGACGACCTCTCGCCCCGGCGCGTCGAGGTCGATCTCATCCGCTTCTCCGGCCCGGCCTTTCCGGCGGTCGACAACCGGCTCGTGAGCCTCCAGCTCGTCGAGCAGGGACTCACCGACGCCGTCATGTTCACGGCGGCGGGAGAGGTCGTGCAGCCGTCCGAGGTGCTCTATCGGAAGCCCGTGCTCGTCGAGCGAGGCCGCTTCCGCCCCCTCACGCACCTCACGCTCGACATCCTGGAGCGCGCCCGCGAGCAGTTCGTCGAGGATCCGGCGCTCGCGGGCGAGGAGCCGGTGGTGTTGATGGAGATGACGCTCGCCGACCTCGGCGGTGAGCGCGGTCCGATCGTCCATGCCGACTACCTCTCGCGCGTCGACACGCTGCGGACGGTCGGCAAGACCGTTCTGGTCTCCAAGTTCGCCCGGTACTTTCGCTTGGTCGAGTATCTGGCGCGCTACACCCAGAACAAGATCGGGATCGCGCTCGGGATCCCGACCGTTCGCCAGATCGACGACGAGAAGTTCTACGAGGACCTCCCCGGCGGCGCGCTCGAAGCCTCGGGCCGGCTCTTCCGCCGGAACGTCCGCCTGTACGTCTACCCCGCGCTCGATCCCACGACCGGCGCGATCGTCACGGCCGAGAACCTGGAGCTGCCGGAGGAGTCGCGGCCGCTGCACGCGTTCCTGCTGCAGCGCCGGAGCTTCGCGGCGATCCGGAGGTACAACCCCGCCTTCCTCCGCATCAGCGCCGACGACGTGCTGGCCCGGCTGCGGAAGGGGGATCCGTCGTGGGAGGCGTCGGTGCCGACCGGTGTCGCGGAGGCGATCAAGCGGGAAGGCTTGTTCGGCTGGGTGGGGCCGCGGACGGTCGCGTAGGGTCGAGTCGGCGCGTGCGAGCGAGCCGGCTCAGCGTTCCGCTCGTCGGCGGAACTCGCGGGCGCGCCGGGTCGTGCCGCGCAGCTCGAGGAACAGGAGGCCGCGCGCGACCATCATGAAGTAGATCCACAGGGCGAGCAGCGCCGGCCGCGCGAACGCCAGCACGCCCGGCAGCGGGAGCTCCACGAGCAGGACCAGCGGCCCCGCCATGACGATGGTCGCCGGGAACCACTCGATCCAGTTGTCGGCGATGAACCGATAGCTCTCGCCGAGGAGCTCGATCGACGAGTGGTGTCCGAGATAGATGAGCTCCGGGACGGCGTTGCAGAGCACGAGGATCACGAGATTCATCCCGAGGATGATGCCGGGACCCTGCGGGATCGTGCGGAGCGCCGGCGTCGCGAGCGCGAAGGCCACCCAGAGGATGAAGGTCACGCCGACGACGTCAAGGAGGTAGACCCCGAAGCTCCGGCGGAAGTCCGCCAGCGAGACCGAACCCGTCCGGAGGATCATCTCGACCAGGTAGAGGAACGAGCTCACGCAGGCCGCCCAGGCGAGGCTCGTCAGGAAGCCTCCGAGGAGGCCCATGCCCGACGCGACGATCGCCGCGGCGGCGAGCGCGAGCGCATAGGCGAACGTGGTGCCGGCGACCGGCCAGTTGCGGAGCGTGAGGTCGGCGGCACGGCGGAACACGCGCCCGTACATCGCCAGGGTGGTCGCGAGCCATGTCATGAAGGCGCCGTGGGCCATCGCTCACGCGCGGTAGAGGCGGAAGGCCGCGCGTTCCGCCTCCCACGCCGCTTCGTCGCGCGAGGCCAGGGCGTCGAGGTCGCCCGGCGTCGCCGCCGCGTCGTCGACCCACTCGCGCAGCAGGCCGCTCCCGTTGATGACGTCGATCGCGAGGCGTCCGGGCTCGTACTCGTAGAGGAAGTCGCGCCAGAGCGGGTAGTCGGGACGGAGCCGGCGAATCGCCTTCAGCGCGAGTGCGACGAGCCGCCATGGGCGAAACGCCGCGTGGTCGTATGCCGGATCGTCGAGGTGGACCTGCACGCCGGCGCAGAGCGCGCCGACGTGCTTGTGGAACGTCGGTTCGAACCAGCACGGGCGGAGGCGGCAGCCGCGGAGCCATGCGGGCGCGAGCGCTTCCATGGTCCGCAGGAGGGCGGGTACGTCGAGGTCGGGCGCGCCGAAGAGCTCGAGCGGACGGGTCGTCCCGCGGCCTTCCGATAGCGTCGTCCCCTCGAGCATCACCGTTCCGGGGTAGGCGCGCGTCGTCCAGGGCGACGGGATGTTCGGGCTCGGATTCACCCACGAGCGCTCGCCGAGCGGCCAGCCGTAGCCCGGAGCGTCGTGGGGCCGCCAGCCGTCCATCGCCACGACGTCGCATTCGACGTCGAGCCGCCGCTCGCGCACGAACCAGCGGGCGAGCTCGCCCATCGTGAGTCCGTGGCGCATCGGGAGCGGCCCGGCGCCGACGAAGCTCTCGGCGCCGGGCCGGAGACGGAGCCCTTCGGCGGGTCGGCCGGCCGGATTCGGACGGTCGAGCACCACCACCCGCTTCCTCTTCGCCGCCGCGCCTTCGAGCACGTAGAGCAGGGTCGTGACGAACGTATAGATGCGGCAGCCGACGTCCTGCAGATCGACGACGAGCACGTCGCACGCGTCGAGCATCGCGTCGGTCGGCCGGCGGACGCCGCCGTAGAGGCTGAAGACCGGAATTCCGTGTGCGGGATCGTGGAAGTCCGGCGACTCCATCATGTTGTCCTGCTTGTCGCCGCGCAGGCCGTGCTGCGGTCCGAAGGCCGCCGTCACGCGCAGGTCGCCGGTCGCCGCGAGCGCGTCGAGGGCGTGGACGAGATCGCGCGTGACCGAAGCGGGGTGGGCGACGAGCCCGAGGCGCGCGCCGGCGAGCGGGCGTCGGAGCGCCGGGTCCGCGAGCAGGCGATCGATGCCGAAGAGCGTCATGGCGAGGATCCTCGGTCGCCGTCCGCGGCGCGCGGCGCCGCGAGCCGCAGCGTGAAGCCGTCGGGGTGGTGGAAGTCGGGCTGCGCGGTCGGGTGATGGAGTGCCCAGTACGAGAGGCGGCCGTCGGCCGCCTCGACGACCATCGTCAAGCCGACGCGGAGGGCGGCGTGCGCGTACTCCGACGAAAGATCGGCGAGCGCGACGCGCACGTCGATCGCGAGCGTCTCGCGGTTGCGGCGTACGACGATGCGTGGCTCCAGGCCAGGCGCGGCGAGCGGACCCCCCACGCGAGGAGAGGTGAACGCGTACGCCGCCCACTGCCGCGAGGGCGAGACGTTGAGCTCGACATACGCGGATGCGCCTTCGGCCGCCACGAACGCCTCGGCGCACGTGTGCTCCCAGAGGCGGTCGCCGCGGCGAGGCGGCCCCGCCGCGGGCACGTGCATGGCGTCGAGGGCGCCGCGGAGGACGTAGCGCAAGCGCAGATCGGCGTGGGCGGTGCGCTCCGCGAGTGCGGAGAGGTCCCATGCGTCGTCGGGAGTCGACGGATGCGGCGCGAGCGCGAGCACGACGCTCGACTCGATGCCATCTCGGCGCGCCGCCGTCGAGGGCCGACGGCGGCGCGTCGGCCCGCCGCTCGCCGTGGCCAGCCCCCGGCGTCCGGCAATTCGTGTCTGGAACGGCGCGCGGTCCTCGCTTAGGCTGCCCGCCGTGGAGCGCGTCGGGAAGCGTCGGCGTCGGATCGCACGACGGCCGAGGGCGGAGGATCCGCCGCGCGGCACGCGCCGGCGCGTGCCGACGCTCGCTGCGGAGCGGAGGGCCGTCGCCGCGGTGAGCCGTCGGCTCGCGAGCTCGAAGATGGTGCCGGCGACCGCCGGAAACGTCAGCGTCCGGGTCGGCGACCTGGTGGCGATCACGCCGACGGGAGCCAACCTCGCCGAACTCACCGCGCGCCAGGTGTCGGTCGTCGATCTCGCCGGCCGCCTCGTCCACGGCGAGCTCGAGCCGAGCTCGGAGCTCGGCCTCCATCTCGGCATCTATCTGGAGCACGGCGCCGGCGCCGTCGTCCATACCCACGCGCCCGCGTGTACGGCCGTCGCGAGCGTCCGCGACGAGCTGCCGTGCATCCATTACGCGATGCTCGCCTTCGGTGGGGCCGTGCCGGTGGCGCCGTACGCGACCTACGGGAGCGCGGAGCTCGCCGCCCACGTGGTCGCCGCGCTTGCCGGACGGAACGCGACGCTCATGGCGAGCCACGGCGCGATCGCCCACGGGCCGACGCTCGCCAAGGCCTTCCAGACGATGGAGCTCCTCGAATGGGCGTGCGATCTCTATCTTCGCACGCTGCCGCTCGGCGAGCCGCGGGTGCTCACCGCCGCGCAGACGGAGGCCGTCGTGACGACCTCCCGCGAACGGCAGTACGGGACGGTGAAGAAGGCTCCGAAGGCGCGCCGCTAGGAGTCTCCGCCACGGATCGGTTCCGGCTGCGAGTCGCGAGCGCGAGACGCGGGCGCGGATCGCCGTCAACGCACCGTTGACGGCGATCCGCCCGCGTCCGGGACGAGGTTACGGGACCGGCAGGAAGGTCGCTTTGTTGGAGAGCTTCCAGCCCTTGTCGCCTTGCGGCGTCCAGAGGCCGCGGATCGCCCACTCGTCGGCGCCG
>JADYZW010000043.1 GCA_020852955.1 Deltaproteobacteria bacterium | reverse complement strand
GGAAGGACAGCGCGCCGAAGCGCAGGAGATCGAGCGGCGAGTTGAAGCCGTAGAGCTTGCCCCCGAGCCGGAAGCCCATGCCGGTCTCGCGCCAGATGAGGCGATCGGCGATGCCGAGCTCGCCGAGCAGGCCGCAGAGCTCGGCATCCGAGTCGAGGATCACGTGGTAGTAGCGGTCGAGGTGGACGCCGCGGTGATCGAACCACGTGCCGAGGCCGCCGAGCCGGTCGCTCGCTTCGAGGACGACCGGGACGAATCCGGCGTTCAGCAGGTAGTGCGCGCTCGCGAGCCCGCCGATCCCGCCGCCGAGAACGGCGACTCGTTTACCCGATGCCTTCACGTTTTCGATCGTTCCCGCGTGTCGCCGAATCTGGGGGCGGCGCCTCGACCCGACGCTCGCGTCCCGACGGATCCCGGCGCCGCGCACCTGCCCTGCCAGAGGGCGCAGGCTCCGGAGTGACGCCGTCCGTGATATCTCGCGCCGGCGCGTCCTTCTAGGCGCAAAGCCGCATCCTGTGCTTCCGGGCAGTTAGCCGCGCGTTGCGTTGCGCGCCGCCATGATACCCCGCAAACGACGCGCCATGGCGCGCCGGGAGCCCGCGTCAGGCAGCCGGCACGGCGTGGCTGCGCGGCACGACGAGGGCGATCTGCGCGCCCGCGGGCAGCGGAGGGACATTCAGGACACAGTCGCCGCCGGCGCGCTCGATGACGACGCGCGCGCCCGCGACGGGCTGCGAGCCGGTGTTGGCGACGTGTACGGCGCTCGTTTTCACGGTGAGCGTGAGCGCCTCGCGCCGGCACCACCAATCGGCGATGTCCTCCATGCCGGCGAGCCACACGTCGCCGCGCCGAAGCTTCCGGTAAACGAACTCCAGGTGCTCCATGCGGAGGTCCGCGTCGGCCTCGTCGAAGACGCCGCCGTGGACGAGCGCGACGTAGAGGCCGCCGGTCGCCGCGAGGAAGGCGGCCTTGGTCTCGACCGTTTGTCGCAGCCGCTCCCGGCTCTCGCCGGCGAAGAGCGGTTGGATGCAGTCGGGCGCGGTGAGCGGCAGCTCGAGGCAGCGGCTCGGGCGCGGGCCGCTCACGCCGTCGTCGATCACTGGACGGAACGGGACGTTCAGACGCACGCCGCGGCCGAAGTTCGCCAGGTTCTCGCGGTCGACGTCCGGGTACGAGGAGTCGTAACGGAATCCGGTGCGATCCAGCGCCCAGGCGAGATCAGGCGAGCGGTCGAGCCGCGGGCTGCGATAGCCGGTGACTGCGCGGCCGAGCGTGCGTTCGAGGCGCGCCCGCGCGCGCTCGAGCGTCGCCGCGACGCGCTGGCGTCCCCACACCCGCTCGCCGCGGTGCTCGAGCCCGTGGCAGAGCACGCGGCGCGGCACGAGCCGCCGGACCAGCTCGCCGTGCAGGTGGCGCGCGGCCGGACCCGCGACCAGGCCGAGCGTCGCGGGGTGTCCGGTCGCCTCGATCGCGTCGAGGAGCCGCTCCATGCCGCGCGTGTAGGCGTAGCGCCGCGGCTCGACGTCGTGCGTGAGGCTCGCCGCGGCGTGGTACGGCGCGGGCCAGCGCGCCATCCGGACGAGCGATCCCGCCGCGAGCTTCACGAGCTGTTTCACGAGCTCGACCAGCAGGTGGCCGGTCGCGTCGATCGGGTAGTCGCTGGCGCGCGCGCCGAGCGCGGCCAGGCGCTGATCGAGCGTCGCGTAGGCGCGCCGCTGCACCCAGCCGCGGAGGGCGTCGGGCGCGGCGTAGTAGAGCGTCTCCGCCGCCCGGCGGGCCGCGCCGCGCCACGGCCCGCGCGCCGGCGGCTTGCGGGCGACGCCGTCGTCCTCCGTCGTCAGCTTCGCGAACGCCGTGCCGAGATCGAGCGGCGACCAGATGCAGCCGTTGCGGCGCGCGATCGCCGGGCGACCGCTGCCCGCGAGGGTGGCGAGGAGCGTGCCCCTCGTGATCTCCGGCACGTCGAGCGCCGGGACGGCCGGGAGCCGCAGCTCGCGCTTGTCGTGCTCGCGCGCGATCGCGGCGGTCGCGGCCGGCCAGATCGGCTGGTCGAGCTCGATCGCGCACGCGCGGAGCTCGGTGCGCGCCGCCGGCGCGCCGAAGACCTCGCGCGCGAAGCGCTCGCCGCCGCCGAGCACCAGGGACGGAATGCGCTCGATCGCTGCGATCTCCGCCGGCGACGCGAGCTCGCCGACGGCCACGAGCAGGCTCGCGCCCGCCTCGTCGACCGCGGCGACCCGCCGGTACGGGATCTTCTCGAGCTCGAGCACGGCTTGGAGGCCGAGCGCGCCGAGCTCGTCGCGCGCGAGGAGGTCGATCATGACGCGCGGCCGCAGCGCGGGCAGGCCGTTCCCGGACGCGCCGGCTCGAGACCCTCGCCGCGCGGCTCGCCGCAGACGCACACCCACCCCCGCAGCCGCGCCGGATTGCCGAACACGAGCCCGTGCGGCGGTACGTCGCTCGTCACGACCGAGCCCATGCCGACCATCGCGTAGGCGCCGATCGTCAGGCCCGGTCCGATGATCGCGCCCGCGCCGATCGTGGCGCCCTCGTGGACCGTCGTCGCGAGCGTGTCCTCGTTCGGTCCGGAGTCGGCGAGGCCGCCGCCCGCCGGATCGAAGGCGCGCGGATAGCGGTCGTTGGTGAAGACGACGCCGGCCGCGATCATCACGCGATCCGCGATGGTGACGCCGGTGCAGATGTAGACCTGGGCGTTGACCTTGACGAAGTCGCCGATCTTCACGTCGTAGGCGACGTACGTCTTCTCGCCGATGATGCAGTCGCGGCCGATCGTGGCCGGACCGCGGATGTGAACGTTGTCCCAGACCGACGTGCGCTCGCCGAGCTCGACGCCGGGCTCGACGAGGGCGGTGGCGTGGATGCGCGGTGCGCCGTCGCGGGACGGGACGTGCGACATGATGGACGGCGCCGGCGCGTCAGGCCCGCTTGCGGGCGCGGCCGCGTCCGGTCGTCCGGCGCTGGCGCATGCCTTTCATGTCGACCCACTCCCAGCCACCGGAGTGGACCGAGCGGTACGCGGCCTCGACCGCGGCGACCGTCCGCAGGCACTCGACGGTGCTGATCCACGGCGGCGTCGCGCCGCCGCTCTGCGAGGTCTCGACGAAGCAGGTTTGCATGCGGCGATGCGCGTCGATCTTGTCGTACGCGCCGCCGATCGTCTCCCAGTCCTTGCCGAGATATTTGACCCGCGTCTCCCGCCACCCGATCTCGATCGTGCCGAGCGAGCCGTGCACCTTCACGTAGCTGTTCCGGCCGGTGGAGAGGCTCCAGCTCACGTCCGCCCTGCCGACCACGCCGTCGCCGGCACGGACCTGGATGGTCGCGCCGTCCTCGACGCCGATCTTCTGCAGCGGGCGGTGCAGGTTCGTCTGCACGCGCGTCACCGAGCCGAAGAGATACGACATGATGTCGAAGGCGTGGCAGCCGTTGTCGATGATGACGCCGCCGCCTGCGATGCCGCGCTGCGAGTTCCATCGCTTCGACATCTCGACCGGGCTGCAGAAGCTCACCTCGAACGCGACCGGATCGCCGAGCGTGCCGCCGGCGATCAGCTCGCGCGCGGCGGCGAGCTCCGGAACGTGGCGGAACTTCGTCGCGAGCAGGAGCTGGCGCTGGTTGCGGGCGGCGGCCTTCAGCATCGCGAGCGCGTCCCAGGTGGTGAGCGCGAGCGGCTTCTCGCAGAGCACGTGCAGGCCGCGGTCGAGGCAGGCGATCGCGATCTCGGCGTGATCGGCGGGCGGGGTCGCGATCGTCACGCCGTCGAGCTTCGCCGTCTCGAGCATCGCCGCGGGATCGGCGTAGACGCGGATGCCGAGCTCGCGGGCCCGCTTGCGGGCGGCGGACGACGGGTCGCATACGGCGACGACGTCGGCGCCACGGACGTGGGGCCAGGATTCCAGGTGGACGCTTCCGGCGCGTCCGAGGCCGATGATGCCGATGCGCATGGTCATGGCGGGGAGTCCTTTCGGTGTGCGGAAGATCAGCCGACCAGTCTGCTGCCGACGGCGCGCGCTTGCCGCGCACCTACCATGAACGCGGTCATGAGGAGCAACCGGACGTGGGCCATGACGGCGTCGCCCACCTTGAGCTTCGACTCGCCGAACCGCCGGCTCTCGAGCCGCATCGGCACCTCGCTCACCCGCTGGCCGTTCAACATGGCCCGCAGCATGATCTCGGCGACCGCCGCGAAGCCGCTCGAGCGGAAGCGGATGCGACGGACGGCGTCGGTCTCGTACGCGCGGAAGAGGCACGTGAAGGTGTAGATGTCCTGTCCGATCAGGAGCTTGTAGAGGCCGGAGACCATGCGGCTCAGCCAGAGGCGGATGCTGCTGCCTTCGGCCGCTGCGCTCTCCGGGTGCCAGGCGGATGCGGTCACGATCTGCGCGCCCTCGCCGACCATCGCCGCGAGCTCGGGCAGCTTCTCGGGCGGATAGGTGCAGTCGCTGTCGATGCTGCACACGATCGGCGAGCGGGCGTGCTCGAAGCCGGTGCGGAGCGCCGCGCCGAGCCCGAGGTTCTCGGGATGGCGGACGACCTCGACCCAATCCTCGTCCTGCGCGGCGCGGAGCAGGGCGGCGAAGGTGCCGTCGCTCGAGCCGTCATCGACGAAGAGGAAGCGCCAGTCGCCGGCGTTGCGGGCGCGCATCTTGCGGAGCCGCTCGAGGAGGAAGGGCAGGCCGGCCTCCTCGTTGTAGCAGGGGACGATGACGGTCACGGGGGCGGAGTCGGTGGTCACGTGCGGGTGGTGTCCTTTCTCAGGGGGACGAGGTCGGGAACGATCGTATCGGGGCCGTCAGTGCGCACCTTGACCCGAGATGACGGCGGGAATCGTCTTCGCGAGGATCTTCAGGTCGAGGGTGAGCGACCAGTTGTCGATGTACTCCATGTCGGACCGGATCCATTCCTCGAACTTCGGCTCGCGGCTGTTGATTTGCCAGAGGCACGTGATGCCGGGCTTCACGCTGAAGCGGCGGCGATGCCAGCGCGTGTCGATGCGGTCCACGTCACGGACGGGCAGCGGGCGCGGGCCGACGAGGCTCATGTCGCCCATCAGCACGTTCACGAGCTGCGGCAGCTCGTCGAGGCTCAAGCGGCGGAGCCAGCGGCCGAGGCGGGTGCAGCGAGGATCCTCCTCGATCTTGAAGACCGGCCCCTCGGCTTCGTTGAGGTGCTCGAGGTCGGCCTGCAGCCGCTCGGCGTCCACCACCATCGTGCGGAACTTGTACGCAGGGAAACGACGGCGATTGAGGCCGACCCGCTCTTGCACGAAGAGGATCGGGCCGCCGGAGTCGAGCTTCACCGCGATCGCGATGGCCGCCATGACCGGCGCCAGCAGGAGCAAGCCGCCGGTCGCGCCCGCGAGGTCGATGAGGCGCTTGGCGACGAGGCGCAAGGAGTCCGGCGGACCGCTCGAGATCGTGATGACCGGCTGCTCGCCGAGCGTGTCGATCGAGGCTTTCCCCCAGTCGAGCGCGGCGAGGTGCGCGACGACGCGGACCGTGATGCCCTGCTCCTCGCAGAGGGCGATGATCGGGCGGATGAGCGGCTCGGAGCCGTCGAGGGGCAGGCCGAGGAAGACCTCGTCGATCGGACGCGACTCGAGGAGCGCTGCGAGTTGGCCCAGGGTGTCGTCCGGGGCGCGCGGCGCTCCGTGCGCGGCGCCGTTGCCGCTCACGGTCGGGGAGCCGCCCTTCGAGCGCACGTTCAGGACCTCGATGACGCGGTAGCCGAGGCCGTCGCGCTGCGCGAGCCTGGCCGCGCCTTCGAGCGCGGGACCGCCGTCGCCGACGATGATCACGTCCCGCAGATTGCGGCCGAGGTTGCGGACCTGGCGCGCGACGGCGCGCAGCGCCCGGCGCTCGACGCCGAGCCCGCCGAACACGAGCAGCGGAAAGACGACGAGAAACGCCGGACGCACGTACTCGAAGCGGTGGGGGAGGCTCAGCGGCACGAGCGGAAGGGTCGCGATCGCGACCGCGGTGGCGAGATCCCTGATCTCGCGGGACGCCGGCGACAGGCGGTACGAGTTGTAGAGGCCGCGCATGCGCAGCGCGAAATGCCAGAGCACGAGGTAGACACCGACGCACAGCATGGTGAGGATCGTGATCTGGGTGTCGAGCACGCCGCCCGTCGCGCCGTCGCCCTTCTCCGCGGTGAGCGCCAACGCGCCCACCAGGCACGCCATGACGATGACGAGATCGGTGAGCTTGATCAGGGTGACGAGGGCTTTGCGGCGCGGAGACATGGCGTGACGACCCTCTCAGGACGACAGGGATTCCGGACGGTCGCCCAGCAGGCGGCGCACCCATCCCGGCAGGCGGTCCTTGCTCCCGTGCATGACGACGCCGAGGGTCTTGCATCCGGCGATGCGGGCGCGTTCGGCGGCGAGCTGCAGGGCGGCGCGCTCGGTGACTTCCGACTCGGCGACGATGACGAGCCCGTCGCACGCGCATGCCAGGAGCGCCGCGTCGATCGAGGTCGCGAGCGGCGGTCCCGTGATGACGACGAGGTCGCTCTCCGGTCCGACCCGCGCCGCCCATCGCGACACCGCCTCCGCCGACGAGCCGGCGTCGAGGTCGATCGGCAGCACGGCGTCCATCGCCGCGCCGCGCGCCGGCACGATGGCGGAGCCGCCGGCGGTCCGGGTGAGCGTCGCGAGGAATGCGGGCATGCCGCTGTGGCTCGCGTGGGCGACCAGCGCGTCCGCCAGCGTCGTCACCGCTTCCGCGTTCGAGGCGCCGCAGAAGACGACCACGCGCTTCGGAAGGCCGTTGGAGATGAGGCGGATGGCGTCGAGGAGCGTCGCGATGCCCGGGTGCGCTTCGGTCGCGAAGGCTCGCGCGCGCAGCAGCTCGGTCGTGTGATCCGGCGGGCGCGGGGCCGGCGTCGCCGCGACGGGCTTCGGGAGCGGCGCCGCGATCGTCTGTTCGATCGGCGGCGGCGCCGCCGGCGCGCTCGGCAGTTGAATCACGGTGCGTTCGACCGGCGTCGCGACGGCCGCGGGCGCCGGCGCGACGCGCGGTGCGGCCATCGCCGGCGGCGCCGCCGGCGCGACCTCGCGGGCGGGGATCTCGGTCGGGGCGACCGGCGTCGCGTCGGGTACGCGCCGTTCGCGTTCGAGCCGGCGCAGGACGTTGATGTAGTTGCTCATCGGGGGCGGTCCGTTTCGTCGACCGCGGGCAGGCGTAGGCGGTCGCCGGCGTAGATGTGGTCGGCGTCGAGGATCTGGGGGTTCAGGTCCCGGATGCGTTGCATGAGCTTCGGGCCGCCCTCGCCGTAGTACTGCTGCGCGAGCGCCGACAGCGAGGTGCCGCGCGGCACGACGATCTCGCGGAACTCCGGCGGCGCGGGCGCAGGCTCGGCGACCGTCGCCACGGCCTGCTCGACCGCGCGTTCCGGCGAGGGTCCTGGCGTCGGGGCCTCGACCGTCTCGGCCTTCGGCGCCTCCACGGCGGGAGCGGCGAGCGCGCCGTCGCCGTTCGACGGCGCGGCCGCCGCCTCGTTCATCCGGATGATGCGGGTCGGCGCCGCGAGCGGCGCGTCGGGATCCGAGCGCCCGCCGATGTATCCGCCGCCGTACCCGAGCACGAACGCGATCCCGGCGGCGGCCGCGGCGGCGATGCGCCACGGCTGCGCATCGGACGGCGTGCTCGACGCCGAGACGAAGCGCCGGCGGGGGTTGATCGTGACCAGGCCGCGCCCCTGCTTCTCGCGGACCGCCGCGCGCGCTTCGCGAAACGAGACGCGCGCGGCGCCGCGTCCGTACGCGAAGAGCATCGCGCTGTGGCAGAGGATGTTCAGCCGGCGCGGGATGCCGCGCGCCTTCCACACGAGGAGGCGGAGCGCCGCCGGCGTGAAGACGTCGATCGATCCGCCCGCGACCCGCAGGCGGTGCTCGAGGTACCGCAGGCTCTCTGCCGTCGTCAGCGGATTGATGTGGCAGCGCACGGCGACGCGTTCGGTGACCTGGCGGAGACTCGGGCGCGCGAGCTTCGTGTCGAGCTCCGGCTGGCCGACGAGTACGATCTGGAGGAGCTTGTCGGTGTACGTCTCGTAGTTGGAGAGGAGGCGCAGATCCTCGAACGTCGCCTCGTCCAGGTTTTGAGCCTCGTCGATGATGAGCGCGGCGGTCTCACCGGCGGACGCGCGCTCGTGGAGGAACGCGTTCAGCGCGTTCAGCAAGTCGACGCGATCGCGGTTCGCGCACGACCGGCCGAAGTCCGTGAGCGCCTGGCGCAGCAGATCGTCGAACGAGAGGCGCGTGTTCGAGAGGTACGCCGTGTGCACGCGCGGATCCAGCTGGTCGAGCATCGAGTAGAGGAGCGTGGTCTTGCCCATGCCGACCTCGGCGATCATCAGCATGAGCCCGCGCCGGCTCTCGAGCCCGATCTTCAACCCCGCGAGCGCCTCGGCATGGTCGGGGCTCAGGTAGAAGAAGGCCGGGTCCGGCGTCAGCGAGAACGGCTCGGCGGCCAATCCGAAGTGCGAGGCGTACATGGTCGTCGGCGGCTAGCGGATCTCCGCCAGGATGGGCAGTCCGGTGACGCTCTTGGCTTCCGACGCGCTCTTCACGGCCGGGTCGAGCCGGTCGCGGAGGAAGGCGAGCCCGAGCGCGGCGACGAGGCTCACGATCGCGCCGAGCGCGAGCATGGTCGCTTGCTTCGACTTCTCCGGGACGGTCGGGATCTCCGCGGTCTGCGCGATCGCGAGGCTGACGAGGTTCGACTCGTCGAGCGCGGTGGTGAAGCGCGCCTCCTCTTCCTTCTTGGCGTACGTGATCGAAGCCTCCTTCGAGGAAACCACCGCCTGTTCGAGGCGCTCCTGCTCCGAGCTGATCTCGTCGAGGTGCGCGACCTGGGTCCGGTGCTCGGCGACCTGCGCCCGCAGCGCCTCCACCCGCGCGCTCACCGCGGCCATCTGCGCCTTGGTCTGCGCGAGATCGACTTCGAGGTTCTGATACGCGGGGTTGATCGCGCTCGTCGTCTCGGCGAGCGTCTCGCGGTTGGCTTCCATGAGGCGCTTCGCTTGCGCGATCTGCCGGTCGATGTCGCGGACCTTGACGCTCGTCGGGGCGTACTTGGAGAGGATCTCGCTGCGCTGGAGCTCGAGCTCAAGGATCTTCGGGCGGATGAACTGCTGGTTCTGCGCGATCTTCGACTCGGTCGCGATGTTCTTCGGGTAGTTCTTGATCTCCTCGGTGAGGAACTCGATGCGGGCGGTGCCTTCCGCCAGCTCGCGCTCGGAGTCGCCGAGCATCGTCTGCAGCTCGGCGAGCCGCGTCCGTACGGCCTGCCGTTGCTCGGGCGTGAGCGAGTCGATGCCCTGGCGGTGATTGAAATCGGCGAGGGCGACCTCGGCCTCGCGCGATTTGTCGGCGAGGACGTTGCGTTGCGATTCGAAGAAGCGCCGCGCCTCCGACTGCTGGCTCAGCTTCCCGCGCCGTTCGATGTGATGCGCCACCAGTGCGTTCACGAACTCCGCCGCCCACCGGGGGTCCGACGCGGTGAACGAGACCTCGATCAGGTTCGACTTGCCGACGATCCCGACCCCGAGCTTGTCGAGGGTCGCCAGTGTCCAGTCGTCGAGGCCGGTCGGCGGCGGCACGTTGTGGATGAGGTGGTAGACGAGCGACGGAACGCGGAGCGGGAAGGTCAACACCGACAGGACGCGCGAGAAGAGGGTCGGCGTGTCCTCCTGATCCTCGTTCCAGTAGGGCGCGAGGACCTCGCGCACCAACGACTCGCTGGAGATCAGCGCGACTTCGCTGTTCATGTCCTGCTCGGTCACGTTCTCGACCGTCGGCCGCGTGCCCGCGTCGGGCGAGACGACGACCTGCGCCCGGTCCGAGGTGACCATGAGGGTTGCGAACGCGCGGTAGGCCGGCTTCTGGGTCGACACACCGAGCGCGACGGTCAGGAAGCCGGCGACGAAGATCTGGGCGATGAACCTCCGGCGTCGATGGAGGATCGCCACGAGCTCGCGCCAGGGAATCTGTTGGTCGGTCATGCTGGCCTCAGAACGGGATAGGGAAGACGCTCAAGGGCAGCGCGTCGCGGATGTACTGCTTCACGAAGAGGTCCACCTCCGCGATCTTCGAGCGCGGCACGAACACCATGTCGAGCGGTTGCAGCGGGACGTCCACGCCCGGATTCCAGCCGTCCTGGATCGGCCGGATGTCGACCGAGCGGCCGACCGGCTTCCCGTCGGGTCCCTTGCGGATGAGGATGACCTGCTTGCGGTGCGCCGTCTCGAGCAGACCGCCCGCGCGCTGGATCGCCTGGTACAGGGTCATGCCGCCGGCGATCGCGACGATGCCTGGCTTCCCGACCTCACCGTCGATGTAGACCCGGTTGAGCCCCGTCTTGCGGACGATCACGCTCACCTGCGGATCCGCGAGCTCGCCCGTGTAGCGCTTGGTGAGATCCGCATCGAGCTCCTTCGGCGTACGCCCGGCGGCCGGGACGTCGTCGATGAGCTGCAGCGAGATCATGCCGTCGGGCCGGATCTTCACGTCCTCGTTCAGCTCGGGGTTGGTGTAGAACTTGATGGCGAGCTCGTCGCCCACCTGGAGCACGTACGGCTGCACGGGCGGTCGGGGATTGTCAGCGAGCGTCGGATAGAGCGCGGCGATCTCCGGCGGCGGATTGGTCACTTGCTTCGGCGCTCCGCAAGCCGCGACCGCCACCGCCAGGAGCACGGCGCCGACGGACGCCCGGATCGCCGACCTCACGCGGCCACCTCGCGGAACCGCTGATGCGGAACCTCACCGAGTCTCATGCGCCTCATCGGATGACTCACGCCTCGACCTCCGCAGCAATGCTCGCGCCAATCCAGAGCTCGGCGTGAACCCGCTGCATTCCTATCGGTTGTCCGAGCGACGATCCTTGGACTGTGGCACCTGCGACACGCTCTGCGCCAGCGGTGGAAGGATTCTTGGCGCATGCGGGTGGGGGTCATCTTCGGGTCTGTGGCGATCAAGAAGCAGGCCATTGTGCCGCACAGCGCCAAGTTTGCAACCTGCCGATTTTCCTGGGCGGACTCCCCGTCGAGGATCGTGCATCGCTGGAGCGAGATTGCACGCCCGCCAGACGGTGCGTGACACCCATCCGGGCGATCGCCGCCGTTTCGTGCATATCGGCCACTTCGACGGAAACGTTGAGGGCGCGCCGGGAAGCGGGCCGGCTCGGCGCCACGCGATCGACGCGCGGTCCCGGTCGGGTCACCACGCACGGCCTCTCCAATCATTCGGAATGGCTACGGATTCGCGCTGCCCGAGAGGCGATCCTGAAGGTCCTTGGCCGCGTTCGGCTCGCTCACGAGATCGCTGTGGCAGGCATGCTTGCCCTCCACCACCGGAAGGGCGCCCCGCTGACGAAGCAAGGCCCGGCCTCCGTCGCTCATGCCGGGGCTCCGGGCGGCGGCTCGCGCCGGCTGGAAGGCCGCGTCTTTGCCGCTCGCGAACTCCGAGATCTCTTTCGAGATGCGCAGGCTGCACCAGTCGTGCCCGCACATCGCGCAGAACTCCGTGTCGACCTCGAGATCCTCGTCGTGGAGCGCTCTGGCGGTCTCGCCGTCGAACGCGAGCTCGAACTGCTTCGGCCAGTTCAACGCGGCGCGGGCGCGCGAGAGGTCGTCGTCCCACTCGCGCGCCGCGGCGATGCCGCGCGCGATGTCTCCGGCATGGGCCGCGATCTTGTACGCGATGCACCCGGCCTTGACGTCCTCCGCGTGCGGCAGCCCGACGTGCTCCTTCGGCGTCACGTAGCACAGCATCGCGGCCCCGTGCCGCGCCGCCTCGGTCGCGCCGATCGCGCTCGTGACGTGGTCGTATCCCGGGAAGACGTCGGTCACGAGCGGTCCGAGGACGTAGAAGGGCGCGTCGCCGCAGACCCGCTGCTCGAGCTGCATGTTGAAGGCGATCTGGTCGAGCGGCACGTGCCCCGGGCCCTCCACCATCGCCTGGACGCCCGCGTCGCGGGCGCGTTGCACGAGCTCGCCGAGCGTCTGCAGCTCCGCGAGCTGGGCGGCGTCCGACGCGTCCGCGAGGCATCCGGGCCGCAGGCCGTCGCCGAGCGAGTAGGTGACGTCGTACTCGCGCATGATCGCGCTGATCTCGTCGAAGAGCTCGTACATGGGGTTCTGCCGGCCGTGGTGCAGCATCCATTTGGCGAGCAGGGATCCCCCGCGCGATACGATGCCGGTGGTCCGCTTGGCGATCAGCGGCAGATGCTCGCGCAGCACGCCCGCGTGGATCGTGAAGTAGTCGACGCCCTGCCGCGCCTGGCGCTCGATCTCCTTCAGGATGACGTCGTAGGTGAGGTCTTCGATGCGCCGGCCGACGATCATCGAGTAGATCGGCACCGTGCCGATCGGGATGGTGGCATGATCGACGATCGCCTGGCGGCACTCGGCGAGGTTGCCGCCGGTCGAGAGGTCCATCAGCGTGTCGGCGCCGAACTGCTGCGCCCAGTGCAGCTTCTCGACCTCGGCGGCGGTGCCGCTCGCGACCG
>JADYZW010000042.1 GCA_020852955.1 Deltaproteobacteria bacterium | reverse complement strand
TCCTCGCGCCGCGACGAGCGCCTGGATGCGGAGCCGGAGCGCGGAGAGGCGGATGAAGCCCTCCGCGTCGGCCTGGTTGTAGACGCCGCCCGCTTCGAAGCTCGCGATCGACGGGTCGTAGAGCGACGAGACGGCCTTGCGGCCGGCCACCGTCACGCTACCCTTGTAGAGTTTCAAGCGCGCGGTGCCGTTCACGGGCTTCTGGGACTCGTCGATCGCCGTCTGGAGCATACGGCGCTCGGGGGTGAACCAGTAGCCGTAGTAGACCATCTCCGCGTAGCGCGGCACGAGGCCGTCGCGGATGTGCATCACTTCGCGGTCGAGGGTCAGCGATTCGACGGCGCGATGCGCCGCCAGCATGAGCGTGCCGCCAGGCGTCTCGTAGACGCCGCGCGATTTCATGCCGACGTAGCGGTTCTCGACGAGGTCGAGGCGGCCGACGCCGTGCCGGCCGCCGATCTGGTTCAGCTTCGCGAGCAGCGCCGCTGGCGAGAGGCGCTCGCCGTTCACCGCCACCGGGTCGCCGGCCTCGTAGTCGATCTCGACGTACTCGGGCCGGTCGGGCGCCTGCGTCGGATCGGTCGTCAGCAGGAACATGTCGGCGTACGGCTCCAGCCACGGGTCCTCGAGGATGCCGCCCTCGAAGCTGATGTGGAGGAGGTTGCGGTCGGAGCTGTAGGGCTTCTCGCGCGTCACCGGGACGGGGATCCGATGCTTCTCGGCGTAGGCGATCATCGCGGTCCGCGAGTCGAGGTCCCAGATGCGCCACGGCGCGATCACGCGGATCGCGGGCTCGAGCGCGTAGTAGGTGAGCTCGAAGCGCACCTGGTCGTTGCCCTTGCCGGTGGAGCCGTGGGCGACCGCGTCGGCGCCGGTCGCGCGCGCGATCTCGATCTGGCGCTTCGCGATCAGCGGACGCGCGATCGACGTGCCGAGCAGGTACCCCGCCTCGTAGACCGCGTTGGCGCGCATCATCGGAAACACGAAGTCGCGCGCGAACTCCTCGCGGAGGTCGTCGACTACGACCCGCGACGCGCCGGTCGCGAGGCCGCGCTCCTCGATCGTGGCGATCTCGTCAGCCTGTCCGAGGTCGGCGCAGAAGGCGACGACCTCGCATCCGTACTGCTCGATCAGCCAGCGCAGGATGACGGACGTATCCAGCCCGCCGCTGTATGCCAGCACGATCTTCTTGATCTTGTCGGTCATGTGCCGCTCTCCCGGGCGAGCCAGGCCATCAGGGCCTTCTGGAGGTGCAGGCGGTTCTCGGCCTGGTCGAAGATGATCGATTGGCGGCCTTCGATCACGGCGTCCGTGATCTCCTCGCCGCGATGCGCGGGCAGGCAATGCATCACGAGCGCGTCCTTCGCCGCGTGCCGCAGCACCTCGTCGTTGATCTGGTAGCCGGCGAAGCGCGCGCGCCGCTCCGCCGCCTCGTCCTCCTGGCCCATGCTGGTCCAGACGTCGGTGTAGAGGACGTCGGCGCCGCCGACGGCGTCGGTCACCGAGCGGGTGACGTCGATCCGCGCGCCGCGCGCGCGGCAGTCGGCGAGCAGCTCGGCGTCCGGCTCGTAGCCCTCGGGGCACGCGACCGCGAACGTGAACCGGAAGAGCGTTGCCGCCTCCATCCACGAGTGCACGAGATTGTTGCCGTCGCCGATGAACGCGACGCGGATCTCGTCGAGCTTCCGCCGGTGCTCGACGAGCGTGAAGAGGTCGGCGAGCACCTGGCAGGGGTGGTGCAGGTCGGTGAGGCCGTTGATGACCGGAACCCTGGCGTGCTGCGCGAGCTCGCCGAGCACCGCGTGGCTGAAGGTGCGCGCGACGATCATGTCGACGACCCTGGCCAGGTTGCGCGCCACGTCGGCGACGGTCTCGCGCTCGCCGAGCCGGATATCCCAGGGCGCCAGGTAGATCGCATGGCCCCCGAGCTGGAACATGCCGGTTTCGAAGCTCACGCGCGTGCGCAGGCTCGGCTTCTCGAAGATCATCGCCAGGGTCTTGCCGGCGAGGAGCGCCCGCGGCGTTCTGGCGCGCAGCGCCGTCTTGATCTCGGTCGCCAGCGCGAGGAGCGCCGAGCACTCGTCGCGCGTGAGGTCGACGAGGCGGAGGAGATCGCGCTTCATGAGGAGAGCACCTCTTCGACGATCGCCAGCGCCTGGTCGATCTCGCGTTCCGTGATGACGAGCGGCGGCAGGAACCGGAGCACCGTGTCCGCCGTGCAGTTGAGGAGCACGCCGCGCTCGAGGCACCGCGTCACGATGGGCGCGCCCGGCTCGGAGAGCAGCATGCCCTGGATGAAGCCGACGCCCCGCACGCCCCGCACCGCGGGCGAGCGGGCGGCGATCCGGTCGAGGCCGGCGCGGAAGCGCGCCGCCCGCCGGCGGACGTCGGGTAGGAAGTCGGGCGCGGTCATGATCTCGAGGGTCTTCACGGCGGCGGCCGCCGCGACCGCGTTGCCGCCGAAGGTCGAGCCGTGCGAGCCGGCGTCGAACGCCGCGGCGACGTCGGCGCGCGCGAGGCAGGCGCCGATCGGGATGCCGCTCGCGAGCGCCTTCGCGAGCGTCATGACGTCGGGGACGATCCCGGCCTGCTCGTAGGCGAAGAGCGTGCCGGTCCGGCCCATGCCGACCTGGATCTCGTCGAGCACGAGCAGGATGCCGCGCTCGTCGCAGAGCGCACGCGCGCCGGTGAGATACTCCGGGCTCGGCACCACGACGCCGCCCTCGCCGAGGACGGGCTCGAGCAGGAGCGCCGCCGTGGTGTCGGTGAGCGCGCGGTCGAGCGCCCCGAGATCGTCGTAGGGCACGTAGCGGAACCCGCCGGGGAGCGGCTGAAAGCCGACCCGCACCTTCTCCTGCCCCGTCGCCGTGAGCGTCGCGAGCGTCCGGCCGTGGAAGGAGCCGAGCGCGGTCACGATTTCGAAGCGCTGGCCGCCGTTGGCGTGCCCCCAGCGGCGCGCCAGCTTGATCGCCGCCTCGTTGGCCTCGGCGCCGCTGTTGCAGAGGAAGACCCGGTCGGCGAAGGAGCGCTCGCAGAGCACCTCGGCGAGGCGCATCTGCGGCTCGCAGTAGTGGAGGTTCGAGACGTGGAAGAGCTTCGCCGTCTGCGCGGTGATCGCCTCGGCGACGGCGCGCGGTGCGTGTCCGAGGTTCGCGACCGCGAGGCAGGCGAAGAGGTCGAGGTACTCCTTCCCGTCGGCGTCCCAGAGGCGCGCCCCGTCGCCGCGGACGAACGCCACGGGAGCCCGGGCGTACGTCGCCATCAGGTGCCGATCGGTGCGCGTGACGATGTCCTGGCTGCTCATGACGGCGCTCGTTGGGAAAGAGCGGGATACTCCGCGCAACGCGCCGCGATGTCAACAAAAGCGGGGCCCAGCGCGGCGCGTTCGCTGCGCCCGGCGGCTTCCGCGAGCCGCGGCGAGGGGACGCGCCGTCGCCAGGACTCGCCCGCGACTCGGGCGCGAGCCGAGCTTCCCTAGGGCGACAGCGCGGCGACCAGCTCGGCCGCGGGCCGCACGTCGGTGATCCTGGCGACGGTCTCGCCGGCGTAGAGGGCGCCGCCGTCGATCAGGTTCTCGCCGCGGTCGTCGGTCGCGGTGATCGGGGAGAGCATCCTCGAACCCGCGTGTTGCCGGCGGACGAGCCGGTCGCGCACGCTGTCGGGTACGTAGCGGGAGGTGAGCCCGCTCAGCCGGTGCAGCGCTCTGGTCAGCGGCGGCACCGAGCCATCGGCGCGGAGGCCGCGCTCGGTGGCGGCGTTGGCGATCACCCGGTGCGGCGCCGCCGGCCAGCCGAAGCCGAAGAGCTCCGTGCGCAGCGTCCGTGTGGCGCGCAGCAGCCGCTGCACGTAGAGCGGGTGGGCCCGGCTCTCGTCGGAAAGCAGAAACCTGGTGCCGACCATCACCGCGGACGCACCCGCGTCGAGTGCGCGCGCTACGTCGCCGCGCTCGGCGATTCCCCCGGCGAGCACGAGCGGGTAGCCGATCGGCAGCGTCGCACGCGCCTGCGCCAGCAGCTCCAGGGCCGGCGTCGTGCCGCGCACATGACCGCCGGCCTCCACGCCCTGCACGATCACGGCGTCGGCGCCGGCCGCGTGCGCTGCCGCCGCCTCCTCCACCGAGCCGGACTGGTGCATCCAGTAGCCCGGGGACAGGCGCCGAGGCCGACCCCAGAAGCTGACGACGGCGTCCGCCTTCGCGATCGCGGGCAACCAGCTGCGGCGCAGAAACGGCAGCAGCACGCCGACCGCGACCGGCGCGCCGGTGAGCCGACGCGCCGCCGCGAGCTCCCGCTCGATCGCGCCTGCGCCGTTGACCGCGATCGTTCCGAGTCCGCCGGCCTCGGATACGGCCGCCGCCAGTTCGTGCCGGCTGATCCCTGCGCCCATCGGCGCCTGGATCACCGGCGCGCGCAGCTTCAGCGGTCCGACGAACACGGACCGTCGCTCGGCCGGGGATCTCGTTCGCCCGGCACCGCGCGCGGGCGAACGCCAGCGGTGTCGGCGTGCGGCGCCAGGACGTCCTCTCGTCGGCGGGGCTGCCCCATGCGGGCTCCTCTATCCGAAGGACGCGCCGCCCGCGAGCACCCGGGCGCCCGCGGGTCCGAACCGACCGCCGCTCGCGATCGTGGACGGCCGCCAACCACGCCCGGCGGCCGGAAGCGCCGTCGTCCCTCGCCGAGGGATCGGCCGACGCCGGTTGACTGCTCCCCGCGCGCCGCGCACCGTTCGAGGATGCCCACGACCCCCGACCTCGCGCTCGCCCGCCGCGACGGCTACGCGGTCCTCACCCTCGATCGCGCCGCCAAACGCAACGCGCTCACCTTCGCCATGCGCCGCGCCTTCGCCGAGCTGCTCGCGGCGGTCGCCGCCGACGACGGGCTCGCCTGCGCGGTCGTCGCCGGAGCGCCGCCCGACTTCTGCGCCGGCATGGACGTGCGCCGCTTCGGCGGCGACACGGCGAACCGGCGCGAGATCGTCGAGTCGTCGACGCGCATGTTCGACGCGCTCGCGAGCTTCCCGAAGCCGCTCGTCGCGGCGGTCGAGGGGTACGCCCTCGGCGGCGGGCTCGCGCTCCTGCTCGCGTGCGACGTGCGGATCGCCGGACGGGGAGCACAGCTCGGCATGCCGGAGGTGAAGTTCGGGGCGGCGGGCGGCTTCGCGGGGCTCCGCGCGGCGGTCGGCGACGGCATGGCGCGCATGCTGGCGCTCACCGGACGGACGATCGGCGCCGAGGAGGCGTTCCGCCTCGGTCTCCTCGCCGAACTCGTCGACGACGGCGCGACGCTCGCGCGCGCGGAAGCGGTCGCCGCCGAGCTCGCGGCGCTGCCGCGGCGCGGCCTGCTCCTCCAGACCGAGATCGTCCGCGCGACGTCCGGGAAGACGCTCGCCGAGGGGCTCGCGTACGAGCAGGCCGTCTTCCGCAGGATCGTGCTGGGCTCCGAGTAGCTTTTTTCCGGCTCCGCCGGAGCCGGTAGCGTACCCGCCATGACCCCCGAGACTCCGGCCGCGGCGCCGTACGCCGCCGCGCGCTTCTTCGCGCGCGTCGACGAAGGGGTGCTCCGCCCGGACGACCGGGTCGAGGGCTGACGTCAGCGGATCGACGTTGCCGGCACCAGCTCCGCCGAGTATCCCGTCGATCTCGTTCTTGACGGGCCGGAAACTCCCGAGTAGCCATCGGGCAGTCGTTCCGTCCTCCCCAGCCATTTTTCGTGCAGGCGTGCGACGCTCTCTCGGAGCCGCGCTGCTTTGCACGATCCGCTTCCTCCCGGCCGGACGACGATGCCCGGTATGGACCCCTACGCAGCGATCTCCCCAGCTCCGTCAATCGCTCGCGCGCGCACGCGAAACTCGCGGCGCGGCGTCGCGTCGGTGTCCGTTCGGCGCGGCCCGACGACCGGGGCCGTGGCATGTTTCTTGGACCAATGGGACCCCGCATATGGACGACACGATCCGACGATATCTGGTTGACACCCTTCTGATCGAGTTCGGCGACGACGGCTCCGCCGTGAGCGAAGACGCGAACCTCTTCGAGTCGGGCCTCATCGACTCCTTCGGGTTCGTGCAGCTCGTGGCGTTCCTCGAGAAGACCTTCGACATCAAGATCAGCGACGAGGAGGTGCTCTCCGACGCCCTGAGCTCGTTCGCCAAGATCCGCTCCTTCGTCGAGGGCAAGGTCGCGTCATGAGCGCCCCGGCGGCGGGCGAGGTCCGTCTCTGCGTCCGCTGCGTGCTGCCGTCGACGTTTCCGGGCATCTCGTTCGACGCGCGCGGCCTCTGCAGCCTGTGCCAGGACGCGCCGCCGGCGCCCGAGTTCGAGAAGATCCGCGGCGACCTCCGCCGGAAGCTCGAGGCGGTCTTCGACGCCAATCGCGGCAAGGCCGAGTACGACGTCATCGTCGCGTTCAGCGGCGGCAAGGATTCGTCGTACACGCTGATGGCCCTCACCCGGACCTACGGGCTCAAGTGCCTCGCCGTCACCATCGACAACGGTTTCATTGCCGAGCAGGCGCAGAAGAACCTCCGCGCCGTAACCTCGTCGCTCGGGATCGACTTCCTGCTCTTCACCCCCGCGCCGGTCTTCATGCACCATCTCTACAAGACGAGCGCCACGACGCCGGTGCACACCAAGGCCGCGCTCACGCGCGCGAGCAGCATCTGCAACTCGTGCATCAATCTCATCAACAATCACATGGTGAAGCTCGCGCTCGAGAAGTCGGTGCCGATCATCGCCGGCGGCTATATCGGCGGGCAGGTGCCGAAGGACTCGGTCATCATGGTGATGGACCTCGACGTCCAGGCGCGCTTCCGGTCGGAGGCGATCAAGCGGTACCTGAAGCACTTCGGGCCCGACGCCGAGGGCTACTTCGGCATCGGCGACACGCTCGTCGCGCGGAGCGCGCTCCGCAAGATCAACATCGTGAATCCGATGCTCGCCTTCGGAGTCTCCGAGGAGCGGATCATCGAGGAGATCTCCGAGCTCGGCTGGCGGAAGACCGCCGACACCGGCAGCAACTCGACCAATTGCCTCCTCAACGACCTCGGCATCGCCGTCCACTACAAGCAGCACCGGTACAACCCGTACGTGAACGAGATCGCCGAGCAGGTGCGAACCGGCCTCATGTCGCGGGAGGACGCGATCCACAAGGTCCAGGACATTCCGGACTTCGCGCGCGTCGAGCGCCAGGCGCGGGCGATCGGCCTCGAGTGGGGCGACGTCTGACGGCGGTCCGCGCAGCCCATGCCGACCGCCGACGGTGAGCCGCTCGCCCTGCTGTTCCCGGGGCAGGGCGCGCACGACGTGAAGATGCTCGACGGGGTGCGCGACCACCCGGCGTTCGCCGGCCGCTACGCGCTCGTCGCCGACGCCCTCGGGAGCTCGCCCTTCGACGCGATCGCGTCGGGGAACGCCGCCTATCTCAATCAGAACCGCGTGACGGCGCTGCTGACGCTCCTGGTGAGCTCGATCTCGCTCGATCTCTTTCGCGAGAAGACCGGCCACCGGGTCGATTTCGCGTCGGGCTACAGCGTCGGGCAATGGACGGCGCTCTACGCCGCGAGCGCGGTGTCCTTCGAGCAGCTCGTTGCGATCGTCGCGCAGCGCTCGGCGCTCATGGACGCGTGCTTCGCCGACGCTCCGGGCGCGATGCTCGCGGTCATCGGACTCAAGGCGGAGGTGCTCGAGAATCTCTGCGACGGACTCCGCGCCAAGAGCCAGCGCGTCTGGGTCAGCAACTACAACTGCGTCGGCCAGTACACCCTCGCGGGCGCCGAGGAGGCGGTCGCGCACGCCGAGGCCGCGCTCGCGGAACTGAAGCCCAAGAAGATGGCGCGCGTGCCCGTGAGCGGCGCGTGGCACACCCCGCTCCTCGCCGCCGCGCACGCGGGGTTCGCCGCGTACCTCGCCGGAGTCGCGCTCGCCCCCGCGGAGGTGCCGATCGTCGACAACGTCAGCGGCGGCTGGCTTCCCGCCGAGCGTCCCGCCCTCGATCGGCAGCTAGCCCGTCACCTCGATCACCCGGTACTCTGGGAGCAGGGCATGCGGGCGCTGCTGGCCGCGGGCGCCAGGCGCTTCGTCGAGATCGGCTACGGCAACGTCCTCACCAAGTTCGGCTTCTTCATCGATCGTTCCGTCGAGCACCAGGCCTTCTACGTGAGCTGACCGGACCATGTGTGGCATCGTCGGGTACTTCCACGAGACGGACGACGCGGCGGCGCGCTTCGACGCCGCCCGCGCGCCGGGCGTGCTCGAATCGATGCTCGCGCTCATGCACCACCGCGGACCCGACGAGGCCGGCTACTACCACGACGCGCGTACCGGGTTCGGCACCGCGCGGCTCTCGATCATCGACCTCTCGACCGGCCAGCAGCCGATCCCCGACGCGACCAAGCGCTTCTGGATCGCGTACAACGGCGAGCTCTACAACTACAAGGAGCTGCGCGCGGAGCTCGAAGCGCTCGGCCACGCGTTCCAGTCGACCTCCGATACCGAGGTCCTGCTGCACGCCTACATGCAGTGGGGGGTCGACGCGCTGCCGCGGCTGAACGCGGCCTACGCGTGCGCCATCTACGACCGCGCGCGCGAGGAGCTCCTGCTCGCGCGCGACCGCTACGGCAAGCGGCCGCTCTTCTACGTCGAGGTCGGCGGCACGCTCGTCTTCGCCTCGGAGATGAAGAGCTTCCTCGCCTTCCCGGGGGCGAGGTTCGAGGTCGACGAGGCGCAGCTCGCGTCGATCTTCACGATCTGGACGCCGCTCCCCCACCAGAGCGGCTTCGTCGGCATCCGCCAGATCCCGAACGGCTGGTACCTGAAGCAGCGCGGCGCGGCGCGCACGCTCGCGCCGTACACGACGCTCGACTGGCCGCGGGAAGGCCGCTTCACGGGCTCCTCCGCGGAAGCCATCGAGCGGACCCGCGACGTCCTCTCCGACGCCGTCCGGCTGCGCCTGCGGAGCGACGTCGAGGTCGCGACCTATCTCTCGGGTGGGCTCGACTCCGCGATCACGACCCAGCTCGCGCTCGCCAACGGACTCTCGCGGGTGCACTCGTTCTCGATCACCTTCGACGACAAGGAGTTCGACGAGTCGTCGGACCAGCTCGAGCTCTCGCGCTACCTCGGCACCAGCCACACCGCGCTGCCGGTCCGGCGCGGCGACATCGCGCGCGCGTTCCCGGCCGCGATCTGGCACGGCGAGGTGCCGGTCTTCCGGACGGCCTTCGTGCCGATGTTCCTGCTCTCGAGGCTCGTCAACGAGAAGGGCATCAAGGTCGTGCTCACCGGCGAGGGTTCCGACGAGAGCTTTCTCGGCTACGACATCTTCAAGGAGGCGATCCTCCGCGAGGGCTTCGACCCCGAGCGCGACGCCGAGAAGCTCCGGCGGCTCTACCCGTACCTGCCGCACTTCAACGACGCGAACAGGAAGGCGCTGGCCTCGGTCTTCGGGCAGTTCGCCCGCGAGAAGACGCCGGGCCTGTTCTCCCACGAGCTGCGCTTCCACAACTCGCTCTTCGGGCTGCGCCTCTTGCGGCAGTCGCGCGACGGGCTCGCCGATCTCAAGCAGTACGTCGCCGACAACGACCCCGTCTTCGGGCGCCTCGGTCTCGTCGAGCGCGCGCAGTGGCTCGAGTGGAAGACGCTCCTGCCGGGGTATCTGCTCTCGACCCAGGGCGATCGCATGAGCATGGCCCACAGCGTCGAGGGCCGGTGCCCGTTCCTCGACTTCCGCGTCGTCGAGTGGGCGGCGCGCCTGCCGCAGGAACTGAAGCTCGGCCCGAACATGGACGAGAAGTGGATCCTGAAGCAGGCGTTCCCCGACACGCTGCCGCCGAGCATCCTGACGAAGCCGAAGCAGCCGTACCGGGCCCCGGACCTCTCCGCGTTCCTCGGGTCCGCCGACGCCGACTACACCGAGGCGCTCTTCTCCGAAGGGGAACTCGCCAAGCTGCCGTTCCTGAACGCCGCCTTCTGCCAGCAGTTCCTGAAGAAGGTTCGGAGCGCGCCCGCCGGCGGCATCAGCCAGCGCGAGAACCAGGCCTTCATCCTCCTGCTCTCCACGGCGCTCCTGCATCGCTACTTCGTGCAGGGCGAGCACCCGCGGCGCGAGGTGAGGCTGAACCTCGTCCGCGCGGTCGACGGCAGGACGCTGCCCCCGGCATGAAGCTCGAAGCGCTCCGGCCAGAGCGTTACGAGGCGTTCTACCGGTTCAACGAGGAGATCTTTCCGACCCGTGTGTCGGTGCCGGCGCGGTTCCGGTTCCAGATCCTCGACAACCCGCTGCTCGTCGCGAAGGACGCGCCGGACGTCGCGCTCGTGGCGGAGGACGACGGCGCCCTCCTCGGGCAGGTGGTCCTGCAGCCGATCGAGTTCCACCACGACGGGACGCGGGCGCGCGGCTTCATGGGCGTCGATCTCTTCGTGAGGGAGCCCGCCCGCAACAGCCGGGCCGGCGGCGCGCTCGCGGTCAAGATCGCCCGCGCCTACAGCCCGTTCTTCTGCGTGACGATCAGCGAGGCGGCCGCGAAGGTGTTCGGCGCGATCGGCATCCGCCCCGTCGGCGCGATGCGGAAGCTCCTGTGGGTGCGCGGCGCGGGCGGCCTCGCCGGGCTCGCGCGGGCGGCGTTCGGCGGCACGGTCCGCCTGCGGCCGGTCGTGGCGCCCGCGACGCTCGCGGTCGGAGCGCGGCGCTTCACCAAGGCGGCCGTCGGCGACGTCGCGCGCGTCGTGCAGCGCCCCTGGCCCGACGGCCGCCTCGAGTTCGACCGCTCGCCCGCGTTCCTCGCCTGGCGCTTCTTCGGCGTGCCCGACGTTTACGTGACGTATCTCCTCGACGGCGACCCGAGCTGCTTCTTCGTGGTGCGGGCGGCCGCCCGCCGCGGTCTGTCGGTGTTGGCGCTCGTCGACTACCGGACCGCGCCGGAGCGCCCGGACGCCTTCGAGGCGATCGTGCGCGGCGTGAAGCGCCTCGCGCGGCTCGGCGGCTACGACGGCGTCGCGACGGCGAGCTCGGTCGGCGCGTTCGACGCGGTCCTGAAGCGCGCCTGGTTCTTCGAGGTCGGCGCGCCGGCGCCCGTGCTCGCGAACCTCTCCTGGGAGCCGAAGAGCCTCTGCGTGACCATGGCCGACGCCGACAGCGATCTCAGGTTCGACGAGGCCGGGCCGATCTTCGGCTGACCCGCAGGGTTGGAGCCCGTCCCCCCACGTGTGGGATGGGCGCCGTCAGGCCTTGCGGAGGCGTCCCATCGACCGGCGCTTGGCCGCCGTGCTGCGCACGACCTCGGTCCCCACACCCTCGGTCGTGAAGATCTCGAGCAGCACGGCGTGCTTCACGCGGCCGTCGATGATGTGGGTCTTCGCGACGCCCCCCGCCAGCGCGTCGATGCAGCACTCCACCTTGGGGATCATTCCCGCGTTGATGACGCCGCCGGCGATCAGCTGCTTGGCTTCGTCGCTCGCCATCGTCGAGACGAGATGGCCGTCCTTGTCCTTGATGCCGTCGACGTCGGTGAGGAGGATGAGCTTCTCGGCGTGGAGGGCGGCGGCGACCTTGCCGGCGACGAGATCGGCGTTGATGTTGTAGGTGGCGCCGTCGAGTCCGACGCCGACCGGCGCGATCACCGGGATGAAATCGGCCGCGTCGAGCGACTCGATCACGCGCGGGTTCACGCCGACGACCTCGCCGACGAGGCCGATGTCCTGGTTCTCGACCAGCATCTTCTGCGCGACGATGAGCTCGCCGTCCTTCCCCGAAAGCCCGACGGCGCGCCCGCCGTGGCGGTTCATCAGGCCGACGATCTCCTTGTTGGTCGAGCCGACGAGGACCATCTCGACGACCTTCATCGTCTGCTCGTCGGTCACCCGCATGCCGCGCACGAACCGCGATTGCACGCCCATCGTTTCGAGCATCGAGTTGATCTGCGGGCCGCCGCCGTGGACGATCACCGGGTTCATCCCGACGTACTTGAGCAGCACGACGTCCTGCGCGAACGACTCCTTCAGCTCGTCGTTCGCCATGGCGTGCCCGCCGTACTTGATGACGATCGTCTTGCCGAAGAAGCGTCGGAGGTAGGGCAGGGCCTCCAGCAGCACCTCGGCCTTCGCGATGTCGTCCTTCATGGCGTGGGGTCCTTATCACACGGACCGGACGCCGCCACGCGGCTCGGCCCGGAGCGCGCGCTCAGAGGATGTAGCGCGAGAGATCCTCGTCGCCGAGGATCGCGTCGAGCTTGGCGCGCACCGTGGCGGCGTCGATCGTCACCTCGCGGTGGACGAGCTCGGGGGCGTCGAACGACAGCTCCTCGAGCAGCTTCTCGAGCACGGTGTGGAGGCGCCGCGCGCCGATGTTCTCGGTGCGCTCGTTCACGGCGGCGGCGATGCGGGCGATCTCGTCGATGGCCTCGTCGGCGAACGTCAAGCGGACGTTCTCGGTCGCCATGAGCGCGACGTACTGCGTGACGAGGGCGTTCTTCGGCTCGGTGAGGATGCGAACGAAATCGGCGCGGGTGAGCGCGTCGAGCTCGACGCGGATCGGAAATCGTCCCTGGAACTCCGGGATCAGGTCGGAGGGCTTCGACATGTGGAAGGCGCCCGACGCGATGAACAGGATGTGGTCGGTGCGCACCATGCCGTGCTTGGTGTTGACGGTGGACCCCTCGACGATCGGCAGGAGGTCGCGCTGGACGCCCTGGCGGGAGACGTCCGGACCGTGTACGCCCTCGCGGCCGGCGATCTTGTCGATCTCGTCGAGGAAGACGATGCCGGACTGCTCGACGCGCCGGACCGCCTCGCGGGTCACGAACTCCATGTCGACGAGGCGGTTCGCCTCCTCGGCGGTGAGCACCTCGAGCGCCTCGGGCACGGCGACCCGCGTCTTCTTGGCCTTCTTCGGCAGGATGTTCGAGAAGAGCTCCTTCACGTTGAGCTCCATGTCCTCGAGTCCCTGGGGCGTGAGGATCTCGACCATCGGCGACGCGCTCTTGGTGATCTCGATCTCGACCATGCGATCGTCGAGCTTGCCCTCGCGGAGCCAGCGGCGGAACGTCTCGCGGCTCGTGCTCGGCGAGGCGGGGGCGCTGTCGGCGCCGGCCGTCGGCGTCGGGCCGGACGGCAACAGCAGATCGAGCAGGCGCTCCTCGGCGACCTCGCGGGCGCGGCGGACGACCTTGACCTTCTCCTCCGCCTTCACCATGCCGATCGCGAGATCGACGAGGTCGCGGATGATCGACTCGACGTCGCGCCCGACGTAGCCGACCTCGGTGAACTTGGACGCCTCGACCTTCAGGAAGGGCGCGTTCGCGAGTTTCGCGAGCCGGCGCGAGATCTCGGTCTTCCCGACCCCGGTCGGGCCGATCATGATGATGTTCTTCGGCGCGATCTCGTCGCGGAGATCCTCGGGCACCTGTTGGCGCCGCCAGCGGTTGCGGAGCGCGATCGCGACGGCGCGCTTCGCCGCGCGCTGCCCGACGATGTAGCGATCGAGCTCCGACACGATCTCGCGCGGCGTCATCGTGTGGGGCGGCGGCTCGACGGCGCGCGGCTGATGGACGATCACGCCGAGAGCTCCTCGAACACGAGCTGGTCGTTGGTGTAGACGCAGATCGCGGCGGCGATGCGCATCGCCGCTTCGGCGATGGCGCGCGCGTCGAGGGTGGTGTGCTCGGCGAGCGCCTTGGCGGCCGCGAGCGCGTAGTTGCCGCCCGAGCCGATCGCGATGATGCCGTCGTCGGGCTCGACGACGTCGCCGCTGCCGGAGATGAGGAGCGTCGACTCGGCGTCCGCGACCACGAGGAGCGCCTCCAGGCGCCGCAGCATCCGATCCGTGCGCCAGTCCTTCGCGAGCTCGACCGCGGCGCGGCGGAGATTGCCGTTCACTGCCTCGAGCTTCAGCTCGAACTTCTCGAAGAGCGTGAAGGCGTCGGCGGTGGCGCCGGCGAAGCCGGCGAGGACGCGGCCTTGGTAGAGGCGGCGCACCTTGCGCGCGTGGTGTTTCATGACGGTCTGCCCGAGCGACACCTGACCGTCGCCGGCAACGACGAGCCTGCCCCCGGAGCGGACCGCCAGGATCGTCGTGGCGTGGAAGGCATCGGGCACGCGGGGACACTAGCCGTCGACGCCGAGCGTGTAAACGCGGTTTCGGCGCGCGCGTCGAGTTGGAACCGGCGGCGGGACCCATTCGGAGCCGACAGGCTCGCGGCGGCCGACGGCGCGCCGCCGCCCCCGAAGGACGACGATCATGATGCCCGCGCCCGCAGAGGGCCACGCGCGCCGGCCACCGCGGCGCATCCGACCTCCCGCGAGTGGCGTTGGCGCCCGGGCTCCGCTAAGCGGGACGGCATGATCGTCGTGCACCATCTCGAGAACTCGCGCTCGCAGCGCGTCCTCTGGCTGCTCGAAGAGCTCGGCGTTCCGTACGAGGTGACGCGCTACGCGCGCGACCCGGAGACGATGCTCGCGCCCGCCGAGCTCCGGGCCGTACACCCGCTCGGCAAGTCGCCCGTCGTCACCGACGGCGGCGTCACGGTCGCCGAGTCGGGCGCGATCGTGGAATACCTGGTCGAGCGCTACGGCGGCGGCCGCCTGATTCCGCCCGCCGGGACGCCGGAGCGCCTGCGCTACACCTACTGGCTGCACTACGCGGAAGGGTCGGCGATGCCGCCGCTCCTGCTGATGCTGGTGTTCACCCGGGTCGAGACGGCGCCGATGCCGTTCTTCGCGAAGCCGATCGCGCGCGGCATCGCCGGCAGGGTGAAGCGCGCCTTCATCGAGCCGCAGCTGAAGCTGCATTTCGACCATCTGGAGAGCGAGCTCGGAAGGTCGGTCTGGTTCGCGGGCGACGAGATCACGGCCGCCGACGTCCAGATGAGCTTTCCGATCGAGGCGGCCGACGCGCGCGCCGGCCTCGGCGCCTCGGGTCGGCCGCGGCTCGCCGCGTTCCTCGAGCGCATCCATGCGCGCCCGGCGTATCGGGCGGCGCTCGCGAAGGGCGGGCCCTACGAGCTGATGCGCTGAGCGTGACGGCGAAGCGTGCGATGGGCGTCGAGATCACCGATACGGCCGCCGCGATCGCGCGCGTGCGCTCGTGGGAGAGCCAGCTTCCCGAGGAGGAGCGGCTCTTCGAGGACCCCTACGCCCACCTCTTCGGCGGCGGCCCGGCCGCCGACGAAGCCGTCGAGCTCCTCCTGTCGGCGCCGATCTTCCGCGATCACGTCCGGCTGCGCACGCGGTTCATCGACGACGCCGTGCGGGCGGCGCTCGCGGCCGGGACCACGCAGGTCGTGAATCTCGGGGTCGGCTTCGATTGCCGGACGCTCCGCCTCGGCGAGATCGCGCAGCAGGGCGCGCAGGTGTTCGAGGTCGACTTGGCCGAGCAGCTCGAACGGAAGCGATCGATCCTCGCCGCCGCCGGGATCCCGCTGCCGCCGTACGCGCATCTCGTCGCGGCCGACCTGACGACCGTCTTCGAGGACGGGCTCGCGCGCGATCTCGCCGCCGCGGGATACGATCGCGCCGCCCCGGCCGTGGTCGTGTGGGAGGGGGTGATCGGCTACCTCGACGACGTCGCCTGCGACCGGACGCTGCGATGGATCGCGAGCAGCGTCGCCGAGCGCTCGCGGCTCGTATTCAACTACCCGGTGTCGCGCTTCGATCCCGAGGCGCTCCGGCCTCGTATCCGCGAGGCGGGCTTCGTGTGGCTCGACGATGCGTCGCTCGCCGACGTGTACGGCCGCTACCTTCCGGGCGAGCCGCCCGACGGCGGCGACCTCTACCGCCTCGCGGTCGCCTGGCGATAGGCTTCGGTGTCGGCGCGGATGACCGCCCTCGGGATCCCCGCGCGCCTCGACGACGTGACTCCCGCGTGGCTGACGCGGGTGCTCGAGCCGCACGCTCCCGGGGCGGTGGTCGAGCGCGTCGCGCTCGAGGACGCGACCGACGGGACGACGACGCGCGCCATCGCGCGCCTCGAGGGACGGGGCGCGCTTCCCGCGTCGCTCTTCGTGAAGCTCGCGCCGCGCGATCTCCGGACGCGGGCCTTCGTCGGCGCGCTCGGCCTCGGCCGCACGGAGGTCGCGTTCTACGGCCGGGCGCGCGCGGGCCTCGCCGTGCGGGCCCCGCGGGTGTACCACGCGACCGCGGCGCGCTGGGGGCCGGGCTTCGCGCTCGTCCTAGAGGACCTGCGGGCCCGCGGGTGCCGGTTCGGCGACGTCACGACCGACCTTCCGGTGCCGGAGGTCGCGACCGTGATGCGAACGTTCGCGCGATTGCACGGCGCCTGGTGGGAGCACCCCCGCTTCGTGTCCGATCTCACGCGGCTCGCGGCCGACACGGGTGCCTTCCGGTTCCGCGTCGGGCGCCTTCTCTCGCGGCTCGCCCGGCGACCCGCGCTCGCGCGCCACGGCGACTGCGTGCCGGCGCCGCTCCATGCGGCCGCCGCCGAGGTGAGCCGGCGGCGCCTCGCGCTCGAGGCCGCGTGGGCGCGGCCGCCGCGCACGCTGGTCCACGGCGACGCGCACCTCGGCAACTTGTACGTCGACGGGGACGAGGTCGGCCTCCTCGACTGGCAGGTGAGCCAGCGCGGCCAGGGCATGCGCGACGTGGCGTACTTCCTCGCGAACTCGCTGCCGGTGGAACTCCGCCGCGCGCACGAGGCGACGCTTCTCGAGGCCTATCTGGAGGCGCTCGCGGCGTCCGGCGGCCCGCGCGTCCCGCGCGCCGTCGCGTGGGAACAGTACCGCCTGCACGTGCTCTACGCCTGGATCGCGGCGCTCGTCACGGCGGCCGCGGCCACCCTCCAGCACGCGGCGGTCGTCCGCGCCGCGCTCGAGCGGACGAGCGCCGCCGTCCTCGACCTCGACGCACTCGCGGCGATGCGGGCACTTCCCTGAAGGCGCGCGCTTCGGGCCGCCCTCAGCCCTGCGTGCCGAGCATCGTCGCGATCTGCTCTTCGCTCAGGCCGATGCGGGTCCAGTTCGCGACGGCCGCGGCGTCGTCCCATGCCTCGCGAGGACCGACGGTGAGGCCGCCGTCGACGGCGAGGAACTGGCCGGTGACGAAGCGGGAGAGATCGCTCGCGAAGTACGCGACCGCGTAGCCGATGTCGTCCGGAGAACCGGCGACGCGGATGGGCTGGAAGCCGTGCGCCCGTTCGCCGATGTCGCGCGCGCGCCGATCCGCGTCGGCGATCGAGTCGCCGAGCGCGCGCCCGAAGATCGCCGTCGGGATGAGACCGGGACAGATCGCGTTCACCCGGATTCCATGCTTCGCGAGCGCCGCCGCCGCGACGCGCGAGAGGTGGATGACCGCGCCCTTGGCGACCGAGTACGCGAACGGACCGTAACCGGCGTGCAGGCCCGCGATGCTCGCGGTGTTGACGATCGAGCCGCCGCCGCGCGCGATCATCGACGGCACGGCGTACTTGATGCCGAGCACGACGCTTTCTACGAGGAGCTTCTGCGCCCGCGCGAAGATCGCGAGGTCGAAGGGGTCGGAGTCGAGCGGCTCGGCCGCGCCGGCGTTGTTGAAGACCACGTCGATGCCACCGAAGCGTTCGACGACCCGGCCGAACGCCGCCGCCACCTCGTGCTCCGCGGTGACGTCCGCGTGGACGTAGAGCGCGCCGCCGCCGAGCGCGTCGGCGAGCGCATGGCCCTTCTCGTCCTGGACGTCGAGGCAGGCGACCCGGGCGCCGGCGCGGTGCAGGATCTGCACCGCGCCGCGACCGATCCCGCTGCACCCGCCCGTGACGACGGCAACCTTCTCCTTCAAGTCGATCATGCTGGCCTCCTCCCGTCGCGCGCACCGACCGGTCGCCGCTGCGCCTCGGCCCGTGCTGGCACGGATGGGTGCGCGTCGGCAAGGACCGATGCCGCGCCGGGGAGGGGTGGCAGCGGTCCCGGAGCCGCATGGGTCCTCAGGCGCGCGGGAACGCCTTGTCGTAGACCTCGGCGAGACGCGCGAAGTCGACATGCGTGTAGCGCTGCGTCGTCGAGAGGCTCGCGTGTCCGAGGAGCTCCTGGATGGCGCGCAGGTCCGCGCCGCCGTTCAGGAGGTGGGTCGCGAACGAGTGGCGGAACGCGTGCGGGCTCGCCGCGACGCGCGTGCCGGCGCGCCCCACCCAGCGCGCGACGACGCGGGCGACGCTCCGGACCGTGAGGCGCCCGCCCCTCGCGTTCAGGAAGACGGCGTCGCGGTCGCGCCGGCGATCGGCGGGCCAGCGCCGGCCGTAGTGGTCGAGGGCGACGAGGGCGGTCGCGCCGATCGGGACGACGCGCTCCTTCCGTCCCTTGCCGAGGACGCGGACGACCTGGCCCCGCCGATCGACGTCGGCCCAGTCGAGGCCGACGAGCTCGCTCACCCGGATGCCGGTCGAGTAGAGGAGCTCGAGGATCGCGCGGTCGCGGGCGGGGATCGGTCCCGGGTCGCGGATGCCGTCGAGGACGCGGAACATCTCGTCGACGGTGAGGTGCGGGGGCAGGAACTGCTCGCGCTTGGGCGCGGCGAGCGTCGCGGCCGGGTCGTCGCCGCGCTCCCCGGCGCGCGTACACCAGCGGAAGAAGTGCTTCATGGCTGCGAGCTTGCGTCCGACCGAGGTCTTCCGCGCGACGCCGGCGAGGCTCGCGAGATAGGCCCGCACGCCGTGCACGTCGACCTCGGCGAGCGCGCCCCCGCGCGTCGCGAGAAAGGCGGCGAGCTGCCGCAGGTCCGATCCGTAGCCCTTGATCGTGTGCGCCGCCGCGTTCGCTTCGTGCGCGAGGTACGCCTCGAAGCGTTCGATCAGCCTGACGGACGCTTCGTCCACGGCCGTCTCCTTCTCCATCCCCGCCTCCCCGCGCGCCACTGTTCGCTCGCGCGCGACGCATGGTATCAATCGCCACGACGATGCCGCAATGCGACGCCACGACGGAGCGCGTGACGATGAGGAGCCGGCGCGGCCCGCGGCTCGCAGGCGTGCTCCACCTGCCCGCGGGGGTTGCCGATCCCGCCGGCCGGCCGGCGGTCGTGCTCTGCCACGGCATGGAGTCGACGAAGGAGGGCGCGAAGCACCAGGCGCTCGCGGCGCGCCTGAGCGCGCGCGGCTACGTGTGCCTGCGCTTCGACTTCTCCTACGTCGGCGAGTCGGAGGGCCGTTTCGAAGACCTCACGATCAGCGGCGAGATCGAGGATCTCGGAGGCGTCGTCGACTGGCTGACGGATCGCGGGGCGACGTCGTTCGGGCTCGTCGGCTCGAGCCTCGGTGGCACCGTGGCAGTCGTCTTCGCCGGGAGCGACCCGCGGGTGCGCGCGCTGGTCACGATCGCGGCCGTCGCGCTGCCGCTCGGGATCCTGGAGCGCATGAGCCCGGACGCGGTCGAGGCGTGGCGGCGGCACGGGCTCCGCGGCGAGCGTGGCGAACGCATCGGGTCCGGCTTCCTCGACGATCTCGGGCGTGTCGACGTGTTGGGCGCGGCCCGCCGCCTCGCCGCCGCGACGCTCGTCGCGCACGGCGCCGACGACCGCGTCGTGCCGGTCACCGACGCGCACGCGCTCTTCGCTGCGATGCCCGAGCCGAAGCGGCTCGTCGTCACTCCCGCGTGCGATCATCGCTACTCGGACACGGCGCACCTCGAGGCGCTGATCGACGGGGCCGTGGACTGGATCGCCGGGCACCTGCCGCCGGATCACGCGACATGAGCCGCGCCGCCTGGGGCGCCGACCCCGGACGCGCGCGGGTCGGCCGGCGCCCGGCGCTCGGCCGCCCTGGCGCGCGCCGCCGAGCGCCCGCATGCGGATCCTGACGGCGGGGCTCGGACTCGTGGCGCTGGCCCTGCTCGGCCTCGTCGCGTTCGCGGTGCTGAATCTGCGCGCGCTCGTCGGCGTCCACCAGGACCGCCTCGTCGCCCGCGTCGAGCGCGTGCTCGGCCGCTCGGTCGCGGTGGGAGCGGTGTCGCCGTCGTGGTGGCCGCTCGGCATCCGCCTGCGCGACGTGACGGTGGGCGAGGATCCGACGTTCGGGTCCGCCCCCTTCCTGACCGCCGAGGGGATCGTGCTGGGGGTCCGCGCCTGGCCGCTCGTGCGCGGCCGGATCGAGGCCTCGGGCGTGACGCTCGAAGGGCCGCGTCTGAGCGTCGTGTGCGCCGCGAACGGCCGCTGGAACGTGGAAAGCCTGGGCGCGTCGCGGGCGCGGGAGCCGGCAGGCGGGAGCGCCCCGCGGGGCCGGCGGACCGGGTTGCGCGTGCCGATCGAGTGGGTGGTCGGGCTCGCGCTCGGCCGCGTGCGCGAGGGGACGATCACGATCGACGACCGGCGCCTCGGCGCGGCCGCGCCCTTCGTCCTCCGCCACGTCTCGGTGCGGGCGACCGACCTGCGCGTCGGCGCGAGCGCGCGGATCGGCGTGGAAGCGGCGCTCTTCGCGGCGAACGAGCCCGACGTGCGGCTGGACCTCCGTGCCGACGCGCTCGGTGAACGGGACGCCGAGCACACGCCCTTCAGCGCCCGCGTCGAGATCGACGACGCCGAGCTCGCGCCGCTGTCGGAGCGGCTCGGACGGCCGCGCCTCGCGAGCGGGCGGCTGCGACGCCTGGCGCTCGTCCTCGAGGGAACGCTCGCGCGCCTGCGTGCGACGCTCGCCGTCGAAGCCGTCGATCCGGCCGTACGCATCGGCGCGCTGCCGTTCGGCGCGCTCCGGCCGATCGCATTGCGGGCGCGGGTGCGTCGCGACGGCGCGGCGGCGGTCATCGAGGACCTGCACGCGGCGATCGGCTCCCTCGTGGTCCGCGGAAGCGGCGAGGCGACGCTCGACCCCCGGCGCGCGTCGCTCGTGCTGCGCTCGGAGGGCGAGGGCGCTGCCGAGCTCGCGCTGGGCGAACGGACGGTGGCGCTCCGCGCGGTCGCGGGCCGCCTCGTGATCGAGCCGGCCGGGGTCTCGTTCGCGCCGCTCGCCTTGGAGATCGACGACGTTCCGGTGTCGCTGCGCGGCGGCGTCGCCGGCGTCGATCCTCCGGCGATCGACCTCCGCATCGAATCCCGTCCGTTCGGCGGCACGCTGGCGGCCGACGTTGCCGTCGAGGCGACCGGTGCGGCGCGCGCACGCGTCGAGGCGGCGGCGATCGACCTCGGATCGGCGACGGCGCGGCTGGTGCCGGAGCTCGCCGGGCGCGTCGAGGGTCGCGGCGGCGGCGCCGCCGCGTTCACCGGGCGCATCGCCGCCGGCGCCCTCGTCGCCGGATCGCTTGCGGGGAGCGGGACGCTCGCCGTGGCGGACGGGCGGCTGCGCGAGGTGAACCTTCCCGGCCTCGTGGTCGCGGAGGTGGAGGCGTTGCCGTTCATGCCGAGGTTGGTCTCGGCCTCGACACGGGAGCGCTACCGGGAGCTCTTCGGCGGCCCCGACACGGTGGTCGAGTCGGCGACGCTGCCGTTCGCGATCGCGCGCGGGCGATTGACGACCGAGCGCGCCGTGCTCGTAAATCCCGCGTATCAGATCGCTGGCGACGGCTGGCTGGACGAGACGCGGGCGCTCCGCTTCCGGGGGACGGTGCTGCTCGGCGCGTCGGTGTCCCGGACGCTCCACGACGACGTGCGCGCCGCCAAGTACCTCGCGACCGAGGACGGCCGCATCGCGTTGCCCTTCGTGGCGCGCGGACGCCTCGGCGCGGTCCGGATCGAGCCGGACGCGAAGCGGCTGCGCGCGCGCGGGCTCGAAGCGTTGCTCGGCGCGTCGGATACGACCCGACCGTCGCCGGGCGCGGACGCCGAGCGCAGGGATCGGCGCCGCGACGAAAGGGTCGAAGACCGGGTGATCGAGCGCCTGGAGAGGCTGTTACGGCCGTGAGCGGCGGGCGCGGCAATCCGGAGACGGTCGAGATCTTCCTCGAGCTGCGTCCCGAGGACATCGTGTTTGTGAAGCACGTGGTCGAAGCGACCGAGGGCATCGGCGTGCTGCGCACGCTCGACCGCACGCGCGCCGTCATCGTCGTGATGGTCGCGGCCGACATGGAGGCCGATGCGCGGGCGCTGCTGGAGTCGCTGCGCGCGCAGGTGCCGTGGTCCGAGATCCCGCCTACGGGCGCAGCGCTATCTTGATGACGCCGTCGCGCCGCTCGCGGAAGAGGTCGTAGGCGGCGGGCGTATCGGCGAGCGTCATCGAGTGCGTGAAGAGCGGTGTGAGGTCGATCTTTCCGTACCGCACGACGTCCATCAGCCGGCGCAGGCGATCCGAGCCGGCCGGGCAGAGCGTCGTCACCAGGCGGCGATGGATGAACGTGCCGTCGGTCGGGAGGGCGACCGTGGGGTGCAGGCTGTAGACCCCGACGCTCGACACGACGCCTCCGAGGCGCGTGACCCGCGCCGCGCTCTCGAGCGTCGCCTGCTTGCCGAGCGCCTCCACCGCGACGTCGACGCCCTTGCCGCCGGTCAGCCCGAGGATCGTTGCGACGGCGTCCTCGGGCGCGAGCACGAGGTCGGCGCCGAGGCGCTTGGCCATCGCGACGCGCGCGGGGAGACTTTCGACCGCCACGATTAGTCCGGCGCCGCGCGCGCGGGCGGCCGCCGTCACGCACAGGCCGACCGGCCCCTGCGCGAAGATCGCGAGGCTGTCGCCGTAGCGGAGGTCCGCGGCTTCGACGGCGCCGAACGCGGTCGACATGATGTCGCTCGCGAACAGCACCGCCTCGTCGGCGAGCTCGTCGGGCACCTTCGCCATGTTGAGCTCGGCGTTCGGTACGAGGAAGTACTCGCCCTGCGCGCCGAAGAGCAGATTCATGGGCGAGCCGTAGCGCTCGCAGAGCTGGACGTGGCCGTCCTGGCAGCGCGCGCAGAGGCCGCAGCCGAAGATGCACGCGGCGACGACGCGGTCGCCTTGACGGAAACTCGTCACGCCCTCGCCGGCATCGACGACCTCGCCGACCGCCTCGTGCCCGAGCGGCGTGCCGGCCGGCACCTCCGGGATGTCGTCGACGATGTGGATGTCGCTGCCGCAGATCGTCGAGAGGCGCGTGCGCACCAGCGCCTGGCCCGGACCGGGACCCGGCATGTCGAGCGACGTCATGCCGACCTTGCCGACGTCGAGCTTGATGCAGCTGTGGGAGCGGGCCATGGGCGTTCTCCTTCGGGTCAGGACGTGGGCGTGGGTAGGGTCGTGGCGGCGTCGGCGGGCTTGGCGCGGCCGAAGACGTACGCGACGCCGATGCTCAGCAGGTAGAGCAGCAGGAGCGGTCCCGCCATGAGCGCCTGCGAGGCCACGTCGGGGCCGGGCGTGAGGACGGCCGCGACGATGAAGATGACGACGATGGCGTAGCGCAGGCCCCCGATCAGCATGCGGTGCGTGACGACGCCGATGCGCGCCAGGAAGAAGGTGACGACCGGCAGCTCGAAGGTGACGCCGAACGCGAGCAGCATGCGCGCCGCGAAGGACAGGTACTCGCTGATGCGGATCTGCGGCGCCACGCCGATGGTGGCGTACTCCTCGAGGAAGAACGCATAGCCGACGGGAAAGACGAGGACGTAGCAGAAGGCGGCGCCGCTCACGAAGAACACGGTCGCCGCGAGGACGAACGGAATGGCGAGGCGGCGCTCTTTCTCGACGAGCCCCGGCGCGACGAATCCCCAGGCCTGGTGGAAGATCGCGGGGCTCGCGACGAAGACGGCCGCGATCAGCGACACCTTGAGGCGGGTGAAGAAGGCTTCGGTGACGCCGGTGCCGATCAGTTGCAGGCGGCTGTCGCCGATCCCGAGAAGCGGGCGCGTCAGGAGAGCGAAGACGTAGTCGGAGTAGACGTAGCATCCGCCGAAGGCGATCGCGACCGCGATCAGCGCCCGGACGACGCGCCAGCGCAGCTCCTCGAGGTGCGCCGTGAGCGGCATGGTCCCGGCGTCGACCGGATCAGCCACGGGAGCCGGCCTCGTCGAGACCGGCGAACGCGCTCCCGCTCATCCGGCGCCGGGGTCGCGCTCGGGCGCGGACGGCGCGGCGTCGGCCGGAGCGGCGCCGACCGCGACCGTGCCTTCGGCCGGCTTGACCGCAGCCGCGGCCTTCTTCTCCGCGGCAGAGCGGCGGGCGGCGGTCTCGGCGGCGCGCGCTTCCTCTTCGATCGCGCGCTGCGCCTTGCGGAGCTCCTCGTTGACGTCGGAGGTGGCGCGGCGGAACTCGGCGAGGCCCTTGCCGAGCGCCCGGGCGATCTCGGGGAGCCGCTTCGGGC
>JADYZW010000041.1 GCA_020852955.1 Deltaproteobacteria bacterium | reverse complement strand
TCGTGCGCCGCGACGTGCGCTCGTACCGCGAGCTGCCGATGAACCTCTACCAGATCCAGTCGAAGTTCCGGGACGAGGTGCGGCCGCGCTTCGGGCTCATGCGCGGGCGCGAGTTCATCATGAAGGATGCCTACTCGTTCCACGTCGACCGGGCGGACTGCGACCGCGAGTACGACAACATGTTCCGCGCCTATCGCCGGATCTTCGATCGCTGCGGTCTCGCCTATCGCCCGGTCGAAGCCGATACGGGCGCCATCGGGGGCAGCCGTTCGCACGAGTTCCAGGTGCTCGCGGAGTCGGGCGAAGACGCGATCGTGAGCTGCGACCAGTGCGAGTACGCGGCGAACGTGGAGAAGGCCGGGATCGGCGCGGGCGACGCGCCGGCAGCCGCAGGCGAACCGACGCCGCTCGTCGAGGTGCCGACGCCGGGGCAGCGCACGATCGAGGAAGTCTCGAAGTTCATGAAGACGAAGCCGCACCGGTTCATCAAGACGCTGCTCTACGTGGCGGGGGACACCGTCGTGGCGGCGCTGGTCCGCGGCGACCATGCGCTCTCGGAGCCGAAGCTGAAGGACGCGCTCGGAACGCCGGCCGTGGAGCTCGCGCCCGAGGACGTCGTCGAGCGCGTGACGGGCGCGCCGATCGGGTTCGCCGGGCCGATGGACTTGAAGAGCAAGGTGCGGCTCCTCGCCGATCACGCGCTCGCCGGCATCACCGCCGCGGTCACGGGCGCGAACAAGGCCGACACGCACGTCAAAGGCGTGAGCGCGGCGCGCGACTTCCCCGAGGCGGAGTTCGCGGATCTCCGCGCCGCCGGCGCCGGCGACCGCTGCCCGCGCTGCGCGGGCCGCTTCGTGCTCCAGCGCGGCATCGAGGTCGGTCAGGTCTTCTACCTCGGCACCAAGTACAGCGAGGCGTTGAAGGCGACCGTGCTCGACGCCGAGGGCAAGGAGCGCGTCCTCGAGATGGGCTGCTACGGCATCGGCGTGACGCGCACGATCGCGGCCGCGATCGAGCAAAACCACGACGACGCCGGCATCGTGTGGCCGATGCCGCTCGCGCCCTTCCACGTGGTGGTCGTGCCGGTGAGCGTCACGGACGAGCGGCTGCGAACGACCGCCGAGCGCCTGCACGACGAGCTCGAGGAACGCGGTGTCGACGTGCTGCTCGACGACCGCGACGAGCGCCCGGGCGTGAAGTTCAAGGACGCCGATCTGATCGGCTGTCCGCTCCGCATCACCGTGGGGCCGCGGGCGCTCGAGCGCGACGCGGTCGAGCTGAAGGGCCGCACCGAGAAGACCGCGACCGAGGTGCCGATCGCCGAGGCGGCGGCGCGGGTCGCCGACCTGGTCGCGGCGGCGCTCGCGCCCGCGGGCGCGTAGGGGTTCGGAAGATGACGCCCGTGGCATCACGTTCGCGGAGCTCCGCGTGAGTCGAGCGGCCGCGCGTCGTCGGCTCGTCCTCCCGCTCGACGTCGACTCGGTCCGCGAGGCCGACCGCCTGGTGCGGCTGCTCGGGAGCGAGCTCGGCGTCTTCAAGATCGGGAAGCAGCTCTTCGTACACGCCGGACCCGACGTCGTGCGGCGCGTGCAGCGGCGCGGCGGCGAGGTCTTCCTCGATCTCAAGTTCCACGACATTCCGCGGACGACGGCGCTCGCCGGGATCGAGGCGGCGCGGCTCGGCGTGCGCATCTTCAACGTCCACGCGTCCGGGGGCGCCGAGATGATGGCGGCGACGGCGGCTGCGGTGCGCGACGTCTGCCGCCGTGAGCGTCTGCGGCGGCCGCTCGTCCTCGCGGTGACCGTGCTCACGAGTCTCGCCGACGCGGATCTCCGCCGGGTCGGCGTTGCGGCGACGGCGGCGCGCCAGGTGGTGCGCCTGGCGCGGTTGGCGCAAGCCAACGGTATGGACGGCGTCGTCGCGTCGCCGCGCGAGATCGTCGCCATCCGCCGCGCTTGCGGCCCGTCCTTCGTGATCCTCACTCCGGGCATCCGCCAGGCCGGCGACGCCCCCGGCGACCAGAAGCGCGTGGAGACGCCGGAGGCCGCGATGCACGCTGGCGCGGACTATCTCGTCGTAGGTCGGCCGATCCGCGACGCCGCCGATCCGGTCGCGGCCGCGCGCGCCGTCGTGCGCGCGATGGCGCGCGGGCTCGCGGCGCGCTGACGGCGGCGCCCGTCGGCCCGCCATGCCGCGCGACCTCGACCTCGCCGTCCGGCCCGACGTGGCGCTCGACCCCGGCGCGCTGCGTGCGGCCGCGATCCGGGCGATCGGTGGCCGCCCCGAGGACGTCGTCGAGTTGCGCGTCCTCAAGCGCACGCTCGATGCGCGGCGCGGCGTGCGCTACCGGCTGCGGGTGCGGGTGTGGCTCGCGGGCGAGGCCGCGGCGCCGGACGCCGCGCCCGCTCTCCCGACGTTTCCCGCGTGCCGCCCCGGGCGGCCCGTGGTGATCGTCGGCGCCGGGCCGGCCGGGCTCTTCGCGGCCCTCCGGCTCGCCGAGCACGGCATTCCCGCCGCCGTCCTGGAGCGCGGGAAACCGGTGCAGGCGCGGCGGCGCGATATCGCGCTCCTGAATCGCGAAGGCCTCGTGAATCCCGAATCGAACTACTGCTTCGGGGAGGGGGGCGCGGGCACCTACAGCGACGGCAAGCTCTACACGCGCGCGCAGAAGCGCGGCCCGGTCGCGACGGTGCTCGATTGCCTCGTCGCGCACGGCGCCGATCCGGAGATCCGGATCGAGGCGCGGCCCCACGTCGGATCGAACCGACTGCCGAAGATCGTGACCGCGATCCGCGCGACCCTGGCGCGCGCCGGCGTTCCGATCGAGTTCGAAGCCCGGCTCCGAGAGCTCGTTGTCCGCGGCGCGGCGGCCGAGGCGGTGCGCTGCGCCGACGGGCGCGAGCTCGCCGCGTCGGCCGTCGTGCTCGCCGCCGGCCACAGCGCCCGCGACGTCCACGCGCTGGCGGCGGCGGCCGGGCTCGAGCTCCAGGCGAAGCCGTTCGCGCTCGGCCTCCGGGTCGAGCATCCGCAGCCGCTCATCGACCGCGCGCAGTACGGTCCCGACGCCGGGCGGTTCCCGTTGCCCGCCGCCGCGTATCGGCTCGCCGCGACGGTGGAGGAGCGCGGGGTCTTCTCCTTCTGCATGTGCCCCGGAGGGTGGATCGTGCCGGCGACGACCGAGCCCGACGCCGTCGTCGTGAACGGAATGTCGCTCGCGCGCCGCGACTCGCCCTTCGCCAACAGCGGCATCGTGGTGGCGCTCGAGCCGGCCGACGTCGCCGCGCTCGGTTTCGCCGGTCCGACCGGCGGGGCGATGCTCCAGGCGGAGATCGAGCGGCGCGCGTTTGCGAGCGGCGGTGGCGCGCAGGTCGCGCCGGCGCAGCGACTTACGGACTTCATCGGCGGGCGGGCGAGCGCCGACCTGCCGCGCTGCTCGTATCGCCCGGGGGTGCGCCCGGCGCGGCTCGGCGAGCTGCTGCCGCCGTTCGTCGCCGATCGGCTACGCGCGGCGCTGCGGCGCTTCGGCCGGCAGCTCCGCGGCTTCGACACGCGCGAGGCGATCGCCGTCGGCGTCGAGACGCGCTCGTCGAGCCCGGTTCGGATCGTGCGCGACCCCGCGACGCTCGCCGCGCCGGCGCGCCCGAACGTCTACCCGTGCGGCGAGGGCGCGGGCTACGCGGGCGGCATCGTGAGCGCGGCGCTCGACGGGCTCGCGGTCGCCGACGCGATCGCGCGCGTCTGGCGGGGATGACGCCGCGCCCGCAGGAGATGCTGCGACGTCTCACGCCGTCCGCCGCGCCGCGAGCGCGCAGAGCCCGTCCGCCTCGATGCCGAGCGGCAGGTTCAGCAGGTTGTAGTAGTTCTCGAGCGCGTTCAGCCACGTGATCTCGACGATCTGGCGCTCGTCGAAGTGGCGGCGGAGCTCGGCGAAGGTGGCATCGTCGACGTGCTTGTGGCGCGTCGCCTCCTCGACGTAGGCAAGGGCGGCGCGCTCGCGCGCGTCGTAGAGCGGGCTCGTGCGGTACGACGGCAGGGTCTCCAGCTTCTCGAGCGTCAGGTGCCGGTAGAGCGCTCCCGCCTTGGCGATGTCGACGCAGAACGCGCACTCGTTGATCATCGCGGGCCAGGTGCGCACGAGGACGTTGATGGTCGGATCGAGCGAGATCTCCTTCTCGACGATCCGGATCTGCTGATAGGCGTGGCGGAAGAGCGCGGGAAGGCGCGCGTAGATCACCTTCATCGGTGTGATGACCTTGCCGAAGCGACGTTCGGTCATCCAGTAGGCGAGCTTCCCGACGATGGTGGATGGGTGTTCGATGGGAGCGAGACGCATGGCGGTTCTCCTTCCGGGGGACGATCAGTGACGATGGGCGTGGGCGTCGGCGGGCGCGTGGCGGTGGCCGGGCGCGCCGTAGCGGAGGAACGGGACGCTGCCGAGCGCCAGTCCGAGGAGCACCCCCGCGACGATCCGCAGCACGCGAGGCAGGCTCACGCGCGCGCCTCCGTGCGTCGGACGAGCAGGGCGGTGAGCGCGATCAGGACGACCGTCGGTAGGTAGACGACGGGGAAGTCGATGGCCCAGTGCTCGGGGCCGACGAGCCCGCGGCTCGTGTCCCACACGTGCACGAGCGCGTGGAGCGCGTTGAACAGCGTGACCAGGACGAGCACCGGCACGCGCACCTCGAGGCGCGCCGCACCCCACACGAGCGCGAGCCCGAGCATCGCGAACGTCGACCCGAGATCGCGCACGAAGTGCTCGTTCAGCGGGCCGAAGTCGGGGACGCCGGCCGGCAGGGCCGCGTACCAGTGCGCCGGCCCGGCGAGCATCCAGAGGCCGTTGGCGAGGTGGCCGAGCCCGCTCAAGAGGAAGACCAAGGTCCACGGGTCGGTCGAGGAAGGTCGCGACGTCATGCGATGCTCCGGCTCCGCGCGCGCTGCGTCGTGACGAGCCCGCCGAGCAGTCCGATGCCCGCCTGGATCTCGGCGGGCGTGTGGTTGGCGAACGAGAGCGCGAGGTGGCGGGCTCCCCGGTGGGTGCCGCAGAAGACGTCGCCGGGCGTGTAGTGCAGGCCGGCGTCGAGCGCGTCCTGCCGCAGCGCGTCGGCATCGGTGCCGCCGGGGAGCGTCACCCAGACGGAATGGCCGCCGCGTGGCCGCGTCCACTCCGTCCCCGCCGGCATCGCGGCCGCGAGCGCACCCAGCATGGCGGCGAGCCGCGCGCCGTACAGCGCGCGCACGCGCTTCAGGTGGCGCGCGAGGCCGCCGGTCGCGAGGAGGTGGGCGAGCGCCGCTTGCGCTACGACGTTGGTCGTGACGTTCGCGTTCCAGCGCGCGAGCATCATCTTCTCGAGGAGCGGCGGCGCCGCGACGACGTAGCCGACCCGGAGCCCCGGGAAGAGCACCTTCGAGAACGTGCCGACGTAGACGACGTGCCCGGCGCGATCGAGGGTCTTCAGCGCCGCGATCGGCGGGCCCTCGTAGCGGAGCTCGCTGTCGTAGTCGTCCTCGAGGATCGGGACCTGGTGCTCGTCGGCAAGGGCGAGGAGCGCTCGGCGCCGTGCGGCGCTCATGACCGCGCCGGTCGGACTCTGCGCGGCCGGGGTCGTGTAGACGAGCTTCACCCGGCGGGCCCGCAGCACGCGCCCGAGGTCGTCGGTCCGGAGGCCCTCGTCGTCGACCTCGACGGCGACGACGTTCGCCTGCGCGGCGGTGAATGCGACGCGCGCTCCGAAGTAGCCCGGCTGCTCCAGTACCACGCTGTCGCCCGCGTCGACCAGGACGCGAGTGACGAGATCGATCGCTTGCTGCGCGCCGTCGACGATCGCGACCTCGCGGACGTCGCAGGCGATGCCGCGGCTCACGAGGTAGCGCGCGACCTCGCGGCGAAGCGACGGCAGGCCGTAGGGGCTCTGCGCTCCGGCGGCTTCACGGAGGTCGTCGCCGAGCGCCTGCGCGAACGCGCGGCGCACGTCGGCGGAGGGGAGGGCGTCGAGCGCGACCTGTCCGCCCCGGAAGTCAAAGCGCGTCCGGATGCTCCGGTCCGGGATCAGACCGGCCGGCACGGCGAGCGTCCGCGCGCGGAGCGCGAAGAGCCCAGACCAGACGAAGCCGCGCCGTGGCTCGGTCGCCGCGCGGCTCGTTCGCGGCGTGCGGCCCCCCGGCAGCGGCGCGGCGACGAACGTGTTCTGACCGACGTGCGCCGCGAGGAGGCCGTCGGCGACGAGCTCGTCGTAGGCCTGGGCGACCGTGTTGCGGGAGAGCCCGAGGGCGGTCGCGAGCTCGCGGGTCGCCGGCAGCTTCGTGCCGCGCGGAAGACGCTCGGCGGCGATCAGGTCGCGGAGGTAGTCGCGGAGCTGGCGGTAGACGGGCTCGGGGTGGGCGCGGTCGGGCGTGAACGCGAGCTCCAGCACGGCCGGAACCCTAGGTGGCGCCAATCGGACCGTAAAGGCCCAATTACCCACGCCCAGAAGGTGCCAATTCGAGGGGCGGCGCGCGTGGGCGTTCGTCAGTCGACGACGCTGACGACGACCGGCGTGCCGGGCGCGAGCTCGGCGGCATCGGCGGGGATCCGGACGAGGCCGTCGGCCCGCACGAACCCGACGATGTCGCCCGACCCGCCGGCCACCGGACGCGCCGCGACCGTGCCGTCGGGTCGCGCGACGAGCGCGACGCGGATCCAGTCCTCGCGCCCCACGAGCGAACCCAGGCGCTCCCCGAGTTCGGCGACGACCGCCCGGCGCGGCGCGAACGCGGCGGCGCGTGGCTCGCCTCCGAGCAGACGGAGGAGGGGGAGCGCGAAGACGTGGAAGATGACGAGGGCGGAGGTCGGGTTGCCGGGGAGCCCGATCACGGGCTTGCCGGCGGCACGTGCGATCAGCGTCGGCTTGCCAGGCTTGATGCGGACGCCGTGCACGAGGATGCGCGCGCGCGGCATCGCGGCGACGACGGCCGGCGTGAGGTCTTTGGTGCCGACCGAGCTGCCGCCCGACACCAGCACCGCATCGGCCCTGGCCAGCGCCCGCCGCATCGCCGATCGGATCACCGCTTCGCGATCCGGCAGCACGCCGAAGTCGACGGGCTCGCAGCCGGCGGCCGCGATGAGCGCGCGGAGCGCGTACTGGTTGACGTTCCGCACCTGCCCCGGCCGGGGCGTGACGTGGGGTGGGACGATCTCGTCCCCGGTCGCGAGCACCGCGACCCGCGGCCGGCGCACGACCCACACGCGGTCAAGCCCGACGCCCGAGAGCGCGCCGACGTCCGCCGGACGGAGGCGGCGGCCGCGTGGGAAGATGCGCGCGCCCTTGCGCGCGTCCTCGCCGCGCCGCATGACGTGCTGCCCGGCGCGCGCGGCGCGCTCGATGTCGACGGCGTCGTCGGCCGCCTCCGTCGTGTGCTCCACCATGACTACGGCGTCGGCTCCCGCCGGCAGCATGCCGCCGGTCGGAATCCGCATGCACTCGCCGCGACGGAGGCGCGCGGCGACGGGATGGCCCATGCGCACGCTCCCGACGATCGCGAGGCGCGCGGGACGCTCGGCGCTGGCGTCCGCGGTGTCGCGGGCGCGGACCGCGAAGCCGTCCATGTACGAGCGCTCGAAATGGGGGAGGTCGAGGGTGGTGCGGACGTCGCGGGCGAGGACGCGGCCGGGCGCATCGGCGACCGGGATGCGCTCGGCGCCCACGGGACGAAAGCCCCGGAGCACCGCCAGTGCTTCGGCGACCGCGACGAGCTGGAACCGGCTCGGACCGCCGGTGTGCGGATCGGGGGCCGTCGGCCGGCGGGCTCGGGGGCTCATGGGAGCAGCCTCGCGTGGCGGAGGCACGGCATCTCGCGGCGGACGCGCGCCAGGTGATCGAGGTCGAGCTCCGCGGTGATCACGACCTCGTCCCCTGTCGCGCGCGCGAGCACGGTGCCCCAGGGGTCGACGATCATCGAATGGCCGTGGTCGCGGAACCCGTGCGGGCTCGTGCCGGTCTGGTTCGGGGCGATCATGACCACCTGATTCTCGATCGCGCGCGCGCGAAGCAAGGGTTCCCAGTGCGCGGCGCCCGTGTAGGCCGTGAACGCGGACGGGATCGTGACGATGGTCGCGCCCGCGACCGCGAGCCGGCGGAAGAGCTCCGGGAACCGGAGGTCGTAGCAGATGCTCATGCCGACGGTCCCGAGCTCCGTCGGCGCCGTCACCACCTCGCTCCCCGGGATGCGGACGTCCGACTCGCGGACCGTCACCTGCCCCGGGAGATCGACGTCGAAGAGGTGCATCTTCCGGTAGACCGCTCGGATGCTTCCTCGCGGATCGATCAGGAGCGAGGTGTTGAAAGACCGCGCCGCCTCGTCCGAGCGCTCGAGGAAGGATCCGCCGACGAGCGTCACCCCGAGTTCGGCGGCGAGCCCGCACAGGAAGTCGCTCACCGGACCCGGGATCGGCGAGGACGCGCCGGCCTCGGCTTCCCGGAGACCGCGCCACGCGAAGACCTCCGGCAACACGACGAGACGCGCATGACGCGCGGCGGCTTCGACGACCAGGGCCCGGGCGCGGTCGAGGTTCGCGGCGAGGTCCGGGCCGCTCTCCATCTGGACCGCGGCGACGATCGGATTACGCATGGTGGCGCACTCTAACAGCGTGAATCGACGAGGAGGAGAGCCGGCGCACCGCTCGACGGCTCGGCCTGCGCCGATCCGGCGCGCAACTTGATCGCGCGTCGCGGCGTATGATACTGCGCGTCAATCCCGTGCACAGGCTCAAGGTCGAGACCGAGTCGCAGATGGAGATGATCGACGTGACCGCGGGAATACGTCGCGTCGTCAAGGACTCGGGAATCATGCGGGGGATGTGCCACGTGTTCGTCCCGCACACGACGGCCGCCATCACGATCAACGAGAATGCCGACCCGAACGTCCGCAAGGACATGATCCGCGAGCTGCTGAAGACGATCCCCACGCGGGACGACGACTTGCCCGTCGAGAGGAACGCGTCGGCGCACACCCTCTCGACCCTCGTCGGCGCGTCGCAGAGCGTCATCGTGGAGAACGGCAAGCTCGTGCTCGGGACATGGCAGGCGGTCTATCTCTGTGAATTCGACGGTCCACGTTCGCGTACCGTGCTCATGCGGATCATGGCCGAGTGAGGAGCCCCAATGAGCCAGACGACCCCCCTGCGACTGATCAAACGGTACGGGAACCGGAAACTCTACGACACGTCGGAGAGCCGCTATATCACGCTCGACGAGATCGCCCGCCTGGTGCGCTCCGGCAACGACGTCAAGGTCATCGACAACGAGAACGGCGATGATCTGACCGCGATCACCTTCGCGCAGATCATCCTGGAAGAGGAGAAGCGGCGCTCGAGCCTCCTCTCGCTCGGTCTTTTGCGCGAGCTCGTGCAGCACGGCGAGGACACGCTCGCCGAGATCCGTACGCGCGTGGAAAAGGGGGTCGAGGCGATCGGGACGATCGGCGAGAAGGCGGGCCGCCGGGTCCAGGAGATCGTCTCCGGCTCGGTCGGGGAGCGTTCGGACGCCTCGCCCGGAGCGCCGCCGAGCGCCGCGGCGAATGCCGACCACGGCCGGGGGTTCTTCGACGAGCTCATCGCGGCCCCGCAGCGCCGCCTCGAGGCGCTGCAGCGCTCGATCGACGAGCGCATCAAGTCCTCGGTCGGCCGCATCACCAACCACCCCGTCGTGCAGCACGAGGTCCGGCGCATCGAGCGGTCGATCAAGAAGCTTGAGGAGCGGCTCGCCCGGCTGCGGCGCGACGAGGTCGATTCCTCTCGCGGGGGGGACGCCGTCGGCTGACGGTCCGCGCCGCCCTCATGTTTGACACGGAAACTGAGGGCGGCGTATCTGAGGTCGCATTTTCGAGCCCGATACCGGCTCTTCGCGCGTGACCATCACGCGCTCGGCTTCGCAACCACAGAAAGGACACCCCATGCGGAATCCCACGCGCAGCTCGCTCGCCGTCGTCGCGCTCGCATTGCTGACGGCCGCGCCGGTTGCCGCTCAGGTCGCTCCCGGCGACGTCATCACGAAGGCGAACGCCGACAAAGTGAAGGACCTCGTGTCGCCGGGCATGTTCTGGTGCGTGCAGAAGGGCTGGCCGATGAAGATCATCGAGTCCAAGCCCATCGCGTTCAAGAAGGCCTACAGGGAGGCGACCGAGAAGTTCGCGGCGCAGGTGAAGCTCGGCCCCGAGGGCCAGGGTCTCGAGAACTACGTGGCGGGTCAGCCGTTTCCGAAGGTCGACCCCGGCGATCCGTACGTCGCCAACAAGATCATGTGGAACTTCAACTTCCGCCCGGGCTTCGAGGACGATCTCGACCTCCGGAACTTCGACGCCGACACCGGGCCGATCTCCGACGACCGCCCGCTGCAGGTCGAGCGCCACTTCCTGGTCGATCACTTCCGCCGCCTGCGCTACGTCGGCCGGCTCTACGTCGACCCGAAGCCGGAGATCCCGAATACCGAGAAGTTCGAGTTCAAGGAGACCCTCCACCCGCTCATCGAGCCGTTCGACCTGAAGGGCGTCGGGTTCACCTATTACCGGTACTTCGACCCCGCCAAGCAGGACGACAGCTGGCTCTACCTGCCGTCGCTCCGCCGCGTGCGCCGGCTCTCGACCGCGCAGCGCTCCGACGCGCTCTTCGGGCAGGACACCGACCAGGACAGCTACGGCGGCTACGCCGGCCAGATCGCCTGGGCCAACTGGAAGTTCCTCGGCGAGAAGGAAATGCTCGGCGCCTTCCACACCACGAACTTTCCCGTGAAATGGAACGAGGGGGCGATCGACTGGTCGTTCGAGGGCGAGTGGGAGAAGCGCAAGGTCTGGGTCGTCGAGGGCGAGTCGAAGCTCCCGCAGTACGCCTACTCGAAGCGCGTGCTCTACGTCGACAAGGAAGTCTACGAGGTGCCGTTCACCGACATGTACGATCGCGCCGGCCAGCTCTGGAAGATCTGGGTCAACAACTTCACGCAGCGGAAGGAAGCCTTCCCGGGCGCCGCAATGAAGTACGAGGAGGAGACCACGCTGACTCCCTGCATCGTCATGGTCGACATGCAGCTCCAGCACGCCACGAAGGCGGCGCTTCCGAGCCATCGCTTCCCCGGGGAGCCGGGCTGGTACTGGTCGCAGGGCGACAAGGCCGGGACGGTCGAGGACAAGTTCACCATCGCCGAGCTCATCAGTTCCGGCAGCTGAGCGTTCGACCCGGATCGGTTTCCGGGCTCGACGTCGCGAAGGGCTCGCGGCCACGGACGGCCGCGAGCCCTTCGCGCGTTCAGCGGCAGAGGAAGACGGGCGCGGTGGCGTTCCGCAGCACGTACTCGGTGGTGCTCCCGAGCACCATCTCGATGATGCGGCTGTGGCCGTACGCGCCGATCACGAGGAGGTCGTGGTCCCCCTCCGCCATGGCGTCGAGGATCGCCTCGTTGGCGTGGCCAGGGCGGGTCGTGAACGTCGCGTCGACCTTGTGGGACGCGAGATAGCGGCGCGCTTCGTCGACGATCCGGTCGGTCGCGGCGTCGTCCCGGCCGACGTGTAGCACGGTGAGCGGCAGGCCGAGCGCCGTGGCGAGCTCGGCGGCCTCGTGCATGGCGGCGGCGGCGCGTTGGCTGCCGTCGTACGCCAGGAGCGGGCGGCGGACCTCACGGAACTCCATGGGCGATACGAGGAGCGGCTTCGGACACTTGCGGGTGACGCTCTCGGTGGTGCTCCCGAGGAGGCCGGTCGAGAAGCGCTCGTTCACCCCGCGATGGCCGACGACGACCAGGTCGGCGGTGCGCGCCTGCTCGCAGATCTCGTTCGCGACGATGCCGGTCGCGAGGTGCGTGTCGGCTCGAACGCCGCGCTCGGCGCACGTCGCCAGGAATTGCTCGAGAACGATGCGGCCGCGCTCGTGCAGCGCCTCCCGCATCTTCGACGAGAAATCGAGGTAGGGCTCGAAGCCGAGCGAGCCGGAGACGTCGTGGAGGAACGCGCCGGACCCTTCGAGCGAGACCACGTCGACCACGTGCATGCCGACGACTGTCGCCTGCAGTCGCATCGCCAGCCAGATCGCGTAGCGCGCCGCGGTCTGCGAGTGCTCGGAGCCGTCCAGGGTTGCGAGGATGCTCTTGATCATGGACTCTGACTGCCGTTTACCACTATGATCCCGCCTCGTGAAGCGTAAGGAATCCGCGACGGTGGGGGCGATGGTCGAGGAGCTCACGCGGGCGGCGCGCGAGCTCGGGTTCGACGTTCGGGAGGAGGAGCTGTTGCGCGACGTGGGCTACCGACCGCGCAGCGGCGTATGCCGGATCGGCGGGCGCGACGTCATCCTGATGGACCGCAAGCTCTCGGGTCCGGAACGCATCGAGGTGCTCTGTGCGGCCCTCGCGGGGCGGGATCTGGAGCGGGTGTTCTTGTCTCCGGCCCTGCGGGCGTTGATCGGCATCCGCAAGCCGGCCGCGACGGCGGAGGCGTGACGGCGCGCGCCGCCGCGACCGACGTCATGGGCCCGCCGATAGGCGTGAATCAGCGAACGCAGGCCCAGCGGTTCTCCGCGTTCAAGGACGCGCTGCGCGAGCGGTCGCTCAAGTCGACCTCCCAGCGTGACGACATCGCGCGCGTCTTCTTCGCGAACAAGCGCCACATCAGCGTCGAGGAGCTCTACCGGGAAGTGAAGCAGGTGAACCCCGGGGTCGGGTACGCGACCGTCTACCGGACCGTGCGATTGCTCCGCGAATGCGGGCTCGCCGCCGAGCGCCACTTCCACGACGGCGAGGCGCGGTTCGAGAACGTCGAGCACGAGCACCACCACGACCACCTGATCTGCGAGCGTTGCGGCCGCATCGTGGAGTTCGCGAACGAGGGAATCGAGCGATTGCAGGAGCAGGTCGCGCACAAGCTCGGCTTCGTGATCACGCGGCACAAGATGGAGATCTACGGCGTCTGCCCGGAGTGCCGAAGCGGCCGCGTGCCGCGTACCGCCTCGCGGCGCGCGCGCGACTCTTCGCAGACCTGAGAGGGGCGCTCGCCGCGGTCGGACGCGGTCGCCGCGGGCTTCTGCGGCCCAGGGAGCCGGAATCCGGGGCCGGAGAACCGGCGTCATTCCGAACGATGGGAACGAAGATGGCCGTCGTTCCGAAGTCTCGGAAAACCTCCGTGATGTCACAGGCTTGACACTCTCGGTTCGTCGGCATACAGAAGGCCCCCGTCTACGAAAATGAGAATCATTATCAACATAGCGGCTCCCATGACGCGTTTCGTTCCCCGTCGCCGGGCTGCGGGCGTTGTTGCGCTCGCCGTCGTGCTTGGCGTTGCGGCGTCCGTCCCCGGCGTGCGAGCGGCCGGCCGGCCCGGCGCCACGCGCGCGGAGTTGGTCATGGGAACGATCGCCCGGGTCACGCTGGCGGAGCCGCGGGGCGAGGCGTTCGAGGCCGCGTTCGCGACGCTCAGGCGCGTCGATGCGGCGATGAGCCTCTACCGGCCGGAGAGCGGGCTCGTCCGGGTGAACCTCCATGCGGCGCGACATGCCGAGCCCGTCGACGCGGAGCTGTTCGAGTGCCTCGCGCGCGCGCGCGCCCTGAGCGAGCTCACCGACGGCGCGTTCGACGTGACCGTCCTGCCGCTCCTGCGCCGCTGGGGAGCCTATCGGGAACTCGCGCATCTTCCGCCCGGACGTGTGGACGCGGTCGGGTGGGGCGGGCTCCTGCTCGACGCCGCGACCCGGACCGTGCGCTTCGGACGCGAGGGGATGGCGGTAGACCTCGGCGGGATCGCCAAGGGCTACGCGCTCGATCGCGCCGGAGCGGCGCTCCTGGACGCGGGGGCGCGTCGTGGGGTGCTCGATCTCGGGGGCAACCTTCTGCTGCTCGGCGCGGGTCCGGAGGACGGCTGGCGCATCGCCGTCCGCGATCCGGCGCGGCCGGAAGACGGCGTCGGGACGCTCGTACTCGATCGGGATCTCGCCGTCTCGACGTCCGGCAACTACGCACGCGACTTCGCGGTCGAGGGCTGGCGCACGCCGAGCCATGTCTACGATCCACGGACCGGGCGCCCCGTGGCCGCCGATCTCGCCGTCACGGTGTGGGCGCCAGATGCCGCGACCGCCGACGCCTTTTCGACGGCGCTTCTCGTGCTCGGTCCCCGCGGCGCCGCCGACGTGCTCGCCCGCGCGCCCGGCGTCGGCGCGCTGTTCGTCGACGACGGCGGCGCTGCGCGCCGCATCACCTTCGCCGGGGCGCCGCCCCGAGGCTTCGAACCGCCTCCCGCCGCGGCCGCACCGGCCGTGCATTCCGCCGGAATGGAGAACCCACAATGAGGAAACGCCGTATCGTCGCGTGGTCGCTGTTGATCGCTCTTTGCGCAGCCCAGACGGGCGTCGTGCCGGCGTTCGCCGGGGACGACGCCCGCATCCGCGTCTATCAGGAGCAGCTCGATCGCATGCAGAAGGAGATGGACGACATGCGCGCGCGCCTGCGGACGCTCGAGGCCGAACGTGGAACGCCGGGTCGCGCGTCGAAGGGAGCCGCGGCGCCCGCGCCCCCGGCCGCCGTCCCCGGGGAAGCGTCTCCCGCGGGAGCGGCGACGACCGCCGGCACGGCCGCCGAGCAGGATCGCAAGATCGGTGTCCTCGCCACGGAGGTCGAGCGTCTCAAGCGCGCCCTCGTGCTGCCGGAGCACAAGGAGCTCAAGAGCGTGTACGGCCTCGGGCCGGCGGCCTCGAAGGTCTACCAGGTCGACCGCGGCCTCTCGATCGGCGGCTACGGCGAGTACAACTTCCAGAAGTACGTCAGCGATCAGCAGGGCAAGAAGGACAAGTTCGATCTCCTGCGCTTCGTCCTCTACACCGGCTACAAGTTCACCGATCGCATCCTGATGAACGCGGAGATCGAGTTCGAGCACGCGCTCGTCGGCGAGGACACGGTCACCTCCGACAGCGGCGCGGTCGAGGTCGAGTTCGCGTACCTCGACTTCATGCTCTGGCAACAGCTCAACGTGCGCGCCGGCCTCCTGCTCGTTCCGATGGGATTCATCAACGAGGTGCACGAGCCGCCGTTCTTTCACGGCGTCCTCCGCCCGGAGGTGGAGCGTTCGATCATCCCGACGACGTGGCGCGAGGGCGGCATCGGCTTCTTCGGTACCCTGGCTCCCGGGCTCGAGTATCGCGCGTACCTCATGAACAGCCTGAACGCCGCCGGCTACGAGTCGAGCGGCATCCGCGACGGGCGGCAGAGCGGCAACCGCGCGCTCGCCGAGGACCTCGCCGGCACGATGCGCCTCGACTACACGCCCTTCGCGGGAACCCTGGTCGGCGCGTCCTTCTTCGCCGGCAACACCGGCCAGAACGGCGAGTTCGACGGCGACAAGCCGAACGCCTTCACGCTCCTCTGGGAGACGCACGCGCAGGTTCGTTACCGGGGCCTCGAGCTCCGCGCGCTCGGCGCGATGACCTCGATTGCGGACGCCGACACCCTGAGCCGCGCCGCCGAGGAGACGATCGCCGAGGACATCTTCGGATTCTATGCCGAGGCCGCATACGACGTCCTGCCACTCGTCCTTCCGGATACGACGCAGTACCTCTCGCCGTTTTTTCGCTACGAGATCTACGACACTCAGGACAAGGTCCCGCATGGCTTCGCGCGTGTGGCAGGCAACGACGTACAGCTCTACACCGTCGGCCTCGACTACAAGCCCCACCCGCAGGTCGTCTTGAAGCTCGAGTACCGCAACTTCAACGCGGGCGGCGGGAAGCCGCGCGCCGACGAGGTCAACCTCGGCGCGGGGTTCGTATTCTGAGGCTGCATGCCAGGCGGCTGCGGGCGGCCGCCATACTCGGCATGGTGGTCGCGGCGTGCGCGACGGGTCGCACGGCGCGCGCGGCCGTCTTCCTTGCCAAGGACGAGGCGCTCGCGCTCGCGTTTCCCGGGGCCGACCGCGTCGAGGAGCGGGTCGTCATCCTCACCGACGCGCAGAAGGCCGAGATCGAGAAGCGCGCCCGCGCGCCGCTCGAGTCGCAGCTGTGGACGATCCACGTCGGGTGGAAGGACGGGGTGGTGCAGGGCTACGCCGTCATCGACAGCCACATCGTCCGCACGCTCCCCGAGACCTTCATGGTCGTGGTCGATCCCGACGGCAAGCTCCGCCGGGTCGACGTGCTCGCCTTCCACGAACCGCCCGAGTACCTGCCGACCCAGCGCTGGATCGGGCAGTTCGCCGGCCACGCGCTCGACGAGGACCTCAAGCTCGGCGCCGGCATCCAGGGCATCACCGGCGCCACGTTGAGCGCGCAGGCGATGACGGCCGGCGTGCGGCGCGCCCTGGCCCTGGTGGCGGTCGCGGTGCTCGCACCGGGCGCGGCGCGCGCGGCGGAGCCGCCCCGCGCGGCGCCCGAAGCCGGCGCCACACCCGCCGGCGTTCCCTCGGGAGCGAGATAGGCGTGCGCTAGATGCGCTTCACCGTCACGCCCGATTGGAAGGACAACCAGCTGCTCCGGCTGGTCCTGGTGTGGTTCCTCGTGTTCGTCACGCTCCTCTGGGTGACCAACGCGCTCCTCTACTTCGCGAAGATGACGCTGAATCCGGCGTCGGTCGTCGCCTATTACCTCGGCGACGAGGCGACCTTCACGCAGCCGCGGAGCTATCAGGGCCTCCTCGAGATCGCCCACTTCCACCTCTTCGCCATGGGCGTGCTGGTGCTGACGATGACGCACCTCCTGCTCTTCGTGCCGATGCCGAACCGCCGCAAGGCGCTGGTCGTGAGCCTCGCGTTCACGGCCGCCCTCGCGGACGAGGCGGCGGGCTGGCTGGTCCGCTTCGTCTCGCCGCTCTTCGCTTGGCTCAAGATCGCGGCCTTCCTCGGCCTCGAGAGCGTGCTCGCGTTCATGGTCGGCGCGGTGCTCTGGGCCATCTACACCACACAACCCAACGCCTACCGCTCGAGCGCGCCGGACGACGACGACTGAGCGGGACAAGGAGATCCCGATGATGATGCGACTACTCGTGACAATGGCCGGCGCCGTCGTGCTCGCGGTCGGCTGCGGCGACAACGACAACGGCCATGGCGGCGGCAGCGGGACGCCCGCGCCCACGCCGACCGCGACGCCGACCCAGGTGACCGCCGCCGCCGTCGTCGCCACCTACGCCGACGTGCTCTACGCCACCTACCAGGACGCCCTCGCGGGCGCCGAGGCTCTCGAGGACGCGATCGACGCCTTGGTCGAAGCGCCGACCCAGGCGACGTTCGATGCCGCCAAGGCGGCGTGGATCGCGGCGCGCCCGGCCTATCAGCAGAGCGAGATCGGCCGCTTCTACAACGGGCCGATCGACGACCCCGCGACCGGCCCCGAGGGGCGCATCAACGCGTGGCCGCTCGACGAGAACTACATCGACTACGTGGAGGGGGCGCCCACGAGCGGCATCGTGAACGACCCGGCCGGCTTTCCGGTGATCGACGAGGAGACGCTCACCGCGGCGAACGAGGCCGGCGGCGAGACCAACATCGCGAGCGGCTACCACGCGATCGAATTCCTGCTCTGGGGGCAGGACCGCAGCGCCACGGGACCCGGCGCGCGTCCGTTCACGGACTACGTGACCGACGGCTCCGGCACGGCGGAGAACCAGGAGCGCCGGGGCGCGTACCTGCAAGCGGCATCACACCTGCTCGTCGACGATCTGCGGCAGGTCGTCGACGCCTGGACGCCGGGCGACGCCGGCAACTACCGCGCTGAATTCCTCGCCCTCGACCCCGACGAGGCGCTCGGCCGCATCCTCACCGGCCTCGGGACGCTCAGCGCGAGCGAGCTCGGCGGCGAGCGCCTGAGCGTCGCGTACGAGACGCGCGATCAGGAGGACGAGCATTCGTGCTTCTCCGACACGACCCACGACGACCATGTGAACGACGCGCTCGGCATCCAGAACGGCTATCTCGGACGGTACCGCGACCTCGACGGCCCCGGCCTCGACGACCTCGTCCGCCAGGTCGACCCGGCGCTCGACGCGAGGGTGCAACAGGAGATCGCGGCGAGCATCGCCGCGGTCCGGGCGATTCCGGAGCCGTTCGACCAGGCGATCCTCGGCGCGGACGATAGCCCGGGGCGCGTCGCCGTGGAGGCGGCGATCGCGGCGCTCTTCACGCAGGCGGACGGTCTCGCGGACGTCGCCGACGTGCTCGGGGTGTCGGCGGGTGTCGGCGAGTGACAGGCGCTCGCGAGGTGTGGTGAGGGTCGTCGTGTCGCATCGCGCGGCCGCGCTGCTGCTGGGCGCGGCCGTCGCGTTCACGGCGTCCACCGCGCGCGCGGCCGTGTGCGGCGACGCCGACGGCAGCGGTGGGGTGTCGCTCACGGACGGCGTCCGGGCGCTGCGGGCCGCGGCCGGCCTCGCCGACGGATGCGAGGTTCCCGTCTGCGACGTCGACGGCAACGGCGTCGTCAGCGTGACGGACGGGGTGCGCCTGCTGCGCGCAGCGGCCGGGCTCGACGGCGCGCTCGTCTGCTCCGACCGCACGCCCGATCCGCGCTCGGGGGGCGACACGACCGTCTTCGACGCTTCCGTGAACGCCTTCGGGCAGCCGGCGGCGAACCTGCCGTTCGGCGACCGTCCGGATTTCTTCACCGGCAACGCGCTCTTCAATCGCAACTGGGTGACGGCGCCGTCGTCGACGGTCGGCAGCGACGGCCTCGGGCCGATCTTCAATGCGGTGTCGTGCTCGACCTGTCACTTCAAGGACGGGCGCGGGCGCCCGCCGGCCGCCGAGGACGAGGCCTTCGAGTCGGCGCTGGTGCGCTTGAGCGTTCCGGGCAGCGATCCCGTCGCGGGGGTTGTCGCCGAGCCGCGCTACGGCCGCCAGCTCGGCAATCGCTCCATCCGCGGCGTGCCCGCCGAGGGCGCGCCGCGGCTCGTCTACGAGGATCGCGCCGGCTCGTACGGCGACGGCACGCCCTACGCCCTGCGGGCGCCGCGCCTCGCGATCGACGGCCTCGCCTACGGTCCGCTCGCGCCCGACGTGCTCACCTCGGTGCGGGTGGCGCAGCAGATCGCCGGCCTCGGGCTCCTCGCGGCGATGGACGACGCGGCGCTCCTCGCGCGCGCGGATCCCGACGACGCCGACGGCGACGGCGTCTCAGGTCGGGCGAACCTCGTCTGGGACCGTCGGCGCGGCGAGTCCGTCGTCGGCCGGTTCGGATGGAAGGCGAGCGTGCCGACGATCGAGCAGCAGGTGGCCGGCGCGTTCGTCGGCGACATCGGCATCACGTCGCCGCTCTTCGCGTCGGAGGACTGCACCGCCGTCCAGACCGCGTGCATGCAGGCGCCGAACGGCGGCTCGCCCGAGATCGACCAGCTGAAGCTCGATCTCGTCACCTTCTACGTGACGTTGCTCGCGGTGCCGGCCCGGCGCGACCTCGCCGATCCGGTCGTGCGCCGCGGCGAGGCACTCTTCGCGGCGACGGGCTGCGCGGCCTGTCACGTGCCGACCCTCGTCACCGCCGAGCTCGCCGGGTTCCCGGCGGTCTCGGGACAGACCATCCACCCGTACACCGACCTCCTGCTGCACGATCTCGGACCGGATCTCGCCGACGGCCACCCCGACTATCTCGCGAGCGGCAGCGAGTGGCGGACGCCGCCGCTCTGGGGTCTCGGACTGGTTCCCATCGTGAACGATCATCTCTTCCTCCTGCACGACGGACGCGCGCGCGGCTTCGCCGAGGCCATTCTCTGGCACGGCGGCGAGGCGACGACCGCCCGCGAGGCGTTCCGGACGCTCCCGGCCGGCGACCGCGACGCCCTCGTGCGCTTCCTGGAATCGTTGTGACGAAAGGACGCATCATGATCTCGAGAACGATCCTGGCGACGGCGGTCGCGGTGCTGGCGCTCACGGCCACGGCGGACGCCCAGCTCTGTGGGGATGCGGACGGCAGCGGCGCGATCAGCGTGACCGACGGCGTGCGCGTCTTGCGCGCGGCCGCCGGGCTCGGCGAGTGCGAGCTCGCGCGCTGCGACGCCGACGGCAGCGGCGCCGTGACGGTGAGCGACGGCGTCAACGTCCTGCGCGCGGCGGCGGGCCTCGGGACGCCGACCGGATGCCCGACCGGCGGTTCGCTCGGTCCGCGGCGCACCTTCCTGCGCGACCTCGCGAGCGCCGGAGCGATCGCGGGCTACCGTGCGCTCGCCTCGGAGGCCGCGGCGTTGGAGGTGGCCGTCGGGGATCTCGTGACCGCGCCGGGCGGCGAGCGCCTCGCGCTCGCGCAGGCCGCGTGGCGCGCCACGCGGCGCGCCTGGAAGGTGACCGAGGCGTTCCGGCTTGGCCCCTCGGAAGCGCAGCGGACGAGCGCCCGCATCGATTGGCCGTCCGCGAACACGGGCCAGATCGACGCCGAGATCGCCGGCGGCGGCGCGCTCTCGTCGGCCTACCTCGACACGCTCGGAGCCCAGAAGGTGGGGTTTCAAGCGATGGAATACTTCCTCTTCGACCCGGTCGGCGGCGTGCCCGGCGCGGTGGATCGGCTCCTCGGCAACGAGGACGCGCGACGGCGCGCCTATCTCCAGGCGCTCGCCACGAACGTGCGCGAGCGGACCGAGGCGCTTCGCGACGCCTGGGAGCCGGGGGGCGGCAACTTCGGCGACGACTTCGTCGCCTCCGGCATCGGTGGCTCGACGTTCGCCTCCTTGAAGGAGGCGTTCGACGAGGTCGTGAATCGCATGATCTTCACGGCCGAGACCGTCGAGGAGAACCGTCTCGGCGCGCCGCTCGGCGTGGACGGCGGCGGAGCGCGTCCCGACCTCGTCGAGTCACCGCGCAGCGGCGACGCCCTCGCCGGCATCGCCGCCAATCTCCAGGGCATCGCCGACGTCTACCGCGGCACCTACACCGGCGGCCAGGCGACGGGCCTCGGTGCGCAGGTGGCGCCGCTCAGCGCCGCGATCGACGCCGAGGTGCGCGCGCTCCTCACCGACGCGCTCGCGGCGGTCGCGGCGGTGCCGGAACCGCTCGCGGACGCGATCGTCGATCACCGCGAGGAGGCGCTGGCCGCCTACGAGGCGGTGCAGCGGTTGCGGCGGGCGTTGACGGTGGACGTAGCGAGCGTCCTCGGGGTGAAGCTCACCTTCGGCGGCAATGACGGAGATTAGCGGCGGACCGCGGCGCTTCGCGCGCCGCCCGGAGACGAAGGGTGTGAGGAGGTCATGGCTGGGCTCGTCGGTGGACGTGGCGTCGCTCGTCTTCTTCCGTGTCGCGTTCGGGGTGGTGATGCTGGCGGCGGTCGGGCGCTACTTCGCGTACGGGTGGATCGACTCGTTGTTCGTGCGTCCCCGCTTCTTCTTTGCGTATCCGGGATTCGAATGGGTCCAGCCGTGGCCGGCGTGGGGGATGTATCTGCACTTCGCCGCGCTCGGGGTGCTGGCGGCGGCGATCGTCGTCGGGTGCTTCACGCGGACGGCGCTCGCCGCGTTCGCGCTCGCCTTCACGTGGGTGCACCTGCTCGACAAGACGATCTACCTGAACCACTACTACCTGGTGAGCGTGCTCGCGGCGGTGATGAGCCTCCTGCCGATGGGAGCCGCCGGGTCGGTCGATGCGTGGCGCGCTCCGGAACGCGCGGCGGCGCGCGTGCCGGCGTGGGTGGTGTGGGTCCTTCGGATCCAGCTCGCGCTGGTCTACTTCTACGGCGGCGTGGCGAAGCTGAACGCCGACTGGCTCGTGCACGGGCAGCCGCTGCGCATCTGGCTCGCGGCGCGCGGTGATCTGCCGCTCCTCGGGCCGTGGCTCGAGCTGCCGTGGATGGCCTATGCGTTCAGCTGGGCGGGCGCGGCGTTCGACCTCGGCATCGCGCCGTTCCTGTTCTGGCGGCGGACGCGGCTTCTCGCGTACGGCGTGGTCGTCGTCTTCCACGTGCTCACGAGCCTGCTCTTTCCGATCGGGATCTTCCCGTGGCTGATGATCGGCCTCACCCCCATCTTCCTCGATCCTGGATGGCCGCGGCGCGTGCACGCGGTCGCCAGGGCGGCGGGGCTTCCCGCCATGGCTCGGGCGGCGCGTGCGGCCGGCGCGTCCGCCGGGCGGGTAGCGGTCGTCCGCGGCGAGCGCGCGATTGTGGCGGCGCTCGCGCTCCACCTCGCGCTCCAGGCGACGATCCCGCTCCGGACGTTCGTGGCGACCGACGACGTCGCGTGGACCGAGGAGGGGTTCCGCTTCGCGTGGCGCGTGATGGCGATGGAGAAGGCCGGCACGACGACGTTCCGGCTGCGCGATCCGGCGACCGGCCTCTCATGGAAGGTCGATCCGCGCGCCGAGCTGACGCCGCTCCAGGCGAGCATGATGGCGACCCAGCCCGACATGATCGCGGACTACGCGCGCCATCTCGCCGCCGAGGCGCGCCGCGCCGGACGCGGCGACGTCGAGGTCCGGGCCGACGCCTGGGTCTCGCTGAACGGGCGGCCGAGCCGGCGCTTCGTCGATCCCGAGGCCGACCTGGCGCGGGAGGCGCGGGCGCCGATCCTGCCGCGCCCTGGCGACTGACGCGCCGCGCGCGAGGGCGTGCCACGGGTCCGCGCCGCCCGTCTCGCGCCGGCGCTCAGCGCGCCGGCGGGAGCCGGAACGTGCGCTCGGTGTTGGCGACCGTGAGCCGCGCCGCTTCGGAGACGTCGAGCGCTCGGACGCGAGCGACCTCCTCCACGACCTGCCGCACGAGCGCGGGCTCGTTGCGCTTCCCGCGGTGCGGAAGCGGCGCCAGGAACGGCGCGTCGGTCTCGACGAGGATGCGGTCGCGCGGGACGAGCCGCACCACCTCGCGCAGGCGATCGGCGGTCTTGAAGGTCACGATCCCGGAGAACGAGAGGGCGAAGCCGAGCGCCAGGCACGCCTCGGCTTCGGCCGGCGTGCCGCTGAAGCAGTGGATCACGCCGCCGACCGATCCGGCGTCCTCCTCGGCGAGGATGCGGAGCAGATCGGGGAAGGCGTCGCGGCAATGGATCACCAGCGGCAGGCCGACGCGTCCCGCCTCGCGGACGAAGCGGCGGAGGTGTCGCTGCTGTACGTCGGCCGGGGAGTGCTCGTAGTAGTAGTCGAGGCCGGTCTCGCCGACCGCGACGACCTTCGGATGCTTCCAGAGGCGGCGAAGCTCGTCCCAGGTGTCGTCGGTGACCTCGCGCGCGTCGTGGGGGTGGACCGCGACGGCGGCGAAGACGTCGGGGTCGCGCTCGGCGATCGCGACGGCGGCGCGGTTGCTCGCGAGCGGCCCGCCGGAGCCGACCGTGATCATGCGGCCGACGCCCGCGGCGCGAGCGCGGGCGAGCACGGCATCGCGGTCGTCGGTGAAGGCGTCCTGGTCGAGGTGGCAGTGCGAGTCGATCAGCGGCACCACCGACGCGGGAGGCCGCCAGCTCTCCGCGCGCGGCCGGGACGTCACGCCGCCGTCGTCGCTCGAGGTTCCCATCGCGGACCGGTGCTCAGGGCTCGATGCGGGGAAAGAGCGGCACCGGCTTTCGCACCGCGTGGCCGGCGGGAAACGCGGCGCCCCACACGGCGCCCGGGAGACGGAGCGCGTCGGCCGGAAGGTCCAGCAGCGCGACGATGCGCTCCGCCGTCTCGGGGATGAACGGCGCCGCGAGCTGTGCGGTCGCGCGGAGCGCTTCCAGCAGATTGTGCAGGATGGCGCCGACGCGCGGCACGGTCGCGGGATCCTTCGCGAGCGTGAAGGGCGCGGTCTCGACGATGTACTTGTTCGCGTGGTCGGCGGCGCGCAGGATCGCTTCCAGCGCGCGCGACAGCATGAGGTCCGCGACCTGCGTCTCGACCTCGCGTCCGGCATCGGCGAAGGCGGCCGCGAGCGCGACGTCCTCGGGCCGCCGCTCGCCGAGCGGCTGCACCACGCCCGCGAAGTATTTCTGCTGCATCGAGAGGGTCCGACTGACGAGGTTTCCGAGGTTGTTCGCGAGGTCGGCGTTGATGCGAGTGACGAGCGCGTCCTCGCGGAAGTCGGCGTCGAGGCCGAAGACGCTCTCGCGCAGCAGGACGTAGCGGAAGGCGTCGCGCCCGTACTTCGCCTGCATGTCGAGGGGGCGGACGACGTTGCCGAGGCTCTTCGACATCTTCTGGCCGTCGACCGTCCAGTAGCCATGCACGTTGAGGTGATCGTAGAGCGGCAGGCCGGCGGCCATGAGCATCGTCGGCCAGTAGACCGCGTGCGGCTTCAGGATGTCCTTCGCGATGAAGTGCTGGGCGGCCGGCCAGAGTTCCCGGAAGCGCTCGGGGCCGAGCTCCCGTACGGCGGTCACGTAGTTGATGAGCGCGTCGAACCAGACGTAGGTCACGAAGCGGGCGTCGAAGGGCATCGCGATGCCCCACGTGAGTCGGCTCTTCGGACGCGAGATGCAGAGGTCCTCGAGGGGTTCGCGCAGCATGGCGAGCACCTCGTTCCGGTAGCGCTCGGGTCGAATCAGCGCGGGCTTGGCCTCGATCGCGGCCAGCAGACGCTCCTGGTACTTCCCCATCCGGAAGAAGTAGTTCTCCTCCTCGATGAAGTCGGGGACGGTCTTGTGGTCCGGACACTTCCCGTCGACGAGCTCCTTCTCGGTGTAGAAGCGCTCGCACCCCGTGCAGTAGAGGCCGCCGTAGCTGCCGAAGTAGATGTCCCCGGCGTCGTAGACCCGCTGCAGGATCTCCTGGACGGTGCGGACGTGGTCGGCGTCGGTCGTGCGGATGAAGCGGTCGTAGGTGAGGCCGCTCGCTTCCCAGGTGCTCCGGAAGATGCCGCTGATCCGGTCGGTGTAGGCTTTCGGAGCCTCGCCGGCCGCGGCGGCGGCCTCGGCGATCTTGTCGCCGTGCTCGTCGGTGCCGGTCAGGAAGTAGGTGTCGTACCCGCGCTGACGGTAGAAGCGCGCGATCGTGTCGCAGATGAGGCTCGTGTACGCCGAGCCGAGATGCGGCTCGGCGTTCACGTAGTACAGCGGGGTCGTCACGTAGACGCGCCGCGCTCCGTTCGCGGTCCCGTCAGGCGCCACGGCGTCCGACCGGATCCTCGGAGGTGGCCGCGCCCGCTGCGGAGGGGGTCGCGGAGGAATGAGTCGCGCTGGTCATGTCACTCGAGGCGCATCAGCATCTGCACGAGCGTGAGATTGCGGTTGGCGTTCTGGCGAAGCGCGCGCATCGTAGCATACGTCGTTTCGAGGTTGCGAAGGCTGCGCGCGACGTCGGGCGCTCCGACCGCATCGGCGAGGTCGGCGTTTTGCAGCTCGGCGTCCGCGCCGAGCACCGCGCGCCGCATGAGGTCGCGATGCCACGACGCGATGACGGCCAGCACGGCGGTCGGGTCCTTCTCCTCGCCCGCGAGCGTCTGCGCGAAGTCGGTGAGCTTCTTGAAGCCGGCGCCGCGGAGCCCGGCGAGCGCCGCGATGAGCTCGCGGCGCCGCCGGCCGAAGAACTCGGGGTCGAGGGTGAGGGCGACGCCCGGGCTGCCGTTGGCGTAGGCGGCGAGGACGCGCGCCTCGGCGGCGCTCCGTCCGTGACGCTCGAGAATCGCGGCGACGTCGGCGGTCGGGAGAGGCCCGAAGCTCACCCGCTGGCAACGCGACAGGATCGTCGGCAGCAGCGCCGACTGCTGGATCGCGACCAGCACGAGCACGCTGTCGCCGCTCGGCTCCTCGAGCGTCTTCAAGAGCGCGTTCTGCGCCTGGGCCGTGAGGAGGTGCGCGTCGTCGATGATCCCCACCTTCGGATGGCGCGAGAGCGAGCGGAAGCCGAGCTCCCGCTGGAGATCGCGCACCTGCTCGATCGAGATGTCGCGCTTGCCCTCGAGCGGTCCGGCGACGAAGCGCACGTCCGGATGGGTGCCGGCGGCGATCGTCCGGCAGGCGTTGCAGGCGCCGCACGCCGTGAACGGCGCGGCGTCGCAGTGCACGCCGGTCGCGAGGGCGCGCGCGACCGTGCGCTTGCCGACCCCGGCGGGCCCCGTGAACACGAACGCGTGCGCGAGCCGGCCTCCTTCGAACCCGCGGCGGAGATGAGCGATCGCGCGCTCCTGGCCCAGGACGTCGGCGAAACGAACGATCGGGGTGGGTGCGGTGGGCGCCGGCTGGGGCGCGGCGGGGCGACGGGGCGGCATGCTCAGGCGCTCGCCGAGGCGGCCGCGGCGCGGAACCCGTGGGTGTCGAGCCAGTCGATGGTCACGCGCTCGACCTCCACGCCGACGTCGGCGAGCGGGCGGCTTGCGTCGATGCGACGGACGCGATCGGGCGCCGCCGCGGCCTCGGCGAGGAAGCCCGCGCGTACCCGCTCGTGGAAGGTCCGGTCGAGCACCTGGTAGCGATCGGTCTCACGGCGGCGGCGTTCGGTGCCGAGATCGATCGGGCAATCGAGGAGGAGCGTCAGGTCGGGCACGACGCCGGCGCTGCTCTCGGCGTTCCAGCGACGCACGTGCGCGAGGTCGCGGCCCCGGCCGTGTCCCTGGTACGCCATCGTGGAGTCGGCGAAGCGGTCGCAGAGCACGACCGCTCCATCCGCGAGGGCGGGCGCGATCACGGTCGCGACGTGCTCGGCGCGGTCGGCGAGGAAGAGGAGAAGCTCGGCGTCGGGCGCGAGGGCGAGTTCGCGCCCGAGCACCATGCGACGGACCTCGCGCCCGAGCGGCGTCGCTCCCGGCTCGCGCGTGGTCACCAGGCGATGGCCGCGCCCGGCGAGGATCGCCGCCAGCCGCGCGACCTGCGTGCTCTTGCCGGCGCCGTCGATCCCTTCGATCGTGATCAGGCATCCGCGGGCTTGGCTCTGGGGACTCACGTCGGCGACCTCGAAGGCCGGCGACTGTAGCCCGCCGCCCGCGCGAGGTCCACGTCGCGGCGTGGCGCTCTGCGCCGCGCCGCCGCGGGCCGCTTGGCGGCGCCCGCAGCTCAGCCCGAGGCGCTCGCCCCCTGGGGGCGGCGGTTCCCGAGCACCAGCCGGATGCCGTAGGCCAGGTCGCGCGTCGTGCAGGGCTTCGTGAGATAGTACTCGGCGCCCTCCCGATAGCCCGTCAGCACGTCCTCGTCCTGGCTCTTCGCGGTCAAGAGGATGACGGGGATGGCGGTCGTCGCAGGATCGCGCTTCAGGCGCGACAGCACCTCGAGCCCGCTCATACGCGGCATCATGACGTCGAGGAGGATACAGTCCGGGTGGCGCTCGGCGATCTGCGAGAGCGCGCTCGGGCCGTCGAGCGCGGTCGTCACCTCGAAGCCGAGTCCCGAGAGCATGCGGGCGGTCATGCGGGTGGCGTTCTCGTTGTCGTCGACCACCAGGATCGTGTCGGCCATCGTGGGCCTCCTTGCGGCCGCGCGCGGCGCGGCCGACGTTCTCAGGTCGCGCGCGGCGACGGCTCGGCGACCTGATGCCCGAGCACCAGGCTCACGCCGTAGATCAGCACGTCGGCGGTGAACGGCTTGGTGATGTAGTAGTCCGCGCCCTGCTGATAGCCGCTCAGCAGGTCGTCGTCGGTCGACTTCGCGGTCACCATGATGATCGGGATGGTTGCCGTCGAGGGATCCGCCTTCAGCGCGCGGAGCACGTCGAGTCCGCTCATGCCGGGCATCATGACGTCGAGCAGCACCAGGCTCGGACGCTGGCGCGCGACCATCGCGAGCGCCTCGGCGCCGGTGTGGGCCGTGATGACGGCGAAGCCGCGCTGCGTGAGCATGCGCGCGCTGATGAGGGCGATGTCCGCGCTGTCGTCGACGACGAGGATCGTGTCGGCCATGGGGCGTCCTTTCGGTCAGGGGGCTTCGCGCACGGCGACGATGCGCGCGCGCGCGGGCAGGGGGGCGAGGGTGGCGGCGAGACGGAGCGCGCCGTCGCTCGCGCGCACGAAGCCGGCGCCGTCGACGGCGACCGCGGGCGCGCCGGCGGCCCACGCGCCGCCGCACACCTCGAGGGTCGCGCCGGGGGCGACGTCGATGCCGCCGGCGGTCGCGAGCATGCCCGTGAACGCGAGCCGGCTCGCGACCCGGAGGCGACCCGTGACGTAGAGGACGCCGGCGCCTGCGCTCGACCGATCGGCGACGGCGTCGCCGTCGACTATCATGAAGCGCGGCGCCGCGAGGTCGCCGAGCGTGGCCGGCAGCGGGCCGGGGGCAAGGCGCGTCGCCCGCGCATCGTCCTCGACCTCGGCGAACGAGGGCGCTTCCCGGCGTGCGATGCTCGGCGCGAGGCCGCGTCCGACGATGCGCTCGGGATGCGTCAGGACGGGCAGCCCGGCGTCTTCCGGGAGCGTGAGGCCGGGTCGCGCTGGGCCCGGGCCGAGAGCGGTGCAGCCGCTGGCCATGTCGAAATCTCGGCCGTCCAGCGAAAAATCTGGAGTCAGCGATCGCAGATCCCCCGTCAGGACCAGGGCGCCGGGCTGCAACGGCGCGCTTTCCCGGCCGATCAGCGCTTCGAGCCGGCGCCGGACTGGCGGCGGGCCGAAGGCGTTCACGTACAGGATGACACGTGCGTTGCCATCCCGCAGGTCGTCGCGCGGGGTCTCGTCGGCGTCGTCGGCGAAGCCCGCACCCCACGTCCAGGGGTCTCCGCTCGGCGGAGGCGGCGCCGGGGCCGTCGCGAGCGCGTCGGTGAAGGCGTGGCCGGACGGCAGTCCCGCCGCGACGTCGGCCAACCCGGCCTCGGCGAGATACCAGGCGCGCGCCCCGTCGCGATCCAGCCGCGCTCGCGCGAGCGCGCGCCGGCCGAGCTCGGCGAGTTCGCTCGCGACGAGGCCGGCGAGCGCCATCAGGAGGAGCGCCGCGAGGAGCGCGCTGCCGCGGGCGTTCATCGGTTGAGGAGGCGCACGCCGCCGTGCACGCGCACGACGGGTCGTCCGGGAGGCGTCGCCGCCAGGTCGATCGCGACGAGCCGCGCCGCGGCGGCCGTCGCCGGATCGTCCGGGTCGAGCGTCGCTCCGGCGGCGTCGAGCCACGCGAAGCGGAGTCCTCCGCTCGCGACCTCGGAGAGGATCGGCAGCGACTGCGCGCCGACGATCCGCTGGAGGCTCCGGCTCGACGCCGCGACCCGATAGGCGACGCGCTCCTCGGAGGTCGCGTCGATCGCGCCGTCGCTGTCGAGGTCGGCCTGCAGCTCGACGCTGTCGGCGGCGACGACCGTGAAGGGCGGGAAGCCCGCTCCCCGCGGGTCGTAGCCGGCCGCGCGGAGGTCGCGCGTCAGCTGCTCGAGCGCCGCCGCGGTCTCGATCGCGGCCTCGGCGTCGGTGCCGGCACGGAGGCCCGCTGCGAGGCCGGCGCGCACGCCTACCCCGAGCGCCGCCGTCGCGCCGAGGGCTAGCACCATCGCGACCAGGAGCTCGACCAGCGTCATCCCGCGCGGGGCGGCGTCGCGCCTCATTCGCCCGCCGGGGGCCGCAGCAGGCGGCGTGTGCCGAGTGCGACGCGCTCCGCGGGACGCCCGGCGACGACGCCGACGCGGAGATCCGCCACGAGACCGTCGCGGGTGATCGTCCGGACGCACGTGACCGGCCCGGGAAAGCCCGCCGCCGCGAGCGTGGCTTCCTCGCTCGCGGCGGTCTCCGCCGTTGCCGCGAGGCGCGCGAGCTCGCGGCCGGCGAGGGCCGTCGCCCGCGTCAGGGTCGCCGCGCGATGCGCGGCGCGGAGCGCGCTCCGCGCCGCCGACGCGACGAGCGCACCCGCGAGCGCGATCAGCACGAGCGCCGCGAGCGACTCGACGAGGGCGGAGCCCGCGGGATCGCGCCTCACGTCCGGCCCCGCTCGATCGTGACGCGCCCGCGCTGGTTCAGCCGGAGCGTCGCGCGCCGCCCGCGCCGGTCCACCAGCACGACCGTGCCGTTCTCGGCGACGCCGCGCGGCGAGAACACGAGGTCGCCGCTCGAGTTGGCGTCGGCGATCAGCACGCCGCGCGGGAGGGCGCGAAGGGCGGTCAGGTGGAACGTGCCGGCGTCGTCGGCGCGCTCGACGCGGTAGCTCGCCGCGCCGCGCGCGAAGACGAGGCGCGCGCGCGCCGCCGACGCGATCGCGAGCACGCGGGCGTCGTGCAGGTCGGCGGCGAGCGCATGGGTCGCGGCGTCGAGCCGGAAGACCGACTCGAGCCGCGCCCATCCGAGCGCCGCGCCGGTCGCCAGGAGGCCGAGCGCTCCCGCCACCACGAGCAACTCCATCACCGTGAAGCCCCGCGCTTCGTCCAGCCGCTGCATCGTCGTCGCCTCCGGCCTCCCTTCTACGCCCCGGGTACGGCCGGGGAATCGGTACTCGTAGCGGGTCGCGACCGCTCAAGCTCCGGGGCAGGGCGGCCGATATTCCGGTGATGGACCGCGTCCTCGCCGTCCTCCTCAGCCTCTGGGCGCTGCTCGGGCTCCTGCCGGTCGGGGCGTGGACCGGGGTTACCGACGGCGCCTATTACGGCGCCGCGTGGACGCGCTCGGCCGCGGCGCTGCTGGTCGTCGTGCTGCTGACCGTTCTCGCCTTGCTCCTCGGGCGCGAACGCGTCGCGGCGTCCGTGCGTGCGGGGCTCGCCCGCGCGCTCGCGCCGTCGCCCCGGAGGTTCCTGGCGGCGGTCGGGGTGCTCGCGGCGGTCGAGGCGGCGGCGGTCGCCTGGTGGCACTTCGGGCGCATGCCGCCGGTGATCGACGCGTGGGTGCAGTACTTCCAGGCGCGTCTGCTGCTCTCCGGGGAATGGGTCGCGCCGCCGCCGCCGTTGCCGGCGCACTTCGAGACGCTCTTCGCGCCCGTCACGCCGCACGGATGGTTCGGGCAGTACCCGCCGATCCATCCCATGCTGTTGGCGCTCGGGCTCGCGGTCGGCGCGCCGTGGCTGGTGACGCCGCTCCTCGCCGCGGCGCTACCGGCCGCCGTCCATGCGCTGGCGCGCTCCGCCGGGCTCGACGAGCGCACGGCGCGCCTCGCGGCGGTGCTCGTCCTGGCGTCGCCGTTCGTCGTCGCGATCGACGCGAGCGCCATGAACCACCTGCCGACGGCTCTCGCCGTCACGGCCGGTCTCGCCGCGTTGCCGGCGGTGGCGGCGGGGCGCGCGCGCGCGGGCGCCGTGCTCGGCGCGGCGGTCGGCCTCGGGCTCGGTCTGCGGCCGCTCGACGCGCTCGCGCTCGCGCTGGTCGCGGTGCCGAGCGCCGTCGCGGCGCTGCGCGCGCGGGGCGGGATCGCGACGGTGGTGGCCGGCGCGGCGGCCGCCACCGTCGCGCTGCTTCCGACGCTCGTCTACAACCGCGCGACCACCGGGAGCCCTCTCACGTTCACCTACGCGCTCGTTCAGGGCACGCTCCTCGGCCTCGAGCGCGATGTGCCCTGGGGCTCGACGCTCACCCTCGCGCGCGCCGTCGGCCTGACCGCGATCGACGCGCACCAGACCAACGTCTACCTCCTCGAGTGGCCGCTGCCGGTCACGCTCCTGGCGGCGGCCGGCTGCTGGTTCGCGGCGGGGAGGACCCGTCTCCTCGCGGGCTACGTGCTGACGCTCGTCGCAGGCCTCTTCTTCTATTTCCACCGCGACACGCTGTTCGGGCCGCGTCTCGTGTTCTCTGCGGTGCCGGCGCTCGTCGTGCTCGTGGCGGCCGGAGTCGTCGGGCTCGCCGATCGGCGGCGCGCGTTTCCGGGCACGCGCCTCGCGCTCGGCGACGTCGCGACCGTGGCGGTCGCGACGATGGCGATCGTCGCCACGATCGGGCTCGCCCCGGCCCGCCTCGCCTCGCACGCGACGCGCGGGACGGCGATCGCTCTCCATCCCGAGGAGGACGCGCGCCACGCCGGCATCGACCGCGCCCTGATCTTCGTTCCGGACGGGCTCGGCTCCCGGCTCATCGTGCGCATGTGGGCGCGCGGCGTGCCGATGGCGCGCTCGACCCGCTACTACAAGCGCGCCGATGCCTGCCGGCTCGGCGACGAGCTCGCGCGTCTCGCGCCCGGACCGGATGCCGAGGGACGCCTCGCGGCCGCGCTCGCGGACGCGTCGCCGGGGCGCCGCGTCCCCGGAGCGAGCCCCGACGCGTTGCTGCGCCTTCCCGACGACCGGAAGCTCACGCCGCGCTGCGCCGCCGAGCTGGCGCGCGACCGCGCCGGCATGCTGCAGTTCGCGCCCTACCTCTATCTCAACGCGCCGGCGCTCGACGGTCCGATCGTGTGGGCGCGCGAGCTCGGAGCGGAGGACACGGCGCTCGCGCGCCGCTACCCCGATCGTCCCGTCTACCGGTACCGCGGCCCGCAGCGCGACGGTACCTCGCCGTTCGTGCGGCTCGCCGAGCGCGGCGAGGCGTTCGCGGCCGACGCCGCGCCGGCTCAGCTCCCGAAGTAGAAGGCGAGAATGCGCTCGCCCCAGAAGAGGTAGACGAGCGCGCCGCCCGCGAGGAACGGGCCGAACGGAATCGCGAGCTTCGTGTCGGCGCCCTCGTAGAGCATCATGGCGACGCCGATCAGCGAGCCGATCACCGAGCCGACGAAGAGCGTCACGAAGATGCTCTGCCAGCCGAGGAAGGCGCCGATCATCGCGAGGAGCTTGACGTCGCCGCCGCCCATGCCCTCGACGCCGCGGAGCTTCTGATAGGTCCACGCGACGGCGAGCAACGTTCCGCCCCCGGCGAGCACGCCGAGGAGCGCGTCGCCCGGGGTCACGAGCGGCGATACGGCCGAGAAGGCGAGGCCGATCGCGATGCCCGGAAGGCTGATGACGTCCGGAATGATCTGATGGTCGAGATCGATGAAGGTGATGACGACGAGCGCGGCGGCGAAGGCGAAGGAGCCGACGAACGCCAAGGTCGGCCCGAGCCGCAGGAAGAGGGCGATCGCGAGCGCGCCGGTCAGCACCTCGACGGCGGGATAGATCGCCGAGATCCGGACGTGGCAGGCGCGGCAGCGGCCCGCCAGCAGGAGGTAGCTCAGGACCGGGACGTTGTCGTACCAGGCGAGAAAGGCACGACACTTCGGACAGTGCGACGGCGGCCGCGCGACCGAGCGCCCGTCGGGGAGCCGTGCGATGCAGACGTTCAGGAAGCTGCCGATGATCGCGCCGAAGGTGAAGACGAACGCGAGCGTCAGGGTCTCCATGGCGCGGGCCAATGTAGCAGAGACCGGCGGGCCGTGAACCTCAGAATCGGCCGGGGAAGGTGGCCGCGCTCGCGGCCATGCGCGCGTCGCGCGGCGGCGGCGCCCACGAGCGGTCGGCGGCGGGGAAGGTCGTCGCGAATGGCTTGGCGTCGTAGACGAGCTGCCCGGCGTGGAAGCGCGCGAGCGCGTCCGCGTGGCGCGCGCCGATCCGCAGGAAGACGAAGCTCACCTTGTCCGAGTACACGTATTGCCAATCCGGGTGCCCGCGCAGGCGCTCGGCCGACCCGTGGGCGCGGTCGGCGATGACGAGGTCGGTCGGGTAGCGGTTCAGGAGGTCGTCCCATCCGGGCTCGCCGGTCATGAAGCGCCAGGCGGCGGCGAGGAGGTCCTGCGGGTAGGCGGTCGTGAAGCGGCCGTCGACGGCCACCCGCGAGCCGGCCGGCAGCGCCCAGAGCGCGTACTCGCCCCAGCTGAACGGGAGCGCGACGTTGCCGACGATGTCGTTCTGCACCAGGAAGCGGACGGCCTGGACGGGATAGTGGCTCGGGAGCACGGTGATCTCGCCGCGCCACGCGCCCGCGAGAAGGATCGCGAACACGACCTGCATCGCCGCCGCGGCGGTGAGCGCGGCGCGCGCGAGGGCCGGCAGCCTGGCGCCGGCGGTGGCTGCCCAGCGGCGTCCGAGCGCGACGAGCGTCGCCGCGACGAGCGGCGCGGCGGCGATCGCGAAGAGCGGCACGTGGCGCTGGTGGCGGAGCGCCACGACGGCGGTCGCCGCGACCACGGCGGCCTCGGCGAGCGCGGGTCTGAGGATCACGGTCCCCACCGCCGCGATCAGCAGCATCAGCTTGAAGATGGGGAACGAGGCGTCGAGGAGGCCGACCGACGCCCACTCGGTGATCGGCACGGCCGGCGTGACGTCGTGCAGCAGGAACCCGACGAGGCGGGTGCCGTACGGGTTCACGGCGAGGGCCGCCGCCGTCAGGGCGACGAGGAGCGCCGAGCCGACCGCGTCGCGGATCTCGAGCGTGCCGTACCAGAGCTCCACGGTGCGCGCCGCCGCCAGGGCGGCGGCGACGAGCCCGACCCCGGCGAGCACGCCGCCGTGCACGTTCACCCAGAGGGCGACCAGGAGCGGGAGCGTCCAGGCGCCGCCCGCGGCGCGTCGACCGCTCGCGCTCACGATCTCGAGCGCCACTGCGAGGAAGAGCATCGTGAAGAGCTGCGGCCGGATCATGAAGCCCGGGCGCATCACGTAGAGCGCGAAGACGACCGCGAGGGTCGCGGCGAGGGCGTCGCCGCTCCGCCGCCGCGCCGTTCGCCACAGCACCGCGGCGGTCGCGAGACCGAGCGCGACCTTCAACGCCACGAGCCCCGCCGATCCGGCGAGCCGATAGGCGAGCGCCATCGCGCCTTCGGACAGGATCTCGTGGTTCACCCAGGGCTGGGAGGGGGTGGTGTAGGAGAACGTGTTCTCGAGCGGGAGGGTGCCGGCGAGGAGCGAGGAGCCGAAGATCAGGTGACCCCAGAGGTCGGGGTCCGCGAAGGAAGGGACGAGGATCGTGAGGGCGGTGGCGATCCAGAGTCCGTGCAGCGTCAGCCGTTCGCGCATCCCGACTCGCTCTCCTCCACCAAAATGAGACGCGGGCGGACCCGGAGGTCCGCCCGCGCCGTTGCGGTCACACCAGTGTCAGCCGATCGCCGACATCAGGACGTGGTGCACACCATGTTCGGCTCGCCGCTCGTCGGGTTGCTCGTCCAGGTGCACGAGAAGCCCGTGGTGCCCTTCGGCGAGTCGCAGGTCACGCTGAAGTCGGTGTCGCTCGCGGTGAGCGCGACGTTGACGTCTTCCGACTGCACGAAGCCGGGCAGCGACGCCGCCGCGTCCGAGTACGTCGCGTTGTCGACGAAGTACGCTTCCTCGGCCGTTGCGGCATTGCGGCAATCGCTCTCGGCCCGGGCGTCGAAGCCCTTGGCGCGGTACGCGGCGAACTGCGGAATCGCGATCGCGGCCAAGATGCCGATGATCGCGACGACGACCAGAAGCTCGATCAGGGTGAAACCGGACTGATTCTGCTTAGTCATTGTGTCTGCCTCCTAGTGTCTCGGGGCGTTCATCGTCCCGAAGCCGATTTGTTGGAGCGCTGGGGGAGCAAGCGAGGTGCCATGGGATGCGGGCACCCGGCGGCGGCGGCCGGCGGCGCGCGCGGTCTCCAATGGGAACGCGGATTTCGCGCCTGCGCGCCGCGCCGACCCGCGAGTCGCCTCCGCGTCCGCGCCGCCGCTTCGTGTACGAAGCCGCAACGCGTGCGCGGCGCGAGGTCGCCAAAAACCGGCGAATTCCTTGGCGGTGACACTTTTTGACCGTCACGAATGCGCCGCTGATCGGGTCGCCGACGACATGGCGCGCAGCCCCTGCGCCATCGCGTCCCTGCCGCTCGCGTGGCGCGGGGGCCGGTCGGGCCCCGGGCCGGTTCGACGGGTCCGGCGACGGGGTGGTCGCGCCGACCCAGGGCGGCTCGTGCGCGGTCGAGCATGCGACGTCGCGTGCGGCGAGCGTAGGCCACGACCGACGACGGCGCGCGTTCACCGCGCGCCGGCGTCGGGAGCCGGCGCCGCGTCAGTTCAGCGCGGAGCCGAGATCGAGGTCGTCGTCGTCGGGGCTCGCGAGGCCGTACTTCGAGAGACGGTGACGGAGGCTGCGATACTTGATGCCGAGGAGCTCGGCGGCGCGCTTGCGGACCCCGCCGGCGCGCTCGAGGGCGGCGAGCAGCATGTCCTTCTCGTAGGTCTCGAGCTGCTCGTCGAGGTTGCGGCCGTCGCCGAAGACGGGCGGCGCCGGAGGCTCGGGCTCGCCGGCTGCGGTCTCGCCGTGCGCCATGACCTGTGCGGGCAGGTCCTGCTCGGTCAAGGTGTCGCCCTCGCAGAGGGTGATCGCGTGGTCGACGACGTTCTCGAGTTCGCGGATGTTGCCGGGATAGGCGTAGGTGCAGAGGGTGCGGAGCGTGCGCGGCGACACCCGCTCGACGGTCTTGCCGTGGCGCGCGGAGCAGGTGCGCAGCAGGTGCACGAGGAGGAGCGGAATGTCCTCCGGGCGCGCCCGCAGCGACGGCGTCTCGATGCGGATGACGTTCAACCGGTAGTAGAGGTCCTCGCGAAACTTGCCCTCGGCGACGAGGCGTTCGAGGTCCCGGTTGGTCGCGGCGACGACGCGCACGTCCACCGGCATCGCGGTGGTGCCGCCGACCGGCACCACCTGCCGCTCTTGCAGAACGCGCAGCAGGCGCACCTGCATCGGCAGCGGCAGCTCGCCGATCTCGTCGAGGAAGATGGTGCCGCGATGGGCCTGGCGAAAGAGGCCGGGCCGGTCGGCAACCGCGCCCGTGAACGCGCCGCGTACGTGCCCGAAGAGCTCGCTCTCGATGAGCGTGTCGGGGATGGCGCCGCAGTTCACCGGGACGAACTCGCGGCCGGCACGGGGGCTGCGGGTGTGGATGGCCCGCGCTACGAGCTCCTTGCCGGTGCCGCTCTCGCCGGTGACGAGCACCGTCGAGTCGCTCGGCGCGACCTTCTCGACGAGCCCGAACACCCGACGCATCGGCTCGCTCTCGCCGACCAGCCCCTCGAAGACGGTGACGTCGGTCGCGCTCGTGGTGCGGACGGTGTCGGCGTAGGCCTCGAGCTGCTCCTGCTCGCGCAGGCGCGCCTCGAGCTCGCGCACGGTGGTGACGTCCTGGAGCACGTAGATGCGGCCGATCGCGTGCTGGTAGGTGTCGGTCAACGTGCCGACCTTCACGCGCAGATGGCGTTGCGCTTCGCCGGAGTCGCCGAGCGCGAGCTCGACGGCGGCACCGTCGGCGGCGAGCCCCGCGGCGCCGGGCAGGACGTCGCCGAGCGCCACGCCCGAGGCGCCCGGCACCAGCCCCAGGATCTCGACGGCGGTCGGGTTGGCGGAGACCATGCGGCCGTTGCCGTCGGTCACGACGAGGCCGTTGTCGACGGCGTTCGCCACCAGCTGCTGCAGCACCTCGATACGCCCGAGATCCTCCTGGCGGGCGGCGAGCAGGCTCTCCGCGGCAGCGAGCTGCGTCGAGAGGTAGCGGGCGAGCCCGGCGATCGCGAAGAACGAGAGGATGATCGTTCCGTGGCTGGCCGCGTGCGGTCCGAGCGGCATCCCGCCCGGCGCCGCGGCCGCGAGCTCCGCCATCAGCGCGCCGTAGACGATCGCCGCGGCGGCGGCGGTCGCCACCACGCCGCGCCCGAGGCGTAGCAGGGCGCTGTTCAGGATGACGACGTTGTAGAGGACGGCGAGCGGGCTCGCGAGGCCGCCCGTCGCGAGGATCACGAGCGTCACGAGCGCGAGATCGACCGTGACCTGCGTGCCCGCGAAGAGCACGATCCGCTGGACGCGCGGCAGGAGCAGCGCCGAGATCGCGGTCACGCCGTAGCCGAGCGCGATCAGGCCGAGGCGCGGGTCGGGCCCCGCGGCCGGCTGCGGCCCGTACACCCAGGCCGCGAAGGCCAGGAACATCGTCACCAGCACGGTGCGGACGACGAGGAACCAGCCGAGCCGCCGGCGGAGCGGCTGGTCGCGCCGCGCGGACGCGGCGCCGCCCGCACCCGCGGACGTGTCGTCGGCGGACGGCGCGCTCATCCCGCCGACGCTCAGGACAGCACCGATCCGAGCTTGAAGATCGGCAGGTACATCGAGACCACCAGGCCGCCGATCAGGCCGCCGAGGATCAGGATCACCATCGGCTCCATGAGCGACGTCAGGTTGGCGACGGCGTTGTCGACCTCGTCCTCGTAGAAGTCGGCGATCTTCTGCAGCATCTGGTCGAGTGCGCCGGTCGTCTCGCCGACCGCGATCATCTGGCAGACCATCGGCGGGAACACCTTGGACGCGATGAGCGGCTCGGCGATCGTCTTGCCCTCGCTGATGCTGGCACGGGTGGCGAAGATCGCCTCCTCGATGATCTTGTTGCCGGCGGTCCGGCCGGTGATGGTGAGGGCGTCGAGGATCGGCACGCCGGACGACACCAGCGTGCCGAGCGTACGCGCGAAGCGCGCGATCGCGGTCTTGCGGATGATGTCGCCGAAGACCGGCAGACGGAGCCCCACCTTGTCGAGGTAGTAGCGGCCGCGCTCGGTGCGGGACGTGAAGACGAACCCGCCCGCGACCGCGATCATGCCGCCGATGATGATCCAGAAGTTGTTGATGGTGAAGTTCGAGAGGTTGATGACGAACTGGGTCGGCGCCGGGAGCGCCTGCCCGAAGCTGTTGAAGAGCTCGGCGAAGACCGGGATCACGTACACGAGGAGGATGCCGGTCACGAGGACGGCGGCCGAGATGATGCAGGCGGGATAGATCATCGCGCCCTTGATCTTGCTCTTCAGCTTGACGATCTTCTCCATGTACGACGCGAGGCGGTTCAGGATCGTGTCGAGGATGCCGCCGACCTCGCCGGCCGCCACCATGTTCGCGTAGAGGTCGGAGAAGATCTTGGGGTGCTTCTTGAGCGCCGCCGCGAAGGTGGAACCGGCCTCGACCTCCTCCTTCACCTCCTTCAGGGCCTTGCAGAGCGCCTTGCTCTCGGACTGCTGCGACAAGATGTCGAGGCACTGTACGAGCGGGAGGCCGGCGTCGATCATCGTCGCGAACTGCCGCGTGAACACGACGATGTCGTGCTGCTTCACCGGCGAGCCGAAGGACGGCAGGTTGATCTCGCGATCGAAGCCCTTGCCCTTCTCCTTGATCTTCTCCGGGCTCGGATTGATCCGCTGGGTGCGCAGCCGCGTGATGACCGCCTGACGGGTCATCGCCTCCATCTCGCCGCGCATCGTCTCGCCGTTCGGTCCGACGCCCACCCACTTGAATACCGGCATGGCTTACCGCCTCCTTCGCTCGCTTCGGCGCGTTGCGCTCAGTGGCGCGCCATCGGCCGCACCTTCTCGACGATGCCGGCCTGGTGCCCCAACATGGTCTTGAGCTCGTCGGGCTCGGTCGCGTGGCCGAGGGCCTCGTCGGTCGTGACCAGGCGGCGCTGGTGCAGGTCGACGAGCGCCTGGCTCATGGTCTGCATGCCGAACTTCTGCTGTCCGACCTGCATCTGCGAGTAGATCTGATGCACCTTCGCCTCGCGGATGAGGTTCCGGATGGCGGCGTTCGGGATCATCACCTCGGCGGCGAGGCAGCGGCCGCGGCCGTCGGCGCGCGGGAGGAGCTGCTGCGACACCACGCCCTGCAGCACGAGCGAGAGCTGCGCGCGGACCTGCTCCTGCTGGTGCGGCGGGAAGACGTCGATGACGCGGTTGATGGTCTGCACCGCGCAGTTGGTGTGCAGGGTCGAGAACACGAGGTGGCCCGTCTCGGCGACGACCAGCGCCGCTTCGATCGTCTCGAGATCGCGCATTTCGCCGATGAGCACGATGTCCGGATCTTGTCGGAGCACGTGCTTCAAGGCGGGCGCGAAGCCGTGGGTGTCCGCGAAGACCTCGCGCTGGTTGATCATCGCCCGCTTGTGGTTGTGCACGAACTCGATCGGGTCCTCGACCGTGATGATGTGCTCGGGCCTGGTGGCGTTGATCTTGTCGATGATGGCGGCGAGCGTGGTCGATTTGCCGCTGCCCGTCGGTCCCGTCACGAGCACGAGGCCGCGCGGCAGGGCGGCGAGCTCCATCACCGAGCGCGGCAGGCCGAGCTTGTCGAGCGGTGGGATCTCGTACGGGATGGCGCGGAAGGCGCCGCCGACGGCGCCCTTCTGGTTGTAGAGGTTGCCGCGGAAGCGGCAGACGCCCTTGGCGGCGAACGAGAAGTCGAGCTCGCTTTCCTCTTCGAACTTCTTCTTCTGCGCCTCGGTCAGGATGCTGTAGCAGAGCTGCCGGGTATCGGTCGCGGTGAGCGGCGGGTACGCGAGCGGTCGGAGTTCGCCGTGGACCCGGATCAGCGGCGGGCTGTCCTGGGTCACGTGTAGGTCGGAAGCCCCCGCTTCCAGCATGAGTTGAAGGAAGTCCTGGATGTTCACCATCGGGCGTACCTCCGCGAATCCACGCAGGGAGCAAGGGACATGCCGGGGAGGAACGTCAGCCCGCTTGCGAGTCCGGCATCGTGATCCGCAGTACTTCTTCGACGGTCGTCACGCCGTCGGCGATCTTGTTGATGCCGCTGCGGCGGAGGGTGGTCATGCCGGTCCCGACGGCGGTCCGCTTCACCTCGGCCGTGGACGCTCCCGCGATGACGGCGTCGCGGATGGATTCGTGCATCGGCATCACTTCGTAGAGCGCGAGGCGACCCTTGTAGCCGGTGCCGTTGCAGTTGCCGCAACCGGCGCCGCGAGAGCACGTCATGTGCTCTGCCATTTCGGGCGGCGTACCGATGTCGAGCAACGCGTCGGGCGTCATCGGCGCCTCCTCCTTGCAGTTGGCGCAGATCACGCGCACCAGGCGCTGCGCCATGATGAGGTTGATCGACGACGCCACCAGGAACGGCTCGACGCCCATGTTGAGGAGGCGGTTGATCGTCGAGGGCGCGTCGTTGGTGTGGAGCGTCGAGAGCACCAGGTGGCCGGTGAGGGCGGCCTTCACGCCGATCTCGGCGGTCTCGAAGTCGCGGATCTCGCCGACCATGATGATGTCGGGGTCCTGGCGCAGGAACGAGCGCAACGACGACGCGAAGGTGAGGCCGATCGCCTCGTGCATCTGCACCTGGTTGATGCCGACGAGGTTGAACTCGACGGGGTCCTCGGCGGTCGAGATGTTGCTCGCCGTCTTGTTGAGCTCGGCGAGCGCCGAGTAGAGCGTGGTGGTCTTGCCGCTGCCGGTCGGGCCGGTGACGAGCACCATGCCGTGCGGGCGGTAGATCGACTCCTTGAAGTCCGCGAGCGCCTTCTCCTCGAAGCCGAGCTTCGTCATGTCGAGCTGGAGATTGGATTTGTCGAGGAGGCGCAGCACGACCTTCTCGCCGAAGATCGTCGGCAGCACCGAGACGCGAAAGTCCATCTCGCGGTTGTTGCCGAGCTTGAGCTTGATGCGGCCGTCCTGCGGCATGCGCCGCTCGGCGATGTCGAGGGACGCCATGACCTTCACGCGCGAGGTGATGGCGTTCTTGAGCTTCACCGGCGGCTGCATGATCTCGTAGAGCACGCCGTCCATGCGGAAGCGCACGCGCAGCATCTTCTCGTACGGCTCGATGTGGA
>JADYZW010000040.1 GCA_020852955.1 Deltaproteobacteria bacterium | reverse complement strand
TTCAGACACTTCCAGACACATTCGAGCGAAAAAACCTAAGTCTTTTCAAGATTCCGACCGGGTTCAAATCCCGTCGGGGACGCTCCCTTACTACAGTCGTCACCGCGTAAGAGCCCGCCAAGACTCAGGGTCGCTTCGAGTCGATACGTGCGGCGCCCATCTGGCAGCGTCGTGGGCGTGAAGAGAACGTGCTTGGTCAGTAGCTGTTGAAGCGCTCGCCGAGCACGAACGACATCGCTCCGCATCACGTCGCTGAAGCGGTTCATGTGGTCAGTCAGCAATCGGTTGATACGAGCCAGGTCCGCGTGCTTGGGCGCTGGGCGACCGACAGCGTCGATCGCGGCCGCCAGCCTACGGCCTTCGTCTTCTTTCCCAGCGATCCGCTCCACGAGGGCCCCCGGGGCGCTGCCGCGTTCAATCGCGCGAAGGAGATTCGCGATCTCGCGCCGTATCGTTGCGAGCTGGGCCTTCATGCTGGCTGCGGAGGCGGTCGGTTCGGAGCGGGCGACGAAGCTCGAACTGCAAGGCGCAGTTCTCCCATGGGTCGAGCACGGGAAGGCGCATATGCAGCGCCCTCCGTGCCCGAGATTGCTCGCCGGCCTCGCCTACCGAGGCCAGCCTCGCATCACGACGCGGTTACGGCGTCGTTCGTAGCTTGCAAACACGCACCGGACAGCACCCGCCCGTGTCGTCCTCGCAGCCGGGGCCGCACAACGCCCTGCACGCTGGTCCATTGGCGGCGTCGATGCAGTCCCGATCGTCCGTACACTGGTGGCACACGAGAGTGTGGCCGGTGCGGTACGCCTCCGCCGCCCCTTCGGGGCACGTGCTTCCTGGCGTGGTGACACCTGCGAAGTACACGTTAGTGATCTTCGCTTCGTCGTCGCCACCACCCCCACCGTCGCCGCACGCGACGGCTAGTGCGGCGACGCCGATGACCACGAGTGCTCCAGTTGTCCAACCCCTCCTGCGTCGCGCCGTCGATTTGGACTCGGGCGTGGTTCTTGCGGACCTCATGGTATCCCCTTTCATCGGATCAGTTCAGCGGGAGCGACGGGATCGGGCATCAGGACCCCTGCGGTAGCGAAGTTGTCGTGAAGCATCGCGGCCTCTTCCGCCGTGATGCACGGAGGGCCGGGTGGAGATGAGGACGTCGGACCACCGCGCCCAGCGCAGGCGCAGGCCGATCCAGAACCAACGGTCGGCGTTGGTGACGCGCGGGCGCTGGCCGCTTGCGGCGAAAGCGGCCAGCTGAGGTGCCGAAGTCAGTGCCCTGCGTCAGGATGACGCGATGCTCGGCGGTCGCGGCATCGAGGAGTCGGCGATCCGGGAAGCCTCGGAGGCGCCGGTCGTCGACGGTGACCACGTCGATGCCAAGGCCGCGGAGGCTATCGATCGCAGAGGCCGCGATGTTCTCGTCGGCGAGAAATCGCAGACCGCTCGATCGTTCCACGAACTAGCGCTCGGGTGCGAGATACGCGTCCCAGCCAACCGTGTTCGCCGCGAAGCGTACCGCCGCAAGCACATCGTCACACGGGACGCCGCATTCCGTGACGACTTCGTCGACGGCGAGGCCACGGCCGAGTTGGCCGAGAATGAACTCGACGCTGAGGCGGGTCCCCTCGATGATGACCCTTCCTCCCAGGATTTCGGGGTTGGCGACGATCCGAGGCGCCAACACGATCGCGGGCATGGCGGCCCTCTACCGCCGCGCGCCGTGTCGGGCAAGGCTTTGATCGGATCGAAGGCTGGTGCCGTCCGGTACTGGCTCCCTGCGCGAACGTTTGCTGTTGGCGGAGGGCAAGCAGCTCCAGCGCGAGGTCGAGGCAGGTGCGGCAGGCGGAGACGACGGCGCAGGGAAGGAGCAGAAGGACGTTGAACATGGACGCCCTGACCATCGACGGTAGCGGTGAAAACGTCACCGATCGTCGCGACGATTTGCGGCGAGGGGCAGGTCACAGAACCAGTGAAAGTCTGTCTACTTACGGAGACGATCGGCGTGCCTCAGCGCGTTCCGTCGTGGCCCCGATCGAGTCGTGAAACCGAGAGAAGGGGTCGCGCGGGCGGCGATATTCAGCGCGGGGTCCACGTGCTATGGGCTGGAACGTGTCGTTGGCGATCAAAAGCTCCCCGGCTCCGCTTGAACGTGACGTCGACGGAGTCGTCCGCGTTGGGGGAACTCGCGTGGCGCTCGAAGTCGTCGTGGGAGCGTTCACCGATGGAGCGACCGCCGAAGAGATTTCATCCCAGTATCCGTCGCTCAGCTTGGCCGATACCTACGCCGTCATCGCGTACTATCTCCGCCACCGCACCGAGATCGACGAGTACGTTGCCGCACGTGCGTCTCGCGCCGCTGCCGTGAAGGCTGAGACCGAGAGCCGGTTCGATCCCGCCGGTGTTCGCAAGCGGCTCCTCGCTCGCAAGTCGGCTTGATGGCGTGATCCGGTTCGCCGGCTCGCCGACCTCGGCCGACAAGCGCGTGAAGTGATGCACGCGCTCTACGTGTTCTCGGTTTGGGTGCACGTGCTCGCCGCGATCACCTGGATCGGCGGCATGTTCTTTCTGATGATCATGGTGATGCCATGGCTCCGGCAGGGCGACCGCGCGACGGCGGCGGCGTTCCTGCGCGAGACCGGCACGAGATTCCGCACCGTCGGGTGGGGAGGTTTCGGGGTCCTGCTCGTGACGGGTGCCTTCAATGCGCTGGTGCTCGTCGTGAGCTCGATCCACGACTTCGTGGTCGGGCCCCGCGTCTCACGCGCCGTGGAGCTCGCACCCCGCTCGGCCCTGACGGAGAAGCTCCGACGCCGGGCCTCGTTGCTCGGACGTGCAAACGCGGTGCTCGCGCTGGTCCTCGTCGCGCTCGGCGTGATCTTGGTTCGAGGATGGCCGATCTGAAGATGGCGCCCATGCGGCGATCGTTCACATGGCTGCCCGTGCTTCTCGCCTGCCTCGTTGGCCTCGAGGGTTGTTTGCAGGTCGTGTATCGGGTGCGCAACGGAAGCTGGTTGACGGGGCGCCGACCCTACGAGGTCGAGCACGTCGTCCGGGTGGACGACAAGCGTGGCTACGCGTACGTGCCGAATTTTCGTGACGAGGGGCAGGGGCTCACCATGGACGAGTTCGGGTTTCGCATCAGCCCGACTCAGAAGGCGCCTGCAACCGGCGCAGACGTCATCGTGGCGTTGGGTGATTCCGTGCCGTTCGGGCACGGCCTGCGCGACGAGGAGACGTACCCGTTCGCCTTGGATGCGCTGCTACGGGACGCCGCGTCGCCTCTGGCGGTCGTCAACGCCGGGGTGCAGTCGTACAACCTGCAGCAGTCGATCGAGCGCTTCTACCGCGACGTCCTGGAGCACTATCACCCGGTGGCGATCACGTTGCAGACCGCCAACGACGTGGCTCTCCTGCTGACGTACCGTGCGGGGTGGACACCGGACACCACCTGGGCGCCCTATCGATCGAACGTCGCAGGCATCCTCGGTTGGTCGGCGACGCTGCACTACCTCGTGCCCGTCCTCATGCCGGTGGCAGGGATGCTGGCGGCGGCGCTGCCGGGCAGTCTTTTCCAGGTTCCGGAAGAGGCCATGCTCGCCAACGAAGAGCGCTTGCTCCACGAGCTGATCGAGGTGTGCCGAGCGAAGGGGACGAAGCTCGTCCTGATGCCGATCAACCCATTCTACTATCAAACGACCCGCCGCGAGCGGAACGCCCAGCTGTCACGCTGGGAAGCGTGGCGGGCGGATACCATGGGTTGGGAAAGGACGATCGAGCGCTACAACGACGTGCTCGTCCGTGTCGCGCACACGGCTGGCCCTGCTGCCGGCGTCTATCTGTTCGACGTGCGCGCGGAACTCGACGCGCAAGATCGCGAGCCGCTGTACATCGACTTCATCCATCACTCTGCGGAGGGGAACCGCCGCGTTGCCGAAGGTCTGTTCACCTTTCTCGAGGCCAATCGCATCGTTTCGTGAGTAGATGCCCAGCGGACCGAACGAAACGTCGGCGGAGCTTCGGCGTGCGGCGCTGATCGCTGCGCTCGTGGGGGGGTATCTGCTCGCCATGGGCCTCGAGCCGACGGCGCACAAGGACACCGCGCGCGATTTTCTGCTGGCGCGTGATGGCTTGGCGTTCGGTGTCTACGAGGGGTGCGAAGCCTCCTTCGGCCATTTCCGACAGGGCGTCCTGTGGGTGCGCCTCCTGGCGGTGACCCTCGCGCTGGGTCTCGGGCCGGTTGGCCAGCATCTCATCGTCTCGGCGTTGCTGATCGTGAGTGTGTGGGTGTTCGACCGCAGCGTGCGGGTGCACTTCGGTGCCGATCTGGGCTGGAAGCCCGTCGCCCTCTTCCTGGGGCTCGTGATCCTGGCGAGCGGGTACCCGAACCTGTGGAACCCGGTCCTTGCCCCGCTCGGGGTCGCCTGCCTGACGGCGGCGCTGCTGCGGGTCGTCAGCGACGGCTCGATGCGTGCGGCGTGTGCGACGGGCGCCAGCCTGGCGTTGGCGGCCGAGGGGACGCTGGCGGCACTGTTGGTCGCGCCGGTGGTGCTGGCCGCGGCGTATGTGTCCGGTCGGCACCCGATTCGGGATGTGGTCGCCGCCGTGGGTGGCGCCGTCGTTCCGTCGCTCGCCGTTTCGGCGACGACCTGGTGGTACAACGGCCAAGGCCTGATCGAGCAGCCGTGGCACGGTGTGGTGGTGGGTGCAGCCGTGCTGCTGGCGACGGCCGTTGCGCCTCGACTCCGCGTCGTGTGGCGAACGTGGACCGTGGAGCGCCGGCGCCGATGGATGCTCGCCTCGATCGTTCTCGCAGTCGTCGGACAGGCGGTCGTCGCCTCCGTGCTGTCGCGGCGTGTCCTGTTCTCGCCGCACTACTACTTGACCACCTTGCCAGGGCTGGCCGTCTTCGCTGGCCTCGGCTTTCGCCGCGCCGCAGGCTCGGCAATGGGTCGGTGGGCGAGCACTGCGGTTGCGGGCGTCGTGCTCGCGCTTCCGCTCTCGTTCGCGGTGGTGTGGCGGATCGGCATCGCCGCCGGGGCGGCTTCCATGCCGAGCTACACCATGCACGATGTCGAGCGCCTGGCGGCGTCCTTCTGGGACATGGGGTACCAGTTCCGGGACGTCCAACCCCATCTGCGTGGGCCGGACAGCGTACAGATGATCGCGGCGCTCGCGGCGTTCGCGCCCGTCCCGAATGGGACCGCCCGTGATTCCATGGCGGACGTCCGCGTCGTGACGTTCGGGGAGGCTCGAAGGCCTGGTGGAGACCCGCCCAAGGACGCGCGCGAAGTGCCCTTGGGCTACGGCCGGCGTGCCTGGATTCTACCGCTCGACGGATGGGTGCGGCCGGCGCCTGCGCGTGTCTGCTTCAGCGCGCGCGGTGGCGAACGAGAGGCCGTCTGTGTGGACGTGGCGAGCGCCTCGATCGGTTACCACGGTCGGTATCGTGATCTGGCATTTCCGGCGCTGGAGGGGGTCTTTCGCGCGCGGATGGCTTTCCTTTCGGGTGCGCCGTCGGAGACGATGACCACCACGTGGGAGATCCCCGTCGAGATCCGTGGTGACGACGCCGAGCGCTACGTGGATCTGGTCGGTATCCTCGGCGCTCCCTGGATGATCGAGCGCGTCGAGGGGGTCGGCCATCATGGTGCGCTGCCTGCACGTCAGGTCGTCCTCGACCGTAGCGCGGCAGCCAGCGGGCGCCTCGTGATCACGTCGCACGACCCTCCGTGGGAAGACTACCTCCCCGAGTTCATGGAAACTCGACCCGGCGAGGAGGCGATACGCGACGGCGTCCGTCAGGTGTCGCCGTTGGGACGGTCCATCTGCGAACGCTTCAAGACGTGCCCGGACTGAGCGCGGGGCTCTCCGCCGCCTGAAGGCGGCGGAGGGCCCCGCGCTCAGTCGTTGCTGCAGACGCCCCAGGTTCCTCCGAGCTCGGGATTGCGACTCGTGCCGCAGGTGCTGGTGCCCTTGACCTTCGGAAAGAGATCCGAGGCGACATCGGCACACTCGTCCGTGATCCCGCACGTTGCGTCGGTGGCGTTGCCGGTCGCCGTCGAGTCGTGGAGCTGCGCGCGGATCCCGCGGATGCCGTCGAAGCCGTTGCCGGTCACGACCGACCCCTTCATGGCTTTGGCGATCGTGTCGCTGTCGATGCCGTTCCCCCCGTTGCCGCTGACGGTCGATGCCTTGACCGTCGCCGTCAGGTCCGTGCGCACGCCGTCACCGCTGTTGTCGAGAATGTTCGCCCCGTTGAGAACGGCGGCTTTCTTGCTGCGAACCCCGTCGCCGCCGTTGGCCGAGACCGTCGCGCCTGTGACCTTCGCGGTCTTGTCGGTGCGAACGCCGTCGCCGGTGTTCCCCGTGATGATTGCGCCCGCTTCGACGCGGGCGCCGCCGTCGCTCCGGACCCCGTCGGCACCGCCCGTGACGGTGCCCGGCCCGACGACCCGGCAGGCTCCGGTCTCGCAGCGCACGACGTCAGACGTCGGCGCTCCCGTCAGCACGAAGCCGTTCAAGAGCAATGTGCCCGTGAGATGCACGGCCTCGCCGACGTTCGCCGAGCAATCGAGATCGGCCACGAGCTGGCCGCTGCCTTTGACGACCTGGCCGCAGGTCGTGACCGGGATCGGCGGAGCGGCGAACGCGAACGAGCCGGATACGAGAATGGCTGTCGTGACCGACAGAGCCCGAATGATGCGCATGTGCGATTCCTCCTGTGCGCGGGGCTTCGCAAGAGCCGTGCCCCGACCTTCGCCATGGAAAGCGGCCCAGCGACGTAGGGCGTCGCCGGGCCGTTCGTCTACTGTCCGTCGTCGCCTAGAACGTTACCCCGTCGCAGGAATTCGCGGCACAGACGCCCACGCCGCGATCGACGCCTCCTTCGGCGGCACATTCCGCCGCGGTGCGATCTTCGCACTCGGTGCCGCTGTCGTCCGCGAGGCAGCAACGGACGTCGGCCGTCGGCGGCGGCGCGAGGCCGGCACAGGCGTCGGGCTGGCAGACGCCGGCGCCGACGTTCACGCCACCCTGCGCCGCGCACTCCGCAGGCGTGCGGTCCTCACACTCGTGACCGTCGTCGTCGGGGAGGCAGCACTGGACGTCCGGATCCGAGGGCGGCGCGGCCGCGCACGGATTGGGATCGCAGGAGTTCGCGCCGACGACCGTGCCGCCTTGCGCGGCGCATTCGGCCTGGGTGCGGTCCTCGCATTCGGTGCCGCTGTCGTCGGGAATGCAGCACACGATGTCGCCGCCGGCGGGCGGCGTCGCGCCTTCGCAGGGATTCGGCACGCAGCTCGTCGCCGTGCTAACGATGCCGCCCTCCGCCGCGCACTCGGCCGGCGTTCGGTCCTCGCACTCGGTGCCCCTGTCGTCCGGGACGCAGCAGATGACGTCGCCGTCGTCGTTGCCTTTGGTCGTGCCGCTGACGGTTCCGAAAAGCACGTCCGCCCCGGTCGCGGCCCGCACCACGACGTCGGCGCTACGCGGATCGAACCCGAGCACACCGTCGCGCCCGCGCGGCCGCGTTCGGAGGCGCGCCTTGCCGCTGCCGCCGCCGCTCGTGGTGAACGTCGCAATCTTCACGCCACCGACGATCACCTCGTACGTCGCCTTGCGATCGAGCCGCTGCGCCGAAAGATCGAAGCGGCCGTCGTCACCCTTCACGCCGACCTTCACCGTGCCGCGCGCGTCGGCGTCGGCGCTGGTCGCGGTGAGTGCCGCAGACCCTTTGAAGCTGCTGCTGCCTCGGCGCGCCTCCGCCGGGCCACCCGTCGAGACCATGGTGCCTGCGGCGACGAGCGCCACGAGCACCGCATTTCTCACGATCGATACGCTTGCCTGCATGACTTTCCTCCTCCTGCGAAACTGCCCGAAAGCAACGGCCGTGCCGGCGGCATTCGCCGAGAAAAGCTCGGGAGTGCCGCGCGTGCCGGCGGCGCCGGACTGGGTGAGATCCCGCAGCGGTGGGGCATATCGCGCACACGGCGAGGATCGGGTCGCTGCACACGCCGGCCTCTGCTAGGAAAATCGCGGCCGCGACACCGCGTAAGCGGAACGAAAGTTGCTCTCTCCGCGGCATGATGCGTTTCATGGCGAGTGACCGCAAATACGACCGCGAGCCGGGCAATGGAGAGGCGCCGACGCCGTCGGTCCGTGGCCTCCAGGTGCTGATCGCCGAGGACGAGCCGGTGCTGGCCCGCAACCTCGCCCGCTTGCTCGAGCGCATAGGGCACACGGTCGAGACGACCGACAGCGGGGAGGCCGCGCTCGCCCACGTGCAGGCGCAACGACCCGACCTGATCTTGCTCGACAACCGCTTGCCCGGTCTGAGCGGCCTCGAGACGCTCCAGCGACTGCGCGCGCACGACCCGTCGCTGCTCGTGATCATGATGACCGCCTTCGCGACGCTCGACGACGCGGTCACCGCCATGCGGCTCGGCGCCGCCGACTTCGTCCGGAAGCCGATCGGCCTCGCCGAGCTCGAGCTCGCCGTCGAGCGCGTCGTGCAGAACGATCGCCTGCGCCAGGAGCTGCGCTACTACCGCGGCCAGCTGGACGGGCGCGGGCACGGCGGCCTCATCGGCGAGTCGGAGGCGATGCAGCAGCTCCGCCACACCGTCGAGCGCCTGCGCGGCGTGCAGCGTGCGAAGGGCGGCGGGCCGACGATCTTGATCGTCGGCGAGACCGGCACCGGCAAAGGTCTCCTCGCGCGGACGCTGCACCAGACCGGTTCCCGCAAGGGCGGGCCGTTCATCGAGGTCAACTGCACGGCGATCCCGGAGGCGCTCCTCGAGTCCGAGCTCTTCGGCCACGAGCGGGGTGCGTTCACCGACGCGCACGCGGCGAAGCCGGGTCTCATCGAGGCCGCCGAGGGGGGGACGCTCTTCCTCGACGAAATCGGGCATGTGAGCGGCGCCGTCCAGGCCAAGCTCCTGAAGGTCATCGAAGAGCGCACGGTGCGCCGGCTCGGCAGTGTGCGCGACCGTGCGACCGACGTGTGGGTGCTCGCGGCGACCAATCGCGACCTGGAGGGAGCGGTCCGGAAGGGCGAGTTTCGCGAGGACCTGTACCATCGGCTTCGCGTACTCGAGATCTCCGTGCCGCCGCTCCGAGGGCGCGGCGACGACGTGCTCGAGCTTGCCGAGCATTTTGCGCGCGTGCACGCGTCGCAGTACGGCGTCCCGGTGCCGCGGCTCGGCGTCGCGGCGCGCGCGGCGCTTCAAGCGTACCGCTGGCCGGGCAACATCCGGGAGCTCGCCAACATCATGGAGCGGGCGGTCCTCCTGAACGACGGCGGCGCGATCGAGCCGAGCGACCTCGCAATGCTGCCGCCCGCGCCGGCGGCGACCGAGTTCCAGGTCACGTTCCCGCCGAGCGGGATCGTCTGGGCGGATCTGGAGAAAAGCCTGATCGAGCAGGCGCTCGCGCAGGCAGGGGGCAATCAGGTGCGGGCGGCGAAGCTGCTCGGTCTCTCGCGCGACGCGCTCCGCTACCGGATGGAGAAGCACGGGATCGCGACCGGCGCGCGGCGCGACGAGGAACAGGAATGACGCGCGCGGTCGCCGTCCTCGCGGCGCTGGCGCTCGTAGCGGTGCTGTGCGGCCAGGCCGTGGCGGGTTCCACGGAGCCGTCGCTCGCCGTCGCCGCCGTCACGGCGTCCGTCGACGAGGGCGCGGTTACGCTGATCGTGACCGCGAACTACGATCACCAGAACGTGGTCCGCCTCGGCTATCCGGTGACGATCGTCGTCACCGCCGGCGCCACGGTTGCGCGTCTCGGGCTCGACGGGGTCGTCACCGTCGAGGTGCCGCCGGATCCGCCCGCGCCGGTGCCCGGCGCGCCGGGCGTCGTCGCGATCGCACCCGAGCGTCTGACCGCCGTGCTCCCGCCGGCCCTCGCATCCGCGGGCGCGGCGAGCGTCCGACTCGAAGCCGACTACGACGGCGAGCTGCTGCGCAGCAACGCCGCACCGGTGACGTGGTGAAGGGGCGACGGCTCGTCGGGCTCGTGCTCGCCGGCATGCTGACGCTCGCGCCGGCGCGCGCGCGGGGTGCGAGCGCCGTCTTCACCGGTGATCCGACCGACGGCGGTGGCACGCCGTACGAGATCCTCCCGGGTCAGCCGCTCGTGACGGCCGGGCTCGACGGACGGCTCGGTACGGGCGACGACGTCGTGAATCCCGCCGTCCGGGGCGACATCGACCTCGTGGTCCGGCTCGGCGGCGTGCCGGCGACCGGCGCGATTCCGGCGCCCGCGCCGGTGCGGAAGGCGATCGCGACCGCGACGGCGGGACTCCGCGGATCGGGAGTCGCCGTCCCGTTCACGGTGTACCTCTCCGACGGCGCGGTTGCCGGCGGCCAGCCGTACGGGGCCCTGCTCGCCGCGGCCGACATGGTCGGGTTGCCCGTCATCGTCGTGCTCTATGCGGATCGCGACGGCGACGGGGTAATCGGGCCGCGCGGGAAGGACCCGCGCCGCGACGTACGCTCACTCGCCGAGCTCGAGTCGGTCGGTACCGAGGTCGCCCTCTTCGACGCGACGGGGCGTGCGAGCGGCAGCATCGTGACGACCGTCGGCGGGCCGCCGAGCCGGGGCGGCGTCACGCTCGTCGCGACGGCGACCGCCTTCACTGGGAACTACGACCCGGAGGTTCTCGACGGTCACGTGCCGACCGGTCCCGCGATCACGACGGCGCAGCCGTTCGTGCCCGAGCGCGACCCAAGTCGCATCTTCACCGACGTCGGCCCGCTCGAGGTCGACGGGACGCTGAATCCGCGCCTGCGCGCCGCGGCGATTCCCGATCCCCACGGTGCCCTCGCGCTCGCGCTCGCCGCGAAGAAGCCGGGACCGACCATCGACATGGCGCGAGCGGTCGCCGGGCCGGCGGTCTGCGTGCGTGTCGTCGAGCCGGCGCGCGGCAAGGGCCTACCGGCCGAGCCGCCGTCACTCGCGCTCGGCACGGCGAGCAGTGCCGGGCGTGCGAAGCTCGTCATCGTGGCTGTCGATCGCTTCGGCAATCCGACGGACCCGGTGCCCGGCATGCAGGCCCGGCTCGTGACCGATGCTCCGCTCGCGATCGTCCCCGATGCGGACGCCATCCCGGCGAGCGAGACGATCACGCTCACAGGAGCGAAGACCACGACGCTCACGCTCCAGGTATCCGGCGGCGGCGCCGGCACGCTCCGGGTCTTGGTCGGTGGTGCGCTCTGTCAGACGCTCGCCGTCGATGCGCGACCCGAGCGCAACAAGGGCGGCAGCGACGCGCTCGTGGCGCTCAAGGGCAAGGCCGACTACCGGAGCCTCGCCGCCGCCGCGGCCGGCGCCGTCGATCGCAACGGCGACGGCCGCATCACGATTCACGTCGCCGACGGCGTGTATCGCGAGCGCGTGTCGGTCACACGCGGTGTCGAGGTCGTCGGTGCGGGCAGCGGCCGCACCGTGGTCGACGCTGGCGGCGTCGGGCCGGCGCTCGCGCTCGCGTCGACGGCCGCCGAGCTCTCGGGGCTCACCGCGAGCGGCGGCACCGCGGGCGTTCTCGTGACCGTGCCGGCCGTCGTGACGGCGCTCGAGGCCCGCGGCAACGTCGGCGCCGGGTTCAGCCTGGAGTCCGGCGGTGCGACGGTCAGTGCATGCGCGGCGCGCGAGAACGGCGGGCCCGGCTTCGCGGTCACCGAGCCGGCGACGCTCTCCGGGAATCGCGCGCTCGACAACGCCGGCGCCGGCATCGCGGCGAGTGCGACCACGGCGGGCGTCGTGCTCGACCAGAACCTGGTCGCGCTGAACGGACTCGAGGGCATTCTCGTGCTGAACGGAGCGGCGCCGGTCGTCACGGGCAATGCTGCCGCGGGCAACTACGGCGAGGGGATCAGCCTCGAGGAGACCGCCGGCGGTACGATCACCGCCAACCGCGCCGCGGGGAACGACGGCGACGGGCTCAGCCTGAACCAGAGCGACGGCGCGCTCGTCGACGGCAACGACTGCAGCCGCAACCACGGCTACGGGATGCGGATCGACCGTTCGACCGCCGACTTCGACGCCGCCCCGGGCAGCCAGCCGCCGCCCGGCACCAACGACGTCAGCGACAATCGCAAGGGCGAGATCGACTTCAGGTGAGCGCCGCGCCGCCGCCTTCGCCATGGGGCCGGCGCGGCAAGGTCACCCGGAACTCCGTGCCGATGCCCATGGTGCTCGCGACCGCGATCCGCCCGTGATGGCCCTCGACGATGCGTTTCACGGTCGCGAGCCCGACGCCAGTGCCGCGCGCCTTCCGCGTGTAGAAGAGCCGGAACACTTTCGGCAACTCGTCGGCGGGAATGCCGTGCCCGGTGTCCGCGACCGTCAGCACGGCGGTGTCGTCGCCGCCGCGCGCGACCTGGACGGTGAGCGTGCCGCCGCTCGGCATCGCCTCGACTGCGTTCGTGAAGAGGGCGAGGCACACTTGCTCGATCTGCGCCTCGTCGAGCTCGTACGGTGGCAGGGCGTTGGCGAGCTCCGCGGCGACCGTGATGGTGCGCTCGCCGAGCTGACGGCGCATGAGGTGCAGCGCGCCCTGGACGATCCCCGAGAGGTCTGCGGGCGCGTAGTGAGGCGCGAATGGTCGCGCGAAGTCGAGCAGCTCGCTGATGCGGGATTCGAGCGCGTCCGCCTCGGTCAGGATGTCGACGAAGCTCTCGCGGAGCGGGTCGGCGGGTGCGGCGTCGGCGATCGCGAGCTCGGCGGCGGTCTTGATGCCGGCGACGGGGTTGCGGATCCCGTGGGCGACCGCCGCCGAAAGCTCGCCGATGGCGGCCAGTCGCTCCGACTCGACGAGCTGGTCGCGCGCCGCTCGGAGATCGCGATTCGCCTCCGCGAGGGCGCGATACGCGCGCGCGTTCTGGACGGCCACCGCCGCCTGGTTCGCGAGCGTGTGGAGGAGCGCGAGATCGTCGGTCGTGTAGGCGCGGCCGGAGTGCTTTTCGCCGAGCGCAAGGAAGCCGAGGAGGCGCTGCTCGAAGAGGAGCGGCACCGCCACGACCGCATCGACCTCGACGAGCTGCTGGAGCGCGCGTGCCGGCCACGCGTCGGCGGCGAAGCCGCGGCCGCCGTGCAGCACGCCGCCCGCGGCGAGCGTCGTCGCGAAAGCACCGTCCGCCGGGACGCTCGCGGCCGGCGTACCCTCGCGGCGAAATGCGCGTCCGTCCGGGTCGCGCAGCCACACGGCCGCATGCTCCACCTGCATCTCCTGCGTGATGATCCGCACGAGACGCGTCACCAGTGCGTCGAGATCGAGCAGCGAGGCGAGGGCTTGGCTCGCCGTGGCCACCGTCCGGCGATAGTCGTACGGCGCTCGGAAGAACACGACGTCGGTCACGGCCTGCACGCGGTCGCGGAGCGGGTTGAAGAGGGCGATCAAGAGCATCGTCACGAGGACGTGCACGGCGGGCGGTTGCGAAAGGTCCGGCAGGGCAACGTAGTCGAAGTAGGCGAGGAGCGCGCTGTAGACGATCGCGATGCCGCCCGTCACGACGGCGTAGGCGACGCCGCGCCTGACCATGCGGTCGAAGCCGAAGAGGTCGTGGCGGGCGATCCCGTAGGCCATCGCCGCCGGGAAGATCGCGAAGCCGAGGCTCAGGTAGTTGAGCGGGACGTCGGTCCCGCCTGCGTAGTCGGCGAGCAACACGACGACCGGCACGAGGAACGCCCCGGCGATGCCGAAGAGGAGGAGGCGGAGTCGCTGGTGATCGGCGGGCGCCGTCGTCCGCCGGAGCGCGCGCACGATGATGCCGAGCGCCACGAGGCCGGCGACGCCGAGCGCGACGTGCGTGATCCGGTCGAGGAGCATCAGCGCCGGGTACGAGCAGCTGAACGCGACGTTCGACGCGAGGCCGAGTGCCAGCGCGAGGGCGTAGAGTGCGAGCATCCCGCGGCGAAGACGTCCGAGATCGGCCGGCACGCCCGGGAAATCGAGCGCCGCCTGCAGCGCCGTCACCGGGCAGAGATTGACGAGGAGGAAGTAGAGCGGTTGGAACCAGCTCGGTCCGACGAGATCGGCGGAGGTCGCGAGGTAGAGCCCGTAGTTGACGCCGAAGGCGAAGAACGAACGGCCGACCCGGCTCGTCGGCTCGAGGAAGAGGATCGCGACACCGAGCGCAACCAGCACGAGCGCGTTCCCGACGTAGTTGCCGAGGGTCAGCAGGAACGTGCGGCCGTCGAGCGGCATCGTCGGCAGGCTGACGTCGTACGTGGCCCCATCCTTCTCGAGCGTGTACCGGAGCTCCGTCCCGGCCGGACGGGCCGCGATGATCTCCTCGACCGCGGCACGACCGGCGACCGGGACCCCATCGACGGCGACGAGTCGCGACTGATAGCGGATCCCCGCCCGAATGGCGGGTCCGTCGAGGCTGCCGATCGCCGGCACGAAGCCGTTCTGCCAGAGGAAGAATCCCGGATGGACGCGGCCCACCCACGCGACGGCGTTGAACGTGCACGCGAACAGCACGAGCCCGATCAGCGGCAGGAGCGCCAGCATGGCGGGTGAGGGGCGGGGCCGCGGACGGCCGGGCGCGAGTTCCGGCATGAGGGTAGGAGCGGTGCGGGGCCCGATCCTGGCAGGTCTCGCCGCGGCATTCCAAGTGCTGCTCTTCCCGCCCCATGCGCTCGGCGGGCTTGCTTGGGTCGCGCTCGTGCCTTTGCTCGTCGCCCTCGACGGCGTTGCGGCCGGCGCGGCGGCGGCGACGGGATGGATCTTCGGATCGGCGGCGGCGTTCGGTTTGGTCACGGGATGGCTATGGCCGGCGCTGGCCGAGTTCTTCGGGGCGCCGCTGGCGACGCGCGTGGGCTTGCTCGCGCTCGCCGTTCAGCTGGGCGGCGGCCTTCCGCTCGCCGCATTCGGGGTGGTGGTGGCGCGGACCACGGCGGCGGGTCCGGTCGTGCGGGTGCTTCTCGTCGCCGCCGCATGGACCGCGATCGAATACGGCCGCGGGCGGTTTCCCTACGCGATCCCGTGGGCACCCCTCGGCGCGGCGATCCCGCCCGACGGTGTGGTTGCGCAGACGGCCGACCTCGGCGGCGTGCATCTGGTGTCGTTCGCGCTCGCTGCTGCCAACGCCGCGCTCGCCGTCGCGTGGACGAGTCTCAGGACGGGCCGTGTCCGATCGGCCATCGCCGCGCTCGCCGCTGGGATCGTCGTGGTGTCCGCCGCGGCGGGCTACGGTGGGTGGCGCCGTGCCGAGGTTGCGCGTGCCATGGCGATCGCGCCGACGCTCCGGATCGCGCTGGTCCACGCGGAGCTCGAGAACGCGCGCCGTCAGGGGGCGATGAGCGCGCATGCCGCCCTCGATGACTGGATCGCAGAGAGCCCACCGGCCGGCAGCGTCGACCTCGTGGTCTGGCCCGAGAACGCCGTGAACCTGCTGCTCGACGAGAATCCGGCGCTCGTCGCGCGCATCGCTGCGCACGCGGGCGCGACGCCGTACCTCGTCGGCGCACCGCGCGCGATCGTCGCTGACGGCCGACCGACGCTCCGCACCTCGGCGCTCGTGATCGAGAACGGTGCGGTGCGAGCCGCATACGACAAGCGGCGGCTGCTGCCGTTCGCCGAGACCATGCCGAGCTGGCGTGGCGCGGGGCAGGCTGCACCCAGTGATTTCACGCCCGGTGCGATCCCGACGGTGCTCGTGGTGCAGGGCCGGCGTCTGGGCCCCTTGATCTGCTACGAGGCCATTTTTCCGGAGCTCGCGCGGGACACCGTGCGCGCCGGTGCCGAGATCCTCGTGAACGTCAGCAACGACTCGTGGTTCCCGCCGGGCGCCGGTCCCGGGCAGCACGTGAGCCTTGCGCTGCTCCGCGCCGTCGAGCTCCGGCGGACGCTCGTGCGGGCCGCCAACCGCGGGATCACGACGGTGGTGCTCCCCGACGGACGGCGGACGGTCGTCACCGACGGTCGCACGCCGGGCGTGGAGATCGTCGACGTGCCGCTGATGGACTCGCCGACCGTGTACGCCGCCGCCGGCGACGTGTTCGCCGGACTGTGCGTGCTCGCGACGGGGATTGCGGCGGTCGTCCGCCGTCGCAACCCCCGTCGTGAACCGCAGGGTCATCGCGTCAGTCGGCCATCGTGACGCTGAGGAACACGGTGCCGCCTTGCCGAACCTCGACCAGCAGTCCCCGTGGGTCGAAGTCGAGGAGCAGCTCGCCGGGCTCGTCGGGATCGTCGTCGAGCTCGAGCTCGCCCTCGATGTCGCCGCCGCCGAGATCGACGACGGTCAGGGGGCCGCGCACGACGCCGCCGACGACGACCTCGTAGCCGCCGAGCGGGAGGTCCTCCGCTTCGACGCGGAAGTCGCGGTCGCAATCGCTCTCCTGCCGGAAGCGCGCCTTGCCGTCGGCGTCCGGGTCGGGTCCGACGTTCACGAGATCCGGCTCGTCGAACACCTCACCACAGGTACCCGACGCCGCTGCGCCCACCGTGCCGGTGAAGAACACCGTCGCGCCCTGGCGCACCTCGACGGTCTGGCCCTCGGGGTCGAAGTCGAGCGGAAGCTCGTCGGGATCGTCGGCGTCCGTGTCGAACTCGAGCTCCCCTTCGGTCTCGCCCGCGACGTCGACGACCAGGAGCGTACCGCGCACGACGCCGCCGACCACGACGTCGTACGCGCCGGCCGGGACGTCTTCGATCTCGACCTGGAAGTCGCGATCGCAATCGTCCTTCACCCGGACGCGGACGTCACCGCTGCCGTCGGGATCGGCGCCGGTGCTCGAGAGCGCGGTCGTCGACTCGCGCGGGTCGCAGACGCTGACGCCGGTCGCCCCGGCGAGCATCGTCCCGCTCAGGACGACGGCGCTTCCTTGCATCACTTGCACCACGGCGCCGAGCGGATCGAAGTCGAGCGGCAGCTCGTCGGGATCGTCGCCGCCGTTCGAGAACTCGATGTCACCCTGACCCCCGACGACCGTGATGGTTCCACGGACGACGCCGCCGACGACGAGGTCGTAGGCGCCGTTCGGCACGTCCTCGACCTCGACGTCGAAGTCCCGGATGCCCTTCTTCTCGCGGAGGCGCGCGTGGCCGCTCGCGGCCGGGATCGCGCCCGTGGCGTTCAGGCTGACGCGTTCGTCGATCTTGCTGCCGACCGGGGTCGTGCCGCCGGGCTCCTGGCTGCTGGCGAGCGTGTCGCCGTCGTCGTCCTTGATCTCGATCTCCCGGTTGCGCGGGTCGAAATCGAGCGGCGTACCCGGGGCGCCGTTCGCGCCGAACTTGAAGCGGGCATTGCCGCTCGCGCTCGTCACGACCGTGGCCTGGGGGATGCCGCCCGCGGAAAGCGTGAGCGGCGTCGCGGGCGGCGCGTGCTTCACCGTCACGGTGTAGCGGACGGGCGCCGTCGCGCCGCTTCCGCCGCCGCAGATGAAGAGCATCTTGGCCGCGAGCTCGGCGGCCGGGCCTTCGAGGAAGAAGGGAATGTCGATGCGGGATTTCTCGACCTGGGCCGACGCGGGCCCGACGCTGATCGCAACGAGCGCGAGCGCGGCTGCTGCTTCTCTCAATCGGTTCATGGCTGAGCCTCCTTGGCGAAGGGTCGCCCCCGGCGGGCGATCGCGTGTCGGAAAGCAGCGGACGTGCCAACACCGCTCGTCTCGTGGCTGCGGGCTCCCGGTCGATCGAGGGACACGCACGCTGCGCGAAAAGCCGCAGGTCAGGGTCATTTCACGCACGCGCCCGCGTTGCCTCCCACGCAACGCCCGTGGAGAAAATGTCGTTTGCTCGTCCCGCGCGCCGACCCTAGGGTCCGCGCCATGGAACAGCTCACGCTCGTCGAACAGGGAAAGATCGAGTGGCAAGACGTCGCGGCGCCGGTCGGCTACGACGCCACCCGCCACTTGTCCGCGTCCTACCGCGAGGCCATCGGCACGATGTACCTGACGCTGCACCCGCACCTCATGACGATGACGGAGGCGGTCGTGCACGAGTTCCAGCACAACAAGCTCAACGTCGCGTCGTACGGCTGCGAGTTTCTGGAGAACGCGTTCCACACGCTCTACCCGAGTCCGGTCCGGCCGGATCCGCGCCCGCTCTGGGGCATCCTGCTCGCGGTGCACGCGTTCCTGCCCGTGGCGGAGCTCTACCGGCGCATGCGCGACGCCGAGCATCCCTCCGCGGCGCAGCCCGGCTTCGGCGAGCGTCTCTCCGACATCGACCTCAAGAATCACGAAGGCATGGAGATGCTGCGGGCGCACGCGCGGCTCACTCCGGCCGGCCGCGCCCTGCTGGACGATCTCGAGGCGCTCGAGCGGCGACACCTCGCCGACCGGACGGCGCGCGGCCTCACGAACGTCGCGACGGACGTGCACTCGGCGTAGCCGCCGTGGGCGTGCGCGGCACGCCGGCTCTCGGCCGGAGCGCCGCGCACACCGCGCGACTCACTGACAGACGCCGCTCACACACGGGTGCCCGGCACCGCAGGGCTGGTTGCAGCCGCCGCAGTGCTGGGCGTTGTTCGACAAGTTGATCTCGCAGCCGTTCAGCACGTTGCCGTCGCAGTTGAAGTACGGGGGGTTGCACGGCGTATACGGCAAGTAGACCGTCACCTGGTTGTTGGCCAGGGTCGTGATCTCCGGGTTATAGAGGATGGTGTCCGCCACACAGTTCTGCACGACCCCGTCGCCGACGTTGATGTTGCCGTAGGGGCCGGTGACGTTCGTCGGCCAGCCATCGGTCGTCCCGCCCGCGTGGAAGCCGTCGACGATCGTGTTCTGGGCGCCCGAGAGCAAGCCCAACGCGCCGTGCAGGTCGGTCGGCAGCTCGAAGCCCGGCGAGGAGTACGAGCCGCCGAGCACGGTGATGTCGGGATTGGCGTAGTTGATGTTGATCCCCTTCAACACGTCCTTCTTCGGGCCAACGAGCGAGAGGAATCCCGTCTGGAACATGTTGACGTTGTCGAGCACGCCCCCGAGAAGCTCGTACTGGGCTCCCGATCCGGTGTTGGTATTGATGTTGACCATGGGCTCGTACGGCGAGAACCATCCGTTGCCGTCGTTGCTCCCCGCCTCGACCAGCATGTTCATGTCCTCGACGAGGTAGCCGCCGGCTCTGTTGAAGGCCATGGTTGCGTTCCGGGTCGAGCAGCGGCGATAGACCTGATCCCTGCTCTTGACCGACTCGAATCCGCCGAGGAGGGTCGGGCTCTCGGCCGAGCAGTCGGTGCAGCCGCCGCCGACCGCGTCGCTCCACAGGAACAGCCATTGGACGTAGGTCCGCTTCCCCTGCGTCATGACCACCGCCACCCGCTCGCCGAAGATGTCGTCGCTGAAGCTCACCCGCAACCCCATGAAGCAGTCCGTGACGGTCACGTCGCGGACCAACCCCCCGACCGTCGAGCGGTAGATGATGCCCGACGTATAGGCTTCGCCCCCCGAGATCTCCGTTTCCGTCACGGCCAGGTGATAGCCGTGGTCCCGGGCATTGCCGGCGACCTCGAGATCGCGTACCCCCGCTCCGTCGGAGAAGTTGATTCCGATCTGCGCCGACTCGGTGCCGCGCGGCGAGAAGAGCTTGCTGTGGGCCTGGCCGGCGCCGGCCAGCACCCAGCCGGGGTGCCGATAGATGACTACGTTCTCACCGAGCGCGTGGTGGCCCGCGGGGACGCGGAGCACGAGGTCCGCGGGCGTGAGCGGCGTCAGGTCGTAGCCTCCCACCTCGCCGGCCGGCTGCCGGCCGAGACGGTTCAGGATGGGTGCATTGTCGTAGTGCACCGACGCGCCGCTGGATGCCACCGTCGCCATCTCGTCCAGCGTGAGGACCGTACCGCCGCCCGCCACCGCCGTCACCGTGGCGCGAAGTGCGAGCGGATGGACCGGCGTGTCGTAGTAGCGGCCCGGGGGAATCGCGTACCACGCGCCCTGCCACCACTGGTGCACGGAGCCGTCGGTCTGGATCCAGGCATACGTGCCGTCGGGAAGGCCGGTGTCGGCTAGCATCGCGGCCTGGGTGGGATAGGACTGCGCCGGCCAGGTGCCGCCCACGCCCACCGTGCCCCGCTGGCCGCCGCCGGCCTCGCCGCCGGTCTCGACGATCACACGGTCGCCGACCGCGAAGGGCACCGCTGGCGCAGCCGCGAGCGTGAGCTGGTTGCTGCCGGCTGCGATGGTGCCGGTCGCGAGCGTCGACTTCACGTGGAAGTCACGCAGGTCGAGGACTCCGTTCTGGTAGTCGCTGTGGAGACACCGGCGCGGCAGGTGGCGCACCTCCGTCCGGCGAACGCCATAGCCGCCAGCGCCCGGCACCTTCACGAGCGCGTCGCCCGGCGCCATCTGGCGGTAGTCCTGGAACCGGATGAACTCCTGGCCGTTCCACTTGGCGTAGATGTCGAACCCGTCGACGCCGAAGGTCATAGTGTGCCCGTCGGTCGGAAGATTCTGGTAGCCGGGCAACTGCGACGCGATCGTGAAGTCGCTCACCAGCGGATACACGTAATTGAAGGGCGACGAGTCGGTCTCCCCGCTCGCGATGCCGATCGCCATGCCGCCACCCGCCACTTCGTGGTTGAACTCGAAGAAGATGCCGCCGCCCGACGGCGTATGGCGCAGCACCACCAAGCCACTCCGCGCCCACGTCTCCACCTCCATGTCGCGCGACGTGCCGAGCGAGCGCACTACCATGCCGTTGGCACTCGGGATGAAGTACGGGACGGGTGTGGTCGTCCAACCGCCATGGAGCGTCACGGCGCCGGCGGTGTTCGCCCAGTGCGCCGGGTCGAGGGTGTCCGCGCCGTAGGCGCCGACCGGGAAGCTCGCCGGGTCGAGCGCGTAGGTCCCGGTCGCATCGGCGTCGCAGCCACAGAGCGGCCCGGCGCAGACGCCGCCCGCGCCGCAGCACTCGCCGGAGTCGCAGTCGGCCGCGGTCGTGCACGGCGTGCCGCAGACGTTGGCGACGCAGACGTCGCCCGGCTCGCAGTCGCCGTTCCCGGTGCACGCGAGCGGCGTCGCCGTCGGCTGCGGGGTCGGCGTCAGCGTCGGCGTGCGGGTGGCGGTCGGCGTACGCGTCCGGGTCGGCGTGGGCGTCACGGTCGGCGTGGGGGTGGCCGTCCGCGTCGGGGTCACGGTCGGCGTGGCGCTCAGCGTCGGGGTCGGCGTCGGCCCGATGCACTCGGGCGGATACGCGCCCTGGTCGGGGCGTGCGAGCGCGTCGAGGCAGTCGACGGCGAACTCGGTCGCGCACGTGACGCACGTCACCACGTCCGCCATGGTCGCGATCGCGACCCCACACGCCGGACCGTCGCCCGGCACGTCGAGCCCGGCGCAGGTCGGCGCGAAGTTGATCGCGCCCGGCACGAGATCGTCCCCGCCACCGGACCCCACGATCGTGCGCCCGCTCGGCGTCGTGACGTCGGCGTCACAGAGCTTGTCGGAGCCGCCGCACGCCTTGCAGATTCCGACGACGGCCTTGGTCTCCGCCTTCGCGATCGCGGCCACCGTCTTGCCGGTCGGGTCGCCCTCCGGACAACCGGTCGCCGCCGCGCGGCACTTGTGGAGCGCCTTGGCCTTGGTCGCGAGGAATTTGGCCGCTTCCTTCCCGACCGCGATCTGGCACCTGCGGGCCGGCGAGGTCACGGACGAGGCGAGTCCGCCCTGGTGGTTGAAATCGACGAGCGCGTTCACGGCGACGGTGCCCGAGCACTCGACGCAGAACGCGACGTCCGCGCACTGCGTGATGCCGTCGAGGCAGGTGCCGCCCCAGATACCGGGGCACGCCGGCGGCCACGCGATCTCCGGCGCGTCCACCGGGTCGTCCCCCAGGCCGTCGCACGTGCGGTCGATGCCGCCGCACGCCTTGGCGATGGTCGCGCGCATCTTTTCGGCCGCCTTCGCGTTGGCGGCCAGGACTTCGGGCTTGGCGGCACAATTCGTGGGCCCGAACTTCTCCTGCAGCATCGCGATGCGGCATTTCTCGAGCGCCTTCGCGCGCGCCGTCGTGTAGGCGAGCGTCGCCTTGGCGATGGCGCCGCGACACTTGATCGGCTCGGCGTGGCTCGGAACGGCGGGCGCGAACAGCACCAGCGTGGCGGTGAGCGTGAGGACACGGCCGAGAGCACGTGACTTCATGACGATCCTCCCATGAGAAGCGCGAACCGTCTGGGGCGGAACGGGTGCGGTAGTGGAGCCGCATTGGGCCATGGCCGCATGCAGAACGTCAACGCGCCACTGGCCGGTGGACACAGATTTGTTGCGCCGCTTCGGCGCAGGTGCGGCCGGGGTTGGGTAAAGGCTCCGCTGTGGCGAACGGCAGTTCAGCACCACGTCCGACTTTGGAACGTTCCCTCCGCAGGAGCGAAGGGTCGGCGAACACGCGGCTAGAGAGTCTTTCCGTCAACTCGCCTGAGCTCCCCGACGGGCTCGGGCGGCGAGAAGGCATCGGTCGGGGCGGGTGCCGCTTGCGCGGCGGGACGCGGTCGACGCATGGTCGGCGGGCATGCGTGTCGCCGTCGTGCTCGTGCTCGCCGCGTCCGTGGTCGCGCTCGTGTCCCGGGGGTATGCAGAAGAGACAGTCGCGCTCGGAACGGTCGAGACGCCGCACGCGCTCGGCGCCGCGGTCGGGCTGCTCGAAGACCCGGGTCGCGCCTGGACGATCGCGGACGTCGCCTCGCCGGCGTTCGAGAGCCGCTTCGCGCCGAGCCCCGGCGACGGCTTCAATGCGGGCCTCACGCGCTCGGCGTGGTGGCTGCGCATCCGGGTGCGCGCACCGGAGGGGGCGGGGGACGAGCGCTGGCTCGTCGAGCTGCCGTGGGCGGTCGTGGACCGCGTCGACCGCTTCGTCCCGGACGGCGTGGGCGGCTTCGCAGTCGCGAGCGCCGGGGAAAGCGTGCCCTTCGGCGCGTGGGAGATCGCGCACCGGACGCCGGTCTTCACGCTGCCGACCCGGCCGGGCGAGACGACGACGTGCTATCTGCGGGTCGCGGGCGACGACACGATGCTGCTCTCGCCCGTGCTCTGGTCGACCCGCACGTTCGCTGCGACCGAGACGACCGCCAGCCTCGGCTACGGCTTCTACTACGGCGCGCTCTTCGCGCTCGTGCTCTACAATCTGATCCAGTTCCTCGCGATCCGCGACGTCGTCTACCTGCTCTACGTAGCGACGATCGCGGGCTTCGCGTTCTACCAGCTCTGCCTCGACGGCTTTGCGTACCAGTACCTCTGGCCCGGGGCGCCGGGCTGGGCGTTGCGCTCGCTGCACTTCTTCGCGGCCGTGTCGGGCGTAGGGTCGGCGCTCTTCTCGCGCCGCTTCCTCGTCACCTGGCAGTACCTGCCGACGCTCGACCGCTGGCTGCGGCGGGCGGGATGGCCGGTGGCGGCGCTCCTGGTGGCGTGCCTCGTGCTGAGCATCCCGGCGATGATCCGGGTCGTCGGCGTCGTGATCGTGGCGTGTGCGTTCACGTTCCTCCCCGCGGCGGTCGTCGCCTGGCGCCGCGGCTACCGTGCGGCGCGCTTCTACCTGCTGGCCTGGGGCGGCATCGGTCTCGCGGTGGTCGTGCACGCGGCGCGCGGCTTCGGGCTCGTGCCCGGCAGCTGGGTCGCGACGCACGCGATGCAGCTCGGCGTCTTCTCGACGGCCCTCACGCTCGCGCTCGTGCTCGCCGACCGCGTGCAGCTCCTGCAGGGCGCGCTCGCGGAGAGCCTGCAGGACAAGGAGCGCCTGCTCGGCGAGCTCGAGCGGCGCTCGGCGGAGGTCGAGGCGGCGAACCGCCACAAGTCCGAGTTCCTCGCCCATATGTCGCACGAGCTGCGGACGCCCTTGAACGCGGTGATCGGCTTCTCGCGCGTGTTGCTCCGTCGCGTCTTCGGGGGCCTCAGTGACAAGCAGGCAGAGTACCTCCAGGACATCCACGGCTCCGGCCAGCACCTCTTGTCGCTCATCGACGACATCCTCGACCTCTCGCGCATCGAGGCGGGGCGGCTCGAGCTCGAGCCCGCGCCGTTCGACCTCGGGGCGGCAATCGAGCAGTCGTTGCTGCTGGTGCGCGAGCGCGCCGCCCGCGGCGAGATCCGCCTCGTGACGGATATCGACCCGACGCTCGGCGAGTGGGTGGGGGATGCCCGCAAGGCCCGCCAGATCCTCATCAACCTCCTCGCCAACGCTGTGAAGTTCACGCCGGCGGGCGGCACGGTGACCGTCCGCGCGAGGCGCGACGCGGACGCGGCCGTGATCGCGGTGAGCGACGACGGCATCGGCATCGCGGCGGAAGATCAGACCCGCGTCTTCGAGCCGTTCCAGCAAGCGGGACGGCGCGACGGGCGGCGCGAGGGCACGGGGCTCGGTCTCGCGCTCGTGCAGCGGTTGGTCGAGCTCCATGGCGGCCGCGTGACGCTGGCGAGCGCCGTCGGCCGCGGCAGCACGTTCACGGTCACGCTCCCCGCCGTCGGGGCGGTGCTGGCCGGAGGAACCCCGGCCACTGCCGTCGCGGCCGAGCCGTTGTCCGGGACGCGCGAGGATGCTCTGGTGCAGCGGTGGCGTACGAGCGGATCCTGATCGTCGAGGACAACGCGCTGAACCTGAAGCTCTTGCGCGACGTGCTCCAGGTCGAAGGCTACGAGACGGTCGAGGCGACGACGGCGGAGCGCGGCCTCGAGATCGCGTGGGGCGGATCCGCGCCGGCCTTGATCCTCATGGACGTCCACCTGCCGGGAATGGACGGGGTGGCGGCGCTGCGGGCGCTGCGGGCCGACGCCCGCTCTGCCGCGACGCCGGTCGTCGCGGTGACGGCGTCCGCCATGCCCCTCGAGCGCGCCGAGATCATCGGCGCCGGCTTCGACGGCTGCTTCGTGAAGCCGCTCGACATCGACCAGATCCTCGACGAGGTCCGCGCCGTGCTCGACCGCGCGCGGGCAGAGCGGTCGTGACGGACGGCGAGCCGGCACGGCGTATCCTGGTCGTCGACGACGACCCGCGAAACGCCAAGCTCCTTGCCGACCTCTTGCGCGCCGAGGGCCACGAGGTCGCGACCGCGGCGTCCGGCGAGGAGGCGCTCGCGTGCGAGCCTCCGGACCTCATGCTCCTCGACGTCGTGATGCCGGGCATGAGCGGTTACGAGGTCTGCCGTGCGCTCCGCGCCGACGCCCGCACCGCGACGCTCCCGATCGTCATGGTGACGGCGGTCGATCCGCGCGAGGAGCGGGTGCGCGGCATCGAGGCCGGCGCCGACGACTTTCTCTCGAAGCCGGTCGATCCGGACGAGCTGCTGGCGCGCGTGCGCTCGCTGCTGCGCATCCGGACGCTGCACGAACGCGTGGAGCGGCAGGCGGCGGAGCTCGCCGGGCTGAACGCGGGTCTCGAGGCGCAGGTGCGGGCGCAGGTCGACGAGCTGGCGCGCCTGACGCGCCTCAAGCGCTTCTTCGCGCCGGCGGTCGCCGAGCGCCTCGTCGCGGCCGACGCCGCCGACCCGCTCCGGACCCACCGCGCCGAGGTGACGGTGCTCGCGGCCGCGCTTCGCGGGTTCACCGCGTTCGCCGAGAGCGCCGAGCCCGAGGAGCTGATGGCGGTGCTGCGCGACTACCATGCGGCGATGGGAGCGCTGGTGGACGGCTCCGGCGGCACGCTGGAGCGCTTCAGCGGCGACGCCATGACGATCATCTTCAACGATCCGGTCCCCGTACCGGACGCGGCACGGCGCGCCGTCGACCTCGCGCTCGCCATGCGCGCGACCGCCATGGGCACGCTCGCGACGCGCTGGCGGGCGCGCGGCTACGACCTCGACTTCGTGGTCGGCGTCGCGAGCGGCTACGCGACGATCGGCACGATCGGCTTCGCGAGCCGCCTCGACTACGGCGTCGTCGGCATCGTCACCGAGCTCGCTGCTGCGCTCGCGGCGACGGCGAGCCCGGGGCAGGCGCTCGTCACGCGGCGCGTACTGGCCGAGCTCGGGGTGAGCGCCCGGCCGGTCGGCACGCTCGTGCTTCCCGGGTTCGTGCGCCCGATCGAGGCCTTCGACGCGGGCGGGGGTGGCGAGGCTCCGGAGCACCGCGGCGCGCTCGAACCGGTCGCTGCGGACGTCGAGGCGCCGAACGTCTTCCGTTGCGAGGGCGACGTGTGGGCGATCGCATATCAGGGCAGGGACTTCCGGGTACGCGGTACGCGCGGTTTCGTCTATCTGGCGGCGCTCCTCGGGCAGCCGGGGCAGCGCATCCCGGCGCACGAGCTCG
>JADYZW010000039.1 GCA_020852955.1 Deltaproteobacteria bacterium | reverse complement strand
CTTTTAAGCAGCGGGTCGTAGGTTCGAGTCCTACACGGCCCACTTCAGTTTCCCCCGCGTGTCCCGTGGGTAGCACGCGCGGCGCTTTCGTCGGGGGGGCGCCCACGGATGACGGCGGACACCGGAGGTCGGCGCTCGGCCCTTGTCGAGGTGGTTTGGGATTGACGCGTATCCGGGCGAAGACGTGTGATTGCCCGTATTCGACGAGGATTGTTCCGGTCGGTGTTCGCCGAAGCTGACTACCACCTCGGCGCGTGCCGGCCCGCGCCACCCTTGGTCCCGTCGCCCGCTCTCTGCTACGCGTCGCACGTGGGCGAGGCGTATCGCACCGACGCGCAGGATCGGTCGCGCTCCATGCCGGCGGATGCCGCCTCCGTCCGCACCGAGATCCTCCGCTACGTCGGCGCGGGCATCGTCCTCGTGCGCGCCAGCGACGCCCTCATCGTCTTCACGAACCCCTCCTTCGAGGCGATGTTCGGCTACGGGCCGGGGGAATTGCTGGGCCGGCACGTCTCCGTCCTCAACGCGCCGGGCGAGATCGGGCCGAGGGGCGTCGCCGAGGACATCATCACGCGCCTGCGTGCGAGCGGACGGTGGGAAGGCGAGCTCCGCAATCGACGGAAGGACGGCACGAGCTTCTGGAACCACGCGAGCGTCTCGACCTTCGATCACGTCGAGCTCGGCGCCGTCTGGATCTCGATCCATCGCGACATCTCCGAGCGCAAGCGGCTGGAGCAGGATCTCCTGCGCGCGAAGTCGTTTCTCGACTCGATCGTCGAGAACATTCCCGACATGGTCTTCGTCAAGGACGCCAGGGACCTGAGCTTCGTCCTGTTCAACCGCGCGGGCGAAGATCTCCTCGGCTACGGACGCGCCGACCTCATCGGCAAGAACGACTACGACTTCTTTCCGAAGGCGGAGGCGGACTTCTTCACCGAGAAGGACCGCGCCGTGCTGCGCGACAAGGCCCGGCTGGAGATCGCCGAGGAGCCGATCGACACGGCGGCGCACGGCCGGCGTCTGCTGCACACGAAGAAGATCCCGATCCTCGACGAGAAGGGCGAACCGGCGTACCTGCTCGGCATCTCCGAGGACGTCACGGAGCGCCGGCGAGCCGAGCGCGTCCGGCGCCGCCGCGCACGCGCGACGGCGGCCGTCAACACGATCCTGCGCGGGCTGCACACGCACCTCGACGTGACGGCGGCGTTTCCCGAGGTGTGCGCGGGCCTGCGCGATCTGGCGCAGTGCTCGAGCGCGAGCCTGGCGTATGTCGACGAGCCGCGCGAATGGATCCAATTCGTGGCCAACGATGCGCCCTGGCCTTCCAGTGTGAGCCGCGACGTGCGCTTGCGGGTGACGGAGTACCCGGGCGTCGCCGAGCTCCTGGCCGGGCGCTCGCACGAGGTTCGCGACCTGGCGTCGATCGTGCATGTGCCGATCGGCTACTACCTGCATGCGATCGGATTCCGGTCGATCCTGAACCTGCCCTTGTGCGCCGGCCGCGAGGTGATCGGCTTCCTGATCCTGTTGTGGCGGGACGCGAACGGCTGCGCGACCGTCGACCGCGGAGCCCTCGGGCACGCGATCAGCGCGCTGGCGATCGCGATGCAGCGCCATCGCTTGTTCGAGCAGGTCCGCGTCGGACGCGAGCAGCTCACCGGCCTGTCGCGGCGATTGTTGACGCTGCAGGAGACCGAGCGGCGCCATCTCGCGCGGGAGCTGCACGACGAGATCGGCCAACACCTGACGGGCATCGGCTTGCTGCTCGGGCAGATCGCGCACCAGCCGCAGGACGTCCGGGCGCGGCTCGGAGACCTCGGCCGCCTGGTCACCGACCTCATCGACCGGGTGCGCGATCTGTCGCTCGATCTCCGCCCAGCGATGCTGGACGATTTCGGCCTGGTGCCGGCCCTGCGGTGGTTGTTCGAGCGCTACCGCCGGCAGACCAACGTCAGGGTGGAGTTCGACCAGGTCGGGATGGAGCGGCGTTTCCCGCCGGACGTGGAGACCGCCGTCTATCGCATCGTGCAGGAGGCACTGACCAACGTCGCCCGTTACGCGAACGTCGAGGAGGTCGCCGTCCATGCGTCCGCGATCGACTGCCGGCTCCGCGTCGCGATCGAGGATCACGGGGCTGGCTTCGACGTGGAAGCGGAGCTGGCCTCGGCGACCACCAGCGGCCTGTCGGGCATGCGCGAGCGCGCCGCGTTGCTCGGCGGGCGGCTGAGCATCGAATCCCGCCCGGGCGCCGGAACGTGCATCCGGGCGGAGTTCGAGAGTCCGTGAAACACGGCGCGCCGCGAGGCGTTCCCGAAAGAGGGTGCCGGCGGCGGCGGTCAGGGACATCCCGCGGGCAGCGTCAGCCCGAGCGCCTGGAGGAGATCGCGCGCGCGGGGCGCTTCGTAGTCGAGGAGATCGCGCGCCGCGCACTCGTGATGGCGGAGCGCGCACGCCGCGTAGGCGGCGGCCGAGTCCGGCGCGGGGTGCCCGAGCGCGGCGCATGACGGATCGACCGCCGTGAGGCCGAGGCCGGCCGGCGACCGTAGCCGTTGGTAGGTCACCGCGTCGTCTCCGCACCTGGCGACGATTGCCGTGCGTGCCTTGTCGGCGGCGGCGGCGAGGCGGGCGAGCGCTTTCCGGCACGTGATCCCGGCGGCCCCGACGCAACCGGCGTCGTCGCGCCGGGTCTGCACGCACGCGAAAGCGGCGTCGACGCAGCGATCGAGCGTCGCCAGGCGTCGGCGGGTGAGCCGCAAGCCGCCGGCGGTGAGCGTGGCATGGCAACGCAGCGCCGCGCGGGTGTCGGAGGCGTCGGTCAATCCCGCGCCGGTCCCGCCGAAATCCGGCAGGCACGGGAGCTCGGCGAGTGCGGCGTCGTCGACCCGCGCGACGCGCAGCATCTCCTTCGCGCGGGGGACGTGGTGCTGGAAGATCCGCTCGGCGATGCAGCCGTGCTGGCGCGCGACGCAGTTGACGATCGAGCCGAGGTCGGAGAGTTCGAGGCCGAAGCGCGTGCGGCAGTCGGCGGCGCGGTCGTCGAAATTCAGTCCGAGGACGTTCCGTACGTGGTCGATGGCGAGGGGCCGCTTCGAGCACGCACGGACGATCGCGGCATCGAGCTTGGCGCGCGCGCCCGTCAGTCGCGCGAGGCGGGTCCGGCAGCGCGCGCCGGCCTTCTCGAGACAGACCGCGCTCCCTCCGGATTGCAGGCATCGCAGGATCGGGGAGGTGCACCGCGCGAGTGCTCCGAGCTTGTGGGCGACGAAGGCACTGCCGGCACGCTCGAACGCCGACTGACAGCGCCGGGCTCCGCTCGCGGCCTCGGGGTCGGGGAGACCGAGGGCGAGCGGCGTGGCGCTGGCCGTCGGGAGCGGCGCGGACGCCGTGGCGGTCGCTGTCCCGCTCGGCGTTGCGGCGGTGGCCGTGGGGATCGGGGTCGCCGTCGCGGTGGGGGTCGGCGTCGCGGTGGCGGTCGCGGAGGCGGTCACGGTCGCGGTCGTCGTGGGCGTGGCGGTGCGCGCGGGCGTGGCGGTGGCCGTGGGGATCGGGGTCGCCGTCGCGGTGGGGGTCGGCGTTGCGGTGGCGGTCGCGGAGGCGGTCACGGTCGCGGTCGTCGTGGGCGTGGCGGTGCGCGCGGGCGTGGCGGTGGCCGTGGGGATCGGGGTCGCCGTCGCGGTGGGGGTCGGCGTCGCGGTG
>JADYZW010000038.1 GCA_020852955.1 Deltaproteobacteria bacterium | reverse complement strand
GCAGCTCGACGACGGCGCCGCTCGCGTCCTTCACCACGCGCTCGCACTTGATGATGTAGGCGTAGCGCAGGCGCACCTCGCGCCCGGGCGCCAGCCGGAAGAACTTGCTCGGCGGCTCCTCCATGAAATCGTCCCGCTCGATGTAGAGCTCGCGACCGAACGGCAGGCGGCGCGTGCCGGCGGCGGGGTCCTCCGGGTTGTTCACCGCCTCCATCTCCTCGACCCGATCCTCCGGGTAGTTCTCGATCACGACCTTCAGCGGTCGCAGCACCGCCATGACCCGCGCCGCCCGCTTGTTCAGGTCCTCCCGGATAGCGTGCTCGAGCTGCGCGACGTCGACCGTGCCGTCGCGCTTGGCGACGCCGACGCTCTCGCAGAAGTCGCGGATGGCCTCCGGCGTGTAGCCGCGGCGCCGGAACCCCGAGAGCGTGGGCATGCGGGGATCGTCCCAGCCGCGCACGTGACCGCCCTGTACGAGCGCGAGAAGCTTCCGCTTGCTCATCACCGTGTAGCTCAGGTTCAGCCGCGCGAACTCGATCTGCTGCGGGTGGCACAGGGTCGCGAGCTCGTCGAGAACCCAGTCGTAGAGCGGCCGGTGGTTCTCGAACTCGAGCGTGCAGATGGAGTGCGTGATTCCTTCCAGCATGTCCGAGAGGCAGTGCGTGAAGTCGTAGAGCGGGTAGATGCACCACTGGTCGCCGGTACGGTGGTGGCCGATGCGGCGGATCCGGTAGAGCGTGGGGTCGCGCATGTTGAGGTTCGGCGACGCCATGTCGATCTTCGCCCGCAGCACGTGCGCCCCGTCGGGGAACTCGCCGGCGCGCATGCGCGTGAAGAGGTCCCGATTCTCGACGACGCTCCGCTCGCGGTAGGGGCTGTTGCGGCCGGGTTCGGTGAAGGTTCCGCGGTGGGCGCGGATCTCGTCGGCCGAGAGGCTGTCCACGTACGCCTTCCCCTCGTCCACGAGCCGCATCGCGAACGCGTAGAGCTGCTCGAAGTAGTCCGAGGCATAGAAGAGCTTGTCGCCCCAGTCGAAGCCGAGCCAGCGGACGTCCTCCATGATGGCATCGACGTACTCGACGTCCTCCCTGGCGGGGTTCGTGTCGTCGAAGCGCAGGTGGCAGACGCCGCCGTACTGCCGCGCCAGGCCGAAGTTCAGGCAGATGCTCTTGGCGTGCCCGATGTGCAGATAGCCGTTCGGCTCGGGAGGAAAACGCGTGACGACGCGCGCGTGCTTCCCGGTGCGGAGGTCGTCCTCGATGATCTCACGGATGAAATGCGACGGGGACTCGGGGGCGCGCTCGGCCATGGACGCGGGATCCTAGCGTGCCGCGTCGCGGACGTCGAAGGCGGCGCGCGGAGAGGGCCAGAAGCTCCGCGCGCGGACTAGGGAAGCTCGACACGGATTCCCGGCTGCGAAGGCCGATCCATCCGCGATCGACCTTCTCGCTCGGACGCGATCTGTGCAGAGCTTCCCTAGCGGCGGCGACGACGCACGCGATCGCCGAGCAGCGCGGCGCCGCCGGCCGCGACCGCAGCCGCTCCGGCGAGCGTCCCCGGATCGATCTCGGGTGCGCCCTGCTCCGGCGACGTTTCGCGCGCCGACGTGCTCCCGCGACCTCCGTCGCCGCAATCGCCGAGGAGCCAGCACCAGAAGTCGGCGTGCGCCGGCACGGGCGAAACCACCGCGGCCGCGATCGCCACGGCCGCCGCGCGCACCGCCGTCCGTCCGCGCCGATTCGATCGACCGTCCATACCCACCTCCCGATGCAACCCCCGTGCCGCCATGCGACCGTCATTAGGCATGCCGCAGGTCCGCGCGCGCCGCAAGCACGCGACCTGCCGCAAATCCGCACGGCCACGCGGCGTATCGGCCGCGATCCGCGCCGGGCCGCTCCGCCCTTCGACGCGTTCCGCACTCCCGGACTTCTCGGAATTGGTCAGCGGTGGAGCGATACGTCGTCAAGCATCGGAAACCTTGACTTCCGCGGATTTTAGGGCAGCTTTTCGCGACCCGCGTCACCGTGATGTGGTCCCGACCGCCCACGAGAAAGGACTCACCCCCATGCCCGAAGCCGCGGTGAACCACTACAAGGCCGATCTGCGCGCGATCGAGTTCACGCTCTACGAGCACCTGAACGTCGAGCAGCTCTTCGCGCTCGAAGCGTTCTCGCACATCTCCCGCGACGAGTGCGACGCGATCATCGCCCAGTGCCACCGCTTCGTGAACGAGGTGACGGGTCCGCTCAACGGCGCCGCCGACCGCGCGGGGTGCACGCTCGAGCGCGGCGTCTGCACGACGCCGGCGGGCTTCAAGGACGCCTGGAAGAAGCTCTTCGAGCTCGGCCTCATGGCGTTCCCGATGCCGGTCGCCGACGGCGGCCTCGGCGGACCGCACGCGATCGCGGTCGTCCTCGAGGAGCTGCAGAGCGGCGCCAACTGCGCCTTCAACATGTACTCCGGCCTGACGCACGGCGCGGCCGACGTGATCTCGAACTTCGCCCTCCCCGAGGACCGCGCGCGCTTCCTCCCGCCCATGGTCGACGGCCGTTTCGCCGGCACCATGTGCCTCTCGGAGCCGCACGCCGGATCCGACGTCGGCGCCGCCAAGACTCGGGCCAGGCACCTCGAAGGCAACGTCTACGCGATCACGGGGACGAAGTGCTGGATCTCGGCCGGCGACCACGACCTCGCCGAGAACATCGTCCACCTCGTGCTCGCGCGCATCGAGGGCGCCCCCACCGGCACGCAGGGCATCTCGCTCTTCATCGTGCCGAAGATCTGGGTGAACGAGGACGGCTCGCTCGGCGGGTCGAACGACGTCACCACCGCCTCGATCGAGCACAAGCTCGGCATCCGCGCCTCCGCGACCGCCGTGCTCAACTTCGGCGAGAACGACGGCTGCCGTGGCATCCTCGTCGGCGGCAAGCCGCACATGGGCATGAAGCAGATGTTCCGCATGATGAACGGCGCGCGCATCGCCGTCGGCGTGCAGGGGCTTTCGGTCGCGTCGGCGGCGTACCTGAACGCGCTCCGCTATGCGCGCGAGCGCCTGCAGGGCTCGTCGGTCCGCCAGTTCAAGGATCCGAACGCGCCGCGCGTGCCGATCATCGAGCACTCCGACGTGCGCCGCATGCTGGTCGAGATGAAGGCAAAGGTCGAAGGCATGCGAACCCTCTGCGTGAAGGTCGCGCTGCACGCCGATCTGGCGCACGCGCTCCACGCGGTCGACGAGGCGAAGGCAATCTATCACCAGGGCCAGGTGGATCTGCTCACGCCGATCGTGAAAGCCTACTGCGCCGACCAGGCGTTCCGCGTCGCCGAGCTCGCCATCCAGACGTACGGCGGCGCCGGCTACGTCCAGGACAACCCGGTCGAGCAATACTGCCGCGACGCCAAGATCTTCTCGATCTACGAGGGCACGAACCATATCCAGGCGCTCGATCTCGTCGCGCGGAAGCTCCAACAGCACGGCGGCGAGAACTTCACCGCGTTCCTGACCGAGATCGCCGAGTTCGTGGCCGCGCACTCCGACAAGCCGGGCCTCGGCGCCGAGATCCGCGCGCTCGGCGAAGCGTCGGCGGCGCTGCAGCGCGCCGCCGGGTCGCTCATGGAGTTCTTCATGAGCGGCAAGATCGACCAGGTGACGCTCGTCGCGAATCCGTTTCTCGAGGTGATGGCCGACGTGGCCATCGCGCACCTCCTGCTCGGCGCCGCGGTCGTCGCCGACGCGAAGCGCACCAAGGACGAGGACGTCGACGACGACGAGCCGAACCGGCACGAGGTCGACTTCTACAGCGGCAAGGTGATGGCGGCGAAGCACTTCGTCAACTTCGTTCTGCCCGCCGTGCACGCGAAGGTCGGCGCCATCGTGAGCGGCGACCGGAGCGCGCTCGACATGCCCGACGGGGGGTTCTCGACGGCGTTCTGAACTGATCTCGAGGGCGCCGCGCCCTCGCTGCGTCCATGAGGTTCGTTCCGGGGCTGTTCATCGACGGCGCTCGCAAAGAACGCCGACGAAGGGATCGCGAATGTTCCGAGGAAATGTGACGCCGCGAGGGCCGTCGAGGACGGGCAAGAGGCTCGATACTGTCGCGACGACGGTGCGGCGGTCCAAACGAGGGGCGTGTCTCACTGACGAGGCGTGCTGGAGGCCGCAGGGGTACGGGCTGCGGGCGCCGCGTGCGGGCTGAGCGCATGCGGGCGACCTCCGGAGGCCGTGGTCGCGTGCTGCGGGTCGCCGCCGTCGCGTCGCTCGTCGTGTGCGCGATCGCCTTCGGGGCCGCCGTCATGACCGCGGACGAGGCGCCGGACATCGTCGTCTTCGCGCGTCCCGGGTGCTCGCGTTGTGCCGATGCCGAGCGCTTCCTCGCCGAGCTCAGACGCGAGCAGCCGACGCTGCGCATCGAATCCCACGACGTCCTCCGCGAGCCGGCGGCGCGCGAACGCCTGCGCGCGCTCACGACGCGCCGTGGGGTGCGGACGCTCGTCGTGCCCGCCTTTCTCATCGGCGACGAGCTCGTACTCGGATTCCGAGCCGACGTGAGCGAGCGCGAGTTACGGTCGCGACTCGCCGCGATGGCCGAGCGGATGCGGGTACGGAAGACACCGACGCCCGCACGAATGACGACACGCCCTTCCGAGGCCCCGTAGGAGCATCTCGATAGCTCACGGGGGCGCCATGAGCGATCCATGAAGGTCAGGCCGTCTCGAGACTGATTCTCGGCTTCTCCGGGTGCGGCCGATACAGGATCACGACGTGGCCGAGCAGGCCGCAGAGGGCCGCGCCGGTCCCGGCGGCGAGCGCCGTGGCGTCGTCGTGCTTGGCGACGGGTGCGTGCAGCCGCACTTTGACGAGCTCGTGGGCGAGCAGAGCGCCGTCTACGGCCGCGAGCACGGCATCGGTGACGCCGGCGCTGCCGACGTACACCAGCGGCTCGAACCCGTGCGCCAGTCCGCGCAGATGCTTGCGCTGGCGCCCCGTCAATCGCGGTGTTTCGCCCACGATCTCAGTGGTCATGACCAGCCGGTCGCGCCGCGAGCTCGGCGACGCGGTCTTCGACGACCGCGGGCCCGCACAGTCCCTTGGCGGCGATCAGCGACTCGAACGCGCGGAGCCAGCAGTCCCAATAGCGATAGCCCGGGTCGTCCACGTCGTGCGTCCGGTCCCACTCCGCGATGACTGCGATGAGGTAGTCGCGGAACTCGTCCCACGCGAAGGCACCGCGCTCGTAGAGCTGCATCGTCATGCCGAAGACGCGACTCTCCCAGAGGGCGTCGAAGACGAGCTCGCCGTTCCGACGCGGCGGGGAGAGGGGCCCGTCCCACGCGAGGACGGCTTCGGGTTTCGTCTCACCCACGCGCGCTGACCTCCGGGCGCGCCACGCCGATCAGCGCGTCGCGGGTGACGAGGGTCGCGAGCCGGTCCTCGCTCCATCCATCGGTCCCGGCGGGCCGTGCCGGGAGAATCATGTAGCGGACTTCCGCGCTCGAGTCCCAGACGCGGACCTCGGTGTCGGCCGGGAGATCGAGACCCATCTCGCGCAGCACGGCGCGCGGCTCGCGGACGACGCGCGAGCGATAGGGAGGGCTCTTGTACCAGGTGGGCGGCAGGCCGAGCAGCGACGACGGGTAGCACGAGCAGAGCGTGCAGACGACGACGTTGTGGGTGGCGGCGGTGTTCTCGAGCACGACGATCGGCGTGCGCTCCGGACCGGTAGCGAGCGCGAGCTCTTCGGCGGCGGCCCACGGATCGGCGATCAGTCGGGTGCGGAACTCGGGATCGATCCAGGCGCGGGCGACGAGCTTGCTGCCGTTCAGCGGCCCGATGTCCTGCTCGAAGCGCGCGACGACCGCGTCGATCAGCGCGGGATCGACGATGCCGCGCTCGATCAGCAGTGACTCGAGCGCCTCGGCGCGCAGCGCGTTCCGTCGCGCGATCGGATCGTGATCGTGGTCGTGACCGTCGTGGTGATCGCTCATGCGACAGGCTCCAGATAGGGCTCGAAGAGGTCGATCCGCAGCGACATGCCCGGCTCGGCGCCGGCGCCCCAGAGCTCGGCCGCGCCGAAGCGCACGTTGTAGAGATACTGCGGGTCTTCGCCGCGGCCGTGCGCGTTGGTGTCCGGGAACACGTAGGCGGCGTGCATCGATGCGACGACGCCGCGGCGACCGGCGACGTAGCGGGGGAGCCGCGTGTGTCCCGCCGCGCTCGTGACGCGGGCGCGGACCGCGTCGCCGACCCGGAAACGGGGCGGTGCGTCGAGGCGCCGCTCGAAGCCGTACTCGACGGCCGTGGGAGATGCCGGCAGGGGCGTCGCCGGTACGGTCGCGCCCGCGGCGCGGGCGGCGACGTCGCCCGGCGCCAGTACGCCGCGCTCGACCAGGATGCGCTCGAGCGACGCTCGCCAGCGTCCGTAGTACCCGAGCGTCAGGTAGTCGACGGGCGGCGTGCGTTCGATGCCGTGGCGGAAGGCGTCGATGTTGGCCCATCCGTAGCCGACGACTTGATAGACCATCCCGAGCACGCGGCTCTCCCAGCGGGCGTGGAAGACCGGCTCGTCGGGCTCCTTCGCCACCGACCCGAAGCCGTGCATACCGCCGAGATCGTGAATGCCGTGCATCGCGTGCTTACCTTTCCGCGGCGCTCGTTGTAGCTGCCCCGCATGCTCGAGCACAATCTCGACGGAACGACGACCGAATACTTTGCGACGCCGACCGGCCAGCCGGAGCTGCTCGCGCTCTTGCGGGACGTCTTCGAGGTGCACTGGCGCGAGGTGATCTTTGGCCCCTGCATCGAGGGCGCGGTGTTCGAGGCGCGGTATGCCGCGCCCCCACGCCTGACGGTGCTCGACGGATACGCGACGATCGCCGGCGGAGCGGATCAGCCCTGGCATCTGCATCTCTGCATCGGTCCGCACGTCGGAACCGCGGCGCGGCCGACGCCGCCGGAGCTCGCGCGGTGGCGACGATGTGGTCGCGCCGCGTTCTTCCGCGACACCGATCGGAACGGTCGCCAGGCGGTCTGGGGCTTTCGCATGTGGAACGGCCGCAACGAGCAGATGCTTACGGTCTTCTTTCCGAACCCGTGGCTCGGTAGCGCGAACATGCGACCGCGCCGTACCCCGAACTGGTCGTGCCTCGCGACGTGGATGCATCTCCGCGCCCGCCATGCCGGTGTCCCGGCGGAGCCGCCGCCGGCCGACGAGACGCCGCCGCAGCTTCACTGAAGGCGGGCCGCTCGGCACGCGCGCGTCGGCGCGCGCACCGTCGCCGACTGCGGCGCGAGCGATATGGCCGCGGCGCCTCCGCCGACCCGACACCCGCGATGATGCCGTCGGTCTCATCGCCTCTCATCCGAGGATGCCCGGGCGTCATCGCGCGGATCGGAAAGCGGCCGCGTCGGTGCGCAACGCCCGACGCAGGAGTTTCCCGGTCGAGCTCTTCGGGAGCGCCTCGACGAACGTCACCCGCAGCGGCTTCTTGTATCCGGCGAGCTGGGCGCGGCAGAAGTCGATCAACTCGTGCTCATCGACCTCGGCGCACGGCCGTCGGACCACCCACGCGGCCACACTGCGGCCCCAGCGCTCGTGCGGAATACCGACGACGGCCGCCTCCGCGACGGCCGGGTGCGCCTCCAGCACGACCTCGACCTCGCGCGGGTACACGTTGAAACCGCCGGTGATGATGACGTCGTCGCTCCGGTCGACGAGCGTGAGGAAGCCCGCCTCGTCGAAGCGGCCGAGGTCGCCCGTACGGAGCCAACCGTCGACGAGCGCCGCGGCCGTCGCCTCGGGGTCGCACCAGTACTCGCGCATGAGCTGCGGACCGCGGACGGCAATCGTCCCGACCTCTCCGGGCGCGAGTGGCGCGCCGCCGGCATCGAGCACGAGGACATCGTTCTGGGCCGTCGGGAGGCCGCAACTTCCGCGCCGGAGCGGGTCGAGGTGGTCCTCCTTGCGGAGCGTGGTGATCGGGAAGGGACACTCGCTGAGGCCGTAGATCTGGAGGAGGACGGGCCCGAGCGCGTCGAGCGCGCGCAGCATCAGGTCCTCGGACATCGGCGCCGCCCCGTAGACGATGGTCCGCAGGTTCGCGAGGCTCTCGCCCGGCAGACTATCCACGAGCGCGGCGATCATGGTCGGTACGAGGAAGAGGGTCGTGACCCGCTCGTGCGCCATGAGCTCGCGAAGCGCGTCGGGGCGGAAGTCGTGGCAGAGGATGCTGCGCGCGCCCCGCCAGAACGCCGGGGCGAGGAGCGCCTCGCTCGCGTGGGTGAGCGGGGCCACGTGCGCGACGGTGTCGCTCGGCGACAGCTCGTGGAGCTCGGCGAGCAGGTTCCGCAGCGACGCGAGGGCGCACCCGTGGGTGAGGACGGCCGCCTTCGGACGCCCGGTCGTCCCCGAGGTGTAGCGAAGACGGGCGACGTCGTGCTCGGCGGCGGGCGACCGTGGCGCCGCGGCGGGCGCCCCCGCGAACCGGCGCTCGCGGGCGGCATCGGCGCCGCTCACGTCCCAGACGGCCACTCCCTCGGCCGGTCGCGCCGTGCCGAGCCCGTCGGCGTCGGCGAGGACGACGCGCACGGCGGCGTGCTCCAGCATGAACGCCACCTCCGGCGGGGCGAGGCGGCGGTTGATGCCCACCCAGACCGCACCCGCGCGCAGGATCGCTTGTTGAGCGGCGACGTGCGCGATCGAGTTCGGGAGGAACGTGGCGACCCGATCGCCGGGACCAACCCCGGCGCGCATCAGCGCGTGCGCGAGGCGATTCGCGCGCGCATCGAGCTCGGCGAAGCCGACGCTCCGATCGCCGTCGCGGAGCGCCTCGCGCTCGGGCCACCGGCGCGCGGCGCGACGCAGCGCCTCGGTCGCGTCCATCGCGGAGTGATGTGTTCCGAAACCCGAGCGCGGTCAAGCTGGCGACGCGTACGCCGCACGCACGCCCGCGACGCGTACGGCACCACCGTACGCGGGTTTCACGTTGACACTTCGAGAAGGCCGGTGCTACGTGTCTTCGGGGCGGGGTGAGCATGGCCAGTGGTTGGCCGGCGGACGACGACGGGAGGATTCGGCGTGCCGATACGGCATCCGGTGCCGTTGAGTCCTCGTCCCAACCGCGCGACACCACGCGCATCGGCATCGTGCCGCGTCGCGCGTCGCGCGCATCGCCACGCGGCATCGGGGTTTCCACCGCACGGACCGGCCACTATACTTTTGTCGAAGCTCTGATCGTTCACATGGCGCGTATGCGCTGCGCGCCAGGGGGACCACCCGAGCTCCTGGCCCAGCCAGGAAGGAGCGTTTATGGAAAACGGGAAGAGCGTCTTCGAGAAGCTGATCAAAGACGACCGCGCCGTCAACGAGCAGAAGAACTGGCGCGGATCCTTTCTCGAGTATCTCGAGCGCGTGCGCGAGGATCCCACGGTCCCGAAGCTCGCGCACTCCCGGGTGTACGACCTCATCGTGCGGATGGGGACGACGGACCTCCACGACACCGACGACCCGCGCGTGAAGCGCCTGTACAAGGACGAGTCGCTCAAATCCTACGGCTTCTTCCGTGACGAGTTCTTCGGGATCGAGAAGACGATCTCGCAGATCGTCCGCTACTTCCACGCCGCATCGTTGAAGGGCGAGGAGAGCCGCCAGGTGCTGTATCTGATGGGACCGGTCGGCTCTGGCAAGAGCTCGCTCGTCGAGAAGCTCCAGCGCGGCCTCGAATCGAGCGACGCGTTCTACGCGATCGACGGCTGCCCGATGTTCGAGGAGCCGCTCCACCTCCTCCCGCGCCACCTGCGCAAGGAGTTCGAGAAGATGCTCGGCACCCACATCGAGGGGGATCTCTGCCCGGTGTGCCGCTTCCGCCTCAAGGACGAGTTCGGCGGCCGCTACGAAGAGGTGCCGATCGTCACCAAGAACTTCTCGAAGCGCAATCGCGTCGGCATCGGCGTCGTGCCGCCGGTCGACCCGAACAACCAGGACACGTCGGTGCTGATCGGTAGCGAAGACATCTCGAAGCTCGACGTGTACTCGGAGGGCGATCCGCGCGTCCTCGACTTGAACGGCGCCCTCAACGTCGGCAACCGCGGCATCGCGGAGTTCATCGAAGTCTTCAAGAACGAGACCGAGTACCTGCACGCGATGATCACGGCGACCCAGGAAAAGGTGATCCCGGCGCCGGGGCGCCACGGTCTCGTCTACGTCGACGCCGTCATCGCCGCCCACTCGAATGAAGCGGAGTGGCAGAAGTTCCGCGCCGACCACACCAACGAGGCCATCCTCGACCGCATCGTCGTCGTGAAGGTTCCCTACAACCTCCGCCTCTCCGAAGAAGTGAAGATCTACCAGAAGATCATACGCAACTCGGACTTCCGCGCCCACGTCGCGCCGCACACGCTCGAAGTGGCGTCGATGTTCGCGATCCTCTCGCGCCTCGAGTCCAACAACAAGTGCGACCTCATGACCAAGCTCAAGCTCTACAACGGCGAGGAGGTCGTCGAGAAGGGCAAGACCAAGAAGATCGACGTGCAGGAGCTACGCGAGGACACCAAGCGCGAGGGCATGAGCGGCATCTCGACCCGCTTCATCATGAAGGCCCTCGACAACGCGCTCTCCGACAACATCGACGGCAACTGCATCAATCCGATCAACGTCCGCGAATCCCTGATCGCGATGGTGAAGGAAGCGGACATCGCCGACGACACCCGCAAGCAGCACCTCGAGTTCCTGCAAGACACGCTCCACAAGGAGTACCTCGACGTCCTCCGGAAGGAGATCACGAAGGGCTTCGTGTACGCCTACTCGGAACAGGCCGAGGCGCTCTTCCAGAACTACCTCGACCACGCCGAAGCGTTCGTGAACAAGACGCGGGTGAAGGACCGCAACACGCGCGAAGAGCTGCAGCCGGACGAAGCGTTCCTCAAGTCGATCGAGGAGCAGATCGCGATCATCGGGTCGGCGGCCGAAGGCTTCCGGCAGGAAGTCATCGCGTACCTCTGGGCGCTCTCCCGACGCGGCGAGCGCATCACCTACAAGAGCTACGAGCCGCTGAAGGAGGCGATCGAGAAGAAGCTCACCGAGTCGGTGCGCGAGCTCTCCCGCATCATCACCACGGCGCGCACCCGCGACGAGGAGCAGACCACCAAGTACAACGCCATGGTCCGCAACCTCCTCGACAACGGCTATTGCGAGAGCTGCGTCGACGTCGTGCTCAAGTACGCCGCCAACAACCTCTGGAAGGACTGACGTCGCGTTTCGATCATGGTCGACACGATCTTCCGGCCGTTCCGCAGCTCCGAGGCAGAGCGCAGCGATCGCAGCGCTGGAGACAGGCTGCGGCATCGCCAGAAGATCCGCGAGTCCATCCGCGAGAACATCGCCGACATCATCGCCGAGGAGTCGATCATCGGGAAGAGCCGCGATCGGGTGATCAAGGTCCCGATCCGCGGCATCCGCGAGTACCGCTTCGTATACGGCGACAACATCCCAGGCGTCGGCCAGGGGGACGGCACCTCGCAGCCCGGGCAGGTCGTCGGCGCGAACGGCCAGGACGGCGAAGGGCCCGGCGCCGAGAAAGCGGGCGATCGTCCCGGCGTCGACTACTACGAGACCGACGTCACCCTCGAGGATCTCATCGACATCATGTTCGAGGATCTCGATCTCCCCGACCTCGAACGGAAGGCGCTGCGCCAGCTGGAAGCGCCGCGCGCGTCCAAGCGCCGCGGTTACCGCCAGGTCGGCATTCGCATCCGCCTCGACAAGCATCGCACGGTGAAATCCCGCATCAAGCGGAAGTTCGCCGCCGAGCGACGGCGGCGCGCGGCCGACGACACGAATCCGATCGACGCCGCGCGCGATGCGGCCCTCGAAGCCTCGGCGGAGACGGCGCTCACGGCGCCGGGAGCCGACGCCCCGGCGGCGCCTCCGCCGGCACGACGCTTCCCCTTCCACGTCGACGACCTCGTCTACCGCCACGTCACGACCCAGATGCGCCGCGAATCGAACGCGGTGGTCATCTGCATCATGGACACGTCGGGCTCCATGGATACGATGAAGAAGTACCTCGCCCGGAGCTTCTTCTTCCTGCTCTACCAGTTCATCTGCACCAAGTACCGGAGCGTCGAGATCGTCTTCATCAGCCACCATACGGAAGCGAGCGAGGTCGGCGAGGACGAGTTCTTCCACAAGGGCGAGTCGGGCGGCACCTTCATCTCGTCGGGCTACCAGAAGGCGCTCGACATCATTGCCGAGCGCTACCACCCGTCGCTCTGGAACGTGTACGCCTTCCACTGCTCGGACGGCGACAACTTCGACTCCGACAACACCGCGGCGCTGAAGGCCGCGCACGAGCTCGCCGACATCTGCAACCTCTTCGGCTACGGCGAGATCAAGCCGCTCGGCTCGCGCTACTACGAGAGCTCGATGCTGAACATCTTCCGCCGCCTCGACGCCGACAACTTCCAGACGGTGTTGATCGAGCGGAAGGAGGACATCTGGCCGAGCTTCCGGGCGTTCCTCGCCAAGGACAAGGAGCAGGACTAGCGCGATGGCGTCCTGGAGCCTCGACGACCTCGCCTACTGGGACGCCAAGATCCGCGCGCAGGTCGACGCCCTCGGGCTCGACTGCTATCCGCAGGAGTTCGAGCTCTGCAACCACAACGACATGCTGGCGTACATGGCGTACTCCGGCATCCCCTCGCACTATCCCCACTGGTCCTACGGCAAATCCTTCGAAAAGCTGCGAACGCTCTACGAGTACGGGCTTTCCGGCCTGCCGTACGAGATGGTCATCAACTCGAATCCCGCGCTCGCCTACCTGATGCGCGACAATTCGCTCTGCCTCCAGGTCCTGACCATCGCGCACGTCTACGGGCACAACGACTTCTTCAAGAACAACTTCACGTTCAAGTCGACGCGTGCCGAGTTCACGATCGGCACCTTCAAGGCTCACGCCGAGCGCGTCCGCGCCTACATGGAGGATCCGTCGATCGGCGCCGACAAGGTGGAGAGCATCCTCGACGCCGCGCACGCGCTCTCGCTCCAGCGCCGGCGCAATCTCGCGGTGAAGAAGCTGTCGCCCGAGGAAGAGCGGCGAGCGATGCTGCGGAACGCGCAGGCCGTCCACGATCCGTTCAAGAGCATCCACCGCCGGCCCGACTACATCGAGCCCGATCTGCAGAAGGTGCCGCTCTCGCCGGAGCCCGACATCCTGCTCTTCATCCGCGACCACAATCCGTACCTGGCGAACTGGGAGCGCGACCTGCTTTCCATCGTCGACGAGGAGGCGCGCTACTTCATCCCGCAGATCGAGACCAAGATCATGAACGAGGGCTGGGCCTCGTGGGTCCACCGCGAGATCATGAACGCGATCGAGCTTCCGCAGGAGCTCCACCTCGAGTTCCTGGTCCGGCACAATCAGGTGGTGCGTCCGACCCCGGGCGGGATCAACCCGTACCACCTCGGTCTCAAGGTCTGGACCGACCTGAAGCGCCGTTTCGACGAACCGACCGCCGACGAGCTCCGCGAGCACGGGACGCCCGCCAAGACCGGGATGCAGAAGCTCCTCGAGGTGCGGGAAACCGACCGCGACCAGTCCTTCCTCCGCCGCTTCCTCACCGAAGAGCTCATGCGGGAGATGGACCTCTTCGAATACGAGCCCAAAGGCGACGACCTCGTCATCAGCAAGGTCGCCGACGAGCACGGATGGCGTGCCGTGAAGGAGCAGCTGATCCGCAGCATCGGCATGGGCGGCATCCCGGTGATTCGCATCGAAGACGCCGACTTCGGCCACAAGCGCACGCTCTACCTGACACACGACCACGACGATCGCGACCTGCAGCTCGAGAACGGCGAGAAGACGCTCGGCTATCTCTATAGGCTCTGGGGTCGCGAGGTCGTGCTCGAGACCGTGCTGGCGGGGAAGCGCACGCTCCTCACCTTCAACGACCGCGGCTTCTCGGCGAAGACGCTGAAGTAGCCGGTCACCCCCGCCGGTCGCCGGCGCGCGACGTGGCCCGCTCGCCTCCGGACCTCGCACCGCGAATCACGCCAGAATCTCCTTGACTCGATTGCCGGCGGCTGGTTAGGAGTCGATGGTACACCTACCCTTACGCGGTGTTCTCGGAGCCGCCCCCTGGAGGAAATGCACATGAAGCCAGTCCACTTGGTCACCCTGTTGGGTCTCGCGGCGGGCCTGTCCGCGTTGTGGGGGCCCGCCGCCGCTCAGGCGGCCACGATCACGGTCAACCCCGGCGATTCGATCCAGGCGGCCGTCGACGCCGCGGCGCCCGGCGACACGGTCAAGGTCATGCCGGGCGACTACACCGAGCCCGCGGTCTCCGGCCCGGCGGTGCGCATCACGAAGTCGCTCAAGCTGCTCGCCAAGAGCAAGCTCAAGGACGACATCCGGGTGCGCATCCTGGCCGGCCCGGGACAGACCGACGGCATCGTCGTCGAACCCGCCAACCCGGGTGATCCTGACGTCGTCGGCGTCAAGATCCAAGGTTTCACCGTCGAGGGTTTCCCGAACAACGGCATCTGGCTGAAGCACGTGCAGAAGTTCACGATCCAGGGCAACGAGTCGGTCAACAACCTGGAGAACGGCATCTGGCCGACCCTGTCGGCGAAGGGCAGCGTGAAGAAGAACGTGTCCTACGGCTCGCAGGACAGCGCGCTCTGGGTCGAGGCGTCGGAGGACGTCCGCGTCATGCAGAACGAGCTCTACGACAGCCCGACGGGCTTCGAAGTCACGATCTCCAAGGGCGTGAAGGCCACGAAGAACTACATCCACGACAACACCGTCGGCGTCGGCCTCTACCATCCCAACGGGGCGGGCATGGCCGCTCCGCCGGGCCTCCTCAACGGCGGCGACTGGGTGTTCAAGAGCAACCGTATCGTCAACAACAACAAGCCGAACACCGCGCCTCCGGGATCGATGCCGGCGGCTCTGCCGCCAGGCGTCGGCGTCCTGGTGCTGGGAGTGGACGGCGTCACCATCGAGAAGAACGAGATCACGGGCAACGACTTCGTCGGGGTCGTCGCGCTCGACTGGTGTATCGCGGTGGACGGAACGGCCTTCGACTGCGTCACCAATCCGCCGCTCATCCAATCGGCGCCCGACAACAACCTGGTGAGAAAGAACAAGCTCGGGAGCAACGGCGCCAGTCCGCCCGGCGGCATCTTCGATCTGCTCGCGGGCGATCTGGCGTTGACGGCGTTTCCCTTCCCACCGTACGCGCCGATCGGCGGGCACAACAACTGCTTCACCGACAACGAGCCGGTGCCGCCGCAGACGAGCGTAACGTACAATTCACTCGGAAGTTCTCCGAACGAGTGCAACTAGCAGGACCTAGATCGGCGGGTGCGCGCGACGCGCGCACCCGGGGTGCCGCGCGGGGGTGACAGAACCCCTGCGCGGCAGCTCGGTCCGCCTCCGGCGCTTCGCGGGGCCGGAGGCGGACGAGCTGACGATCCTCTGTCGTTCCGAGGAACCGTCGAAGACTCCAGCTGAGGAGGCCGAAGCAGCCTACCGATCGCTGGCCGCCCGACTCGCTGGCGAGCAGACGTCGTTCCAGGATCTCGTCACCGAGACGATCTTCCTCGGCAACATCCGTCGCGACTTGCCGTCGGTGCTCGACGCGCGGGCGCAGGTCCTGGCGGAGGTCCACGCCGGCGCCGGCGCACCGGTGCCGGCGTTCATCCAGCAGGCACCGCTCGCCGGCGGGGCGATCGAGCTCGCGGCGACGGCCGTGATCCCCCGCCGGCGGGACGCCTGGGAGGTGCGCGACGTCGCGGCGGCACCGTCCTGCCCGTGCTCTGGGTGCGCGCGCTCCGCTGCCCGCCTGGTCCGCCTCGGCGACCAGACGTCGCTCCACACCACCAACGTTCACGGTGCGGGCGGCGACGCCTTCGCCCAGGCGCTCGACATGTTCGGCGCCGCCGAACGCCTGCTCGTCCGCTGCGGCATGGGGTTTCGCGACGTCGTCCGCACCTGGATCTACCTGCGCGACATCGATCGCGACTACGATGCGCTCAACCGCGCCCGACGCGAGTTCTTCCAGCGCCGCGGCCTCGGCGTGCGGCCGGCCAGCACCGGCGTCCAGGGCGTGCCGTTCCCCGACGCGCACGACTTCTCCATTCGCCTGCACGCGGTGCGGTCGGCGCGCCCGCTCGCCGTCGGGACGATGTCCACCCCCACGCTCAACGAGGCCTGGAGCTACGGCGCCGACTTCTCGCGCGGCCTGCGGGTCGTCGATGCGAACAAGGTGGTCCTCCACCTCTCGGGCACCGCGAGCATCGACGAGGCCGGGCGGTCCGTCCACATCGGCGACGTCGCGGCCCAGGGCGAGCGCATGCTGCACAACATCGCCACCCTGCTCGCCGGCCAGGGCGCCACCTTCGCGGACCTGGTGTCGGGAGTCGTCTACCTGAAGCGCGCCGAAGACGCGCCGCAGCTGCGCGCGCTCTGCCGTCAGCGCGGCTTCGACGGCTTCCCCTGCGCGCTGGTCGAGGCGCCGCTCTGTCGCCCGGAATTGCTCTGCGAAGCGGAAGCGATCGCCCTACTCCCCTTGGACCGGGCCGGGGCGTAGAACGGATCCATGCCCAGATCTCGTCGGTCGGCCGCGGTCGCGGCCATCCTCGGGGCGGCGCTCCTGGCGCCCCCGTTCCTCGCCGGCTGCAATCGCGAGCCCGGCACACCGGCGATCGTCGCCGGAGCCACCGCGGCCCCGGCGCGGCTGGAGATCACCTATCCGCAGGAGGGCACGCTGTTCCCGCCCGAGATCGTCGCCCCGACCGTGGTCTGGAACGACGTGACCGCGGGCGTCGATCGCTGGTACGTGGTGGTGCGGGACGATGCCGGCGGCGAGGTGCTGCGCGAGGCGGTCGATACGCCGCGCTGGCGCCCGGCCGAGGACCGCTGGCGCGAGATCAAGCAACGCAGCGCGGAGCGCGACGCCGAGGTGATCGTCGCCGGCGTCAACCAGGCCCGCCTGGGCACCGTGCTGTCCGCGGCGCGCGTCCGCATCCGCACCTCCAAGGACCCGGTCGACGACGCGCTCTTCTACCGCGAGGTGCCGCTGCCCTTCCTCACCGCCGTCCAGGATCCCTCCCGCATCCGCTGGCGCTTCGGCACCATCGATCAGGAGGCCGGGCCGCCGATCGTCCTCCAGAACCTGCCGGTGTGCGGCAACTGTCACTCCTTCGCGGACAACGGCAGCGTGCTCGGACTCGACGTCGACTACGGCAACGACAAGGGCGGCTACGGCATCATGCCGGTGTCCACGCACATGGTGATGGACGACCAGAAGATCATCACCTGGGCCGACTACAAGCGCGCCGACGGCGAGCTCACCTTCGGCCTGCTGTCGCGCGTGTCGCCGACCGGGCGCTACGTGATCAGCACGGTCAAGGACCGCTCGGTGTTCGTCGCGATCCCGGAGCTGATGATCTCGCAGCTCTTCTTCCCCATCAAAGGCATCCTGGTCGTCTACGATCGGGAGACGAAGGCCTTCACCGCCCTGCCGGGCGCCGACGACCCGCAGTACGTGCAGACCAACGCGGTATGGAGTCCGGACGGCGGCGAGATCGCCTTCGCTCGCGCCACCGCCTACCGCGCCGAGCGTCTCGAGCAACAGAACAGCGCGCTGGTGGACGAGAAGGACGTGCCCGAGTTCACCGTCGACAAGAAGCCGTTCCTCTACGATCTCTACCGGATCCCGTTCAACGACGGGAAGGGCGGCACGCCGGTGCCGATCGAGGGCGCGTCGAACGACGGGATGAGCAACTACTTCCCGAAGTACTCTCCCGACGGCAAGTGGATCGTGTTCACCAAGTCGAAGAGCTACATGCTGCTCCAGCCCGATAGCGAGCTGTGGATCATCCCGGCCGCGGGCGGCGCGGCGCGGCGTCTGCGCCACAACACCGCGCGGATGAACTCCTGGCACAGCTGGTCGTCGAACAGCCGCTGGCTGGTCTTCTCGTCGAAGGTGAACGGGCCCTACACCCAGCTCTTCCTCACCCACATCGACGACGACGGCAACGACAGCCCTCCGGTGCTGCTCGAGCGCTTCACCTCGCCCGACCGGGCGGCGAACATCCCCGAGTTCTCCCATCTGCCCGGCACCGCCATCGCCGACATCCGCGAGCAGTTTCTGGACGCCTACTCGTTCCTGCGCGCCGGCCTGGCCAACCAGAACACCGGCGACCGCAAGGGGGCCGAGCGCGCCTACCGGCGCGGGCTGGCTGTCGCCCCGGACAACGTGGAGTTGCTGAACGCGCTCGGCTGGACGCTCTTCCAGGACGGGCGGACCGCGGAAGCGGTCGCCGAGTACAAGCGCGCGCTGGCCGTGGACCCCAAGCACGCCAAGGCCCACAACAACCTGGCGCTGGCGCTGGTCGAGCTCGGTCAGTTCGACGAGGCCGCCACACACTTCTCGGCCTCGCTCGCGGTCGAGCCCAAGGCAGAGATCCACAGCGATCTCGGATTCGTCCTGGCGCGCCAGGGTCGCACGGAAGAGGCGAAAGAGCACTACCGCCAGGCGCTCGCGCTCGACCCCAATTGCGCCTCGGCGCATCTGAACCTGGCCGTCGCCGCCGTGCAGGCCGGCGATCTGACAGGGGCCGAGTCCCACTACCGGCAGGCGCTGCCGGGACGGCCGACCGCCGAGACGCACAACGGCCTCGGGTTCGTGCTCGCCCGCCAGGGCCGCACGGACGAGGCCATCGCCGAGTTCCGCAAAGCGATCACCGCCGACCCGAAGTTCACGCCGGCGTCCAACAACCTGGCGGAGGCGCTGGCCAAGCAGGGCAAGCTCGAGGAGGCGGCCGACTACTACCGGCGCTCCCTCGCGGAGCGTCCCAACCCGGCCGTCCACAACGCGCTCGGCGGCATCCTGCGCGACCTCGGTCGAGCCGACGAGGCGGAGCAGCAGTTCAGCAAGGCCAAGGCCCTGCAGTTCGCGCGGTAACCCCGCCGCGCCGCCACAAAATTTTTCTTGACTCGGACGAACCGGAAAAGGGAAGATCGCTGCGGCAGCGCGCCCGGGGCTGTCGATGTGCCGTTCCCACTTCCCATTGCGCGAGGACAGAGGAGTCTCATGATCCGACTCGAACCGAGGATGTCGACCGCCGCACGAGCGGTTCAAGCCCACGTCCACGGGGCGCTCGTCCTCCTGGCTTTGTTGCTGTGGGCGCCGGACGCGCAGGCGTACCGGTGGTACGACAACGGCGCCGGCAGCGGCTGCGTGCAGTGCCACACCGGCTTTTTGAACGGGAACGGCCCGCTCCACCTCCAGCACCGCACCCAGTTCGGCGTCACGGACTGCAACATCTGCCACCCGAACGGCGGCAGCACGAAGCCCGTGCTGACGTACTGGAGCGGCCCCGGCGGCGGCTACGGCTGCGCCGGCTGTCACGGGCAGGACTACGGTGAAACCTCGCCGAACAGCGGCCTGCCGAAAGCCACCGCCTACGGCCTGCGCGCGTTTCACGTCGCCAACGGCATCACGTCGTGCGGAACGTCGGGTTGCCACCAGCCCGGCGCGCTCGGTCATCCGAACCCGTTCCCGACACTCTACGGGGAGAACGTCGCGCCACCGTACTTCGCCCCCATGTTCACCGGATTGACCGACCCGTGCTCGAGCACGCAAGAGGATCTGCCCTTCGATCTCGACAGCGTCGGCCTCGACAACGACGGCGACGGCGCAGCCGACTACCCGGCGGACAGCGATTGCCCGACGCCGGCCACCCCGACACCCACGCCGACGCCCGGCGCTTCCTGCGGCGTGGCTCCCGCCCCGGGTTGCATCGCATCCGGCAAGGGCAGCCTGCAGATCGACGAGAAGAAGACCGGGAAAGAGAAGCTGAAAGTCACGCTCGGCAAGTTGCAGCCGGCCGTCACTCAGGGACAGTTCGGCGATCCGGTGAACGGCACCACCGTGTACGCGGTCTGCGTCTACGATGCCGCCGATCAACTCAGGGGTGAGTACTCGCTCGTGCCGCCGGGGCCGCTGTGCGGCACGAAGCCGTGCTGGAAGGCGGTGTCCGACAAGGGCTATCAGTACAAGGACAAAGAGGCGACGTCGGACGGCCTCGTGCAAGCGAAGCTCACCGGCGGCGACGTCGGCAAGGGCCAGATCAAGATCCAGGGCAAGAACTCGAGCGGGAATCTGCCGATCGGGGTCGTCGCGGGTCTGATGAACAACCCGAGCAGCGCCACGGTCCAAGTGCTCTCCAGCGACGCCGCCTGCTTCAGCATCGGCCTGACGGAGATCAAGAAGGCCGACGGCACGGTCTTCCAGGCCAACGGCCCCTGAGCGTCAGAGACCAGGGTTCTGCACGGCCGAGGCTTCGAGCGGCGGAGAACCGCGGACGCGCGTAACGATCCGTCGGCGCGGCCTTCGTCCGCGGCGACGGTCGCCGCTTCAGAAGTAGCGATCGGCGTGATCGGCGATATGCTGCGCGGTGCGTGTGGCCAGCGCCATCACGGTCACCTGCGCCGGCACCGCGACGCTCGTCGGGAACACGCTCGCGTCGGCAACGAAGAGGCCGCGAACCGCGTGGGCCTCGCCGTTCGGATCGACCACGGATTTTCGCCGGTCGGCGCCCATGCGAAGCGTGCCCTGCGGCTGGTACGAGAAGAAGAGCGGATCGTTCGCCCGCACGCCGTGCTCGCGAATCACCTGGTACGCACCGCGCTTCGTGACGGTGACGACCTGATTGTAGGGGAGGAACACCTTCTCGGCGCCGGCCGCGAAGCTGATGTCGGTCGCCCGCTCGAGCGCGTCGAGCAGCTGCTCTTCGTCGCTGTCGCCGAGGCGGTAGCTCACCGCCGGCGGTCCCGTCGCCTCGAGCTCCAGGCGGCCGCGCGTATGATCGTGCAGCAGCACCGCGATGGCGCCGAGCCGCGGATAGAGCTCCATGAGCTCGCGATGCTCCGCTCCGTAGCCGGGCAGCATGCTCGCCGCCGCGACGGGGTGCGCGAACGCGGGCACGAGGAGGTAGCCCGAGCCCGCCGAGCGTCCGCCCACGGACAGGAACTCGTCGACGACGTAGCCCTGCGGGATGCCCTTCCACGACTCGATCGGCTCCGGGTAGAGCGCGGTCACGACGACCTGCGGCTGCAGGCGCAGATTGCGGCCGACGGCGGCCGCCGGGTCGGGCAGCCGACTCTGCCGCCAGATGCGCGGCGAGTTGATCGCGCCCGCCGCCAGCACGATCACCTTGGCGGCGACGTCGAGCGTGTGCGCCGCGCCGTCCCGCGAGCGCTGGAACACGCCCGCGACGCCCGTCACCCGACCCGCATCGATGCGGACCTGGGTCGCCTGGCAGTCCGGGACGATCACCGCCCCGGCGCGCGAGGCCGCCGGGACGTAGGTCGTCAACATGTCGCCCTTGCGGTCGTAGGTGCAGCCGAGCGCGCAGTAGCCCGTCAGGAGGCAGTCGACGCGGTTGTGGAGCGGGAGATATCCCCGATAGCCGAGCTTCTCGCTTCCCTGCTGGAGCTTCGCGCTGTTGCCGTTCACCTGCTCGGGCACGAGGCGCTGCGCGCCGATGCGCTTCTCGACCTTCCGGAAGAACGGATGCATCGCCTCGTGCTCGAGGCCCGAGAGACCGAGCTGTCGCGCCCAGTACCCGAGCAGCGGACGCGGGGGGCGCACGCAGAGGCAGAAGCTCGCGACCGTCGAGCCGCCGACCGCCCGGCCCTGCGAGACGAGCACGGTATAGTCCGCGGTCGCCTTGGTGCCGCCCTCGCGGTAGAGGCGCGGGTACATCACTTCCTCGCGCTGGACGAAGGCCTCGCCGTGGAGATACGGGCCGTCCTCGATCAGCACGACGGAATGACCCGCCTCGGCGAGCTCCGCAGCGGCGACCGCGCCGCCCGCGCCCGAGCCGACGACGCACACGTCGGCGCGCAGCCGCACGTCCGCGTCGATCGTCGCGGTGTCGAGAATCACGACGCTTGCCGCTCGGCGAGCACGGTCGCGAGATCGACAGGAGCCTCGTGCGCCACCCGCACCGTCGCCTCGATCCGGCCGAGCCACGGGCCGTCGTAGCCGATCGACGCAAACGACGACGGCTGCGCGTAGTAGCCGAGCGCCGCCAGCGTCTTGAGCGCGCGGAAGATCACCCGTCGTGCGCCGAGCGTGCTCTCCATCCACCCGCGCAGATAGGCGTCCTGCTCGGCGGGCGAGAGCCTCGTGAACCGGCGCGGCTTCAGATCGAAGAGGTGGGTGCCGTGCTCCACCACGCGCAGCATGAGGCGCGCCTGGCTCTGCGACGTCGGCGGGAGGTCGGCCAGCAGGCCATCGATGAAGCCGCCGAGCCTCTCGCGCTCCTCGTCGGGGAGCCCCAGGATCCGCACCGCCGCCTGCGTCACGACCGCGTACTCCTTGCGCGTCAGGAAGCGCAGCGAGCTCCGGACCGGGGAGTAGCGCGCGCACCCCGACGGGAGCACGGCCCCGAATCCCAGGAGCAAGGCGCCCCCGAGGCCCGTCCGCAAGAGGCGGCGGCGCGTCAGGTCGACGCGCAATCCCTCGAGCGTCGCGCGGCCTTCCATCAATCGACGCCTCGCATGAGCGCCGCGCATGCTACGTGTGCCGGCGCGCGAACGTCAAGACGACGCGCCCGCTTGCGCGGCGCCGACGATCGTCGCAAGCTGCGAGCGAACATGCCGCTGTACGAATACCGCTGCACGAGCTGCGGGAAGCGCGTCACCCTCCTCACGCTGCGCGCGAGCGAGGCCGTCGACGAGATATGCGATCGCTGCGGCGCCCGTACGCTCGAGCGCTTGATGTCGCGCTTCGCGATGGGCCGCTCGGAAGAGTCGCGGCTCGAGTCGCTCACCGATCCGTCGAGCCTGAGCGGCCTCGACGAGCACGACCCCGCAAGCGTCGCGCGCTGGATGAAGAAGATGAGCCGCGAGATGGGCGACGAGACCGGAGGCGGCGAGATCGACGAGATGGCCGACGAGATGGCCTCGGGATCGTTCGAGGACGCCGCCGACGGCGACACCGGCGGGAGCGACGACACCGGCGGCGATACGGGCGGGCCCTGAGCCGTCGTCAGGCCCTCTCGAGCAGCACCACGGCCTGCGCCGCGATGCCCTCGGCGCGTCCGATCGCGCCGAGCCCTTCGCCCCGCGTCGCCTTCACGTTCGCGGCGTCGGGCGCCACGCCGAGGAGCTCGGCGAGGATCGCACGCATGGCGTCGAGGTGCGGCGCGAGCTTCGGCGCCTCCGCGTGCACCGTTACGTCGACGTTCCCGACGCGCCAGCCGCGGGCGCGCACCATCGCCATGGTCTCGAGGACGAAGTCTCGGCTCGGACGATCCCGGTGGCGGGGATCGCGATCGGAGAAATGCCCCCCGATGTCACCGGCCCCGATCGCGCCGAGGAGTGCATCCGTGACCGCGTGCAGCACCGCATCCGCGTCGGAGTGCCCCGCAAGGCCGCGGTCGTGCGGGATGTCGACGCCCCCGAGCACCAGGCGGCGACCGCGCGCCAGTGGATGGATATCGTAGCCCTGCCCGATCCGGAACGCCGTCACGGGGCGCAACGCTAGGAGCCGTCGCCGAGAGAGTCAAACCACCCGCGCCGCCGGACCGTGCGAGGCGTCCCGGACCGTGATAGCGTCCGCCCTCCGAATCATGAGCGACCCAGCGCGACACCGCGCGGTCGGCGTCGACTCCGAGATCAGCGCGACGTCCGCCGAGCACTTCCTGCATCGCTACGCCGAGGACGTCCTCGCGAGCCTCGGCGACGGTCTGATCATCCTCGACGCCGGCGGGCACGTGGCGTTCATGAGCCCGGCCGCCGAGGATCTCACGGCCGTCTCGGCGAAGCACGCGAGCGGTAGGACGGCCCTCCAGGTCTTCGCCGGCCATCCTTGGCTCGCGGAGCGGATCGCGACGTTTCTGCGCGACGCGGGCCGGCGCGTGACCGACGACGGCGAGCTCGCGACGCCGCTCGGGCAGCGCACGCCGGTGCGCCTCACGATCGCGCCGGTGATCGACCGCAACGGTGTCTCCGTCGGAAGCCTGATGCGCCTCCACGACAGCGTCGCCGCGGGCGGGCTCACCGAGACCGGGAAGGTCGGCAGCATGGTGGGCGAGCTCGCGGCCGTCGCCGCCGGACTGGCGCACGAGATCAAGAATCCGCTCGGCGGCATCAAGGGGGCAGCGCAGCTCCTCGCCGATACGCTGTCGCAGGATCCGGAAGGCCTGCGCTTCACCTCCCTGATCACGCGCGAGGTCGATCGCGTGGCGGCCCTGCTCGAGCAGCTCCTCGAGCTCACCCGCCCGCCGCGCCTGCGACTCGGCGCGGTCAACATCCACCGCCTCCTGCAGGAGGTGCTCGCCCTCGAGCACGCGAGCGCCGGCGAAACGCTCGCCGTGCGCCTGAACTTCGATCCGAGTCTGCCCGACGTCTGGGCCGACGAAGCGCGGATCCGCCAAGTGTTCTTGAACCTCGTGAAGAACGCGCTCGAGGCGATGGATCACACGGGGACGCTCACGATCACGACCCGCATGGAGACCGACTTCCGCGTCCGCACGGCGGGGCGCGACAGACGGAGCCGCCAGTACCTCTCGGTCGACGTCGAGGACAGCGGACCCGGCATCGATCCCGAGGACCGCGCGCGCATCTTCACGCCGTTCTTCACCACCAAGAACAAGGGCACCGGCCTCGGGCTCGCCGTGAGTCACCGGCTGGTGACGCAGCACGACGGGCTCTTGCGCGTCGAAAGCGAGCCCGGTCGCTGGACACGCTTTCGGGTGAGCCTTCCGCTCGCCATGCCCGGCGAGTCGAGCTGATGGCGCGGGTGTTGATCGCGGACGACGAGGAGTCGATCCGCCTGGTGCTCGCGACCGCCCTCGCGCAAGCGGGTCACGACGTCGCGCTCGCGAACTCGGGCGGCGAGGCGCTCGCCCAGCTCATCGGCGGCGGCTTCGACGTCGCGATCCTCGACGTCCGCATGCCGGACATGAGCGGACTCGACGTCCTGCAACGCCTCCGCGAAGCCGAAACGCCCGTCATCGTGATCGTCATCACGGCGCAGAACACGATGGCGAACGCCATCGAAGCGATGAAGCGCGGCGCCTTCAACTATCTCACCAAGCCCTTCGATCTCGACGAGGTGCGGACGCTCGTCGCACGCGCATCCGAGATGCACCGGCTCACGGACACCGTCGGACGCATTCGTACCGAAGTCGCCGGACGCTACGAGCCCGGCGTCACCCTGATCGGCACGAGCCCCGCGATGCAGGAGATCTTCAAGACGATCGGCCGGCTCGCGAACAGCGACGCGACCGTGCTCATCGAGGGTGAGAGCGGCTCCGGCAAAGAGCTGATCGCGCGTGCGATCCATGCGCACTCGCCGCGCTGGAGCGGCCCGTTCGTGGCCCTCAACTGCTCGGCCATCCCCCGCGACCTCCTCGAGAGCGAGATCTTCGGCCACGAGCGCGGCGCCTTCACCGGCGCCAACGAGCGCCGGATCGGCCGCTTCGAGAGCGCCGGCGGCGGCACCCTCTTCCTCGACGAGATCGGCGACATGCCCATCGATCTGCAGGTGAAGCTCCTGCGCGTGCTGCAAGAGCGGGAGTTCAGCCGTGTCGGAGGCACCGCGGTCATCAAGGCCGACGCCCGCATCATCGCCGCGACCAACCAGAGCCTCGAACGCGCGGTGCGCGAGGGACGCTTCCGCGAGGACCTCTACTTCCGCTTGAAAGTCGTCCCGATCACGGTGCCGCCGCTGCGCGAGCGCCGCGGCGACATCCCGGATCTCATCCGCCATTTCCTCGCGAAGACCAACGCGGAGATGGCCACGGACGTGAGCGGCATCACGCCGGAGGCCGAGGCGCTGCTCGTCCGGCACCCGTGGCAGGGCAACGTCCGGGAGCTCGAGAACACCCTCGTGCGGGCCGCGGTGCTGGCGCCGGGACAGACGTTGACCGAGGCCGACCTGCAGCTCCCCGAGGGCGCTCCACCGCCCGCCCTCGCGGGTTCACTCGCCGACACGCTGCGCAGCGCCGTCGCGACGCTCGTGCACGACCCGAACCGTCCGGGCAAGGATCTGCACGCGGCCGTGGTCGCGGCGGTCGAGCGGCCGCTCATCGAGCTCGTGCTCGAGCAGACCGGCGGCAACCAGCTACGCGCGGCGGACCTCCTCGGCATCAACCGGAACACTCTCCGGAAGAAGCTGACCGCCCTCGGCATTCCCATCCCGCGCGGCGGCGCATGATCCTGCCCTCGCGGCTCTACGCGATCGTGGACCCCCTCGATACCGGAAGGGATCCGATCGCGCTCGCGCGCGCCATGGTGGCCGGTGGCGCGCGCGTGCTCCAGCTCCGCCTCAAGGCCACCGCGACCGGCGAGCTCCTCACGGCCTCTGAGAAGGTGCGCGAGATCGCCGCCGCCGCCGGCGCGATCTTCGTCGTCAACGACCGCGCCGACGTCGCGCGCGCGTGCGGCGCCGACGGCGTGCACCTCGGCCAGGAAGACCTCCCGGTCGCCGCGGCCCGCGCGGTGCTCGAACCCGGTCGGCTGGTCGGCTTCTCGACCCACAGCGAGACCCAGCTCGCCGCCGCGCGCGCCTCGGGGGCCGACTATCTCGCGTTCGGCCCGCTCTACGCGACGACCAGCAAGAGCGCGGCCGATCCGGTGCTCGGCTGCGAGCGCCTGCGAAACGCCCGGACGCTCACGACGACGCCGCTCGTCGCGATCGGCGGCATCACGGCCGCGACGGCTCCGGCGGTGCTCGCAGCGGGCGCCGACGCCGTCGCGGTGATCGCCGCACTGGTGCGCGCTCCCGACGTCGAGCGCGCGACCGCCGAATTGCTCGCGCTCATCGAGCGCTGAGCTAGACCTCCGGCATGTCGTAGTCGCGCTCGCTGAACGGCGAGGCGTGCTCGTAGGCCTCGTCGCTCGGGAGAGCGCGGTCGGCAAAGCGCATGAACTCCTTCCGGAACGTTACGTTCACCGTGCCGGTCGGGCCGTTGCGCTGCTTGCCGATGATGATCTCCGCCTCGCGCTCCTCCTCGGGACCGAGCTCCTTGTTGTAGGCGGCCTCGCGGTAGACGAAGAGGATCATGTCGGCGTCCTGCTCGATCGCGCCGGACTCGCGGAGGTTCGCCATGACCGGCCGGCGATCCGCACCCTTCTCCTCGACGCGGCGGTTCAGCTGCGAGAGCGCGATGACCGGAAGCTCGAGTTGTTTGGCGAGGGCCTTCAACGAGCGCGAGATCTCCGAGATCTCCTGCTCGCGCGAGTCCGTCCGACCCGACCCGCGCATGAGCTGCAGATAGTCGACCACGATGAGTCCGAGACGACCGCCGCGAGCGTGGATCTCGCGCTTCAAGCGTCGCGCTTTGGCGCGAAGCTCGAGGATCGAAAGACCCGCCGCATCGTCGATGTAGATCACCGACTGGTGGAGCGCGCCGGCGGCGCTCGCGAGCTTCGCGAAGTCCTTCTCGTGGAGCCGCCCGGAACGCACGTCCTGGTAGTTCACCAGCGCCTCGGAGCAGAGCATGCGGAGCACGAGCTGCTCCTTCGACATCTCGAGCGAGAAGATCGCGACGCCGATGCCGGCCTGCTGGGCGGCGTACGTGCCGATGTTGAGGGCAAGCGCCGTCTTGCCCATGCCGGGACGCCCGGCGACGATGATGAGGTCTCCGGAATGCATGCCGGCGCTCATCTTGTCGAGATCGTGGAAGCCGGTCGGCACGCCGGTCACCATCTCCTTGCGGTCAAAGAGCTTCTCGATCTCCTTGATAGCGGGCTGCAGAAGCTCGCCGATCGGAAAGAACTCCGTCGTCACCTTCTGCTCGGCGATCGCGAAGATCCGGGACTCGGCGACATCGACGAACTTCTCGACGTCGGTCTGGTTGCCGTAGGCCTCGGTCGCGATCTCGGTGGCAGCGGAAATGAGTCCGCGCAGGATCGCCTTCTCGCGGATGATCCGGGCGTAATGCTCGGCGTTGGCGGCCGTCGGCACGCGGTTCGCGAGCTCGGCGATGAAGGTGGCGCCGCCGACGTCCTGGAGCTGCCCGCGCTGACGGAGCGCCTCGGTGAGCGTCACGATGTCAACCGGCGCGCCGCTTTCGTTCAGCGCGACCATCGCGGCGAAGATCTTGCGATGCGCCTCCCGGTAGAAGTGCTCCGCGCGCAAGATCGGTAGGACCAGATTGCAGGCGTGGTTGTCGAGGAGAACGCCGCCCAGCACGGATTCCTCGGCTTCGAGGTTCTGCGGCGGAATCTTGCGGAGGTTCTCCTCGATCGAAGCCATCGTCACGCGCCTGCGGGGGACGAGCTTATAGACCTCGCTCGGAAGAAAGTCATCATCAATCGTCACCCGCCGTCGCGAAAATCGCGACGAACGCCGGCCCGAGTCAGCGCCCCGGGCTCGCCGCGCCGCGCTCGCGGAGCACGCGTTCGAGCGCCGCCTTCTCCTCCCCCGTGACCTCGTCGTGCCCGGACTCCTCGCGCGGCCCGCCCGGAGCCTCCGACAGGGCGCGCGCCCCCGGCTGGCTCGCCGGCAAGCCCGGAGTCTCGGCGCGGCGCACCGCGAACCACCACGCGAGCAGCCCTGCCGCCAGGACGGCCGCCGTCACCGTCCACCACACCGTCTCGCGCCGCTTCCGTGTCCGGCTCGTCATCGTCGTCCGCTCGCCTCCGTCACAGGGTCGTGCACGCTCACGCGCATGACGTTCCAGCCGCGCCGGCGCGCCTCGCGGCGGAGGCGCGGATCCGGATTCACGATCTCGGGATGTCCGACGATCTCCAGCATCGGGAGATCCGTCACCGAGTCCGTATAGAACCAACTCGCGCCGAGATCGATCCCGCGCTCCTCGGCGAAGCGCCTCGCCCAGTGGATCTTGCCGGCGCCGTAGCAGATGGGGCGCTGGACCTCGCCCGTGAAGCGCCCGTTCTCGATCACCAGACGCGACACCAGCAGGTGCTCGATACCGAGATCCTCGGCGAGCGGGGTGGCGAGGTACGGCGTCGAGCTCGAGAGCAGCGCCACGACGTGCCCCGCCTCGCGATGCTCGCGCACGCGCCGCACCAGCGTCGGTTGCAGGTACTGGCGCACCATCTCCCGGTACCACACACGGCAGTGCCGGGCGACCGCGGCTTCGCTGCGCCCGCGGATCCACCCGCTCGAGCTCGCCGCCGCGCGCTCGATGTCGAGGAGCCCGAGCTTGTAGCGGAGGAAGAGGTAGAGCGTCCGCGCCGCGTCGCGCCGCCGGATCTCGCCGCGCCGCCGCAGGAACTTCATGTAGAGCGGACCCGTGTTCTTCGAGATCAACGTGCCGTCGATGTCGAAGAACGCCGCGACCGCCACGAACCGACCGCTAGCGCCTCAGCGCTCGATGATCATCGCGATGCCCTGTCCGCCACCGATGCAGAGCGACGCGAGGCCGAGCTTCGCGTCCCGGTCCTTCATGGCGTGGATCAGGGTCACGAGGATGCGGGCGCCGCTCGCGCCGATCGGGTGACCGAGCGCGATCGCGCCGCCGTGCACGTTGACCCGGTTCTTCGGGATGCGGAGCTCGCGGAGCACGCCGAGCGACTGCGCGGCGAAGGCCTCGTTCAGCTCCCAGAGGTCGATCTCCTCCTTGCGGAGACCCGCCTTCTCGAGCGCCTTCTCGGAGGCCGGCCACGGACCCATCCCCATGATGGCCGGGTCGACGCCGGCGGCCGCGGTGGCGCGAACGCTCGCCAGGACGGGCAGCCCGAGCTTCCGGGCGCGCTCCTCCGACATGACCACGACCGCCGCCGCGCCGTCGTTGATGCCCGAGGCGCTCGCCGCCGTGACCGAACCGTCCTTCTTGAACGCGGGCTTGAGGGCCGCGACCTTGTCGGGCGCGCTCTCGCGCGGATGCTCGTCGGTCTCGAACCTGATGGGGTCGCCCTTCTTGGCCGGGATCTCGACCGCGACGATCTCCTCCTTGAACTTGCCGGCCTTGATCGCCGCCGCGGCCTTTGCCTGGCTCTCGATCGCGAACTCGTCCTGTTCGGCGCGCGCGATCTCGTACTTCGCCGCGACGTTCTCGGCCGTCATGCCCATGTGGGTGAAGGTGATCGGACACGTGAGACCGTCGCTGATCATCGAGTCGATGATCTGATCGTGGCCCATGCGGTACCCGGTGCGCGCCTTGGTGAGGAGATAGGGAGCGGCACTCATGTTCTCCATGCCGCCCGCGACGACGATCTCGGCGTCTCCCGAGGCGATCGCCTGGGCCGCGAGCGCCACCGCCTTCAGCCCCGACCCGCACGCTTTGTTGATGCCGTAGCCCGGCACTTCCTTCGGAATCCCCGCCTTCAGGTACGCGACGCGCGCGGGATTCAAGCCAAGGCCGGCGGCGAGCACGTTCCCGAGGACGACCTCGTCGACCTGGTCGCCCGGAAGGTTCCCGGCGCGGCGCAGCGCCTCGCGGATGACGATCGCGGCAAGCTCGGGCGCGGGGGTCTGAGCGAGGGTTCCGCCGAACGTTCCGATGGCCGTACGAGTGGCGGCGACGATCACGGGCTTCTGCATGGGAGCCTCCTCCGAAGCGTGGGGATTGGCGAATGGCGACACGCCTTAATGCACCACGCGCCGACGGCAGGCAACCGGCGGTCCGCGAGGTTAGGCGCGGAGGGCGTGCGCGATCGACCACCGCACCGCCGTGGCGAACGCGTCCCAGCCACCGCGGCGGTCCCACCCGTCGACGCCGTTGTACCAGCGGAGCCCGACCTCCTGCGCTCCCCGCCAGCGGGCCGCGATCCCGAGCCAGAGTCGCGCCCCGGGTCCGTAGAACATCGTCGCCGCCTGCCCGAGCCGGTGGAGCTTCCGCCCGACCCAGGCGCGCCGGAAGCGCGCCTCGGACCCTGCGAAGGCATAGTCCCCGGCGCCGAGCGCGGCCGCGATCTCGGCCGCCGCCCATCGCCCGTACTCGAGCGCGAACGAGATTCCCTCCCCCATGAGTGGCTCGACGCCTGCCGCGTCGCCGACCAGGAGCACGTGCGGCGCCACGAACGGCGCCCTGCCCCAGCAGCGGATCGGCGCGGCCTGGTGGCGCACCGCCACGCCGCCGAGATCCTCCTGCAGCTCGCGCAGGAGCGCCCCTACGTCAACGCCGGTCCGCCGCCACGCGTAGACGCCCGCGTTCACGTGCGGCGCGCCGCCGACCAGGCAGGGAAACGCCCAGGCGTACCCGGCGAGCCCGCGGGGCACGGCGCGGAAGTCGAAGTCGTAGCGCGCCCGCGCGTGGCCGTCCCACCCGCTCGCGCCGGGTCCGACTGGGATGTCGGCCATGACCGCGCGCGCGATCTCCTCGCGCCGGCCCGGCGCGTCGACCAGGCGGCGCCGCACGAGGCTCCCGGAGCCGTCCGCGCCGACGACGATCGGTGCGGCGTACGCGGCGCGCGGCGTTCTCACCTCGACACCGCCCGCGACGCGTCCGAGCGCCACGACCTTCTCCTCCTCGCACACCTCGACCCCCCCCGCGCGCACGGCGGCGAGCAGCGAGGCGTCGAGCTCGTCGCGGCGGACCACAGCGCAGATGCGCGCTCCTTCGATCTCGACGCGGTCGTCCGGCGCCTCCACGCGGGCGCGGTCGACCATCACGTGCGGCACGGCGAGGCCGACGCCGAGTTCGTCGAGACAGCGGAGCGCGTGCGGGATGAGCCCGCCGGCGCAGACCTTGGGACGGGGGTGGCGCGCCTTCTCGAGAAGAAGGATCCGTCCGCCGAGGGCGGGATCCCGACGCAGGAGGAAGAGCGCGGTCGCGGCGCCGGCCGGCCCCCCTCCGACGATCACGACGTCCCGGCGCTCCACGGGCGCGGAAGCTAAGAAAAGGCGGGCGGGCGCGCAACCACGGCCCGCGGGCGTCGAACGCGGCCGCGCGGCGCGGCGGAACGCGTGGGCGGGCGCGCGCCGCGCCCAAGCATCGGCGACGGCGAGCGCCATGCGCGACGCGCCGGGCGCCGACCGTCCCGACCTCTGGCGCCGGCAGGACATGCGCCCCCCCGCGGCCGCGCGGCGACGACGCCCGCCGGCTCCGCCAGAAAACCGACACCTGACGACGCGGCGTACCGTGCAATGCGATACGCTTTTCGCGTAGTCGGTTCACATCGACGTCGGTATCGTCGAGTCAGCGCCACGACGATGGACACGCGCTGCCATCCTGCGCCACCGCGGCGAGCTCGAGCGTGCCCCCGCACCCGCGAGGAAGGCGTCGGGCGTGTACGCGCAACGGTGATGGCGCTGCTCACCGTCGTCGCGACGGCGAGCGCCGCCGCCGCGCAGGGGCTCGACGAACGCGCCGCCGCCGCCGAACGGCGTGCGGACGACGCGATCGCGCTCTGCGCGACCGCGGACGATCTGCCGCCGGACGCGCGTCTGCCGGTCCTCGCGCGCGGGCTCGTGATCGCGGAGAGCGCCGTCGAGCTCTCCGAGCACTCGGCGCGCGCGCACTACGCGATCGTCTGCAATCTCGGCAAGGCGATCGGCCTCAGCGGCGTCGGTCTCGGGACCTGGCGCGCCGTCAGCCGCCTGCGCCGCGAGATCGAGGCGACGCTCGCGCTCGCTCCCGACGATCCCGAGGCCCTCGCTGCCAAGGGCGCCCTCCTCGTGAAGCTGCCGCGCTGGCTCGGCGGCGATCGCGGCGAGGCGGAACGCTGGCTCCGCCGCGCCCTCGCGATGGACCCGACCAACGCCACCGCGCGGGCCTATCTCGAGCAGCTCGGTGCCGGTCCGCACGTCGCGCCCGCGGCCGACATCGTTGTCCGGTAGTCACGCGGCGCAGACGAAGTCGCGGAGCTCGCGGAATCCCATGCCCGCAAGGGCGGCGCGGATCAGGCTCCGCGGACCGCCGCGCGCCACCGACACCACGATCGGGGTCGGCGGAATCGCGCGGAGCGCGTCGGGGCCGATCACCGGCGCGCCGTGAATGGTGTTGCCGACACGTCCCGGGTGCACCTCGACGACGTGGGTCGCGCGCTTCCCGTGGGCGGCGAGCGCCCGGTGGAGAGCCCGCCCGGTGCCGCCGTAGCCCCAGAGCACGTAGCGGTCCGAGGCCGCGAGGAAGCGCTCCGCGAGGAACGCCGCCTTGAGCGCGGAGAAGCGCGGCAGCGCGTACGCCTCGCCGGTGCGCGAGAGCCGCCCCGGACGATCGCGCCACGCGTGCAAGCGGCGCGGTACGACGCCGAGCTCGAGGTTCCGCGCGAGCGCGCGCAGCACGAGGTCGTAGTCCTCGGGCCAGCCGGCGTCGCGATAGCCGAGCGTCGCGAGCGCGGCGCGGCGGAAGGTCAGGGTCGGGTGGACGACCGGGCACTCGACGAACGCCTCGGCGCGCACGTCGGCCGCCGACGCGATCCCATTCACCCAGCGCTCGTACGTGCGCCATCCCGCGGCGAGGTGGTCGCGCGGGAAGATGCGGACGTGGGTCGCGACCGCCGCGAGCGCGGGCGCCGCCGCCAGCGCCTCGACCTGCGCCACGAGGCGATCGCGGTGCATCAGGTCGTCGGCGTCCATGCGGGCGACGAACGCCCCGCGGCAGCGCGCCAGTCCGGCGTTCAAGGCCGCGACCAGACCCGCGCGCGCCGCCGGCACCACGACGAAGCGCGGGTCGGCGGCGGCAAACCGCTCCGCGACCGCGCGGGTCGCATCGAGCGAACCGTCGTCCACAACGACGCACTCCCAGTCGGCGAGGCGCTGCCGCCGGACGCTCGCCAGGCTCGCCGCGAGCGTCGCCGCCGCGTCGCGGGCGGGCAGGAGCACCGAAACGAGCGGAGCGGCCATCGGACGCGCGCCGCGCTCAGGCGAAGACGTGCGGCGCCTGCGGCGCCATGGCCCAGGCCTCGGGATCGTGCCCGTAGACGATCCGCGCGCCGACCGCCGCGAACGCGCGCAAGCGCCGCAAGGACGCCAGCATCGCTTCGCGGTCGTGCACGACGAGCGGGAGCTTCAGCTCCTCGAGGGTCTCGCGAAAATAGCAGGCGTCGGCTGCGAGCACGACGTCGCCGCCGTCGAGCCGCACGAGCAGCGACTGGTGCCCCGGCGTGTGGCCGTAGGTCGGCAGGCACACGACCCGCCCGTCGCCGAAGAGGTCGTGCTCGCCGTCGACCTCGAAGCGCGGCTGCCCGGTGTCGTAGTCGCCGGGCGTGTAGTGGTTGGCCGCGATGCCCGCGTCGTCGTGCGCCGCCCGCCATTCGCGGCGCTGCACGACGACGGTGGCGTTCGGCACGGCCGCGTTGCCGCCGGCGTGGTCGAAGTGGAGGTGCGAGTTTACGAGCCAGCGCACGGCGCCGACGTCGAGCCCGGCCGAGGCGAGGCGGGCCGCCACGTCGTCGCCGGCGCCGAAGTGCGGCGTGAACAGCGACGCCGCGACGCCGAGCCGCGCGGCCGGATCGTCCCGGAGCTCGCGATGGAGCCCGCTGTCGAAGAGCGCGAGCCCGCCGGGATGCTCGACCACGAAGACGGGCACCGGCACCCGCACGCTGCCTGGCGCGCCCTCGACGAAGAGCGCGCGCGGTCCGGTGAGCCAGCCGCACGTGAGCGCGAAGAGGCGGACGGACATGCGTCGCCGCATAGCCGGCGCGCGCCGGCCTGACAAATCCGGCCGCGGTGCGCTAGGAACGGCCATCGTTCGAATGCCCGCGCCGGCCTCGGCGCGGCGAACGCCCGTTCGCGAGGAGGTTCCCGTGCAGGCAGTCACGTTCCAGGCGCCCGGCCAGGTGCGCGTCGAGGAGTGCCCCGATCCCGTCCTCGGCGACGGCGACGACGCCATCGTCCGCGTCGAGGCGAGCGGCATCTGCGGCTCCGACCTGCACCTCTACCACGGCCGCATTCCGCTCGAGCCGGGCTTCATCCTCGGGCACGAGTTCGTCGGCACCGTGACGGACGCGGGACCCGACGTGACCGACGTCGCGGTGGGCGACCGCGTGCTCGGCTGCTTCGTCACCGCCTGCGGCCGCTGCTTCTTCTGCCGCCGGCGCGCCTTCCACAAGTGCGTCGACAGCCGGGTCTTCGGACACGGCAAGACGCTCGGGAATCTGCCCGGCGCGCAGGCGGAGCAGGTGCTCGTGCCGCACGCCAACCTGACGCTCCGCCGGGTGCCGCCGGGCCTCTCGTCCGACGCCGCCCTCTTCGCCGGCGACGTGATGGGCACGGGATTCCACGCGATCCGCAGCGCCGAGGTCGCCCCCGGCGACGTCGTGGTCGTCCTCGGGCTCGGACCCGTCGGGCTCTGCGCGGTGCAGGCGGCGCGCGCGCTCGGCGCCGGCCACGTGATCGCCGTCGACGACGTGCCGGAGCGCCTCGCCATGGCCGAGCGCTTCGGTGCCGAGCCCGTGCACCGCGGCGAGCAGGACCCGAAGGCCGCCGTCCGCAGGGCGACGAGCGGCCGCGGCGCCGACGCCTGCATCGACGCCGTCGGGCACCCCGACGTGCTCGATCTCGCCTGCCGGCTCGCGCGGGGCGGCGGCACGGTCTCGGTGACGGGCGTCTACTCGGAGCGCTGCCCGATCCACATGGGCATCGTGTGGATCAAGGCGCTGACGCTGAAGACCGGGCAGGCGAACGTCATCGCCCACGTCGATCCGGTGCTCGCCATGATGTCGGCCGGACTGCTCGATCCGACGCCGCTCGTCAGCCGGCACGCGCCCCTCGCGGACGCACCGGAGGCGTACGCGGCCTATGCGCGGCGCGAGGCGCTGAAGATCGTCCTCACGCCCTGATCACTTGTCGCGGCACTTATCGTGGCGTGCTTGCACGCGCGCGGGCCGCAGCGCGGATCGCGCAGCCGTGCACGCGCGATCCGCGCCGACGCCCGCCCTCCCACACGCCTCAGCACGCACCGCCGAAAACGCCGGCGTCCCGAGCCCTTCGCGCGGCGCGTAGGCTGACCGCCGCGGCGTGCCCCCGCACGGTCCCGAGCTTGCTCCTCACCGCCCCGACGGAGGAACCCGACGATGACCCCCACCATCCTGATCATCGACGACTGTGCCGACATCGCCAACATCAGCGCCCGCTACCTCCAGAGCGCGGGGTACCGGACGATCATCGCGACGAGCGCGTTCCAAGCGTGCGAGATTCTCGGCCGCGCGACGCCCGACTGCATCGTCCTCGACATCATGATGCCCGGCATGACGGGCACCGAGTTCCTGCACGGCCTCCGCAACGATCCCATCTGCCGCGACCTGCCGGTCGTGCTGGTGAGCGCACGGGTCGGGTATCACGGCACCCACTTCAGCACGACCCTCGACGCCGACTACTCCGTGGGCAAGCCGTTTACGTGCCAGCAGCTGGTGCAGGCGGTGCGGACGGTCATCGCGAAGAAGGCGGGCGCCGCCCGTCGGGAAGCGAGCGCACCGCCCCACTGATCGATGGACTCCCCCCGGGAGGTGAGTGATAGCAGCGACGCCGTCACTCGACCCATGGCAAGCGATCCGCCCGTACCGCCGATCTCCGACGAACCCTATCCGCTCCACGCCGGTCTCGCGACAACGCCGCGGGAGCGGACCCTCACGACGAGCGGCCATCGGCGCACGGTACGGGCGTTGGCCGCCGACTGGCGCGCGCTCGTACGTGTCGGAGTGACCGAACGCGTGCTCGCCCTCGTCCCGGGGCTCGCCCGTCGCTACCCCCTCCGAGGCTTCGATGCAATTCACCTCGCCTCGGCGGTGCGCCTGCAAAGCGACCTTGCGGAAGCAGTGTCCTTCGTCGCTGCCGACGAGCGGCTCCTGGCCGCCGCCGCCGGCGAGCGCCTCACCCCGATCGACGTGTCTTCTTGAATCGCATGGCGTCGACCGCGCGAGCGATCCGCCGCCAGACCGACCTCTTCAGGAAGCCTCCGCCCGCGGGCGCACGTGCTCGCGCACCCAGGCGACGATCTGCTCGGTCGTGGCGCCCGGCGTGAAGATCTCGCGCACGCCCGCCTGCTTGAGCGTCGGGATGTCCTCTTCCGGAATGATGCCGCCGCCGAAGATCGCGATGTCGTCGCCGCCCTTCTCTCGGATCAGCGCGATGATCGCCGGGAAGAGCGTGTTGTGCGCCCCGGAGAGGATCGAGAGGCCGATCGCGTCGACGTCCTCCTGGATCGCGGCCTCGGCGATCATCTCGGGCGTCTGGTGCAGGCCCGTGTAGATGACCTCGATGCCGGCGTCGCGGAGCGCGCGCGCGATGATCTTCGCGCCGCGGTCGTGCCCGTCGAGGCCGGGCTTCGCGACAAGGATGCGGAGGCGGGGAGCGTCGGTCATCGGCCTACACCCAGGCCGGATCGCGGTAGACGCCGAACTCGTCGCGGTAGACGTCGCAGATCTCGCCGAGCGTAACGCCGTCCTTCACCGCGTCGACGAGGAGCGGCATGAGGTTCCGGCCGTCGCGGCAGGCCGCCCGGACGTCGCCGAGGCGCGCCGCGGCGCGCTCCCGGTTGCGCGTCGCCTTGAAGGCCTTCACGCGCGCCACCTGCGTGTCCTCGACCTCGTGGTGGATGCGCAGGAGGTCGATCGCCGGCTTCTCGTCGACCTGGTAGCGGTTGACGCCGACCATCACCTTCTCGCCGCGGTCGAGCTGCTGCTGGAAGCGATACGCGGCCTCGGCGATCTCCTTCTGCGGGAAGCCGAGCTCGATGGCGCGCACGATGCCCCCCATGCGGTCGATCTGCTGGATGTAGTCGAGCGCCTCGGCCTCGATGCGGTTGGTGAGCGCCTCGATCGCCCAGCTGCCGCCGAGCGGATCGACGGTGTTCGTAACGCCGCTCTCCTCGGCGATGATCTGCTGGGTCCGGAGCGCCACCATGACGGCCTGCTCGCTCGGGAGCGCGAGCGTCTCGTCCATCGAGTTGGTGTGCAGCGACTGCACGCCGCCGAGCACGCCGGCGAGCGCCTGGATGGCGACCCGCACGACGTTGTTGAGCGGCTGCTGCGCGGTGAGCGAGCAGCCGGCCGTCTGCGCGTGCGTCCGCAGCATCAGCGAACGCGGGTTCCGCGCGCCGAAGCGGTCGCGCACGAGGCGGGCCCAGAGGCGGCGCGCGGCGCGGAGTTTCGCGATTTCCTCCAGGAAGTCGTTGTGAACGTTGAAGAAGAAGGAGAGCCGGGGCGCAAACGCGTCGACGTCGAGACCGCGTTCGACCGCGGCCTCGACGTAGCCGAGCCCGTCGGCGAGCGTGAATGCGACCTCCTGCACCGCCGTCGAGCCGGCCTCGCGGATGTGGTAGCCGCTGATCGACACGGGGTGGAAGCGCGGCGCGTGCGCGGTGCAGAACTCGATCATGTCGACGATGACCCGGACGGACGGCACCGGCGGGGAGATCCACTCCTTCTGCGCGATGAACTCCTTCAGCATGTCGTTCTGGATCGTGCCGCCGAGCTTCGCCATCGGGATGCCGCGGCGCTCGGCGACGGCGAAGTACATCGCGAGGATGATGCTCGCCG
>JADYZW010000037.1 GCA_020852955.1 Deltaproteobacteria bacterium | reverse complement strand
TAGGCGCCCCCGCGGCACAGAAAGGGAGTCGGTACCGCTGCTTCCTTTCGGACCTGACGGAGTTCGCGACGCTTTCTTGCGCGGGACCTAGCCACCACCTGGAGCGGACGACCGCCGATTGCGGAACCGGGGTGTGCATAGCATGCTCGCTCGGAGGCGCGCCAGGGTCCTCGGCGCGACGCGCATGATGCCCCACGACGACCTCGCGGCGATCCTCCTGGTCGGCGGCCGCTCGTCGCGCATGGGGCGGCCGAAGCCGTGGCTCGACCTCGACGGCCGCCCGTTGCTCGCGCGCATGGTCGACGGCGTCCGGCGCTGGACGGCGGACGTCGTGCTGGTCGCGGCGGCCGGCCAGGCCCTCCCGGGCCTCGCCGGTCGCGCGGCGCGCGTCGTCCACGACGTCTGGCCGGACCAAGGGCCGCTCCCCGCGCTCGCGCTCGGCCTCGCCGCCGCGCGCGCGCCGTGGGCGCTCGTGCTCGGGTGCGACGCGCCGCTCGTGCGCGGCGCCGTCGTCGACCGCCTCCTCGCGGAGCGCGCCCCGGGGTGCGACGCCGTCGTGCCCGAATGGGACGGTCGCCTGCAGCCGCTCGTCGCACTCTACCGGACCACGCTGGCGCCCGCGATCGCCGAGCTGGCGAGGGCCGGCGAGCGCCGCCTGCACGTCGCCCTCGTGGGGCGTCCCGGGGTGCGGCGCCTGCCGGCCGAGATGCTCCGTCCGCTCGATCCCGAAGGCGAGAGCTTTCGCCCCGTGAACACGCCAGAGGAGTTCGCGGCGGCGGCCGCGCGCTGGCGCGCGCGCCGGAAACGCCCAGGGTGAGCCCCGTACGCCGCGCCCGCGCTTGGCGGCGTGCGGGGGCCGTTGCTATCGTCGCGCGGTGTCCGCCCCGATCATCGCCCGCGAAGCGACCGGCGAGCCGACCGCAACCGCCGACGTGACGCGCATCGACCCGATCGCCGGTGCGACCCGCCCGCTTCGCGATCTGCTCGCGGTCGAGGAGCCGCTCGAGATCCACCTGAACGGCTGGCGCTGGCTCGCGACGATGCGGACGCCGGGACACGATGCAGACCTCGTGCTCGGCATGCTCGCGAGCGAGGGCGTGATCGCGAGCGCCGCCGAGGTCGAGCAGATCGTCTTCCGCCGCCACCCCGAGGAGCCCGAGTTCGCCAACCTGGCCGCCGTCCACCTCGCCCCCGCGGTCGAGGACCTGCGCGCGCGCCTCGCCCGCAACCAGACGCTGGCGACCGCGAGCTGCGGCCTCTGCGGCGCGAGCTCGGTCGCGGCCCTCCTGCGCCGACGCCCGCCGCTCGCGTCCGGCCCGACGGTGGACGCCGCCGTCCTCGCCGCCCTCCCCGCGCGGCTGGCCGAGCGCCAGGACGTGTTTCGCGCGACCGGCGGCTTGCACGGCGCGGCGCTCTGCGGCCTCGACGGCGCGTGCGCGGCGGTCCGCGAAGACGTCGGACGGCACAACGCCGTCGACAAGGTGCTCGGGTGGTGCCTGCGCGCGGCCCGAGCGCCCGCCGCGCCGATCCTGCTCGTCAGCGGCCGCGCGAGCTTCGAGATCGTCCAGAAGGCGCTCGTCGCCGGCATCCCGATCGTCGCGGCGGTCTCGGCGCCCTCGAGCCTCGCCGTGCGGCTCGCCGAAGACGCGGGCATGACCCTCGCCGGGTTCGTGCGCGAGGGCGGCTTCAACGTCTACGCCGGCGCCGAGCGCATCACGACGCGTGCCGGCGCCCTGGCGCGCCGGGTCGGTCCGGCCCGCGAGCACGCATGAACCTGCCCTTTGGCCTGAACGTCCCGAAGCCGCGCCACTTCCGCGACATGGCGCGGGTCGTCTGGCGGAACCGCGATCAGCTGCCGTACGCCTGGCGCATCCTGCGCGACGGCGTCTGCGACGGCTGCGCGCTCGGGCCGCGGGGCCTCCGGGACGACGTCATCGACGGCGTCCATCTCTGCCTGACCCGGCTCGAGCTCCTGCGGCTGAACACCATGGCCGCGCTCGATCCGGCCCGGCTCGCCGACGTGGACCGTCTGCGCGCCATGTCGAGCGCCGAGCTCCGCGCGCTCGGCCGACTCCCCTTCCCGATGCTCCTCGCGCGCGGCGCGCGCGCGTTCCGCCGGCTCACCTGGAACGAGGCGGAAACGCTCGCCGCCGACCGCCTGCGGGCCACGACGCCCGAGCGCATGGCGTTCTTTACGACCTCGCGCGGCCTCACCAACGAGGTCTACTACCTCGCCCAGAAGGTGGCGCGCGCGCTCGGCACCAACAACGTCGACAACGACGCCCGCCTCTGCCACGCGGCCAGCACGACCGCGATGAAGCGCAGCCTCGGAGTCGCCGCCGCCACCTGCTCGCTCAAGGACTGGATCGGGACCGATCTCCTGGTCGTCTGGGGGAGCGATCTCGCCAACAACCAGCCCGTCAGCACGAAGTACCTGCACTACGCGAAGGCCGCGGGGACGCGGGTGCTGGTCGTGAATCCCTTCCGCGAGCCCGGGCTCGAGCGCTACTGGGTGCCGTCGATCGCGCAGAGCGCGGTCCTCGGGACGCGGCTCATGGACGCGTTCTTCCCGGTGACGGTCGGCGGCGACCGCGCGTTCGCGAACGGCGTCCTGAAAGCGCTCCTCGGGCGCGGGGCCGTGGACCACGCGTTCGTGGCGGCGCACACCACGGGCTTCGAGGCGCTCGAGCGGGAGGTCGCGGCGCAAGACTGGGCCTTCCTCGAGCGCGAATCGGGGCTGCCGCGCGCCGAGATGGAGCGCTTCGCCGCCCTCTACGCCGGGGCGCGGAGTGCGGTCTTCGTCTGGAGCATGGGCGTCACGCAGCACCGCTTCGGGGTCGAGAACGTCACCGCGATCCTGAACCTCGCCCTCGCTCGCGGCATGCTCGGCCGCCCGCACACCGGCCTGATGCCGATCCGCGGCCACAGCGGCGTGCAGGGGGCGGCCGAGTGCGGCAGCGCGCCGAACCTGCTCCCGGGCGGCGAGCCGTTCGACGACACGGCCGCCCACGCGCGCATCGAGGCCGTCTTCGGGTTCCCGCTCCCGAGCATGCCGGGGATGATGACGGCGGAGATGCTCGACGCCGCGCACGCCGGACGCCTCGACGTGCTCTATCTCCTCGGCGGCAACTTCCTCGAAACGATGCCCGACCCGGCGTGGTGCTCCGACGCGCTCGCCCGCGTTCCGCTCCGCATCCATCAGGACATCGTCCTCAACAGCTCGACGCTGGTGGAGGGCGGCGACGTGCTCGTGCTGCCGGCGGCGACGCGGTACGAGCAACGCGGCGGCGGCACGTCGACGACGACGGAGCGACGGGTGCGCTTCTCGCCGGAGATCCCGGGGCGCCGCATCGGGGAAGCACGCTCGGAGTGGGAGATCCTGGCCGCGATCGGGCGGCGGGCGGTCACCGACGAGCGGCGCGACGCCCTCGCGTTCGTCGATGGGCAGGCGGTGCGCCACGAGATGGAGCGCGCGATGCCGCTCTATCTCGGCATCGCCGGCCTCCGGCGCGCGGGGGACGCGGTCCAGTACGGCGGTCCGCTCCTCTGCCGCGACGGGGTCTGTCCCGGGCTGCCCGGAGGGCGGGCGCGCTTCTTTCCGATCCCGCTCGCGCCCACCGATCGCGCGCCCGGCGAGTTCATCGTCACCACCCGACGCGGCAAGCAGTTCAACTCGATGACCCAGAGCGCGACCGACGCCTTGACCGGCACGCGCGGCCGCGACGCCGTCTTCATGGCGCCGGTCGACGCCGAGCGCCTCGGGCTCGTCGAGGGCGCCCCGCTCGAGCTGGTGTCCCGGCTCGGCCGCTTCCGCGGCCGCTGCCGCATCGCCCGGGTGGCGCCCGGCACGCTGCAGGTCTACTGGCCCGAAGGCAACGTGCTGATCGAGCGGCGGCTCGATCCCGCCAGCGGCGAGCCCGACTACAACGCGGTGGTGCGCGTCGAGCGTTCGCCGACCTCGTGCCCCCCGGACGACGCCTCCCGATGAACCTTTTCCCGCCCCGCCCCGTATCACCGCGCGTAGGAGCGGTGCACGAGATGGACGAGTCCGTACGCACGTTCGCGGCGCCGGGCGCCGCCGTCGGCGCGGCGCTCCTGCCCCTGCCCCTCATCGTCGCCATCGATCTCTGGGCGTTGCGGGCCATCCACGAGGCGCTCCGCCGCCTCCTGCCCGAGCCGCTCGGCTTCTACGTGATCGTCGACTACGCTGCGGTCCTGGCGCTGCTCGCCGCCATCACCTACGGCGCCATCCCGCTGCTCGCCGAACGCCAGGCGCGCAGCCGTCACGAGGCCCTCCATGGATGAACCCGCCACCAAGCGCTGTCCCTACTGCGCGGAGACGATCCGCGCCGAGGCCCTCAAGTGCCGCTACTGCGGCAGTCTCGTGGGCGACGCGAGCGCGCTCACGCGCACCTGGTACCGCGTACCCGAGGCCAAGATGATCGCGGGCGTCTGTGCCGGCCTCGCCGAGCAGTTCGGCGTCTCGGTGACGATCATCCGGCTCGCCTTCGTGCTCGGAGTGATCGTCGGGTGGGGGATGGGGCTCGTCCTCTACCTCGCCCTCTGGGTCATCATGCCGCTCCGTCCGCGCGGGCCGGTCGAGGTGCCCGCGACGTATCGACGGGTCGAATGACCGGCGGAGCCGCGTTCACAGGATCTGGACGATCCACCACGTGAGCCCCGCGATGAACGCCGACGCCGGGATCGTCAACACCCACGCCCAGACGATGCGGCCGGCAATGCCCCAACGGATGGCGGAAAGCTTGGTGACGGCGCCGACGCCCACGATCGCGCCCGTGATGGTGTGCGTCGTCGACACGGGAATGCCGAACCCCGTCGCCGCGAAGAGCGTGATGGCGCCGCCGGTCTCCGCGCAGAAACCCCCGACGGGCTTCAGCTTGGTGATCTTGAGGCCCATGGTGCGCACGATGCGCCATCCCCCCGAGAGCGTGCCCGCCGCCATGGCGGCCTGGCACGCGAGCACCACCCAGAGCGGCACGTGGAACTCGCCCTGCAGGTGTCCGGTCGCGAAGAGCAGCACCGTGATGATGCCCATCGTCTTCTGGGCGTCGTTGCCGCCGTGCCCGAGACTGTAGAGCGCCGCCGACAGGAGCTGGCCGCGACGGAACCAGTTGTCGACCCTGGCCGGGGTCGAGCGGCGGAAGATCCAGAACACCGCGGTCATGAAGACAAAGGCGAGCACGAGGCCGATCACCGGCGAGAGCACGATCGAGACGGTCACCTTGGTGAGGCCCGCGGAGTCGAGCGACCCCGCCCCCGCCTTCGCCACCGCCGCCCCGGCGAGCCCGCCGATCAGGGCGTGCGAGGAGCTCGACGGGATCCCGTAGAACCACGTGATCAGGTCCCAGGCGATCGCGCCGACGAGCGCGGCGAACACGACCGAGGCGTCGGCGACCGCCGGATCGATGATGCCCTTGCCGATGGTGTTGGCGACGTGCAGGCCGAAGAACAGGAAGGCGATGAAGTTGAAGAAGGCCGCCCAGATGACCGCGTAGCGCGGCGACAGCACCCGGGTCGACACGACGGTCGCGATCGAGTTCGCGGCGTCGTGGAACCCGTTCACGAAGTCGAAGATCAGCGCCATCCCGATGATGGCGCTGACGATCACGACGTCAGGCATGTTCGAGGACGACGCCTTCGATGATATTGGCTACGTCCTCGCAGCGGTCCGTCGCGTTCTCCAGCGCCTCGTAGACCTCCTTCCACTTCATGACGAGCAGTGGGTCGGTGGTCTCGCGGAAGAGCGTGGCGACGGCGTTGCGGAGGATCTCGTCGCCCTCGTTCTCGAGGCGGTTGACTTCGATGCACGCATCCAGGATGACCTGCGTCTTCTTGAAGTCGCGCAGGCCGCCGATCGCCGTCACCAGCGCCTCGGCGGCGCGCACCAGCACGTCGGCGAGCTCGCGCACCTCCGGCGTCATGTCGCGGAGCTCGTAGAGCGCGATCCGCTCCGACGCCGACTCCACGAAGTCCATGACGTCGTCCATGCGGGTGATCAGCCGGTGGATGTCGTCGCGGTCGATCGGCGTGATGAAGGTCGTGTGCAGGCGCTCGACGCAGGCGTGGGTGATGACGTCGGTCTCGTGCTCGATCTCCTTGATGCGCGCGGCCAGCGCCCGCACGTTCTGACCGCCGGACACGAGCTTCACGAACTGCTTGGCGCCCTCGACCGTGAGCGCCGAGTGACGTTCGAACAGCGAGAAGAAGTCCTCTTCGCGCGGCAGGAGTCGTCGCAACATCCGGCGCGGCTTGTAACGTCCGGTGCCGGCGAACGCAAGAGCGGGACCGGGCCGCACGCGCCCCCGCCGGAGGCATTGCCATGGTCAAACGGATGTTTTAATCGACCGTTCATGCCGGTGGCCGCCGACCGCACGACGTCCGATCGCCTGCTCGACGCGGCCGTCGAGCTCTTCGCGCGACACGGCTTCCACGGCACGTCCATCCGAGACATCGCCGAGCGCGCGGGCGTGAACGTGGCCGCGGGACACTATCACTACGGATCCAAGGCGGGGCTCTACCTGGCGGTGTTGCGCGCGCAGTTCGCGGAGGTCCGCAGCGAGCTCGCGCGGCGCGGCATCGAGCCTCCAGCGTCGGCCGTCCGCCGGGCCTCCCGGCGCGAGTTGGTGCGGCTCTTCGAGGCGCGAGTCACCGCCATGCTCGAGTTCCTGCTCGGACCGCCCCCGTCGGCCCACGGCCAACTCATGCTGCGGGAGATGTGCGACCCGACCGAGGCCCTGCCGATCATCGTGGCCGAGTTCATCGAGCCGCAGACCCGCGAGATGGAGCGGCTGGTCGCCCGGCTGATCCCGGACGCCGCGCGCGAGGTCGTCAGCGACATCGCGTTCAGCGTCATCGGCCAGGTCCTCTTCTACCGCTTCACGATGCCGGTCGCGCTGCGGCTCCGGCGCGAGAGCAGGTACCCGCGCGGGTTCGCGCGCAAGACGGCGCGCCACATCACGACGTTCTCCCTGAACGCGATCGACGGCATGGCGGCCGGAGCGCGGAGTCGGGCCCGTGCGCGCTGAGGCGTGGATCCTGCTCGCCGGCCTCGCGCTCGGCGGCTGCCGGCCCGTCGCGATGCTCGCACGCCCGGAAGGCGACGGGGGATGGTCCGAGGCGCGGCGCGGCGCGGAGCTCGAGCGGCGGGCCGACGCCGCCGCCGTCACGCTCGCGCCGGACGGCGCGGCTCCCGCGCCCGCTCCCCGGGCGGCGCCGTTGACGCTCGCCGAGGCCGTACGCCTCGCGGCGGGCGGCAATCGCCGTCTGGCGGAGGCGCGCCAGCAGCTCGCGATCGCACGCGCGCGCGTGGCGGAAGCGCGGGGGCGCCTCTTCCCGAGCACCATCGCGACCGGACGCTACGCCTTCACGACCGACGCGCAGCGCACGAGCGTGGCCCTGCCGCCGGGCCTGTTGCCGGCGGGCACGGCGCCGCCGGCCGTGACGATCCGCGACCGCGATCTCGGCACCCTGAACGGCACCGTCACTCTTCCTCTCGACCTGAGCGGGGAGCTCCGCTGGGCGCTGGCATCGGCGCAGGCGGGGTATCGCGGCGAGGCGGCCCGCCTCTGGGCGACCACGCTCGAACAGGACGTGGTCGTGATCGGAGCGTACTACACCCTCCTCGAGGCCGAGAAGCTCCGCCACGTCACGACCCAAACGATCGCGCTGCAGCGCGAGCAGCTCTCGCATGCGCAAGAGCGCTTCGACAGCGGACGACTCACGAAGAACGAGCTGCTGGTGGTGCAGGTCGGCCTCCAGGACGCCGAGCAGGAGCTCCGACGGCGCGACCTCGCGATCGACGAAGCCCGCTGGGCGTTGAACGACGCGATCGGCCTGCCCGTCGACGCGCCGACGGAGGTCGCCGACGTGCGCGAGCGGCCGACGCTGCCCCTCGTCGCCGAGGCGCTGCGCACGGCCTATCGGGAGAACCCGGCGCTGCGCGCGCTCGTCGAGGAGCAGCAACGCCTGGAGGCGAGCGCCGTGTCCCTCTCGCGCAGCCGCCTGCCCCGCTTCTCGGGCGGTGGCGCGGTCGACGCGTCCACGACGGAGGTCGCCGACCCGCAGACCACCGGCACCGGCTTCGTCGGGTTTGTCTGGGACCTCGACACCGACACCCGGACGCGCGCGCGCCTCGCCGAGGCGCACGCCGCGGCGGAGAAGAACCGCCTCCGGGTCGAGGGCGAGCTGCGCGAGCTGGAGCGGGCGGTGCGGGCAACCTGGGGAGCAGCGGCCGAGCGGCTCGCCGCGCTCGCGACCGCCGAGACCGCCGTCGGCCAGGCCGAGGAGAATCTCAGGATCCGCCGCCAGCAGTTCGACGTCGGGCGCGCCGCCAGCGACGACGTCCTCGACGCGCAACGCCTGCTCTCGCTGCAGCGCGCGACGCTCGCGACCGCGCGCTACCAGGCCCAGACCCGCCGCGCCGAGCTGCAGGCCTTGATGGGCCAGCCGGTCACCGACCTGCTGGCCGACGGGAGATGATCCAGTGGACCGACGACGCCTCGTTCTCGTACTCGTGCTCGCCGCGGCGGCCCTGGCCGCCGGTGCGGCCGTCTGGCGACAGCGAAGCGGCCCGATCCACTACACGGGCTTCGTCGAGGGGGAAGAGCGCATCGTGCGCAGCGAGGTGACCGGCCGCGTGCTGGAGGTCGCCTTCGGAGAGGGGGACGTCGTGGCGGCGAACGCCGTGATCGCCCGCATCGCCGACGAGGACGTGCAGCGCCGGCTCGCCGCCAAGCGCCAGCAGATCGCCGTGCAGGAAGCCGACATCCGGCGTCAGGAGGAGCAGGTCCGCCTCCTCGAGAGCACGTGGAAGACGCAGCTCGACGCGCAGCGGGCGGAGCTCCGCCAGGCGGAGGCCGGCGCCACCCTCGCGGCGCGCACCCTCGAGCGCGAGCGCGCGCTCGTGCGGAGCGGCGCCAGCACGGCGCAGCTCCTCGACGAGGCGCGGGCGGGCCACGACCAGGCGAGGAGCCTCGTCGAGCGCGCCCGCGACCTCGTCGCCCGTCAGGAGGCGCAGGAACGCCAGATCGCGGTCGCGCGGCGCCAGCTCGAGGTGCTGCGCGCCCAGCGCGACCTCGCGGCCGCGGAGCTGGCCGAGCTCGAGGTGGTCGCGGCCAAGTACGTCATCCGTGCCCCCGCCGTCGCGACGACGGTGCAGACGAAGTTCCTCTGGCCGGGGGAGCTCGCGCAGCCGGGGAGCGCCGTGCTCGCGGTGCTCGATCCGACCGACAAGTACGTCCAGATCTACGTACCCGTCGCCGACATGGCGGCCGTACGGGTCGGCGACCGCGTCGAGATCGAGCTCGACAGCGCGCCGGGACGCCGCGTGCCGGGGGAGGTCGCGTTCCTCGCCGACCAGGCGACGTTTACCCCGGAGAAGATCGAGAGCCGCAGCGATCGTATGGGCCAGGTCTATCGCGCGAAGGTCCGCATCCTCGCGGACGTCGAACGCTTCCAGCCCGGCACCGAGGGCGACGTGTACCTCGTCGCCGGCTCCACCGGCGCGGACGGCACGGCCGCGACGGCGACCCCGGCGGACGCCCGCCCGTGAGCGCGCGGCCCCCGATCGCGATCCGCTGTCGCGGGCTCGTCAAGAAGTTCGGCCGACGCCGGGCCCTCGCCGGCATCGACCTCGACGTCGCGACGCCGCAGATCGTCGGCATCATCGGTCCCGACGGGGCCGGCAAGACGACGCTGCTGCGCGCGCTCGTCGGGCTCCTCGAAGTCGAGGCCGCCGAGGCGACGGTGCTCGGGTACGATCTCCGGGGCGACGTCGGAGCACTGAAGGAGCACGTCGGCTACGTGCCGCAGGCGTTCAGCCTCCACCGCGACCTGTCGGTGATGGAGAACCTGCGCTTCACCGCGCGGCTGCATCGCCTGACGGACGACGAGCTCCGCGCCCGCGCGATGCCGATCCTCGAGCGCACGGGGCTCGCCCCGTTCGTCGACCGCCCCGCCGGCGCCCTCTCCGGCGGCATGAAGCAGAAGCTCGCGATCGCCAACGCCCTCGTCCCCGGCCCGAGCCTGATCGTCCTCGACGAACCGACCGCCGGCGTGGACGTGGTCGCGCGCGGCGAGATCCTCGCCATCCTCGACGGCCGCCGCCACGACACGCTCGTGGTCCTCAGCACCAGCTACCTCGACGAAATGACCGCGTGCGACCGGCTCGTGTACCTCGACGACGGCCGGGTGGTCGCGACGGGGACGCCCGACGAGCTGCGCGCCGGCGTCGGCGTCGAGCTCTATCGCGCCTGGGGCGACGACCCGCACGAAATCGCGCGGGTGGCGCGCGCGCTCCCGTGGGTCGCGGAGACTCACGCGAGCGGCGAGGTCGCGCGCATCGAGGTGCCGACCGCGACGACGCCCGGCGCGGCGACGGTACGCCGCACGCTGGCGACGCTGCCCGGCGTTCGGCTCGTCGACCAGGTCGCGGTGGACATGGAGGCGACCCTGCTCGCGCTCGCGCGGACGACGGCCGCGGGGGCGGCGGCGTGAGCACGCCGATCATCCGGGTCACGGGCCTCGTCAAGCGCTTCGGCGACTTCACGGCGGTCGACGCGCTCGACTTCGCGGTGGCGCCCGGGTCGATCTTCGCCTTCCTCGGCGCCAACGGCTCGGGCAAGAGCACGACGATCCGCATGTTGATCGGGCTGCTGACCCCGACCGCCGGCACGATCGAGGTGGACGGCATCGACGTCATCCGCACGCCCCGCCGGGTGCGCGACCACATCGGCTACATGGGGCAGAAGGTGAGTCTGTACCAGGGGCTCTCCCTCCGCGAGAACCTCGAGTTCTACGCCGGGCTCTACGGTCTCCAGGGTCGCGACCTCGAGACGCGCTGGGGAGAGCTGCGCGAGCGCTTCGAGCTCGCCGACGTGGAGCACGAGAAGGCGAGCGAGCTCCCCGCAGGCGTCCGCCAGCGGGCGGGCCTCGCCCTCAGCATCCTGCACCGGCCGCGCGTGCTCTTTCTCGACGAGCCGACCGCGGGCGTCGATCTCCACAACCGCCTGCTCTTCTGGGACCGCATCCGGGCCGAGGCGGCGGCCGGCGTAACGGTGTTCGTGACCACGCACTTCCTCGAGGAGGTCGAGTACTGCGACTGGACGTGCTTCATCGACGCCGGGCGCCTGATCGCGAACGCGCACCCGGCGGAGATCCGTCGCCGCTTCTCCGACGGCTACCGGCTGCGGATCGCGCTGCCGCCCGAAGCGCGGGCCGCGGCCGCGCGCGCCCTCGGCGCGACCGGCGGCGCGGTCGCGACCGAGGACGGTACGCTCGTGTTGCGGACACCGACGCTCTCGGCCCCCGTGCTCGACGCCGCCGGTCGGATCGCCGCCGCCCACCCCGATGCGCCGATCGCGATCGAGCGTCCTGAGATGTCCGACGTCTTCCGGCGCCTCATGCGCGAGGCCCAGGCGCACCCCGCCGCCGCGGCGGCGTACGGCGCGCCCCTCCTCGCGGAGCGCCCGGAGACGGGGAGCACGAGCGCACCGCCGCAGATCCGGCTCACCGAAGCGTCGAACGCGCTCCGGGCCCGCGCCCGACGCCTGCGGGCCCTCCTCATCCGCGAGTCGCGCGCGACGCTGCGCGATCCCTTCACGGTGACGATCCTGATCGCGGTCCCGCTCGCCGCGCTCATGGCGTTCAGCCTGACGCTGTCGACCGAGGTCCGCAACCTGACGCTCGGGCTCCTCGACGCGAACCGCACGGCCGCAAGCCGCCGCCTCGCCGCCGACCTGGCCGCGAACGGGACGTTCGCGATCCGTCCGTACGCCACCCGCGACGCGGTCGACCGCGCCCTCGTCGCCGGCGAGATCAGCGTCGCCGTCGTCGTGCCGCCCGACTTCGACCGGCGGCTCGAGACCGCGCGTCCGGGCGCCGAACCGCCGTCGCTGCACGTGCTCTACGACGGCGGCGAAACGGTCGTGGCCGGCAACGCCGAGGCCTTTCTCCTGGGTCTCGTCAACGCCACCGGCGTCGACCTGCGCGCGCGGCGGGGACCGCCCTCCGACGGCGCGGGCGAGCGCGGCGGCGGCGGGGTGCGCGTCGTCGCCCGCGCCCTCTTCAACCCGACCCTGGACGGCACCCCCTTCATGGTGGCCGGAACGTACGGCTTCGTGCTGACGTTCCTCACGACCCTCATTACCGCCGTGTCGGTCGTGAACGAGCGGGTCGGCGGCACCTTCGAGCAGCTCCAGGTGACCCCCGCGAGCGCCTCCGAGATCGTGCTCGGCAAGATCCTGCCGCTCGGGGCCGTCTTCACCGCCGACGTCGTGTTGATGGTCCTCGCTGCAGGCCTCGTCCTCGGCGTCTGGCCCGCCGGCAACGCCTTCTTCTTCGTGCTCGCGACCGCCGGCTACGTGCTCGTCTCCCTCTCGACCGGCGTCATCCTGTCGGCGACCTCGGGCACGCCCGCCGAGGCGGTGCAGAAGACCGTCCTCTCCAGTATCCCGCTCATCTTCCTCGGCGGCTTCGTCTTCCCGATCCGCAACATGCCGATCGGCTTTCAGTGGATCTCCGAGGCGATTCCGGCCACGCACTACATCCGGATCGCCCGCGCGATCTATCTGCGGGCGGCGGGGCCGTTCGAGCTCGCCACCGAGCTCCTCCTCGTGGGAGTCTTCGGGGCGGCGCTCATCACGGTCGCCTTTCGCGCCGTCGGGGCGCGCGCATGAGGCGCGCGTGGTCCAACGTGCTCGCCGTCGCCTACAAGGAAGCGATGGTGATCCGCCACGACCGGCCGCTCCTCGTGGCCATGATCGTGCAGCCCGTCAGCTTCCTCGTCATCCTCGGCATGGCCGTCTCCTTCACGCCGCGCAACGTCCCGTGGGTCGTCCTCGACCGCAGCGACACCACCGCGTCGCGCCGGCTCGTCCAGGACGTCCAGGCGAGCGGGTACTTCCTGTCGCCGGCGCGGGTCGCGAGCTACGACGACGGCGTGGCCCGTCTCCACGACGGGCGCGCCGTCGCGCTACTCGTCGTGGACCGCGACTTCGCGCGCCAGATCGAGCGCGGCACGCCGACGGTGCAGGTGCTGCTCGACGGCGCCGATCCGCTCACGGCCGCCCGCATCGGCGGCGTCCTCGCCGAGATCGCCGCCGCCCACGATCCGCGCGGCGGCGCGCACCGTCCACGCCCCGACGCCGCGCTCGCCAAGGCCGGCCCGATCGACGTCCGCCAGCGCTTCTGGTTCAACGCAACCCTCGACGACGGCAGCTTCTTCCTCTCGGCCCTCGCCGCCATGGTGCTCACGCAAGTCTGCCTGTCGGCGACGGCGCTCGCGCTGGTCGGCGAGCGCGAGAACGGGACCTACGAGCAGATGCTCTCCCTGCCGACGAGCGCCGTCGAGATCGTACTCGGGAAGCTGCTGCCCTACGTGGCGCTCTGCTACGGCGAGGTGGTGCTCGCGCTCGTCCCGGCCGGCGTGCTGCTCGACTTCTGGCCGCGCGGCAGCATCCTCCTGCTCTTCCTCGTGACGCTGCCCTTCGTCCTCGCCTCGCTCGGGATCGGAACCTTCGTCTCGTCGCTCGCGTCGACGTCGGCGCAGGCCGTCTTCCTCTCGGTCTTCTTCATCATGCCGTCGTTCGTCCTCTCCGGCGTGATGACGCCCTACCAGCTGATGCCCGACGGCGTCCGGCAGATCGGCGGCGTCCTGCCGCTGCGCTGGTACCAGATCGCGAGCCGCCGCATCATCGAGCGCGGCGCGGGGATCATGGAGGTCGCCGTGCCGACCCTCGTGCTCTGTGCGATGTTCGCGTCGATCCTGCTGCTCTTGAAGTGGCGCATGAAGCCGCGGCTCGGCTGATCTCAGCTCGTCCGCACCCGCAAACCCGTCGGCAGCGACTCGTCGAACAGGCGCCCCGTCTCGGCGCGGTCCAGCGGCACCGCTTCGTGGAGGAGCAGCCGGCTCCGCCCGCCGCCCGGGAGATCCGCCACGCGCGCGGCGAGGCGATCGCGGAGCGGCCCGTCGAGATCCCGTTCGCGGTCGTCGACGACCCGGGCGATCTGGACCAGCACGAACGCGAGGACGCCGGGCTCGGCCCAGGCGGGGAGCGCGAGGATGCGGTCGAGCCAGCGCGCGACGTCGGCGGCGGGCACGACCGTGTTCAACGGGCCGTAGAGGGGCTCCCGCGCGCCGAGCCGCGCGAGGGCCCAGAGCTGCTGCGGGGCCGCCTTGCCGCGTACGACGTCGTCGACGATGACGTCCCCGAGCTCGACCTTGAGCCGCGCGTCGATCCGCTCGCACGCGCCGATCGCCTGCCACATCTCGCGGATCTCCTGCGTGCCCGGGCGCGCGCTCCCGCCGACCTTCACCTTCGCCTTCTTCGCCCGGCGCGGCAGGAGCCACGGCGCGACCTCGCCGTGGAGGCGCAGCTGCGGTCCCCGCTCGAGCCCGCCCGCGACCCGCTTCCAGAGGTTCCACCATTCGGCGCGATTCTGGACGGCGCGCGGATACGCGAGCCCGGCGGCGAGCGGCCCGCCGAGCTGCTTCACCCGCCAGGCGTCCATCTCGTGTCCGAACCCCGGCCGCAGCAGGAACCCGCAGAGATTCAGCCAGCGGGCCTCGTGGGCGGCGCTGCGCGCGCGCGACGCGGCTCCCGCCCAGAGCGCGTCCCAGAGTGGGCGCAGCACGGCGAGCGGCCAGGCGTCCTTGCCGGCGCCGAGCGCGCCTTCGAGGGCGCGGGGCAGGCCGGCCGGATCCGCGTCCCCGACGTTCGCGGGCGTATCCTTCGGGGGAAAGACGGCGGCGATGGCGGCGAGCGCGGCGAGCCGCTGCTCGCCGCCGATCGCGAGCTCGGCCTCGCTCGGCGCGGCCGCGGCCTCGTCGCTCGCGAGCAGCGGCGCCTCGCGCAGCTGGAACTCGAGGCGCCAGCGGTGCGCGCTCTCCTTGGCCGCGCACCAGAGCTCGAGGGTGCCGAGCGCGGTGCGCTTCACCTCGACGTGGACGGGAATCGTCCGCGCCGCGAGCTTGCGTCCGTGGCGCAGCACGGTGCGGATGGGCGGCAGCGTCGCGAGGTCGGCGCGGGGCGCCGCGACGATCGCGCCCGGCGCCTCGCCGCTGCGGCTCGTCGACGTGTAGAGCTGGAAGCTCACCGGTTGGTTCGCGAGCACCTCGAACTCGGGCTCGGTGACGGCCACGCTCGCGCCCTCCTCCACCCCGCGCGGCACCAGGCACAGGAGCCGCTCCCGCGCCGCATCGTCGGCCGCCGGTCCGAGCCCGAGGTAACAGGCCCGCGCCGCGCCGGCGCCGACGCGAACGCCGGCGCCCCGCGCCGCGAGGCCGTAATAGGCGGCGCCGCGCGCGACCGCGTCGTCGAGCCCGACCGACGGCAGCTCGGCGGGCGCCCCACCGCCCGCCCACGCCGCCAGGATCTCCACCATCCGCGCGCGCAGCACCGCGGGAGTGAAGACGCCGCCGTTGAAGAGCACCGCGTCTCCCGTGCCGATCCTCGCGCCGTGGCGGGCGAGAAAGGCGGCGAGATGGCGCGGAATCTCCGATTCGCTCGCGAACGGAAGCCCCCACTCCCGCAGCCCCGCGCCCCCGGTCGCCCGCGGGCGCGCCGCGGCGTCGATCACCGGGAAGAACCCGTCGCGCACGAGCGCCTCCACCTCGACACGCGTCACCTCCGCGGCGACGGCGCCGGCGATGACGCCGCGGCCGCGTCCCGGGACCTGGACGGTGCAGGCGTCCGCGTCGCCCGCGAGCAGGCGCTCCTTCGCCACGCGGCACTGCATCACGAGCGTCTGCCAGCGCACGCTGTCGAGCTTCCCGGCCTCGGCGCCGATCCGCTCCTCCACCCGGCGCGCCAGCGCGATGTCCATGTTGTCGCCGCCGAGGAGGAGGTGGTCGCCGACCGCGAGGCGCTCGAGGCGGAGACGCTCGCCGGCGGTGCGGCACGCGATCAGCGAGAAGTCGGTCGTGCCGCCGCCGACGTCCACGACGAGGATCGTCCGTTCGCCCCCGAGCTCCGCCTCCCAGCGGCGCTCGTGCGCGGCGAGCCACGCGTAGAACGCCGCCTGCGGCTCCTCGAGCAGCGTCAGGTCCGCGAGCCCCGCCTCGCGTGCGGCCGCGACGGCGAGCTCGCGCGCCACCTCGTCGAAGGACGCCGGCACGGTCAGCACGAGCTGCTGCTCCGCGAGCGGCGCGTCCGGATGACGATGATCCCAGAGCGCGCGTAGGTGGGCGAGATAGCGCGCCGATGCGGCGACCGGCGAGAGGCGCGGCACGTCGTCGGCGGCGCCCCACGGCAGGATCGCGGCGCCGCGGTCGACCGCGGCGTGGGTGAGCCACGACTTCGCGGAGGTCACGAGCCGCCCCGGCACCCGCGCCCCCTGGACGCGCGCCAGCTCCCCGACGACCTCGCGCCGATCCTCCGCCCAGGGAAGCGCGAGCGCGCCCGGCGCAACGTCGTGCTCGCCCGCAAGGTAGAGGCAGGATGGCAGCGTCGGCAGATCGGCGACCCGCCCCTCGCTCACCAGCTGCGTGATCGGCAGCGTCTCGATCGTCCGCCGCGCCGCACGCGTATCGACGAACGCCAGCGCCGAGTTGGTCGTCCCGAGGTCGATGCCGACGACGAAGCGCGCCGACGAACGGCCGGAAGTCATCGCCTGCCCGCTCCGCCCCGCCGGTGGATTCAGCGAGCGGCCTCCGTGTGACGTACGCCGAACTCGAGCTTCCACCGGCGCGCGTCGCGGGCGACGCACCAGAGCTCGAGAGTGCCGATCTCGGTGAGATGGACGCGCAGGCGCACCGGCACGACCGTGCCCTCGTGCTCCGGCCACGCGAGCGTCGTGACGAGCGGCGCCAGCTCCTCGACCTCGTCTCCCCAGGCCTCGAGCACCGTCCCGAGGCGGTCTTCTTCGCGGCTGCTCGATCCGAGCATGCGGAACTCGGCCGCCTCGCCGACGACCAACCCGAACTCCTGGCCGGGCAGCTCGAGCTCCGTCCCCTCTTCGGTGCCCTGCGGCACCAGGCAGACGGCCTTGAGCGGGGGAGGCATCCCGGGGACGGCCGGCATCGCCGTCTCGACGCCGATGTAGTACGCGCGCGCCGCGCCGCCGCGGATGCGGATGCCGCGTCCACGCCGGGCCAGGCCGTGATAGGCGGCCCCGCGCGCGACCGCGTGGTCGAGGTGGATGCCGCCGAGCTCGCGCAGCGCGGGTCCGCACCAGGCGCGCAGCACGGTCAGCAGCCGTGCGCGTAGCGCGTCGGCCTTCATGACGCCGCCGTTGAACAGGACCGCGGTCGGCGTGCCCGCTTCGCGGTGCCGGGCGAGGAACGCCGCGAGGTGCGCCGTGAGGCGCGGATCCGAAGCGTACGGCAGCCCCATCTCGCTGAGCCCCGCGCGCCGGTCGCGCGCCGGACGCGCGTCGGCGTCGAGCCCCGGGAAAAAGCCGTCGACGAGGAGGCGCTCGGCGTCGGCGCGCGCGAGCGCGGTCTCGAGGGCGCCCCCGATCACCTTGCGGGAACGCCCGAGAACGGCGACCGGCGTCGCGTCGGGTGCGCCGGCGGCGAGCAGCGTCTCCTTCGCGCCGCGCGCCGCGTGCACGAGCGCCCGCGTCTGCCAGACGTCGAGCGCGGCGCCGCCCGCGGCGAGCGCCGCGCGCAAGTGGTACGCGAGCGCCAGGTCCATGTTGTCGCCGCCGAGCAGGATGTGATCGCCGACGGCGACGCGCCGGAGCGCGAGCGCGCCGTCCTCCTCCTCGGCCGCGACCAGACTGAAATCCGTCGTGCCGCCGCCGACGTCGCAGACGAGGACGAGATCGCCCGGGCGGAGCATCCCGCGCCAGGCGTCGCCGGTCGCGTCGATCCAGGCGTAGCAGGCCGCCTGCGGCTCCTCGAGGAGCGTCACCCGATCGAGGCCCGCGTCCTTCGCCGCCTGGACCGTCAGCTCGCGGGCCGCCGCGTCGAACGACGCCGGCACCGTGAGGAACACGTCCTGCGCCTCGAGCCTGCCGCCCTTCTCGCCGGCGTGCGCAGCGTTCCAGGCGTCGCGCAGGTGCGCGAGGTACGCCGTGGTGGCGGCGATCGGCGAGACGCGGCGCGCGCCCTCCTCGGCGCCCCACGGCAGGATCGGCGCGCTCCGGTCGACGCCCGCGTGGCAGAGCCACGACTTCGCCGACGACACCAGCCGCGTCGGCACATCGGCGCCGCGCGCGCGCGCCAGCACGCCGACCGCGAGGTCGCGCCCGCTCGCCCACGGGAGGTCGAGCGACCCCACCTCGTCGGCGCCCGCGAGGTAGAGGGATGCCGGCAGCAGCTCGCGCGCCTCGACCTGCTTCGGCGCTACGACCTGCGGGATGCCCATGACGGCGATCGTCGGCGCCTCGGTGCGCGTGTCCACCGCCGCGAGCACGCAGTTCGTCGTGCCGAGGTCGAGGCCGACGACCCAGCGCGGTGGTGCGGGAGTCTCGCGCGCCATGCAGGGCTCAGAGCACCTCGACCTCGGCCGGCGCGAGGATCGTGTGATCGCGCTCGCCGGTCGTTTCCGGCGTCCGAAAGGCCGCCGCGCGCCATCCCGGATGACGGAGCACACCCTGGTAGGGCGGCTCGCCGCGCACGTTGCCGGTCACCCGCACGGCGGCGGGATCGAAACCGGGCTCGACAGTGACCGTCGCGCCTTCCGCGCCCGGCAGGATCGGCGCGAGATCGAGCCGCTCCTTCAGGACGGCGCGGCACCCGCCGTGGATGGCCCGCACCGCCGAGCCGATCTGCCCGTCCGAGTACGGCGCGAGATCCTCCTCGAGGAAGTCGACGAGCCGGCCCTCCTGCTGCAGGAGCGCGAGCATGCGGAGCGCGGCCTCGCCGCGATCGGGCGGCGGCGGTCCTGGCCGCACTTCGGGCGCCGGCCGCGTCGCCGCCGCCGTGGCGTGCGGCGCACCGCCGCCGAGGAGCGCCGCCACGAGCGCGGCCACGAGCGGCGCGGCCACGAGCGCCCCGGTCGCGACCGGCGCCGCCTGGAACGCCCCCGGCAGCCCGCCGCTCGCGGGTCCGAGCACCTGGATCAACGCGTACGCGGCCGTCCCGCCGAGCCCGCTCCCGGCGAGCAAGGCCCCGATCCAGCGCCGCGCCGGCGAAGGCGAGCGTTCGGTCGTCATCGTGCATCCTCCATCATGGGCGTCGAGATCGGTCCGCGCGCTGCCCGAACGCCCGCAGGGCGCGGGCGAGCAGCGCGGCCGTACCCTAGCCCGGCGATCGGACGTGGTCCAGGCACGGGCGCGCTGGTACAAGGCGCCGCATGACGACGCCGTGGATCGTGCTCGTGATCGCGGGCCTGCTCGAGGTGCTGTGGGCCTTCGCGATGAAGCAGTCCGACGGGTTCGCGCGGCCCGCCGCGAGCGGCGTGACCGTGCTCGCGATGATCGCGAGCTTCGCGCTCCTCTCGCTCGCGATGCGCAGCCTGCCGCTCGGCACGGCGTACACGGTGTGGACCGGAATCGGCGCGGTCGGCGCGTTCCTGGTCGGTGTCGTCGTCCTCGGCGAGCCGCTCACGCCCCTGCGCCTCACCGGCGCGGCCTTGATCGTCAGCGGGCTGGTCGCGTTGAAGCTCGCCTGACGGGCAGGACAACGGAGAGGGTGGGATTCGAACCCACGGTAGGTGTGACCCTACACACGCTTTCCAAGCGTGCTCCTTCAGCCACTCGGACACCTCTCCAACCCTCGCACCGCCACGAGCGACGATGCGCACCGCCATACGACGAGAGAACGGAGAGGGTGGGATTCGAACCCACGGAAGCTTTCGCCTCACACGATTTCGAGTCGTGCCGTTTCAACCGGGCTCACGCACCTCTCCGTGCGACCGCAACCCGCTCCGTCTGGTTCTCCTGTATCGTCGAGACTGTCAAGTCGCCGCGCTCCCACGAGCGCCCGCACGGCGCCCTCGGCGCGCGACGCCGCCCGCGTTCCCCCGGCGACGGTCCGCGCGCGACGCCGCCCACGCTACGCCGGCGACAGGATGACGACCGGGATCTCGCGCGCCCGACGCGCACGCGCCTGGTACGCGTCGAAGTCTCGGTTCAACGCGACCAGCTTCGGCCAGTAGTGCGCCCGCTCGGCCGCGTCGGCCGTCCGCGCGCGCATCCGGCGCACCTCGGCGCCGATCTGCACCTCGACCTCGGGATGCGCCATCATGTTCCCGTACCAGAGGGGATGCGCGTCCATGCCGCCCTTCGAGGCGACGACGATCACCCGCTCCCCGTCGCGGAGGTAGACCAGCGGCACGGTCAGTTTCCGCCCCGTCTTCCGGCCCGTGACGGTGACGAGCCCGATCGGCTCCCCGTGGAGCCACCTGCCGAAGAGGCGGCCGCCGCTCAGCCGGTACGCCCAGGTGTTCAAGCGGCTCATGACCCGGATCACCGGATTGGCGATCGCGACCTCGGTCGCGGTGAAGGGTCGGATCTCTTTCATCGTATCGTCTCCTCGAGGCGTTCGGTCGAACGGCGGCGCGCCTCAGCGCCGACGCTCCAACCGCCGGTAGATCGCGAAATGCCGCACGGCCTCCTGCTTCCTCCCGGCGCGCTCGTAGAGCAGCGCCGCGTTGTAGTGGGCGTCGGCGAGCGTCGCGTCGGCGGCGATCGCCCGCTCGTAGGCGGGCAGCGCCTCGTCGGGTTGCCGGCGGTCCTCGAGCAGCACACCGAGGTTGTACCAGGCAAGGGCGTGCTCCGGCGCGTGCTTCAAGGCCTTCCGGTAGTGGCGTTCGGCGGAACCGTGCTGCCCGGCGCCGTGGAGGAGACACCCGAGGTTCACGTGCGCCATGACGGACGTCGGATCGCGTTCGAGCGCGTGACGGTACGCCGCCTGCGCCTCGACCGGCGATTCGTGCTCCAGCTCCATCGCGAGGTCGCACCATTCCTCGGCGCTCGCATTCGGCGGCGCGGGCGGCGCGTCCACCCCCTCGCGTCGGCGCGGCGCGAGCGCCGTCACGCGATTCGCGCCCCGGACGATGCGCGCGGCGGCGAAGCTGAAGAGGAACTGCCCGGAGTCCGGCTGCCAGCGACTGCGGCCGTCCCACGCCACGACGCGCCGGCCGTCGGCGTAGATCGTGAGCTCGCTGAGGGCCCGAGCGCCGATCTGGCGACGGAGCGAGCCGAGGACGCGGGCGATCTGGGGCACGGGCACGCCCTTCGCCATGAGCCCCCGCATCGTGCGCAGCACGACGAGATCGACGAAGCCGAACTGCAGGCGGCCACGCGGATCGCGCGGCGGCTCGAGGAGCCCCGCCCCGACACACTGGCGCAACCGGCGCGGCGTGACACCGAGGATGCGCGCCGCCTGCGCGGTGTCGAAATGCGGCGGCCGGTCCGGCGCGGCGGCGTTCACCCCGACTTCTTGGGGGCGCGCTTCGGCGCCGCCGTGCGCGCGCCGACGCCGGCGGCCGGTCGGCGCGCGCCGGGGATTCTGCCGGCGCGCTCGTCGGCACGCCCGGCGGTCCCGCGCGTCTTCGGCGAGCGCCCGCGGGCGAGGCTTTCCTTCAACACGTCCATGAGGTCGATGACCTGGGCCCGCGGCGCAACCGTGTCGGGAGGCGCTACCACCTCCCGACCGGCGGTCTTCCGCTCGACCACCGCCAGCACCCGATCGCGATGGGCATCGTGGTAGGCCTCGGGGCGGAACTCGTCGCTGGACAGCTGCTCGATGAGCTTGCGCGCGAGCTCGATCTCTGCCGGACGCGCCGGCGCCGCCCCGGCGGCGCCGCTGATCTCGGCGAGGCTGCGAACCTCGTCGGCATAGTAGAGCGCGTGCATCACGAGCCCCGCATCGAGCGCCCGGATGAGCACGAGGTGCTCCTTGCCGTGGCTCGTCCACTGCGCGAGGGCGCCCTTGCCGGTATCGCGCATGGACCGCACGAGAAGGCCGTAGGCCTTCTCGGCGCCCGCCTCGGGGCCGAGGTAGTGCGCGTCCTCGAAGTAGACGGGGTCGACCTTCGACAACGGAACGAACTCGTGGATGTCGATCGAGCGATTGGCCGCCGCTTCGAGCGCCTTCAGCTCCTCGTCGGCGAAGAGGACGTACTGGTCCTTGGAGCATTGGTACCCCTTCACGATCTCACGGCGCTCGACGACGCGCTCGCAGGCGGGACAGAAGAGCTGCTGCCTGATCCGGCTCCGGCAGGGCTCGTGCAGCATGTTGAACGCGAGCGACTCGGAGCTCGTCGCGACGTACAGGCGTACCGGAATCGACACCAGCCCGAAGCTGATCGTTCCGGAGCCCGTCGAACGTGCGGCCATACCCGTCCCCCTTCCGGCCACCCGTCTAGCACACCGCGTGCGTGGATCGGTAGCGCCGACCGCGCGGTCCGCTACCGCCGGGCGGCGAAGAACGCCTGGAGGAGTTGCCGGCTCTCCTCCTCCGCGACACCCGCCACCACGTCGATCCGATGGTTCAGCCGCGGGTCCTGCGTGAGATCGACGATCGAGCCGGCCGCGCCGCCCTTGGGGTCGCGGCACCCGAAGACGATCGTGGCGACGCGGGCCTGCAGCGCCGCGCCGACGCACATCGCGCACGGCTCGACGGTCACGTACAGCACCGCACCCGGCAAGCGGTAGTTGCCGGCGGCGCGCGCGGCGGCGCGAAGCGCCAGCACCTCGGCGTGCGCGGTCGGATCCACCGTCGCAATCGGCGCATTGGCTCCGAGGCCGAGCAGCCGCCCCTCCCGCACCACGACGGCGCCGATCGGGACCTCGCCGGCCGCGCCGGCGCGCGCCGCGGTCGCGAGGGCGCGCGCCATCCAGGCGTCGTGCTCGGCCGGCATGGGGCCACACGTGCCGGACGCGGGCCGGGAGCGCAACGCGTCCCGCGCCGGCGGCGACCGCGCCCGCACGGAGAGCCCGGCGGCGCTCCCGGTACGCGCCGAAGCGCCTCCGCCTTCCGTGGTTGACCCCGCGGGGATCGCTGCGTAGAAGGCGCGACCGTACGGCCCCCCACGGAGGAGCGATCATGACGAGGACCCGGGTGATGCGGATCACGCGAACGGCGGCGTTGGCAGCCGCGCTGGCGCTCGGCGCGGGCGCCGCGGCACGCGCGGAGGACGCCGCGCCCGGCCTCTCGGCCGCCGGCGACATCGCCGCCGCGCTCGGCAAGCTCGGCGCGGGCCGCGAGGTCGAGCTCGTGCTCGCGAACGGCAAGTCCTACCGCGGCAAGCTCGGCCCCGTCGGCGGCGAGACCGTGCTCCTCACGCAGATCGCGGGGAAGGAGTTCTCCGACGTCCTGATCGACCTCGACGAGGTGGCCGCCATCGAACTCCGCGTCCGCGGCCGCTGATTTCCCGCCTTACCGGGTCGGCCGCGCCCCGCTACAATCGCGCGGCCGCCCCGGAGATCTGGTCCCCGTGAGCTCCCCCGCTTCCGTCGACATGTCGTCCGCGCTGATCTTCGTGATCGGCCCGCCGCGCTCGGGCTCGACGCTGCTGATGCGCATGCTGAGCTCGCACTCGGCGATCTACAGCCGAGCCGAGCCGCACCTGCTGACGCCTCTCGCCCATCTCGGCTTCTACGCCACCGTCGACCACGCGCCCTTCGACCATCTGCAGGCGCAACAGTCGGTGCGCGAGTTCGTCGGCGACCTCCCGGGCGGCGAAGCCGACTACCTCGATGCCTGCCGCGCCTACACCGACGTGCTCTACGGCCGGATGCTGGCGGCGCGCGGCAAGGGCAAGCGCTTCTTCCTCGACAAGACGCCCGCCAACGCGCTGGTGCTGCCGTTCATCGCCACGCTCTACCCGCAGGCGCGCTACGTCGTCTTGACGCGGCACCCCGCGGCCATCTGGAGCTCCTACGCCAACTCCTTCTTCGACGGCGACTACGTCGCGGCGCGCCGGTTCAATCCGATCCTCAACCGGTATGTTCCGGCGATGGCGCGCTTCATCCGCGAGCGTCCGGTGTCCTTCGTGCGGGTCGGCTACGAAACGCTGGTGCAGGATCCCGAGGGCGAGATGCGCCGGGTCTTCGAGTTCCTCGGCGTCCCGTTCGAGGCCGACGCGATCGACTACGGCAAACACGAGCACGAGTCGAAGGGCCTCGGCGACCCGCTCGGCGTGCAGCGGCACTCGCGACCGGTCACCGACTCCGTCGAGAAGTGGGCGCACGAGCTCGCCGCCGATCCCGCCAAGCTCGGCATCGTCCGCGCCATGGTCGGCACGATCGCCGACGAGGACCTCGAGACCTGGGGCTTCCCGCGCGCGCGCTTCTTCGCGCCGGTCGAGACCGCCGCGCGCGCCGGGGCGACGCCGCCCCCGAAGCCGCCCTTCTTCGACCGCTACCGTTTGCAGCGCAAAGCTCTCGTGATGCTGCGACGGAACATCCAGGAGAACGCCTTCGGCCGCGTCGTGAAGCGCGTCCGGCTCGTCTGCGACGTCCTCCTGCGCGGCTGACGGGCGCCGCCCGCGGCGGGCGGCGCGCCGCCGCCGGCACCGCCGTCAGAGTCCGAGCATCGCCGGGGTGACGTCGGCGAGCGACCCGACGACGACCTCGGCGTCGCAGAAACGCCCGCGATCCATGCCCGGATCGGGCACCGCGAGCACCTGCATGCCGGCGGCGTGGGCCGCGGCCACACCCGCCGGCGCGTCCTCGACGGCGAGGCAGGCGGCGGGATCGGCGCCGAGCTCGCGCGCGGCGACGAGGAAGATGTCGGGCGCGGGTTTGCCGCGCCGAACCCGCGGATCGTCGCCGAGGACCACCGCGGAGAACGCCCGCCGGAACCATTCGCCGTGCCGCTGCGTCTTCAGGGCGAAGAGCCGCGCGTTCGAGCTCGTCGCGACCGCCAGGGGCACGCCGCGTGCGGCGAGCGCCGCGGTGAGCTCGGCCGCGCCCGGCATGGGCCGGGCATCGGGGAACAGGCGCTCCAGCATCGCTTCGCGCTCGCGCAGGTAGGCTTCGGGCGCCAGGGGGAGCCCGAGCCTCTCCACGAGATAGCGGGCCGAGTCGAGGGCGGGACGGCCGAGCATGTTGCCCTTGATCGACCAGTCGAAGACCTTCCCGAAGCGACCGACGATCGCCTGCGTCACCTCGGTGTAGAAGCGCTCGGTGTCCAGCAGCACGCCGTCCATGTCGAAGACGACGTACGCGACGGGGCGCGCGAGGCTCACGCGGCGGCGCACGCGGCGCGGTCGATCGACATGGCCGCCGAGCGTAGCATCTCCCGGCGGCAACGCGAGGGTGCGCGCCGCGCCGGAACGCTCAGCGCGCCGAACAGGCGGGGCTCGCGAGCGACCGCCCCACGACGGCGAGGAGTTCCTCCGCCCGTGGCGCCTGCGCCGCGACCAGCGCCTCGACGCGGCACGCGTCGCTCCGCACGACGCATCGCTGATAGTCGGCCAGCGACGTGAGCTCCGGCACGCCGACCGCCGCGCACGCGGCGTCGAGCGCGGCGAGGTTGGCGGCGGGCGCCGCGCGCAGGGTGGCGTACGGGATCAGCGCCTCGCCGCAGCGCGCCGCGACGGTGCGCGCCAGGCTGCCCTCCTCAGCGACGCTCGCCACGCCGCCCTGTTCGCACTTCGCGCGCGCCTTCGTGAGGCAGGCGCCGTCGTCGGACGCGGTCTGCACGCAGGCGAAGAGGCCGTCTACGCACTTCGCCAGGCGCGCGAGCCGCTTCCTGGCAAACCCGGTTCCCGCCTTCACGATGGCGGCGGTGCACGCATCGAGGGTCTTCCCCGCCCCACCCGGATCGCCGACGCTCTCGCCGTCGCCGCCGTGGTCGGGGAGGCACGCGACGCTGTCGAGCGTCGACGCGTTCATGCCCGGCAGCCGCAGGAGCTCTTTGACGCGTGGCTGCAGGATCGCGAGGATTCCGGAGCTCGCGCACGCATGGGCGCCGATCACGCAGACGAGGAGATCGTCGAGCGACTCCGCCTCCGCGCCGCACGCAGTCCCCGCGTAGCCGAGACCGGCCGGCGCCAGCAGATCCGCGAGCGGCACGTTCCCGCCACACCGCCGGCGCACCCCCACCGACTGCTTCTCATCGGTGGTCGCCAGGGCTGCGAGCGCGTTCCGGCAGCGCGTTCCCGCCTTCGCGAGGCAAGCCCCGTCGCCGGGCCTGGTTTGCACGCAGCGGTGCACCGCCCGGGCGCAGCCGCCGAGCTTGCCGAGTCGCGCGCCGACGACCTGCGCGCCCGCCTTGAAGAGCGCGCGCTGGCACGCGACCGCGGCCTTCGCGCGCGCCGCGCCGGCGAGGCTACCCGCGAAGGTCGGCGCGGGACGCGGCGTCGCGCTCGCGGTCGGGCCGCCGCTGCCGCCGGGCGCGGCGGTGGGTGTTGCCGTGGCGGGCGGGATCGGAGCGAGCGTCGGCGTCGTAGTCGGCGTCGCACTCGCCTCCTCGTCGGGCGTTGCCGTCGGTTCCTCGCCCGCGCTCGCCGTCGGCGTCGGCGTCGGCGCGTCGCTCGCGCCCGGCGTCGGCGTGTCCGCAGGATGCCCCGTCGGCGCTCCGGGCGTTCCGCTCGGCTCCGCGGTGGGCGTGGCGTTGCCGGCGGGAGCGCTGGTGACGCCGGCTCCCGGCGTCGGCGTCGGTGTCGTCACGCTCGGGGGGAACTCGCAGCTCGCGGGACACACGTCGCCGCCACGCACGTTCCCGTCGTCGCACTGCTCGCCGGGATCCACGACGCCGTCGCCGCAGCGCTCGCGACCACCCGCCCGGACGACGTCGGTGTCCGTCCCGAAGACCCCCGCGCTCACCGCCCACACCGCGTTCCAGACCCCGTCCGCGATCGCGAGCTGCACCGCGACGTCGCGCCGGGCATCGCGCGCGGCGTCGGGATCGAGCGCGCGCGGTGCCGACCAGTGCGCGCCGCCGTCGATCGAGTGTGCCATGATCACGTCGTAGTCGTCGCCGAGGGCCCCGCCGAGCGTGTCGGTGGATTCCCACGCCGCGACCCACGTCCCGGCGCCGTCGGTCGCGAGCGCGGGCGCGCCGTCCTCTCCGGCGTCGGCGGCGGCGTTGGTGTTGAGCGCCGCGGGCGCGCTCCACGTCGCGCCGCCGTCGGTCGAGCGCGCGGTCAGGACGTCCAGGTCGGTGCCGAGCGCGCCGCCGAGGTTTTCGTCGGAGACCCACGCCACGACCCAGGTGCCCGCCCCGTCGGTGACGATCTGCGGCCGGTCGTCGAGGCCCGTGTCGCTCGCCGCGTTGCCATTCAGGGCCGCCGGCGGGCTCCACGTCGCGCCCCCGTCGGTCGAGCGCGCGGTCAGGATGTCGAAGTCGTTTCCCTTGACGCCGCCGAGCGTGTCGCTCGAGGCCCAGACGACCACCCAGCGCCCGTCGCCGTCGGTCGCGAGCTGCGGACGCTGGTCGCTGCCCCGATCGGTCGTCGCACCGGCGGCGATGGGCGCGGGCGGGCTCCAGGTGAGGCCCCCATCGACGGAGCGCGCGGCGAAGACGTCGCGGTCGCCGCCCGCCCGCGCATTCGCGTCCCAGACGACGATCCACGTGCCGAGCCCGTCGGTCGCGATCTGCGGATGGTCGTCGTTGGCCGCGTCGCCGGCGGCGTCGGCGTGGAGCGGCTGCGCCGCGCTCCAACTCTGCCCGGCGTCGGTCGAGCGCGCGCTGAAGAGGTCCGTATCCGGGCCGTGGCTCGCGACCCAGACCGCGATCCAGAGCCCGCGCCCGTCGGTCGCGAGCGCCGGGGCGAAGTCGAACTCGGCATCGGTCGCCGCGCCAGCGTTCACCGCGACCGGCAGGCTCCACGAGATCCCGAGATCGCTCGAGCGCGCCGCGAGCACGTCGGCGTCCGGCCCGAGGATCCCGCCCCCGCCGCGGGTGGCCGTCCACACCGTGATCCACGCGCCCTGCCCGTCGGTCACGATCCGCGGCGCGCCGTCGTTACCGGCATCGCCCGCGGCGTCGGCGACGACCGGCGCGGCGGGGCCGAAGACCGGGGCGGTCGCGCCGGCCGGAGTCGCGAACGTCGGCGTCCCCACGAGCACCGCCGCGCCGACCACGACCCACCACCTGCCACCCCGCATCGCTCCCGTCTCCCCGCCTCGAGCGGGAGCAGGTTCCGTGCCCGCGCCGGCGGCCGTCCGCACGCGGCGGCGCGCCCGCCCGGCGGACGAAACGACCCGGCAAAAAGCGCCGGGTCAGGGAGGTGACGCGGGATCAGCCGAGCAGCGCGGTCGGGATCGGAACGACCTTGGCGCGCAGGTATTCGCCGAGGCTCTTCGCCTGCGGATCGCTGCGGAGCGAGGCCGCGACGCCGTCGCCGAGGAGCCCCTGCAGCACGAAGTTCAGCGCGAGCAGGTTCGGGAGCTCGAAACGTTCGACCTCGAGCGTCCGCGCCTCGCTGAGCAGCTCGCGCAGGCGGGCGACGGTCAGATAGTCCGCGAGCCAGCGATACGCCGCGGGCGTCCGCACCCAGACGCCCACGTTGCCGTTGCCGCCCTTGTCGCCCGAGCGGGCGCCGCAGATCGTCCCGAGGGGCACCGCGCGCGTGGGTCCGGTCGGCGCGGGCGGAAGCGCGATCGCCGGCGGCGGCGGCCCCGCGAAGGTCGCGGGGGGATCGACGTGCGGAATCGGGATCGACGACTCGCCGAGCACGAGCCGCTGCTCGACCGCCGCCGACGGTACCAGCGTCGGCCAGTACACGCCGATCTGCGATCCTTCGCTCGGCGGGCTCGTCATGAAGAACCCGGGATAGCTCGCGAGCGCCATCTCGACGACCTTCCCGGAGAACGCGCGGCCGACCTTGTGCGCGTCGGGATCCTTCACGCTGACCGTGAGGTGCGCGAAGGCCTCCTCGTTCGTGTCCGGGTCCGGGCGGTCGCCGCGGCGCAGGGTCGCGCGCGTCTCGGCGAAGCGCTCGCGCCCTCCGACGAGCGTCCAGAGCGTCTCCTCCGCGAGCCGCGCCTTCTCCTCGATGTCGAGCCCGGCCAGCACGAAGGTCATGCTGTTCTTGTAGCCCCCGAAGTAGTTGATGCAGACCTTCGTGGTCGGCGGAGGCGGCTCGCCCTTGATCCCGTGCACGAGCACGCGATCCGGGCCCTCCTGCTCGACGCGGATCGTGTCGAAGCGCGCGGTCACGTCGGGGTTCGGGTAGCGCGGCCCGCCGATCTCGTAGAGCAGCTGCGCCGTGACGGTGCCGACCGACACCAGCCCGCCCGTCCCGGGATGCTTGGTGATCACGAAGCTGCCGTCGGCGCGCATCTCCGCGATCGGGAACCCGGGATGCGTGAGGTCGGGCACCTCCTTGAAGAAGGCGTAGTTGCCGCCGGTCGTCTGCGCGCCGCACTCGATGATGTGGCCCGCGACGACGCCCGCCGCGAGCCGGTCCCAGTCGTCGCGCCGCCACCCGTGCTTCCACGCCGCCGGTCCGAGCGTGAGCGCGGCGTCGGTGACGCGCGGACAGACGACGAGGTCCGCCCCGCGTTCGAGGGCGGCCGCGATGCCCCAACCCCCGAGGTAGGCGTTGGCGGACAGCACCGGCGCCTTCAGATCCGAGAGCGGATGGCCCTGGTCGAGGTGCGCGAGCCGCTCGCCGCCCGCCTGCAGCGCCTCGAGCTTCGGGAGGATATCGTCGCCCTCGAGATGGGCGACCACCGCGCGGACCCCCAGCCGCTCGTAGAGCGCGCGCGCCGCCGCCGCGCAGCCCGCCGGGTTCAGTCCGCCGGCGTTCACCACGATCTTGATGCCGCGCTCCTTGCAGGCGACCGCGATCTCCTCGAGCTGGCGGAGGAAGGTGCGCGCGTAGCCGAGCGATCCGTCCTTCAGCTTGTCCTTCAAGAGGATCATCAGCGTCAGCTCGGCGAGATAGTCCCCGGTCAAGACGTCGATCGGGCCGCCCTCGACCATCTCGCGGGCGGCGCCCAAGCGGTCGCCGTAGAAGCCGCTGCAATTCGCGATGCGCAGGATGTCGGTCATCGCCACGTCCTATCGCGTCGGATTCAGCTCTTCCACACCGGCACGATCGGCTCCGTGCCGAGCATCTGCGGCGCCGTGTAGCCGCCGCGATGGTGCTGGCGGCCAGGATAGCCGACGACCTTCCAGCCGACCCAGCCGCGATTGCCCCCGTAGCTCGGGTCGGCGAGGAAGCCGAAGACCGTGTGCGCGCGAACGGCCGCGAAGAAGTCCCCGGCCCCGACCGGGCCCTCCGGCCAGCCCGCGGCTTTCCCGCTCTCGAGAACCGCGAGGATCTCGTCCTGCTCCCCGGCGCCGAGCGCGACGAAGGGCTTCCGGAACCGCTTCGCGGCGACCGCGTCGATGCCCGCGAGCCCCGCGGCGTAGACCGGAGCCAGCGCCGCGTCCTCGTGAGCGAGGGCTTTGTCGATGAAGTTCACGACGCCCGCCTCGACCGCACCGGGCTCGTCGTCGCTCGGGATGATGCGGCCGGTGATCGCCTCCACGAGCCTCCATTGCCCGGGCGTCAGCACGGCGGGCGTCGCCGACGCCGCGGCCGCGGCGAGGGCGCGCGGCCGCGGCACGTTCACGGCGGCCCAGACGGCGCCCCCGTAGAGCGCGCTCCGGAGCAGGAAGTCGCGTCGGCTGATGGTCATGGCTCGGCTCCTTCAGAGATTCTGCCGCTTCGCCTCGGCGATGAAGTGGTCCGCGACGCGATAGGCGTTGGCGAGGATCGTGAGGGTCGGGTTGTAGCCGCCGGAGGTCGGAAAACAGCTGCCGTCGACCACCCACAGGTTCGGCACGTCGTGGGTCCGGCACCACCGGTCGAGCACCGACGCCTGCTGATCGGTCCCCATGCGGCAGGTGCCCATGTAGTGGCCGACGTGCCCCCCGTTCATCGGCGTCTTGTCGTCGATCAGCGTGAAGCCCGGCACCTGCGACAGCCACTTCTCGGTCGCGCCGCAGGCTTCGGCCAGGTCCATCAGTTTCCTCTGATACCAGCGGAACATGGCGAGGTCGTTCGGGTGCTGGCCGTGCGTGATGCGCGGCACCGGCAAGCCGAAGGAGTCCTTCACGGTCGGATCGAGATCGATGCGATTCGCCTCCACCGGCAGGTCTTCCAGCACCGCCGCCAGCAGGATCGTCCGCGGGAACGTCTTCAGGAACTTCTTGAGCGGCGCCCCGAAGCCCTGCGCCATCGGATACCCGGCGCCGACGAGCACCCAGTGGAAAATCGGGGTGGCGGTGCCGGCGTTCGGCTCGCCGATGACGCCGCCCCGGATGAACCCGCGCTTCGGGTCGCTCGGGTGCAGGTCGTCGACGGCCACGTGGCCGTTGAAGCCGGTGTAGCCGAGCGCCGGCTCGTCGATCGTGAAGCCGACCGCCGGGACGATGTGGAACGTAAGGTTCTTGCCGACGAGGCCGCTCGAGTTGGCGAGCCCCTGCGGAAACGATCCCGACCGCGACATCAGCAGCAGGTGCGAGGATCCGATCGAGTTGCCGGAGACGACGATCTGCCTCGCCCGCACCTCGTATTCCTTGCCGGCCTCGTCGAGGTAGCGGACGCTCTTCGCCCGCCCGTCCTTGCCGATCGTGATCTCGCGCGCGACCACGTTCGCGCGCAGGTCGAGCTTGCCGGTGGCGAGCGCCCGCGGGATGCAAACTGAGAGCGACGTCGCCTTCGCGTGGATGGGGCACCCGAATCCGTAGCACGCCCCTCCGTACATGCAGGGCGGCCGCCCGCCGTAGGCGCGCGAATTGATCGCGAGCGGCAGGGGGAAGGGATGCCATCCGAGCCTCTCCGCTCCGGCGCGGAAGCGGCGGCTCGACACGCGCTCCGGATGCGGCGGGTTCGGGTAGTCCTTCCGGCGCGGCGCTCCGAAGGGATTCGCCGATCCGTCGCCCGAGACGCCGAACTCCCCTTCGGCCTTCTCGTAGAAGGGCTCGATCTCCTCGTAGGGGAACGGCCAGTCGGCGAGGCTCGCGCCCGCCAGAGGCCCCTCGTGCGAGCGCACCCGGAAGTCGTCGGGCCGGAAGCGCCACGACCACGCCGACCAGTGCGTCATCGTGCCGCCGACGCAGTCGGCCGTCGCGTTGAACCGCCCGCTCACGGCGGGCGTCCGGTCGTTCGGCCGGAAGGTCTCGAGCTGGCGCGGCGAGAAGAGCGCGTCGCGGATCATCACCGCGAGCTCGTCGTCGGCGAAGTCCGCCGGCGACAGCATCGGTCCGCGCTGCAACGCGACGACGCGGAAGCCGGCCGCCGTGAGTTCCTTGACCATGACGCCGCCGCCGGCGCCGGTTCCGATGACACAGACGTCGAACCCGTCGTCCTTCGCCATGATGCGGCCCCCTTCGTCAGCTTGCCCAGCTCGGCGGACGCTTGGTCGCGAACGCCATCATGCCCTCCGCCGCCTCGGGCGACGCGAAGAGCTCGGCGATCTTCGCTTCGGCGTACGCGAAGCCCTCGTCCATCGACACCCGGCTGACGGTGCGGACCAGTCGCTTCGCTTCCCTGACGGCGTTCGGCCCGCCGAGCGCGATCGCATCGACCTCGGCCTGCACCGCCGCCGCGAGCTCGGTCGCCGGCACCACTCGGTGCACCAGACCGTAGCCGCGGGCCTCCTCCGCCGAGAAACGCGCGCCGGTGAGGAAGAGCCGCATCGCGTGGTGCACGCCGAGCTTCGGGAGCGCCACGACCGAGATCATCGCCGGTATGACACCGACGCGGACCTCGCTGAAGCTCAGGGTCGCGGAGTCCACGGCGATCGCGATGTCGGCGGCGGCGACGAGGCCGACGCCGCCGCCGAACGCATGGCCGTTCGCGGCCACGATCACCGGCTTCGGGCCGTCCCACATCGCCCGCAGGATCGCGACGAACGGGTTCTCCCCCGCGCCGCCCGCCGCCACCGCGTCGCCCCGATTCTTGAGGTCGGCGCCAGCGCAGAACGCCGGTCCGGCGCCCGTGAGCACGATCGCGCGCGCCGCGGGGTCGGCGAAGGCCGTATGCATGTGCGCCCCGAGCTCGGCGACCAGCGGGGCCGAGAGGGCGTTCCGGTTCCCGGGAGAATCGAGGACGATCCACGCCGCCCCTTGCCTCACCTCGTAGCGCGTCACCGTCGTCGTCACGTGTCCTCCTCGCTGGCGCTCGCCATGGCGTCGCGCGTGGGAGCTTTACAACCGCGCGCGGACCGACGTAAAGGAGCGCACCCCCCGGGAGTCGCCCATGAACGGACTTCACTCCCATGCTCCGCGCCGCGCCGCCGCCGTCGCACGACGACGCGCATACAGCGGCGTCGCCGCATGGTAGCCTCGAGCTGGTTCGGAGAGGATCGATGATCCACGACGCCGCCGCTCTCGCCCTCGAAGTCGCCGTGCGCGCCCTGCTCGCGCCGAGCGTCCTCGCCACCCGCTGGCTCCTCCCGCCCGCCCCGCGCGGGGACGGGCCGACCGATCTGCCGAGCATCGGCCTCTCGCCGCTCGTCGCGGCGAAGGTCGTCTTCGACGAGATCTTCTTCATGAGCGAGGTGCTCCTCGCCCGCTTCGTCAAGGCCGCCGACCGCGAACGCCTGCGCGCCGAGCTCGCCGACGCGCTCGCGTTCTTCGAGGAGGCCGGCTGGGTCGCCGATCCGACCGGCTATCACCTGCCGCCGCCCGCCCTCGAGCCGCGCGCGATCGAGAGCGCGTCGAGCTTCGGACGGACGTATCGCCACCTGACCTTCGCGAGCGGGTTCGAGCCGCGTCGCGGCGAGCCCGGCGGCGACCGCTGGCATGACCGCACCGCCAACCGCACCGCGCACGTCTGGCTCCTGCAGCATCCCGGCCCGGCGCGCCCCTGGCTGGTCTGCGTGCACGGCTACCGCACGGGGTCGCCGCTCACGGGCTTCTTCCAGTTCAGCCCGCGCTGGCTGCACGAGACCCTCGGCGTGAACCTGGCGCTGCCCGTCCTGCCCCTGCACGGTCCGCGCGCGAGCGGATGGCGGAGCGGCGAAGGGCTCTTCTCGGGCGAGATCCTCGACCTCGTGCACTTGCAGGCGCAGGCCGTGTGGGACCTTCGCCGGCTGCTCGCCTGGCTCCGCGCGCGCGACGGCATGCCGGTCGGACTCTATGGGCTCTCGCTCGGCGGCGGCGTCGCGGCCCTCACGGCCGGCCTCGAGAGCGACCTCGCGTGCGTCATCGCGGGGATGCCGATGGTCGACGTCATGGGGCTCGTCGAGCGGCACGTCCCGCCGTTCATCCGCGGACTCGTCGAGCGCTTCGGCATCTCGTTCGACCAGATCGGCCGCCTGCTGCGTTTGGTGTCGCCGCTCGCGCTCGCGCCGCGCGTCGCGAGCGACCGCCTCTTCATCTTCGGCGGCGTCGCCGACCGCATCGTCCCGACCGGGCAGATCCGCGCCCTCTGGGAGCACTGGGACCGCCCCCGCATCGAATGGCACGGCGGCACCCACACCTCGTTCGGCATCGAGTCGAAGGTGGGCCTCCTGGTCGCCGAAGCGCTGGCCCGTACCCGCATGGCCGCGGCCTAGTCGCTTCCGTGCACGCGGGAGGGGTCGGATCGTCGCGCGATACGCGGCGGTGCGGCGGGCGGGCGCTGGGGTCGTCGACGAGCGCAGCGCCTCGCTGACCGCAGAACGGGAGAAGGAGCGGCGGGTCTCACGCGCTGGGCCCCAGACTCCTAGCGAGGAGATGGTCCCACCGCCCGACCGTCACCACGCCACGACTCTCACGCCCGCGAATCGCCGCTACGCCTCGCGCGGCTCGACGACGACGAGCACCTCGTCCGGGTCGACCATCTGTCCGACCTCGACCCGCACCTGCTTCACGATGCCGACGTCGCGCGCGATCATCTGGTGCTCCATCTTCATGGCCTCGAGGACCAGGAGCACGGCGCCCTTCTCCACCGCGTCGCCTTCCTTCACCCGCACCTCGCGGATGATGCCGGTCATCGGCGCGAGACAGCCGCCAGCGAGATCTTCGCGCTCGGCGGGCGGGAAGCGCGGGACCGGCGCGAGCGTCGCGGTGCCGAGCGGACCGTGGACGACGAGCGCGTCCCTGATCGCCGCGACCGCGAAACGGCGGCGCACCCCATCGATCTCGACGGCGATGCCTCGCGTGTCCACCGCGTGGACCAGCGCCCGCGCCGGCGGCTCGCCCTCGATCACGAAGCCATCGCCCGGTTCTGCGACGTACCGCACCTCGACCCGCTCGCCGCCCAGGACGTAGCTCGCATCCTGGGCACGCCAGCGGTTGTTGCGCCACCCGGACGGCACGCTCTGCGGGAGCGGGCCGCCCGCGCGCCGCCGCGCCGCATGCTCCCAGAGCGCGGCCGCGATCGCGTGAATGCGGTCGTGCGCCGGCGTCCGCGCCGCTCGCCGGGTCTCGGGCGGCAGGTGCTGCTCGATGAAGTGCGTGTGCAGTGCTCCGGCCGCGAACGCCTGGTGGTCGAGGACGGCGAGGAGGAAGTCGCGATTGGTCATGATCGGCCCGACGCCGAGCGCGGCGAGGGCGCGCCGCAGGAGGCGGATCGCCTCGTCGCGGGTCGGCGCGTGGGCGATGACCTTCGCCAGCAGGGGATCGTAGTGGACTCCGACCTCGCTCCCGGCCTCGACGCCGCTGTCGTAGCGCACGCCGGGAAGGTCGAGCGGCCGCCAGAGCGCGACCGCGCCGGTCGCTGGGAGGAAATCCGCGGCGGGATCCTCCGCGTAGAGCCGGGCCTCGATCGCGTGGCCGCGCAGCGCGACCTCCTGCTGCGCCAGCGGCAACGCGGCGCCCCCCGCGACCAGGATCTGCCACCGCACGAGGTCGAGGCCCGTCACCGCCTCGGTGACGGGATGTTCGACCTGGAGCCGCGTGTTGACCTCCAGGAAGTAGAACGCGCCCTCCCGGTCGACGATGAACTCGACCGTCCCGGCGCCCACGTAGCCGATCGCGCGCGCGGCGGCGACCGCGGCCTCGCCCATGCGGCCGCGCAGCGCCGCATCCACCGCCGGCGACGGCGCCTCCTCGACGATCTTCTGATAGCGGCGTTGGATCGAGCACTCGCGCTCGCCGAGGTGGATCACGTTGCCGTGCGCGTCGCCGAAGATCTGGATCTCGACGTGGCGGGGCGCGTCGAAATAGCGCTCGATCAGCAGGGTGCCGTCGCCGAAGGCGCTCTCGGCCTCGCGGCGGGCGGTCGCGATGGCCTCGGCGAAGGCCGCCTCCTCGCGGACGATCCGCATCCCCTTCCCGCCGCCGCCCGCGGACGCCTTGATCAGGATCGGGAACCCGATGTCGCGCGCCGCCGCGAGGCTCTCCTTCAACGGAAGATCCGCGAGCGATGCGCCGGGCACCACTGGCACACCCGCGGCCGCCATGATCTCCTTCGCGCCGATCTTGCTGCCCATGCGGCGGATCGCCTCGACGGGAGGTCCGATGAACACCAGCCCGGCTTGGGCGACGCGCGCCGCGAACTCGTGGTTCTCGGAGAGGAACCCGTAGCCGGGGTGGATCGCGTCGGCGCCCGTCGCGCGCGCCGCCTCGAGGATGCGGTCCATCGCCAGATACGAATCCCGGCCCGGCGCCGGTCCGATCCGCACCGCCTCGTCGGCCTCGACGACGTGCGGCGCACGCGCATCGGCGTCGGAATGGACGGCGACGCTCGCGAGACCCAGCGCGCGGACGGTGCGCAGGATCCGACGTGCGATCTCCCCCCGATTGGCGACCAGGACCTTCCGAATGGCTGGCGGCATGGGGCGGGTTTCTTAGCGGGCACCGCACCGGCACGCCAGCCTACTGCCGATGGCGGCGCCTACGGCGCCCCGCGGCGCGGAGGACGGCGCGAAGTCCCCGGCGTCCGCTCGGCCAAGGGCGTATCCCCCATCGGACGCTCCTGGGAGGGTGACGATGGGGTCATTCACGCCCGGCCGTCCGGGTTACGCCGCAGGTCCCATCCAGGCGCTTCGCATGTGATTTTCCTTGACAAAACCGATCGGCGCCGCGTAAGGGAGCTTCGCCCTACGAGCGGCGGAAGCTGGCGCCGCGAATCACGGGCGCAGTGCCGTGCCGAGGCGCCATGTGCCTCGGCGAAGACCGCCAAGAGCCCCCAAGGGAGGATTCGTCGCATGATCCCAACGCGCAAGACGCTCGTCGCAGTGCTCGCCGTCGTCGCATCGGCTTCCGGCCTCGCGAGCGCTCACGCCCAGTCGATCTCCGGCGCCTCGGCGAGCACCTCGGGCTCGACGGCGAATGCCGGCGACGGCGACGGATCGCGCCGCTCCTCGGTTGCGATCCAGGTGAACAACGGGTCGCAGTTCAAGACCCGCTTCGCGTGGAACCTGAGCTCCGACGTCGGCATCTTCAGCACCCGCGACACCAACGGGTCGGCGCAGCACAACCTCTCCTTCAACGTCACGGCGCCGGGCGCGTACTACCTGACGGTCGACACCCAGCGTACCGGCGACATGAATCGCCGCAACGACGCTTCCGGGTGCGACGGCGCCGCCGACATCAGCAGCGTCGCGGGCTCGCAGAGCGGCGGCACCCTCACCTCCGGCTCGCTGAACCTCTCCGATCCTGGCTCCGTCCCGAACGGCGGCTCCGACACGAGCGGGCCGTTCAACCAGACCGCGAGCGCGCGCATCGACGACGTCAGCAACGGCGTGGCGCAGGCGCACAGCCTGACGTTCACCTGGAGCGGCACGACGCGCAGCAACTCCTGCGAGGCCGCCGTTCGTCTCGGTGAAGGCTCGAGCGTGAGCGGCTGCGACGCCTGCGGTTATCCGGGGAGCCCGAGCCGCACCCAGTCCAGCGACGGCCACTTCGTGACCGTCACGCTCACGAGCCTCTGTGGCAACGGCACGGTGGACGGCGCGCAGGGCGAGCAATGCGACGTGGGCATCGCCGGCAGCGCCTGCTGCAACTCGAGCTGCCACTTCACGAGTGCGGGCACGCAGTGCCGCGCCTCGGGCGGCATCTGCGACGTCGCGGAGAACTGCACGGGCAGCTCGGCGACCTGCCCTTCGAACGCCTTCCAGCCGAGTTCGGTGGTGTGCCGCGCGGCCGGCGGAGGCGTCTGCGACGCGGCCGAGAATTGCACCGGTGGCTCCGCGACCTGCCCGCCGGACGGGTTCCTCTCGAGCGCGACCGTATGCCGCTCCGCGGGCGGTCCCTGCGACGTCGCGGAGAACTGCACGGGGTCGGGCCCGACGTGTCCGGCGGACGCCTTCGCCTCGAACTCGGTGACGTGCCGCTCGGCGGCCGGCGTTTGCGACGTCGCGGAGAACTGCACGGGGTCGGGCGCGGCGTGTCCGAGCGACACCTTCCAGTCGAACTCCACGGTCTGCCGCTCGGCGGCCGGCGTCTGCGACCTGGAGGAGACCTGCACCGGCTCGAGCGCAGCCTGTCCCGCGGACGCGAAGGACTCGGGCGTCTGTCGCCCGGCGGGCGGTTTCTGCGACGTCGCCGAGTCGTGCGACGGCGTCGGCGATGCCTGCCCGGCGGACCAGCTCGCCTCGAACGCGACGGTCTGCCGCCCGGCGAACGGCGTCTGCGACCTCGCCGAGACCTGCGACGGCTTCGGGATCTTCTGTCCGCCCGACGTGAAGAGCACGGCGTCGTGCCGGCCCACGGCGGGCGTCTGCGACGCCGCCGAGATCTGCGACGGCCTCGGCGACGACTGCCCGGCGGACGCCTTCCAGCCGAACACGGTCGAGTGCCGGGGGGCGGCCGGCGTCTGCGACGTTGCCGAGACCTGCTCGGGCGCCGCCGCCGATTGTCCCGCCGACGGCCTCGCGCCCGCCACCACGGTCTGCCGCCCCGACGCGGGCGACTGCGACGTCGAGGAGACGTGCACCGGCGTCGACGCCGCGTGTCCCGCCGAGGCCTTCGAGAGCGACGGCACGTCGTGCAGCGACGGCAACGCCTGCACGCTCGCCGACGCGTGCGTGGCGGGCGTCTGTACCGGCGACTCGATGCTCTGCGGCGACGGCACGCTCCAGGGCGGCTGCGGCGAGCAGTGTGACGACGCGAACTTCGACGCCGGGGACGGCTGCTCGCCGACCTGTCAGGTGGAGCCTGGCCTCGGCTGCACGGTCGGCCCCCTCACCGGCTGTCGCGTGCCGTTCGTGCCCGGGAAGGCGTCGATCCAGTTTGCCAGGAAGGGCGGCGCGAAGGATTCCATCAAGTGGAAGTGGCTCAAGGGCGAGCGCACGACCCTTGCCGAGTGGGGAGCGCCGCTCACGACGACCAACTACCAGGTCTGCGTCTACGACCCGTCGGGTCTGCGCTTCGCGATCACCAACCCGGCGGGCGGCACCTGCGCGGGCAAGCCGTGCTGGAAGGCCAGCGGCTCGAAAGGCTACCAGTACAAGGACAAGGAGCTCACGCCCGACGGCGGGTATCAACTGAAGCTCAAGGAGGGCGCGCTCGCGAAGGCGCAGATCCAGTTCAACGCGCGGGGCACGACGCTCGCGATGCCGGATCTCTCGACCCTCGGGCAGCCGCTCACCGTCCAGATCCAGAACACCGACGGCCTCTGCTGGGAGGCCGTGTACAGCGGCCCGCCGACGTCGCAATCGGCCACCAAGTTCAGCGACAAGGCGGACTGACCATGAAGGCCGGCGTCGTAACCCGCACCTTCGCTATCGGCATCGCGCTGGCAACGGCGGCGCTCGCCCTCGAGCGCGGGGGCTCCTTCCTCACGGCGCCGCGCGGGCTCGTCCCGGAGGCCGAGGCGCAGAGTCCCCCGCCGCTCGACCACTTCCAGTGCTACCAGTCGAAGACGGCGGCCGGCACCGCGAAGTTCGCGGCGATCCCGTACCTCGCGACCTCCGATCAGTTCGGCGAGTGGCGCTTCACGGTCTCGAAGCCGACGGATCTCTGCAATCCGGCGAACGTCCAGGGCAGCGACCCGAGCGCGCCGACCCACACCGAGCACCTCGAGAGCTACCAGATCAAGCGCGTACCCGGCACCGGAAAGTTCCCCAAGACCTTGAACCAGACGACCGTCGACCGCTGGGGGGGACTCACCATCGACCTCTTGCGACCCGAGCGTCTGATGGTGCCGAGCGCCAAGAGCCTCGTGTCGCCGCCCCCGGCTCCGGGCGCCCCGCTCACGGATCACTTCACCTGTTACAAGGCCCGGACCTCGCCGGGCACACCCAAGTTCACGCCGCTCCTCGCTACGGTGGTCGTCGACCAGTTCGGCCCCATCTCGGTGAACGTGACGAAGCCCCGGAGGCTCTGCGTCGCGACCAACAAGAACAACGAGGAGCCGGGCGCCGAGCTGCATGGCGAGCACCTGCTCTGCTACCAGGTGAAGCTGGCCTCGAGCTTCACGCCCATCCGCGCCTACACGGCCAACCAGTTCGGCAGCGAGACCCTCGACGTCAAGAAGCCCTTCGATCTCTGCATAGCGGCGCAGGTGAACCCGTCGGGGCCGACGCCGACCGTCACCTCGGCATCGACGCCGACCGCCACGACGCCCCCGACCGTGACGCCGACCTCGACCGCCCCGACCGCGACGCCCACGCTCACGCCGTCGGCGACCCCGACCTTCACCGTCGCCGCCACTGCCACCCCGACGACGACTCGGACGCCGACCCCGACCCGCACCCCGACGCCGACGGTCACGCCGACGCCCATCTCGCGGACGTGCACCTTCGTCTCCAGCGACAGCAAGCTCTCGCTCCAGCTCAAGGGCACGCCGCTCGGGAACCTCCGCATCCAGACGGCAACGGGCCCGGGTGGTCTCAGCGGCTCGCAGACGGTCCTGCTGAGCACCCAGGACGGCAGCGGCGTGCGGCAGCTCACGGTCCCAGCGAGCTCGATGGTCTTCAACCCGATCGACATCAATCTGGCCGGCAACCACGTGCGCATCTGCGTCGCGAGCGCCGGCGTCGACGGCACGGGCAAGATCGACTGCAACGGCGGCGAGGCCAACATCGACTACCAGGCTCGGGTCGATCACGACACGAATACGCCCCCCGGCCCGAACGGTGGTCTGCCGCAAGATCCCGAGTGCGACGACACCCGGACGGATCCGTCCGGCGCGGTCGATGCCGCCTGCCTGGAAGGGCCGGGCTCGACCTGCAACCCCAACTCGCCGCATGTCGGGCTCTGCAACAGCCCCACCGAGTTCCTCCAGAGCGGCACGTTCGCGAACGGGGACGTGCGCCTCAACGAGATGCTGACGCTGCGCCTCGTGAGCGATCTCGGTCCCGACGGCATCCAGTGCACGGGCGACGACACCTACAGCGCGCCGGCGACCCTGAGCGCGTTCTTCACGAGCGGTGACGCACGTGCGACGATCTACGATGCCAACAGCACGGCGGACAGCCTGCTCGACCACGCCGGAGCGGGGTGCAGCAGCTGTATCACCCAGGTGACGGGCGCACCGCGCGCCTGCAACCAGATCGTCAGCGGGGCCAATACGCTCAACGGCCTGAAGTTCGTCGGAGCGCTACCCGTGACCGACATCGCGCAGTTTCCGGGCGATACGGCGTACTACGACGCCGCGGTCACCCTCGAGATCACGTGTCACTGACCGTGCGATGCCGGAAGGCAACACGTAGGAGGCTCTTTGTGACGACTACACGTTCGAACGTCTGGCCGGTACTGGTGGCGCTCGCGCTGTCGTTCGACACGCTCGCGGCCGAACGGGCTTCCGCGAGCGACACCAACGCCTGCATCAACGCCATCAACAAGGGCATGCGGAAGGTGACGGCCGCAGCTTCCAAAGAGCTCCGGGCCTGCGTCGCGAAGAAGGCCGGCGGCCTGCTCGGCGTCCAGACGGTCTCGCAGTGCATCGCCAGCGCTGCGGGGGTCCAGAAAGCGACGATCGGCGCGTTGATCTCGGCCGACAACGGCTGTGACGGGCTCCCGCCCGCCTTCGGGCCACCGAGCATCAGCCTCCACGGCACGCGCGCGGTCGAGATCACCCAGGCATTCCTCCACGATCTTTTCGGCGCCGATCCCGACGCCGTCCTGGCGACGAACTCGCTCGTCATGGGCTGCCAGACGGCACTCCTCAAGGCGTCCGCGAAGTGCGAGGATCTCCGCATCAACTCCTTCAACAAGTGCAAGAAGGAGGGCCTGAAGCGCGGCTTCGTGACCGATGCCGTCGAGTTGCAGGCGACCTGCCTCGGCACGGGCGTCGTCCAGCCCGATCCGACCGGCGGCAAGATGACGAAGACGTGCGTGACCGTCCCGGCCGCGAAGGTGGAGTCGGCGTGCGTGGGCCGCGGCGTGCCGCTCGCCCAGGCGTTCCCGGGCTGCGCGGCACCGACCTCCGGCGGGGTCGCGCAGTGCGCCGACGAGCGCCTGCGCTGCCGCGTCTGCGCGCTCCTGAACGACGTCGACGGTCTGTCGCGCGACTGCGACCTCTTCGACGACGGCAACGACGCCAACGAAAGCTGCGCGGAGCCGCCGGAGTGCGGCGACGCCGACGTCGAAAGCGACGAGGGTTGCGACGACGGCAACCAGGCCTCCGGTGACGGCTGCAGCCCGGCCTGCGAGGTCGAGAGCGGTTGGACATGCAGCGGCGCGCCGAGCACCTGCGGGCCGATCTGCGGCGACGGGATCGTGAGCGGCGGCGAGGCCTGCGACGACGGCAACACCGCCTCGGGCGACGGGTGCGGTGCCGCGTGCACCATCGAGTCGGGCTACACCTGCCTCGGCGCGCCGAGCGCGTGCTCGGCAACCTGCGGCGATGGACTCAGGCGCGGCGGCGAGGCGTGCGACGACGGCGGGCTTCTTCCCGGCGACGGCTGCGGCGCGACGTGCGCGATCGAGACCGGGTGGACCTGCGACGCCGCCGAGCCGACGAGCTGCTCGCCGATCTGCGGCGACGCCCTGCTCCGCGGCGGCGAGCTCTGCGACGACGGCGACCTCGCGGGCGGCGACGGCTGCGACGCCACGTGCACGCCGGAGCCCGGATGGCTCTGCCTCGGCGAGCCGAGCCTCTGCTCCACCGTCTGCGGCGACGGACTCATCAAGGCCGGCGAGGCCTGCGACGACGGCGGGCTCGACTCCGGCGACGGCTGCAGCGCCACCTGCAGCATCGAAAGCGGCTGGCTCTGCGCCGGCCAGCCCAGCAATTGCGCCACGGTCTGCGGCGACGGCCTCCTGCGCGGCGGCGAAGGCTGCGACGACCAGAACCTGGCGTCCGGCGACGGCTGCAGCTCGGTCTGCACTCCCGAGGACGGCTACCTTTGCGTCGGCGAGCCGAGCGTCTGCACGGCGGTCTGCGGCAACGGCCTCATCAGCGGCACCGAGATCTGCGACGACGGCGACGTGGTGGCGGGCGACGGCTGCAGTGCGACCTGCACCATCGAGACCGGATGGACCTGCGAGTTCGAGCCGAGCTCCTGCGATCCCATCTGCGGCGACGGCCTGCTGCGAGGCAGCGAGGTCTGCGACGACGACAACACGGCCGTCGGCGACGGCTGCAACGCCGCGTGCGGCATCGAGCCGGGCTACGTGTGCACCGGCGAACCGAGCGCCTGCACGCAGTTCAGCGTGACCATCACCTCGCCGGCGCACGGTATCTTCACCAGCGCGTCGTCGGTGACGGTGACCGGCCAGGTCGTGAACCTCCCGCCCGCCCAGGCGTCCCTCACCGTGAACGGCGTGCCGGTGACGGTCGCGGGCGACGGATCCTTCACGACCTCCGTCGCCCTCAGCGCGGCGAACGTCTTCAACCCGATCCGCGCCCGCGTCGTGGACACGGTGAACGGCAGCGCCGCGAATGCCCGCGTGGTCGTGATTCGCGGCTCCTCGATCGCGGACGGCGCCAACTCGGCCTCGAGCGTCGGACTCCGGGTGACGGACACCGGCCTCAACACGGTCGAGCCGCTGATGGCCGATCTCGCCGGTTCCGGCCTCGACCTCGGCGCGCTCGTACCGGTCGGCACCGTGTTGATCAACAACGAGTGCTTCGTCGACGGGGGCATCCTCGGGTGCCTCGGCCGCGCGACCGTCACCGTCAACAATCCCCCGCCCTCGTTCCAGAGCTTCGCCTTCGCGGCGGACTCCATGACGAACTTCGTGCGCACGGTCATCACGGTGAGCGACATCCGGGTGAACGTGTACCTGAGCGGCTCGGGCCTCGTGCCGAGCTGCGACATCGCGATCCACGCCAACTCCGCGACGTTCACCGGCGACTACACGCTGTCGCCGATGCCGGCCGACCCCGCCAACATCGACGTAAACCAGCAAGGCGCGCTCGGGGTGAGCTTCACCGCCTTCACAGCGAGCTACGGGGGCACCTGCGATCTGCCGGTGGTGGGCTCCATCATCCAATCGTTCCTGCCGGACCTCGAGCAGCTCACGGTGGACGCGATGAAGGACTACCTCGAGGATCCCGATGGCGCGGGACCCCAAGACGGCCCGATCGGCGACGCCATCGAGGCGGCGCTCGCCGGCGTGACGATTGCCGGTCCGGTCGGCCAGGCGTTGAGCGTCAACTTCGAGGCGCCGCTGAACGCCGTGACCGAAGACGTGAACGGCATCAGCTTCGTCTCGGACGGGAAGTTCACCTCGTCGATCGGCAGCGGACCGGGTCAGTGCCAACCGCCGGCCGGCGCCCCGAATCTCACGGCATCGCTGGCGGTCAGCGAGGGCACCCCGAGCTTCGGCGCGACGACCCCGATCGGAAACGCCCCCTACGGCCTCGGCATCGCGGTCTCGACCGAGGGCTTCAACCAACTCCTCAAGGCCCAGACCGAGTGCGGACTCCTGGTCACGAGCATCAGCAGCCTCGACCTCGGGTCCGGTCCCGTGCCGCTGACGGCGCAAGTGCTCGCGCTCATCATGCCGGAGTTCGCCGCTTATCCGCCGGCGACGCCCTTCCGCATCGACGTGAAGCCGACGCTCGCGCCGATCGTGCTGGCGCAGGCGGGCCCGTCGGGCGAGCTCGCTACGCTCAAGCTCGCCCACCTCCTCGTGTCGATCGTCCAGGACGACGGCAGCGAGCTGGAGGTGCTGCGGGGTGCCGTGGACGCGAAGCTCGGCATGACCTTCGCGTTCGCGGGCGGCGGACTGGAGTTCACCCTCTCGACGCCCCCCACCAGCGACATCACCGTGGCGGTCCTGAAGAACGTCCTCGGCGTGAACGAGACGGCGCTCGAGCAGGACGTCCTGCCGCCGCTCATCGCGACGCTCATCCCGTCGCTCGCGGGCGGCCTCGGCAGCTTCCCGCTGCCGGAGTTCTTCGGCCTGAGCCTCTCCGGGATCGAGGTGACGCGCTCGGGCGAGTTCCTGTCGCTCTACCTGAACCTCGTCCCGACGCCCTGACCGGGTGACGTCGTACCTTCGGACCGGCCGTCGCGGCCCGCAAGGGCCCGCCGGCCGGTCCGGTGGTCCGCGCCGGGCGCTGCCCCCGCGGTCGCGACACCACCGCTGCCGCGACTTGACCCGGCTCGTGTCGCACCGCTAGACCCGAGACCGGTCAGGCGTCGCCGTCACCGGATCCCGTGTTCTCCATCCCCATCCACCGCCGCCTCCAGCTCGTCGCGATGCTGGCCTGCCTCGCCCTCGCCGGCGACGCGAACGCCGTCCTGTGGACCTGCGGCGCCGACGCCGTCGCCAATACCGCCAGCGTCCTGTGCGGGTCGGGCACCTGCACCGCGGCGCTCGTGCGGGTGACGACGGCGATCGAGGTGCGGTCCGGCGGCTGCGAGTTCGACCTCGGCGGACGCGCGCTCAGCCTCGAGCGGAACTTCCAGATGACGGGCCTCGGGTTCATCCGGGTGGTGAACGCCGGCAACATCACGCTCACGTCGACCGGCAAGCTGAACGCCCGCGGCGACTTCGTGCAGCCGGACGGGTCCATCGTCCAAGGCGGGCTCGTCTCCCTCACGAGCGCCGGGGTCATCAGCATCGACGGTCAGATCGACGTCACGGGGGATAGCGCGGGCACGGTCCGCCTGGCCGGCGCCGGCAACGTCACCCTCGAGCCCGGATCGTCGGTGACGGGCCGCGGCGTCAGCTCGTTTCCCGATCTCGGCATGCTCTTCACCGACGGCGGCGAGCTGACCATGGTCTCCGACGCCGGCAACGTGACGATCAACGGCGACGTCGTCCTCTCCGGCGCGAATCAGGGCACGGGGGGAATCCTCGACCTCACGGCGGCGCGGACCGTCACCATCAACCGCAGCGTCGATGTGAGCGGCGGCGGAGGCGACGGCGGCGAGCTCGCCATCATCGCCGGCGACGACGTCGTCATCAACAACGGGACGATCAACGCCGACAGCAGCGTCGGGGCGGGCTTCGGCGGCGCGATCGACATCACGAGCGGCGTCGACGAGATCGGCGGCGTCGTCCCCGGCGGCGATACGCTCGTCACGAGCGCGTCGCTCGTGCTGCGCGGCAGCACCACGGATCAGTTCGCCGGCGACGGCGGCGATATCGACGTGCTGGCGCTCGGGGACATCCGGTTCACCGGGAGCGGCATGGCGATCCGGGTCGACGCCGGCACCAACTTCGACGGCTCGGGCGGGCGGGTGTCGCTCGACTCGGGAGACGCCGGCTTCTTCACACTCGGAGCGGACGAGGGCGACATCCAGGTCGCTGGACTCGTCTCGATGAACGGCGGCAACGCGGGCGGGGACGGCGGCACGTTCGAAGCGTCCGCGGGCCGCGATCTCACCATCACCGCGGCCATCACCGCGAGCGGGTACGATGCCGGCGGTGAGATCAGCGGCGACGCCGGACGCACCATCGTGTTGAACGGGCTTCTCACGGCCGACGCGTCGAGCGCGACCGGCGATGGCGGCTTCATGTCGTTCGAGGCCGGCGTCGCGACCGACGCCGCGAACGCGGGATCCCTGTCCGTCCAGAAGAACCTCGACGTCAGCGGCGGCTCCGGCAGTTCCACGCGGCAGTCGATCTCGCTCGCGGCGTGCGGCCTCTCCGTCTCCCCGAGCGTGAAGATCGACGGCACCGCCGGGACGCTGAACGGGGTCAACGGCGGCGCGAGCATCGACCTGATCTCGAAGCGCGCGATGCAGATCGGCAACAACTCGCAGTACCTCGCGCTGCCGGGAGGAACCAATACGACCATCCATCCGAGCGGCGCGAATCCCGTGATCGGCAACGGCACGGTCTTCAACCCGACGCGGCTCGACAGTATCGTCGCGAGCGGCCCCTACCCGGGCTGCGCCGTGTGCGGCGACAACGTCCGCCAACCGGGCGAGATCTGCGACAAGGGCGCCGGCGCCGACGGCGCGTGCTGCAACACCACCTGTAGCCAGCTCCTCTGCGCGACTGCGACCCCGACGCCGCAACGCACCGCCACACGCACTGCGACGCCAACCGCCACGGCCACCGCGACCGCGTCCCGGACCGCGACGCCAACCGCCACGGCCATCGCGACCGCGTCCCCGACCGCGACACCCGTCGCCACGACGACCGCCACGGTGAGCGCCCTCCCGAGTCCGACCGTCACGCCGACAGCCACCGCAACCATCACGACCACGGCGACACCGACCGCGAGTCCCTCGACAACCGCGACCCCGACCGCGAGCGCGTCTGCGACACCGACGCCGACGCCGACGCCGAGCCCCAGCGTCAGCCCGACGCGGAGCGCCACCCCGACGGCGACCGCGTCGACGACGCCCCGGATCACCACGACGCCGACGCCGGTCGCGACCGCATCTGCGCTCCGATCCTCGACGCCGACCACGGCGGCGACCCCCTCGGCCATGACGACGCCGAGCCCGCTGCCGACCGTCGCCGACTGCGCCGGCGTGCCCGACGCCGACGGCGACGGGCTCCGCAACCAGTGCGACGACGTCGACGCCGACATCTTCCTCCGCCGCGCCCGTATCCGCGGCAGCAAGCCGACCACGGGCGAGATCCTGGCCAAGGGCGAGGTGGAGCTCGGTCCTGAGGCTCCTTTCGACCCTCTCCTCGGACTCGACATTCAGCTCGTCGATACCCTCCACCTCGACCGCAGATTCACCTTCGCGGCGACGGAATGTTCGGCTCTCCGGAGCGGGCGCATCGTCTGCAAGGCGCCGGGTGGGCGCGCCACGGCGCGCTTCCAGCCGCTGCGAGCGAAGCCAGGACGGATCCGCTTCGACCTGCGCTTCCAGGGGCTCACGCTCACCGAACCGTTCGCGCCGGCGTTGCTCGTGCGGATCACGACCGACCCCGCCAGCGCGCCAGCGGGCGTCGATCGCGTGGGCAGTCTCTCGAGCTGCCGCGTCACCGCGAAGGCGCTGCTCTGCGTCGCGCCGCGCTGAGCACCCGCCAGACTTCCGCGCGCCGCGCGGGGAACCGGCCGCGACGTCAGGGCGCCGTCGGCTCCGCGGTGAACACGAGCGTCTCCGGTCGCCCATCGGCGCCCACGGTCGCGATGCCGAGGCGCCCGTCCTGGCGCTCGCTCGCCCTCGCGCGGCCGAGCGCGGCGAGGAAGCGCTGCTCGATCCCCGCCGCCGGTTCCGCGCACATCATGCGCGTCACCGCGATCGCGCCGACCGCGATGGCGCCGCCTCCCGAGCGCTGCTCGACCGGCGCGGTATAGCGATTGCAACCGCTCCGCCCCTCGAAGCGTCCGGCCGCGTAGCGAAGCGACACCCGGGGCGTCGACGCCGCCGGTGCGCCGTCACCCCATGCGGCGAGGATCCAGGACGTTCCTTCCAGGGCCGCAAGCTCGACCGGAGCGGCGGCTCGCCCGGGCGCGGGGGCTCGCATCGCGGGACGACAGCCGAGCGCGAGGGACGTCGCCACGAGCAGCAGCGCGCCGAGCGTGCGCCGCGCCGTCACGGCGCCTCCGTCGCCGTCGGAACCGGCGCCCGCGGGACGAGATCGACGAGCCGGGGCTCGAAGCGCTCGTTCAACGCCACCTGCGCCACCACGCTGCCGCTGCGCGCCTCGCGGCGCGGGTCGTCCTCCGCGACGTACATGCGCTCGATCCCGTAGATCACCCGGCCGTCCGCATCGAGACGTCCCGTGATCCAGGGGCCGCCCTCCCCGCGACCCGGGAAATCCAGGCGGCAGGCGACGGCCGCGGACGGGCTCACGAACCCCGCGACGGTCTCGATCGACTCCCCGCTCGGCGCAAGCCGGACCCAGACCGGGGTTCGTCCGCGCTCCTCTACCGGAACCGAACAGGCGTCCCCCTTCGCGGCGTCGGCGATCGCGTAGCGGAGCGCGACGTAGTGGCCGCTCAGGAGATCTCGCGGATCCACGGGCTCGGTCCCGAGCCACACCAGCGTCGCGTCGCGATGCGACGCCAGAAGCAGCGCTCCCCAACCCGCGAAGAAGAGCAGCTGCGCCGCCAGCGCGATCCGGAGCCACCCCGTCACGCGCGCCCTCCGGCCGGGCTCGCGAGCAACCGGCGGCGCGTCCGCTCGAGCGCCCAGGCGAGCGCCGCCAGCAGGCAACCGGCGACGATGAAGCCGATGCCGCTCCGGAGCATGGTGCCGAAGACGTCGAGGAAGCGGGTCACGAGGACCGCGATCAACACCACGACGCCGAGGTTCACCTGCGCCCGTTGGTGCACGAGCGAGCCGTGCCACATGAGGCCCACGGCGGCGGCGACGAGCAGCACGTTCATGACGCCGCCCGCCAGCCACACGCGGGTCACCTCGTCCCCGAGGTACGCCGTGGCCACCACGAGCGGCGCGAGCATCATCGCCTTCGCCCCGATGGCCCACGCGCGATGCGGACTGAATCGTGCCGGCGGCGCCAGCAACACCGTCGCGGCGGCGGCCAGCGCGGCGCCACCGGCCACCACGAGGCCGAGCGTCGTCGTCGTACCCGAGGCGACCTGGTTCAGATGCCAGGTGAAGGTCAATCCGTAGAGCGCCGCCAGCCAGACGCCGATGCTCGCCGCTCGCTCCTCGAAGCTCGTGTCGAGCATGCTCATCACGGCGACCCAGAGGGTTACGAGCGCGAGCGCCGCGAACACGAGCCAGCCCTCGTGGCGCAAGCGAAACGGCGTCGCGGTGACGAGGAGGCAGAACGTCCACACGACGCAGATCCCGACGAAGTGATGGCGGTGGCCGCGCGGCAGCCGTCGCAGGCTCTCCGCGGCGATGAGCACGAGGATTGCGGCAGACAGTGCCCAGGCGAGCGGTCGCGCCGCGTCGCCGGTGATGGCGAGCGGGCTCGGCAGCGTCGGCGTCGTGAGGGTCCGGAACGCGAATGCGAACGGCTCCATGACGTAGTTGCCTGCGAACAGGACGACCGCGAGCGCGCAGACGTGGAGCGGCGCCACGACGGGACGCTCGCTCATCCAGGCAAGCGGCAGCGCGAGCGCGAGCCAGACCAGGAAGGGATGGATCGGATCGCCGGACAGCTGGAACGTCTGCCCGTAGAGCCCGATCCCGAGGAGCGGCAGGAAGAACCACATGAGCTCGAGCGGCACGCTCGCCGCCGCGCTTCTGCCGCGCAGCCGGATCGCGGCTTCGCCGACCGATGCGAGCATCACGAGGAAGCCCGCCACGCGGATGCCCGGCCCGATCTGGTCCCAATTGCGCGCGATCAAGAGGGAGATGCCGGCCACGACGAAGAGCCCGGCGAGCACCCCGAGCCAGGCCACGCCCCCGAGGCGCGGCGGTTCGGTGGCCGCGGCGTGGGCGAGGAGGGCGGTGCGCTGCGCCCCCGTGATGATCCCCGCGCGCTCGGCGCTGGCGAGCACCGAGGGCCAGCGCGGCGCGGCCCCGCCCGCGCCCCGCCCGCGCCGCGCGAAGAACGCCACCGCGAGCACCAGAAGCAGCACCTCCGCCATGCCAGCGCACTCTACCGGAAGGAGCGGCCGCGATCACCCCGCGAATGCTGGACACCCGCCGACCGCCGCGCCAAGCTGGGTTCCGTGCAGGCGGCCCTGGATCACGTCGTCCTCTGGACCGACGACCCGCTGCGCGCGGTCGAGTTCTACGCGCGCGTCGTCGGTCTCGCCCCGGTCCGATTGGAGGAGTTCCGCGCCGGACGCGCGCCCTTTCCGAGCGTCCGCGTCTCCCCCGCGACGATCCTCGACCTGATGGGGCGCGCCGCCGCGCCCGTCGCGGACGGGATGACGAGCGCGGCCGGCAGCGCGGGGCATCCGGTGAACCACGTCTGCCTCGCCCTGTCCGAGGCCGACTACGCCGCGCTGCGCGGCCGGCTGCAAGCGAGCGGCGTGCCGACCGGCGCCGTCACGCGGCAGAGCTTCGGCGCGGGCGGCCTGGCGCCCGAAGCCTTCTACTTCCGCGACCCCGACGGCAACGTCCTCGAGGCGCGCTACTACCGGAGGTGACGAACGATGGAGCTGACCGACCTCTCACACGACGAACGCCTGGCCCTGGTGGCGTTGATCGAGACCGTGGTCGCGAGCGACGCCGCGGTGTCCGACGACGAGGCGGCGCACGTCGCCCGCATCGCGGCTGCCCTGGGTGACGACAACTATCGCGCCCTCGCCGACGAGGCGGACGAGCGTTTCGGGGACGAGGCGGCGCTCAAGACGTTCCTCTCGGCGCTGCTCCGCCCCGAGGCCCGCGAGCTCGTCTACTGCACCGTGCTCGACGCGGCGCTTCCCGATCTGATCGACCGCCACGAGTCGTCGCTGCTCGGATGGCTCGCGACCGAGTGGGGCATCACGGTGCAGTTCGAAGCCTAGGAGCCCTCGCCGCGTCCGGCGCCGCTCACGGGCACCGGCGCCAGCGCAGGCCGAGCACGAACGCGATCTTGCCGTCGATCGTGTCGGCGCTGATCGCGCCGGCCTCGGTCCCGCCCTTGAGATGCAGCTCGGTCGTGATGGTGAGGGGCCGCCGCTCGTCGCAGGACGACCACGAGACGCTGCTGAACGGCAGCGTGTCGCGGATCAGGTACCGCTTGTCGGCGGGCCCGGCGAAGGTCGTGTCGGCGGACGCGAACGCGCCGTCGCCCTCGAAATAGTACGTCGCCCGTTGCGTCGCCTTCATCTTCTTCGGAATGGCGACCGTCCCGCGATGATCGATCGTGCCGATGCTGTACTGCCACCCCTGGGGCAGCTTCAGGTCCAGGTTCACCTGGCAGCTCTTGGTGGCCTCGGTCGGCGGAACGCCGGGGCCCCTCGACGCGGCGAACCCGTCCACGAGCAGGACGAAGCCCGACCGATCCGGCGTCAGCGACGCTACGATCGATCCGTCCGGACAGCCGTTCCCGGCGTACGTCACCGAGTCCACGAAGACCTTCGTCGGGTCCGGGCCCGACGCCGCGGCGCGCGGCTCCTCGCCGTTCGGCGACGGCGTCCCTGGCGCCAGGTCGTCCTGTCGGATCACGTCGGCAATGCCGGGGATCTCGAAACCGGGCGCTGCGGCCTTCGCATCGTAGTCCGTCGCGGTGTTCCGCTTCACCGCCGCCGGCTCGAGGAAATAGGTCTCGAAACACTGACCGGTCGACCCGTTGACGATCTGGGCCATCACGGGCGCGGGGAAAGGCAGCGGCGCGTCCGCGAGGTTCGCGCCCCGCCCCATCGCGTTGATCTTGGTCTTCGGCTTGGCGCTCGCCTTGAGCGCGAGCAGCGTGAGCCCGTCCTGCGTCGCGTTCTTGTCCTTGTAGGTATAGCCGCCCGTCGTCTCCGCCCAACAGGGCTTCCCCTCGCAGGTGCCCCCGGGGGAGATCTCCGCGGACATGAGGAGCCCGTCCGGTCCGAAGAGACAGGCGCGATAGCCGTCGCTCGACGTCGGGTCGCCGAAGTCCGCAGGCGTGAGCCCGGGGGCGTTCTGCATCTGGAGGATCAGCTTGTCCTTGGCGTCATCCGCGTCGTTGCTGATCTGGAGCTTCCCCTTCGGCGCCACCAGGCACGTGGTCAGGGGCGAAGCGTCGTGCACACACGCGCCCGCGCCGTCGCAGACGTCGCGGGTGCACCGCTCGCCATCGTCGCCGCACGCGCTGCCGGCGGCTTCCCACGAGCAAGCGGAGGAGCAGCAGTCGCCGTCGAGGCGGTTTCCGTCGTCGCACGCTTCGCCGGGATCGAGGACGCCGTCGCTACAGGCGGCGGACGCGCGCGACGGAATCGACGCGCCGTACGCGAGGACACAGGTCAAGGCCGCCGCCAGCGTGGCGGCACGCGCGCGAATCATCATGCGGGGAACCTCCGATCGGGGAGTAGAGCGCCGCACCAGATTCTACAGAGATGGCTTTGTCGGACAAGAGAAAATCTGCGCCGTCACAGTCCCGGAACGCCGCGCCGCTGGATGCGCGCCGCGTTGTCGCCGACCTCGTAGGCGGGCAGCTCGCCCTCGGTGCGCGACAACCGGTAGGCCAACGCGGCCGACAGCACGCGCACCGGATAGTCGCGCGGCAGGAGCTGGAGATAGGGCTGGATGGTGACGAAGTCGCGCGCTCCGTACCGGGCCATGATCGAGCGCAGCCCGCCGTTGTGCGGACCGATGTTGTAGGCGAGCAGCCCGAGGAAGAGATCGCCGCGCATGTCCGCGAGGTAGCGCGCCAGCGTCGCCGCCGCGAGCCAGGCGTTTTGGCGCGGATCCCCGGGATCCGCCGCGGCGATGCCGAGACGCCGCCGGACCGCCGCAACCGCCTCGGCGGGCGGCGCGGTGATCTGGAACAGGCCGCGCCCGCCGTCGGCGCTGTCGCGGGGCAGAAACGACGATTCGGCCGCGCCAACTCCCATCATGACCTCCGCGTCGACGCCGAACGCGCCCGCGGCTTCGCGCACGAGCGCCTCGTACGGACGGGCTCGCTCGAGCATGCGCGCCAGCGCGCGGCGGTCGGCCCGGCGGTAGGCGGCGAAGACCTGGTGCGCGATCGCCACGCGCTCCGCTTCGACCGTCCCGCCAACCGCGGCGCGCAGACGCAGCAGGTCGCGCTGGAACGGCGGCCGGGTCGCCCACCATCCGGCGCCGCACGCGAGCGCGGCCGCGACGAGCGCGGGCGCGACCGCGGCGCGCGGGGCCAGCCACGCGCGCACGCCGATCCACCCGCGCAACGCGACGGCGAGCACGACGCCGAACCCGACGGTCACGGCGGCGAACGGCAGCAGGTTGGCCCAGAGGTCGACGCCGGCGAAGCGATCCGCGCCGCGCCCGAGGCTGGCGATGGCCCCCACGAACGCGATCGCACAGAGCGCCGCGGCCTCCACCGCGAGCCATCCCCATCCGCGGCGCGCCGCGGCCCTGCCGCGGGTGCGCCGCCGCTCTCGTCCCGTCCGCCCCGCCATGCGCCGGCCGATCTATAGCGCAAGCGCGAGCCGGCGTCGCGCCGGCTCCGCACGGCCCGGCTCACGCCCGCCGCGCCGCGGTCAGCCGGCTGCGCCCGCCGACGCGTCCCCGGCCAACCGGTCGCGAAGCGCCACCAGCGAACGGGTCTGGAACGCCGCCTCGGTGAGCCCCATCTCGCCCACCCCGGCCTCGAGCCAGGCGTGCTTGCCGCCCATGACGCTCGCGGCGACCTTGTTCTTCACCGCATCGTCGTTGCTCCAGAGTTCGCGGAACAGGCGGCGCACCTTGCGCCGAGAGCTCCGGCAGAACAGATCGGCGAGTTCGAGCGCGTGCTCGGACTCGGGATGGCGTTCGTCGTGCATGCGGCGCGCCCGCGAGAGGGTCGCCGACATGGCGAACAGCTCCATCACGACGTCCACCGCCCGGAAGAGGAACCCCTGCTTGCGCTCCATCTTGGCCTGATAGACCGCCATGCCGTGGAAGCTCTCGCGCGCGAGCTTGCGCGCGCTGCGCTCGACGAAGCGGAGATGCGGCCCGAGCGTCCCCCAGCCGGACACCTCCGCCGTGCCGCCGCCGACCCCGCGCAGCCAGAGGGGCGGGTACCACGTCGCGTAGAACCTGAGGATGCCAGGCATCGCGGCCGCCTTCTCGCGCGTCCCGTTCTTCGGATCGATCATCGCCCCGGCGACCTCCAGGTGCTTGTCGACCGCCTCCCGCGCCATGAAGAGGTGCATGATCTCGCTCGATCCCTCGAAGATGAGGTTGATGCGGCAATCCCGCATCATCCGCTCGACTGGTATCGGGTGCTCGCCGCGGCCCTGGAGCGACGTTTCGGTCTCGTAGCCCCGCCCGCCGCGCAGCTGCAGCGTCTTGTCGACGATCTCCCAACACCGGACCGTGTTCCATTCCTTCGCCGCCGCGGCCTCGAGACGGATGTCGTAGCCGCCGCGGTCGGCCATCGCCGAGGCCAGCATCCAGACCGAGTCCATCGCGAAGGTCGTCGCGGCCATGTCGGCGATGATGTGGCCGACCGCCTCGTGCTTCCAGATCGGCAGGCCCCATTGCTGCCGCGCGGCGGCCCACCCGCGGGCGATCTTGAGGCACTGTTTCGCGATCCCCGCGCAGCACGCCGGCAACGTGAGCCGCCCAGTGTTCAGGGTCGTGAGCGCGATGCGGAGTCCCTTGCCCTCGTCGCCGATCAGGTTCTCGCGCGGCACGCGTACGTCGCGGAAGCTGATGACGCCGTTGGCGAGCGCCTTCAGGCCCATGAATCGGCATCGGTACTCGACCTTCACGCCCGGCGAGTCGGTCTCGACCACGAACGCGCTGATCTTCTTCGTCTGCGGGTCGCGCGCCATCACGACCAGCAGCTCCGCGAGCGTGCCGTCGGTGCACCAGAGCTTCTCGCCGTTCAGGACGAAATCGTCGCCCTCGCGGCGCGCCGTCGTCGCCAGACTCGCCGGATCGGAGCCGACGTGCGGCTCGGTGAGCGCGAAGGCGGAGATCGCGCCCGCCGCGCAGCGCGGCAGGAACTTCTTCTTCTGCTCCGGCGTGCCGAAGAGCTTGAGCGGCTGCGGCACGCCGATCGACTGGTGCGCCGAGAGCAGCGCGCTCACGTTGTTGTCGACCGAGCCGATGAGCTGCATCACCTTGCAGTACTCCGAGACGCTGAAGCCGAGGCCGCCGTACTCGGTCGGGATCTTCATGCCGAAGGCGCCGAGCTTGCGCAGTCCGTCGACCACGGGCTCGGGATACTCACCCGTCTCGTCGATCGCGGCGCTGTCGACCTGCTCGCGCAGGAACGCCTCCATCTGCTGGTAGAAGCGCGTGAACTCCGGCCGCTCCGTCGCGGCATCCAGCGGGAACGGATGGATGAGCGGCAGCGAGAGCTTGCCGAGGAAGAGCTCGCGCAGGAACGTGCGTCCTGCCCATTCGGTCTCCCGCGCCTGCTCCGCGACTTGCCGGGACTCCTGCTCGGTCGTGCTCATGTGAGGCCTCCTCGTGGCGACGGTCGGTCGGGCGACCAGTGCCACGCGGCTCGCCCGGAGTCTAGGGTTTCCCGGCCCCTTCGATGGCCGCGCCCCGGGCCGGAGCTTGACGCGCGCCGACACGCCGTCGACACTTCGGGCCATCATGCCGCCGCGACTCCGACTCGCCCTCGTCCTCCTTCTCTGCGGGCTCGTCCGACCCGCCGCCGCTACGACCCCGAGCCCGGTCCCGACGGGGGCACCCGCGCCGGGCCCGTCGTCCTTCGCGCCGGTGGCGAGCCCGGCGAGCGACCCCACCGCGACACGCGCGCCGAGCACGCCGCGCGCGGCCGGGCCGAGTCCGTCGCCGACGCGCGCGGTCACGGCTGCCCGCGAGCTGCTGCGCGGCTCCGCTGCCGACGGCGGCGGCGAGCCCGTCCGTCCGGGCGCCTCGCTCCTGCCGGCGGCGCTCGCGACCGCCGTCCCCGCGGCCCCTCGGGCCTATCGCACCCCGGAGCGGGGGGCACCCGCGCCGTTTGTCGCCCCAGAGGGAAGCGCGCCGGCAAGCGCCGGCGATCCTCCCCCCGGCAGGGCCCCGATCGTTCCCGCGCCGGTCGCGCGGCCTGCCGCCCAGGGCAGCGCCCTCGTCGTATTTCGCGTGACCGCCCGCACCGCGCTCGAGGGCTTCGATCTCCGGGTCGGCTATCCGCGAGCGGTCGGCGCCTTCGGGACCGGCGCCCGCCCGGCCGAGTGCCAGGCCGGCACCGGTCTCCTGGTCGCGGCCAACGACCGCGGCGACGGCGAGCTCCGCCTCCTGGTCGCGAGCGCGCAGGCGCTGCCCTTCCCGCTCGACGTCTTCTGCCGCTTCACGGCCGAGCCGGGCGCGGGCCTCGGCGCGGGCGACCTCACGGTGCGGGTCGCCGAGGTCACGAGCGACGGCAGGCGCGGCGACCCCGCGCTACTCCTCGTGAGCGTCGCCGTCCGCTGACGCGCGGCCGCCGGCCGCGCGCGCATCGAGGCGCAGGAGCTTCCGGTCGACCGTGTATCCGTGCCCGATCCGGCGGAGCTCCCGATTGAAGTCCATGCCCGCCCGCGAGAAGGCGTCGACACCCTCGATCGTGTACATCTGGACCGTCTCGGGCTCGTAGGCCGCCTCGTAGACCTTGATGTTCCGGTAGGTCCTTCCCACACGCGCCTTGCGGCCGAGGAACCGTCCGTCGCAGGCCTCCTTGATGACGACCTCGTTCAGCGGTCCGTAGACCATCTCCGGGCCGTAGAGCCATTCGTAGAAGCTCCGCCGGTCGTTCTGCGCCCAGGTCTGCTCCATGACGCGCGAGTCGGTGTGGCGGAAGGCGATGTAGTACTGGACGCCCATCACACGGGCGTCGCCGTCGGCCTTCGGATCGAAGACGTCGTAGCACTGCGACACGTTGCGATACGTCACGATGCCTTCCATGCCCTCGGAGGTGGACGGCAGCATCTCGCGAAACTCCGCCAGGTGGCCGTCGTTCAGCCGCGTGCAGCCGTGCGACACGGGGCCCCGGCTCGTCAGAGCCACCCGCCGGTAGGGCTTGCCGTCACGGCTGCCCTCCGTGTGCCTGCTCCATTCTTTCGGGAGGAGCGGATGGCCGCCGATCCAGTTGCTGATGCCGGTGTTGTGGATCGCGTTGTAGGAGATGCCGCCGCCGTACTCGTAGGGCAGCATCGGTTTCAATCCGTAGTAGCCCTCCGACGAGATGTAATCGACCATCCCGAGGAACCCCTTGCCGTGCCGCCGTGGAATCAGCGGCCACACGCCCTGCGTGGTGATGACCGGGATCTGGTGACCAGCGTAGGTCGTGAGGCTGTCGTGGGTGCCGGCGGCATAGATCGCCGTGACCTCCCAGTAGTCGAGGGTTCCGTTCACGACCGGATAGATCCCTCCCGTCAGTCGCTGGAAGAGCGTCTCCGCCGCGCGGCGGAACCCGGCCGCGTCCCCCCCGCGGGCGAGCGCGGCGACCTCGCTGACGGCCGCGTCCTCCCCGGCGTCGAGATCGGTCACGAACATGCGGTGCGGGAAGAGGTCGTTCACGGCCTCGAGCTTCGCCTCGAGCGTCGCCGGCGGATCTCCGGCGGCGAGCCGCGCCTTCCAGTCGTCGAGCATCCTGGGGAAGTCCTTCCGCACGTGGAACACGCGCTCGGGCATGAGCTTCTGGAGGGTCCGCAGATTGAGCTCGCGCCACTCCGCGGGCGGCATGTCGGCCCGCTGCGCCGCCAGCGCGGCGAGGCCCTCGGCGGCGAACCGCCGGTCATAGGATTCCCAGGCCGTGTTCGTGGTGAGCTGGATGACGCCCTCGGCGATCAGCGCCTCGTAGAGGTCGTGCCGCGCCACCTGATCGGGGATGTAGGCGCCGATCGCCTCGTCGGAGAGCACGATCCGCAGCCGTAGCTGGTTCCCGCGTCCGAGGTGCACGGTGATCCGCCGCCGGTCCTGCTCGCGCGGCGCGAAGCCGGTGTAGAAGTTCGGGCCGTAGTCGTTGAAGAAGAATCCGTAGGGCTCGGCGTTCACCCAGCGCTCGCGGCCGAGCGCGTCGGCCTCGCGTGCGAGCGCTCCGATCAGCAGGCCGCACACGCCCATCACCGCCAGAACCTGTCGAATCATCCGTACCTCCTGCGCGTCGTGCCGGCGACTACGCCCCGCGGCCGCCGGCAAGTCAATCGACGCGCGCGATCCGCCCGGTCACCCACCGTCCGCCCCGGCGCGGACGACGAGCGGACAGTCGAGACGCACGACGGTCCCGTGCCCCGGCCGCGACCGCACCTCGAGCCGACCGCCGAGCGCGAGCGCCCGCTCCTCCATGCTGAGGAGCCCGAGGGCGGCGGTCCGGCGGCGCCCCGCCTCGAAGCCGCGTCCGTCGTCGCGAACGGTCAGGCGAAGCCGGCCGCCGTCGACGTCGACCGCGAGCTCTACCCTGCGGGCGCGGGCGTGACGAAGCGCGTTCGCCAGGGCCTCCTGCGCGATCCGGTAGACGGCCACCTCGGTCGCTTCATCGAGGCGGGGCACCGTGGCGCGGAAGACGGCATCCACCTCGGTCGCCTCGGAGCCGAGGCCGAGCGCGAGCGAGCGCAGGCTGCCTTCGAGGCCGAGGTCCTGGAGCAGCATCGGTCGCAGCTCCCCGGCGAGGCGGCGCAGATGCTCCACGACCTCGTTCACGTAGGCGGTGACGCGGCGCAGATCGCTCTCCGCCGTCCCGAGCGCGGGCGCGCACCGGTTACGCACCGACTCGACCAGGATCCCGATCCCGATCAGCTCCTGACAGACGCCGTCGTGGAGGTCGAACCCGACCCGCTTGCGCTCCTCCTCGCGAACGGCCGCCTGGCGCTGCGCGAGCAGGCGCAGCGTCTCCCGGCTCTGCCGCAGCTCCTCGAGCGACGACCGCAAAGCGTCGGCGGCCTCCCGCCGCTCCGTCACGTCGAAGCCCACCGCCTGCAGCTCGAGCGGCGCGCCCCGCTCGTCGAACATCAGCGTCCCGTCCCAGTGGAACCACCGGAGTCCGGCCGCGACGCGGACCCGGCACTCGGCGCGGGCGCGGTGCGGCGGCGCGATCTCGCGCGTGATCGCGGCGCGTACGACCTCCCGATCCTCGGGCGGGATCCACTCGAGCACGTCGCGTCCGAGCATCGCCTCGCGCGGCAGCCCGATCGCGCGGCAGGCGTAGTCGTTCACGAACGTGATGCGACGCTCGAGGTCGAGCCGCAGCACGACCGCTTCCTGCGACTCCACGAGGCCGCGATAGCGGGCCTCGCTGGCGCGCAGCGCCTCGGCGGCTTCGTGCTCGTGGGTGATGTCCCGTCCGATCCCCTGCAGCTCGAGGACGGTGCCGCGCTCGTCGAAGATGCCGCGGCCCTCCCACTCGATCCAGCGCAGGCCCTCCGTCGTGCGCTGCCGGATCTCGATCCGGACCTGGTGCGGCGGCCGGGTGAGGGCGCGCAGCGCCTCGACCGTGCGCACCTGGTCGGTCGGGACGATACGCGGCACGACGCTCCGGCCGATCGCCTCCTCGCGCCGCAGGCCGAACTTCGCGCACCAGGCGTCGTTCACGAAGGTGAGCCTGCCCTCGAGATCCATCCGCACGATGAGATCCTGGGAGAGCTCGACGAGGCTCCGATAGCGCGCCTCGCTGTCGCGGAGCGTGTCTTCGGCGCGCTTGCGCTCGGTCACGTCGACGATCTGCGTGACGATGAGGTCGACGCTCCCGTCCGGGGCGCGCTGAACGCTCGTGCGCACCTCCAGCGTGAGCACCCGCCCGTCGCGGCTGAGCGCGCGTCGTCCGGTCGCGAACTCGTCGATCTCGCCGGCCAGGACGCGGGCCCGCATGTGATCGCTCGCCGGGCGGTCGTCGGGATGGATGAAGTCCGCCACCGGCCGCCCGAGGAGCTCCTCCTCGGCGTATCCCAGGAGCGCGCAGACGGCGTAGTTCGCCCGCTCGATCCGGGTATCGCCGTCGAGGAGGAGCACCCCGATCGGCGCGTGCTCGAAGGCGCGCCGGAGCCCCTCCTCGCTCCGCCGGAGCTTCTCCTCGGCGCGGCGGCGGAAGCTCACGCGGCGCGCCCGCAGGAGGCGGAGATCGTCGGACGTACGGCCGGCATGGGGAGACGTTCCGGGCGCGCCGATTCTGCCTTCGGAGACCCGCCGGGGTCAACGCGCCCGCGCCGCGGCCCCCGTCCACCTACATCCGAAAGACGCCGTACCCGGTCGCGCCCTCGATGACGTTGTTGTGCGCCGCCGAGAGGCTGATGCCCAGAACGGTGCGCGTGTCGCGCGGGTCGATGATGCCGTCGTCCCAGACCCGAGCCGTAGCGAAGAAGGCGTAGCTCTCCTTCTCGATCTGGCCCTGCACCATCTGCCTGATCATGGCGTCCTCGGCCTCGTCGAAGGGCTGTCCGGCCCGCTCGGCGGCCTGGCGGCGGACGATGGAGAGGACGCCAGCCAGCTGCTCGGGACCCATGACGGCGATCCGGTGATTCGGCCAGCTGAAGACGAAGCGCGGGTCGTAGGCCCGGCCGGCCATGCCGTAGTTTCCCGCGCCGTAGCTGGCGCCCACCATGATCGTGACGTGCGGGACCGTCGAATTCGACACCGCGTTGATGAGCTTGGCGCCGTCCTTGATGATGCCGCCCTGCTCGTAGCGGCTGCCGACCATGAAGCCGGTGATGTTCTGCAGGAAAATGATCGGGGTGCTGGTCGCGTTGCAGAGCTGGATGAACTGCGCGCCCTTCTCGCTCGACTCGGAGAAGAGGATGCCGTTGTTGGCGAGGATGCCGACCGGATAGCCGTGGACGTGGGCATACCCGGTGACGAGCGTGGTGCCGTAGGTCGGCTTGAACTCGTGGAAGCGCGAGCCGTCGACGATGCGGGCGATGATCTCCTTCACGTCGAAGGGCTTCCGCACGTCGATGCTCGCCAGGCCGAGCATCTCGTCGGGGTCGTAGAGCGGCTCCTCGACGGGGACGCGCTTCGACCAGCCGAGCTTCTTCCAGTTGAGCTGCGCGACGATCTCGCGGCCGAGGCGGATCGCGTCGCGCTCGTCCTGCGCGAGGTAGTCGGACACCCCCGACATCCGGCTGTGCATGTCGGCGCCGCCCAGCGTCTCTTCGTCGACCTCCTCGTGGATCGCCATCTTCACGAGAGGCGGCCCGCCGAGGAACACCTTCGCGCCGTTTTTCACCATGACGACGTAGTCCGACATGCCCGGCACGTAGGCGCCGCCGGCGGTCGACGAGCCGAAGACCAGGCAGATCGTCGGAATGCGCTCGCGCGAGCGGCGGGTGAGCTCGCGGAAGCCGCGCCCGCCCGGCACGAAGATCGTCGACTGGAACGGCAGGTCGGCGCCGCCCGACTCGGTGAGGTTGATGATCGGCATCCGGTTCTGGGCGCAGATCTCCATGGTGCGCCCGGTCTTGAGCGCGCCGTAGGGATTGATCGAACCGCCCTTGATGGTCGGCTCGTTGGCCGTGACGACGCACTCGACGCCCGAGACCACGCCGATCCCAGACACGACACTGCCGCCGAGCGCGAACTCGGTGCCCCAGGCGCAGAGCGGCGCGATCTCGAGAAACGGCGAGTCGCGGTCGAGCAGGAGCTCGATGCGCTCGCGCGCCATCAGCTTCCCGCGCTCGACGTGCCGCTTCACGTACTTCGGACCGCCGCCCTCGCGCGCGAGCGCGAGCTGCTCGTTCAAGAGCGTGATCTGCTCGAGGAACCCCTCGCGATTGTGGCGGTAGGTCTCCGACCTGGTGTCGACGTTGGTGCGCAGGACTTCCATGGCGCGGGGAGTCTTAGCGGGATCGCGCGGGTCGTGCCACCGCGACGGACGCCGCGATCCGTTGCCTTTCCGACCGCGCCGGGGCATGGTCGACGGTCGGAGGAACTCGACGTGCCGGTGTACGAATACGTCTGTCGCGGCTGTCGTCACGGGTTCGAGACCTTGGTGCTCGGGAGCGACGTTCCGAGCTGTCCGCGCTGCCGCGCGACCGAGCTCGAGCGCGTCCTTTCGGTGACGGCGATCGGCCGGAGCGCGAGCACGGCCCCTCGCCCCGCCCAGGCCATGGGCGGTGGCTGCGGAAGCTGCGGCGATCCGCGCGGGCCGGGCGCGTGCGCGCTCGATTGACGCCGCGGCGCTCCGGCTCCAGACGGACGCCTCCCCTCGCGGCGCTGCCCCTCGTCGTCGCGGCGATCGCCGCGGTCCTCCCCGGGCGCGTGGCCGCCGACGTGGCGATCGACGGCGTCGTCGTGCCGAAGGCGAAGGTCACCATGGAGATCACCCAGGACGTCATCGAGTTCCGCACGGGTACCGATCCGAATCCGCAGGTGTTGCCGGGCGCGAAGCGCTACGGCGTCTGCGTCCTCGCCGCCGCGCCGGTCGCGGCGCTCGACGCGGAGCTGCCCCGCGGCGATACCGCGACGCGCCTCACCGTCCAGGCGGGGGACGGCCGCACTTTCGTCCGCTGCCTGGTGACCGGCCTCGAGACCGAGGGGGCCGGCGCCAAGCACCAGCTCAAGTACTGCCTGCGCTGCGAAGACGTCACCATCCCGTAGCCGCATGATCCTCGATCGCTTCAAGATGAGCGGGAAGGTCGCCATCGTGACCGGCGCGAGCGCCGGGATCGGTCGCGGCAGCGCTCTCGCCCTCGCCGAGGCCGGTGCGGACGTCGTCCTCGCCGCCCGCACCGCCGCGGCGCTCGAACGCGCGGCGGAAGAGGTCCGCGCGACCGGGGCGAAGGCGCTCGCGCTCGCGACCGACGTGAACGACGCGGCCCAGCTCGAGCGGCTGGTCGACGCCACGGTGCGGGAGTTCGGGCGGATCGACGTCCTGGTGAACAACGCGGGAGGCACCGCGCCGGGCCCGGCGCTCCACCTGAACCTCCAGGACCTGGAAGCCGCCTTCCATTTCAACGTCGGAACGGCCTTCCAGCTGAGCAAGCTCTGCGCGCCGCACCTCGCGAAGAACGCCGGCGCCATCGTCAACATCTCGAGTGCGATGTCCTACATGGTCGACCCCGGATTCGTCGCGTACGGCACCGCCAAGGCGGCGCTCTCGCACCTGACCCGCCTCCTCGCCTGCGAGTGGGCGCCGAAGATCCGGGTGAACGCGCTTGCCGTCGGCGCCACGGTGACGGAAGCGCTCGGCATGTTTCTGAACGCCATGCCCGAGATGCGGAAGCAGATGACCGAGCTCACCCCGATGGCGCGGCTCGGGACGCCCGAGGACATCGCGCTCGCGGTGCTGTATCTGTCGTCCCCGGCGGGAAGCTGGATCACCGGCAAGGTCTTCGAGGTAGACGGCGGCACCGTCGCGTCGAACTGGCCGATCAAGATGGCGAGCGGGCTCTGACGTGAACACCACCACGCACCCGACGCATGGAGCGGGGCGTCTCTTCGGGAGGGTCGAGTCATGAAGATCTCCGGACTGCACACGACGCTGATCGCGGGCACGTTGCTGCTCGGCGCAATTCTCGCGGCGGATGCCTCCGCCCAGACGTGCGGCGACGCCGACGGCAACGGCGTCGTCACCGTGACCGACGGCGTGCAGACGCTGCGAGGCGCGGCCGGCCTGTCGTCGGCGTGCTCCGAGCACGCCGCGAGCTGCGACGTCGACGGCAGCGGCAGCACGACCGTGAGCGACGGCGTGAACGTACTCCGCAAGGCCGCCGGCATCACCATCGACGAGCGTTGCCCCGGCGGCGGCGACGACGTCGCCGACGTGGCGCAGGTGACCGACGCGCTCCTGCCGTTCCTCGTCCTGGGACTCGAGGAAGTGCCGACCGTCGACCTCTCGGCCGCCAGCGCCCTCCGACCCGCCGCCACCGAGGACTGCGAGGACGGTGGGTCACGGACCACGACCCAGGAGGGGCTCGGCGTCCGGGTCGCGTTCGCCGGATGCCGGGTGAGCGAGCCGGGCCTCGGCAACTTCCAGCTCGACGGACGGATCGACGTCGCCGTCGGCTTCCTGACGGCGGCGGTGACGTTCGAGCTCCGCATTACCGACCTCGCGAATCAGCGCCTGGTCGCCTTCGACGGGACCGTCGACGCCCAGGCGCGTTCGGGCGGCGGCTTCTTCGTCGACGACGACCAGCTCTCGGTCCGCGGCTCGGAGGAGGGCCCGGAGATCTTCCGGGTGACGCTCGACGACGTGACGGTCGACGGCGACGGGCGCCTCCTCTCGGGGAGCGCGGAGGCCGAGGACACGAGCGACAGCTTCGCGCTCGCCACCGCGGAGATCGAGGTGGAGGACGGCAGCGCAACCGCGTCCGTCCACGTCGTTCGGGACGACGGTAGCGAACACGACTACGAGCTGGACCTCGCGACCGGCGAGCTGACGCCGGTCGGCTGAGCGGCCGCGGGGCGCTCCGCGACCCCCGGGGCCCGGCGGCCGGGCCACGAGCTCCGCGGCCCGGCCGTGACGGCCGCCCGCGCGGTTGCTACGCTTCCGCGATGGCCATCTACGTCGTGCGCCACGGGGAGACCGCGCTCAACGCCAGTCGGGTCTTCCAGCGGCCGACGACCCCCCTCTCGGAGCGCGGCCGCCGTCAGGCGTCGCGGCTCGCGGTGCGTCTGGCGCCGCTCGGCATCGCGCGCATCCTCACGAGCGATCTCGCGCGCGCGGTCGAGACCGCGGAAGCGGTCGGCGCCGCGACGGGCGCGCCGCTCGTCGTCGACCCGCTCCTGCGCGAGCGCGACTTCGGCGACATCCGGGGAACGCCGTACGCCTCGGTCGGCGTCGATCCGTTCGGCGCCGGGTACGCACCGCCGAACGGCGAGACCTGGACCGTCTTCTACGCGCGCGTGGCCGAGGCCTGGCGGCGGGTGACCGGGCTCGCCGCCGAGACCGAGGGCCATCTCGCCGTCGTGACCCACGGCCTGGTCTGCCGGGCTCTCGTCGAGCGCCATCTCGCTCTCGCCGCCGGCGCGAATGCGCCGGAGCTCTGGGGCAATACCGCCCTCACCGAGATCGAGCCGAGCCCCCCGTGGACCGTCCGCCTCCTCGCGTGCACGGCGCATCTCGCCGGCGACGAGCGGCCGCCCGCTCCGGGCGCGGCCTGACCCGCCGAGAGCCGGCCCGCGAACGGGCGCCGCGCCGGCGTCCCCCGGATGCCGGCGCCGGAGGGCGACCGCATCCGCCGGGTCCGAAGTGCGAACGGTCGCGCGTCAGCTCGTCGCGCCTCGCTCGAGGATCACCGCATCGTCGAACGTCGCTTGCCAGCGGCCGAACCACGTGGAGCCGAGCGCCCGCCGTGGAAACCCGAGCGCGCGAAGCTCGTCCGCCAGCGGGTGCGCCCCGAGCGCTACGGTCGCTCCCCCCACGCGGAACCCCACCCCCTCGGCGCGCATCCGCGACGGGGTCTTGAAGAGCCGTCCGTCGCGCCAGGCGTAGGCGTCTTGCGGGATCTCGGCGAGCGTCCGCGTCCCGCCGCGCTGCATCGCGAGGGTCAGCACGTGCGCCCCCTCGCTCTCGAGCCGGCAGACCCGCCGCTCGCCCACGTCCTCGAACACGATCTCGTCGACGGTCTTCGGGAATCCCCAGATGTCGCGCCCCGCATCGCACGAGAAGCTGGTCGTGACTGGCAGGCGGTGGACGTAGGCTCCGAGCGTGCCCTGCCGCGACGCCCTCACGAGTCCGAGGAGCGGCAGCAGCCGCGCCGGGCCGTACGTAACCAGGAAGTTCACGCCGAGCTCGTTGTAGCGGCCGAGGTCGTTGTCCCGGTATTCGATGGCCGCGAGCACGCAGATCGCCCACCCCGGCAACCACTCCGCGGGATGGAGCCGGGGCGTCGGCAGGAGGCGCCGCACGCCAGCGGCACGAACCGGGAACATCGCGGACATCGCCACCGCGTCGCGCACGACCACCGGAATCCGCACCGCACGCCCCTGCACGAGGTGGGTCGGCGGGGCGGGGCTCGTCGCCGGTGCGCCCGCGGCCGTCATCGAGCCCGATGGTAGAACGCGTTCCCGATTCGGAAGCAAGGCGCCCGGCGCCCGCGCCCCGGATCGGGTTTGCGGCCGCCGCTTCTTCCCGCCGCAGCCTTCCGGCTCACGTCCGACCCCACGACGGCCCCGCCAGCATCCCGCCGTCGACCAGCAGCTCCGCCCCCGTGCAATACGACGCCTCGTCCGACGCCAGGAACAACGCCGCGCGCGCCACTTCGTCTGGTCGGCCGATGCGCGGGATCGGCATCCCGGCGAACACGGCGGACGTGCCCACGTCTCCGAAGTCGTCGCCCCGACCCATGGCGGTGTCGATGCCGCCGGGACAGATGGCGTTCACCCGGATCCCGAGCGGTCCGAGCTCGATCGCCGCCGTCCTGGTGAGGCCACGGATCGCGAACTTGCTCGAGACGTACGCGGACAGCCCGGCGATCCCTTGCAGCCCGCCCGTCGACGAGATGTTCACGATCACGCCGCCGCCCTTCCCGGCCATGGCCGGGATCACCGCGCGCATCCCGAGGAAGCACCCGATCTGGTTCACGTCGATCACCCGCCGGTACTCCTCGAGCGACATCGACGCGATCGGCGCAATCCGCAGGATGCCCGCGTTGTTCACGAGCACGTCGGGCGCGCCGAAGCGTTCGCTCGCGGCGGCGACGAAGCGCGTCCAGCTCTCCTCGCTCGCGACGTCGTGATGACAGTAGCACGCGGCGTCGCCGATCGCGGCGGCGACACGCCGCCCGTTGTCGTCGAGCACGTCGCCGAGCACCACCTTCGCGCCCTCGGACGCAAAGAGGCGCGCTTCGGCCTCTCCCTGCCCGCCTGCGGCGCCGGTCACGAGCGCGACCTTTCCTTCGAGCCGCGCGCCGCTCTTCATCGCGCCGCCGCCGGTAGCGACGTGCGCTCGTCTGCCGGCCGGAACGTCCCGCCGGTGGTCGCGTCGCGATCCATCATGATCGTCCCCTGTACGAAGCGCGCTCCGTCGTTGTCAAGCACGCACGCTCTCCGCGGCGCGCCAACGCCAGGCGACGCGCCGCTGCGAGGCGCGCCGCGCCGACGCGCCCACGGTTGACCGCGCGCGGCGCGCGGGGCACTCTCGCGCGCACCAACCCCCTCACGTCGGAGGACGCAATGCGCATCATCGTCGATCACGATCTCTGCGAGGGCAACGCGGTCTGCGTGCGCGTGGCCCCCGAAATCTTCGCCGTCGGCGACGACGATCAGGCCCGCGTCCTGATGGAGCAGCCCCCCGCGTCACAGCGCGCCAACATCGAAGCCGCGGTCGCGCGCTGTCCCCGGCAGGCGCTCTCGCTCCGCGACGACTGACCCCGCGAACCCCGCCGCCGACGTCAACGGCGGAGCCCGCCGGGATGGAGCTTGGGGCAGGCGACACCGATCCGACGGAACATCTCCCACATCCAGAGAACGGCGGGATGGAAGAGCGGCTTGCCGCTCGTCATGAAGGCGCAGCTCACCTCGCGCTCCGGATCGGCCCAGGCGACGACGTTGGTGAGGCCGAGGTGGCCGAACGCGTGACTGGTGTCGGGGCCATAGAAGCTCAGGTAGTCGCCGCCGAGCATGAAGCCCGCCCCGTAGCGGAGCGGAAAACCAAGGGTGAAATCGAACTCGAGATAGCTCTGCTCTCCGGTCGCGCGCCGGACCGTGCGCGGGTCGAAGACGCGCACGCGACCGAGTTCGCCGCCGCGCAATAGCATCTCGTAGAACCGGCAGAGCTCGTCCGCCGTCGCGACCATGCTCGCGGCCGGAAGGATACCGCAGAGGAACCGCGGGTCGTTCGAGAGCTCCACGGCGCGCTCGAACCCCACCCCGAGCGTGCGGCGCAGGATGATCGACACCGGCGGCAGCACCGGAAAGCCGGTGAAGTAGTTCGTCGCGATCTGTCCGAGATCCTCCTCGTCGATGCCGTAGCGCATCCAGCGCAAGCCGAGCGGCCGACGGATGGCGTCGTCGTGCAGGGAACGGATGCTGCCGCCGGTGACGCGCCGCACGATCTCGCCGAGAATGAAGCCGCCCGTGATCGCGTGGTACGCGAGCTGACGCCCCGGCCGCGAGCTCAGCGGCATCGCGGTCAGCACCTCCAGCACCCGATCCGGGTCGGTGACCAGGTCGAGATCCATCGCTTCGGGCGGCGGGCTCGGGAGACCCGCACGATGCGCGAGCACGTGGCGGATCGTGATCCAGCGCTTCGACTCGACACCGAACTCCGGGATGTACTCGCACACCCGGTCGTCGATGCGGAGCAAGTTCCGCTCGTCGAGCAGATGAACGATCATCGCCGTCACCGCCTTGGTCGCCGACATCATCCCGAAGGGCGTCTCGGGGGTCGCGAGGACCTTGGGTCCGTCCGGAGGGTCGTCCGGCCCGTTGCCGCGCGCGTGACCGAGCGCGCGATCCAGGAGGACCTCACCGCGGTGCCGCACGCAGAGCGCGAGGGCCGGATGGATGCCGCTCCGATAGATCTCTTCCGCCGCCTCCCAGATGCGATCGACCGCCGCCGGATCGACGCCGACCTCGCGCGGAGGCACCTCCACGTTCGGCCGGATCGTGGTGACCGACGCGAGCGAGGCCGGGACGCGGCAGCGGGTGACGATACCGCACGACACGGCCGCCGATCGTACCCCGGAACCGCCCGTCGCGCAGGAGCGAATCGCCCCGGGCCGGCGGCGGGCGTCCCGGCCGAGCCCGCGGTTGCCTCCCGAATTAGAACATGTTCTACTTCCGGCGCTTCGCTCGTCGACCCGGCGCGCGCGAGGTCGCCGGCCGGCTTCCCGACCGCGCGGAACGCACTCCTCGGAGGTCTCACGCATGCGCCTCGGCTTGATGGTCGGCTACTGGATGCCCGATCCCTGGGACCCGACGGAGCTCGTCCTCGAAGCCGAGCGGCTCGGGTACGACTCCGCGTGGACCGCGGAGGCATACGGCTCGGACGTGTTCTCGCCGCTCTGCTGGATCGGCGCCAAGACCAGCACGATCAAGCTCGGCACCGGCATCATGCAGATGGCCGCGCGCACGCCGGCGTGCGTCGCAATGACGGCGACCACGATCGACCACCTCTCGAACGGTCGCCTGATCCTCGGCGTCGGCGTGTCGGGACCACAGGTCGTCGAGGGCTGGTACGGGCAGCCGTTCCCGAAGCCGATGGGCCGCACCCGCGAGTTCTTCGACCTCGTGCGCACGATGATCCGGCGCGAAGGACCGGTCACCTTCCAGGGCGATCACTACCGCCTGCCCCTCGGCGGGGGCGCGGAGCTCGGAAAGCCGCTGAAGCTCATCACCCATCCGCGGCGCGCCGAGATCCCCATGTACCTCGGCGCCGAGGGTCCGCAGAACGTCAAGATGGCGACCGAGATCGCCGACGGCTGGCTGCCGCTCTTCTACTCGCCGTTCCGCCAGGAGATCTACCGGGACTCGCTCCAGAACCTGAAGCCGGGCTTCGACATCGCGTGCCCCGTCACGGTCGTGATCGGCGACGATCTCGCGTCGTGCCTGATCCCGATCAAGTGGGCGCTCGCCTTCTACATCGGCGGCATGGGTGCGGCCTCGAAGAACTTCCATCTGAACCTCATCGGACGCCTCGGCTTCGAGTCGGAAGCGCGCACCGTCCAGAAGCTCTTCCTCGAAGGCAAGCGCGCCGAAGCCGTGGCGGCGGTGCCCGACGAGCTCGCCGACGAGATCTCACTCGCGGGACCTCCGGCGCGCGTGAAGGATCGCCTGCAGGCGTGGCGCGAAAGCCCCGTCACCACCATCCTCGCGGGCACCCGCGACGCCACCACGCTGCGCCTGCTGGCCGAAGCGGCGCTCTGACCCCGCCACACGAAAGGATCCTCCCTCATGAATGAGCTCGGATTCTGGAAGCTCGCGACCGCCCACCCGGAGGACGTCGCGCTGGTCACGCCGGACGGCGCCCGTATCACGGCGGGCGATCTGCTCGCGCGCTCGAACCAGCTCGTCCACGGGCTTCGCAGGCTCGGCCTCGTGCAGGGCGACGTCGTCGCCACGCTGCTCCCGAACGACGCGCCGGTGATCGAGCTCTACCTCGCGGCGACGCAGGCCGGGCTCTACCTCGTGCCGATCAACCATCACCTCGCGGGGCCCGAGATCGCCTACATCCTCGCCGACTCCGGCGCGAAGGCGTTCGTCGCCGACGCGCGTTTTGCCGCGATCGCGAAGGCGGGCGCGGACGAGGCGACGCTCTCCGCGTCGCGCTGCTTCGCCGTCGGCGGGATCCCGGGCTTCCAGCCCTACGCCGCCCTCACCGCCGGCACGCCGACGGCGGCGCCCGCGGACCGCGCGGCGGGCCAGGTCATGAACTACACGTCGGGCACGACCGGCCGGCCGAAGGGCGTCCGCCGCTCCCTGCTGCCCTTCGATCCCGACACCGTCGGCTCGATGTTCGCGATGTTCCTCGCCATGTTCGGGATCGCGCCGCGTGAGAACGGCGTCCACCTCGTCGGCTCGCCGCTGTACCACACGGCGGTACTCGTCTTCGCCGGCTCCTCGCTGCACTACGGCCACACCCTCTCGATCCTGGACAAGTGGACGCCGGAGGACGCGCTCCGGGTGATCCAGCGCGACCACGTCACCACCACGCACATGGTGCCGACCCAGTTCCACCGCCTCCTGGCGCTGCCGGAGGAGGTGAAGGCGACGTACGACGTGTCCTCGCTCCGCCACGTCGTGCACGCGGCCGCGCCCTGCCCCGTCGACGTGAAGCGCCGCATGCTCGCGTGGTGGGGCGCGACGATCTACGAGTACTACGCCGCGAGCGAAGGCGGCGGCACGCTCGTCACGCCGCAGGAATGGCTCGAGCGGCCCGGCACCGTCGGCAAGGCCTGGGCGGGATCGGAGATCCGCATCCTCGACGACGCGGGCGCGGACCTCGCGGCGGGCACTCCAGGCACGGTCTTCATGAAGCTCGGCGTGCAGGACTTCGAGTATCACGGCGACAAGACGAAGACCGACGCGAACCGGCGCGATGGCTTCTTCACGGTCGGCGACGTCGGCTACCTCGACGACGCCGGCTACCTGTTCCTCTGCGATCGCAAGATCGACATGATCATCTCGGGCGGCGCCAACATCTATCCGAGCGAGATCGAGGCGTGCCTGCTCGCCCACCCGAAGGTCGGCGACGCCGCCGTCTTCGGCATCCCGGACGAGGACTGGGGCGAGAGCGTGAAGGCCGTCATCGAGCCCGCGACCGGCGTCGAGCCCGGCCGGGCGCTCGCCGACGAGATCACCGCCTTCTGTCTCGAACGCATCGCCAAGTTCAAGGTCCCCAAGTCGATCGACTTCCTGCCCGCGCTTCCCCGCGACCCGAACGGCAAGCTCTACAAGCGGAAGCTGCGCGATCCCTACTGGGCGGGCCGTGCGCGTGCGATCTAGCGCCGGCTCGATCGCGGTCCTCGGCCTGGAGACGTGGCCATGAAGATCGGCCTGAATCTCCCGGTCATGACGCCAGGGCTCGACCGGGAGCGCTTGCACGCCTGGTGCCGCGGCATCGACGAGGGGCCGTTCTCGAGCCTCGCCGTCGGCGAGCGCGTCAACTTCCCGAACCCGGAGATGACGGTGGCGATCTCCGCCGCGGCAGCATGGACCACGCGCGTGCCGCTCGTCTACAACGTGATGGTCCTGCCGACGCACCCCGAGGCGCGGGCCGCGAAGCAGATCGCGACGCTCGACGTGCTGTCGAACGGACGCGTCGTGCTCGGCGTCGGCGTCGGGGGGCGCGAGGACGACTACGCCGCGGTCGGCGCGCCCTGGCCGGGCCGTCTCGCGCGGCTGGAGCGCCAGGTCGGCGAGCTGCGGCGGCTCTGGGCCGGAGGGCTCGCGAACGGCGCCACCGATCCGATCGAGCCGAAGCCCATCCAGCCCGGCGGCCCCAGCATCCTCGTGGGCGCCCTCTTCCCGCGCGCCATCACGCGCGCCGCGCGCTTCGCCGACGGCGTCCTCGGGTTCTCCTTCACCCTCGCCCGCGAGGAGCTCGACTACGCCTTCGAGGGGGCCCGCAGCGCCTGGAAAGCCGCCGGCCGCGCCGCGCCGCCCCGCCTCGTGACCGGCTGCTGGTTCGCCCTCGGTCCCGGAGGGCGCCGCCAGATGGACGAGTACCTCGCACGGTACCTCCGCTTCCTCGGACCGACCGCCGCCGGCCTGATCCCGCTCGTCCCGACCGTCGACGCCCGAGGCCTCCGCGCCGGCGTCGCCCGTGCGCGCGACGCCGGCGCCGACGAGATCATCCTCGCGCCGACCACGCTCGACCCCGACGAGGTCCGGCGCGTCGAGGATCTGCTGTTCTGAGCCGGAGCGATGCGCGCGGACTCGAACGAACGGAGGCACCATGACGTCGCCGGCTGAGGTCGCGGCATCCGACGTGCGCGACGCGCACGCGGTACGCCGCTGGGATCGCGAGGCGGACGTCGTCGTCGTCGGACTCGGCTGCGCGGGGGCAAGCGCCGCGATCGAGGCGGCGGAGGCAGGCGCCGAGACCCTCGTCCTCGAACGCGCGGGCGGAGGCGGCGGAACGTCGGCGCTGGCGGGCGGCCTCATCTACCTCGGCGGCGGCACGCCGGTGCAGGAGGCGTGCGGCTATCACGATACGCCGGATGCGATGGCCAGGTTCCTCACGGCCGCGTGCGGCCCCGAGACCGACGCCGCGAAGATCCGGGCCTATTGCGAGGAAAGCGTCGCCCACTTCCACTGGTTCGAGGCGCACGGGGTGCCCTTCAAGCGGAGCTTCTACCCCGAGCCCTCGATGGAGCCGCCGACCGACGACTGCCTCGTGTTCTCCGGAGGGGAAGACGCGCATCCCTTCGATCGCCTCACGCCCCCGGTGCCGCGCGCGCACAAGCCGCGGCACCCGAACGCCGCCGGCGGCTTCCTCATGCAGCGGCTCGTCGCCGCGGCCGAGCGCAGCGGCGCCGCCGTCCTCGCGGACGCGCGCGTCGACACCCTCGTCGTCGAGCGCGACGGCCGCGTCGCCGGCGTCGTCGTGCGCCACGATGGCCGCGAGCAGGCGGTGCGCGCCCGCCGCGCGGTCGTGCTCGCCGCGGGCGGCTTCATCCAGAACGACGACATGCTGCGCCGGCACAGCCCGCTGCTGCGGAAGTGCAGCATTCGGCTCGGCGTCGAGGGCGACGACGGCCGCGCGATCCGCATGGCGATGGGCGCGGGCGCCGACGTGGCGCGCATGCACGCCGGCGAGGTCGCGGTGCCGATCACGCCGCCGCGCCGCTTGATCCGGGGGATCCTCGTCACGCCGGCCGGCCAGCGCTTCATCAACGAGGACGCCTACTACGGACGCGTCGGCCAGGAGGGCCTCTTCCGTCACGGCGGTCGCATGTTCCTGATCGTCGACACGGCGATCTACGAGCGCAACCTCGCGGGCTTCGAGCCGTCGTTCGTCGAGGAGACGATCGCCGATCTCGAGCGCGCCGCCGGCTTTCCCGACGGCAGCCTGCAGCGCACCGTCGAGCTCTACAATCGCCACGCCGCGACCGGCGTGGACCCGCTCTTCCACAAGCACGCCCGCTTCCTGCAGCCGCTCCGCGACGCGCCCTTCGCGGCCATCGATTGCGGCACCGACAAGGTCGTGTGGGCGACGTTCACGCTCGGCGGCCTGCGCACGGACGTCGAGAGCGCGGTGCTCCGTCCCGACGGCCAGGTCATCCCCGGGCTCTTCGCGGCGGGCCGCACCACCAGCGGCATCGCCGCCGAAGGGTACGTGAGCGGCATCTCGATCGGCGACGGCACCTTCTTCGGCCGCCGCGCCGGACGCAACGCGGCGCGAGGAGCCTCCTGACGGATACCGCGCGTGCGTCACGCCGCCCGGGGTCATCCGCGCGGCGGCGACCCTCGCCGCCGCCGCCGCGCGTGACCTCGTCAGTACACGATGACCGAGCGGGCGACCTCGCCCTTCTCCATCGCATCGAACGCGCCGTTCACGTCCTCGAGCTTGATCTTCTTCGACACCAGCTCGTCGATCTTGAGGCGCTTCTGCATGTAGAGATCGAGGAGGAGCGGCATGTCGCGGCGGACGTTGGCCGAACCGTAGAGACACCCGAGGAGGGACTTCTCCTCGAGCGAGAGCATCGCCCCAGGGATCTCGACGTTCTGACCCATCGGCACGACGCCGACGCACACGACGCCCCCGCCGCGCTTCACCGACAGGTAGGCCTGCTGGATCAGCGCCGAGGTCCCGACGACCTCGAAGGCGTAGTCGACGCCGTGGCCGCCGGTGAGCTCCTTGATGGCACTCGGCACGTCGGGATGATCCTTCGCGCTCACGACGTCGGTCGCGCCGAACTGCTGCGCCAGCTTGAGCTTCGACGCCGCCAGGTCGACGGCGATGATGCGCGCCGCGCCGCAGAGCGCCGCGCCCTGGATCACGTTCAAGCCGACGCCGCCGCAGCCGAACACTGCGACCGTCTGCCCCGGACGGACCTTGGCGGTGTTGACCGCCGCGCCCACGCCCGTCATGACGCCGCAGCCGACGAGGCACGCGACCTCGAGGGGAACGTCGTCCCGGACCTTGATGGCCGAGGTGGCGCGGACGATCGTGTGATCCGCGAACGACCCGACGCCCGCCATGCGCGAGACGTCCATGCCTCCCATCTCGAACACCGCCTCCTGTCCCAGCATCGCCGACTGGATCGCCTGCTCGCAGAGGTGGGTGCGCTCGTTCGCGCAGTAGTGGCATTTGCCGCAGTTCGCGACCCACGCGAGCACCACGTGATCACCCGGCGTGAGGTCGGTCACGCCGGCGCCGACCTCCTCGACGATCCCCGCTCCTTCGTGCCCGAGGACGACCGGCGGCGGCACGGGGAGCTTCGCCTGCACCACCGAGAGATCGGAGTGACAGACCCCGCTCGCCACCATCTTGACGGCGATCTCCCCCTCGCGGAGCGGCTTCAGCTTGAGCGACTCGACCTTGAGCGGCTCCATGAAATTGTGCATGACTGCGCCCTTGACCATGTGACGACTCCTCCTGAGTGAAGTTGGGCAGGCGCCGGCGCGCCGTGCGAATGGAGCGCATTTCCTACACGATGCGCCGCGGTTTACAAAGACACCCCGCATCCTCTACGACACGCGTTTCCGTGATGCCTCCGCATCAGATCGTGAGCTTCACCGGCCACGCCGGCGTCGCGCTCGCCGGCGACGCGTGGGGCGACCCGAGCGCGGCTCCGGTGGTCCTCCTGCCGGGCGGCGGACAGACGCGGCACTCGTGGCGGGGCGCCGGCCGCGCGATCGCGCGCGCCGGCTGGTACGCGGTCTCGCTCGACGCGCGCGGCCACGGCGACAGCGCGTGGCCGGAGGATGGCGACTACACGATCGACGCCTTCGTCGCGGACCTGCGCGCGGTCGCGGCAACGCTGCGCTGCCCGCCCGTCGTCGTCGGCGCGTCGCTCGGCGGCATTACCGCGCTGGTCGCGGAAGGCGAGGGGGCGGGAACGGCCGCCGCGGTCGTGCTGGTGGACGTCGCGGCGAAGATCGAGATCGCCGGAGCGGAGCGGGTGCGCGCCTTCATGAGCGCGTTTCCCGACGGCTTCGCGAGCCTCGAGGATGCCGCGGACGTCGTGGCGGCGTACCTCCCGCACCGGCCCAGGCCGCGTCAGCTCGCCGGTCTCACGAAGAGCCTCCGCCGCGGATCCGACGGCCGCTGGCGTTGGCACTGGGATCCGCGCTTCCTCGGCGGCGCGCGCCCGCCGTCGGACGTCGCGAACCCGCACCGGCTGACCGCGGCCGCCGCGCAGCTCGCCGTGCCGACCCTGCTCGTGCGCGGCCAGCAGAGCGACGTGCTCTCCGAGGAAGGGGCCGCCGAGTTCCTCCGCTTGGTCCCGCACGCGCGCTACGTCGATGTGACCGACGCCGGCCACATGGTGGCCGGCGACCGCAACGACCGCTTCACCGACGCCGTCCTCGGCTTTCTGGCCGACCTCGCGAACGGCCGCCCGTGAAGGAGACCCGCCGATGCTCGCGCGACCGCCGCTCCCCGCCCCCGCGCGGCGCCTCTCCGGACGCGTGAGCGCATGCGGCGGCTGATCGGAATCGTCGTCCTCCTCGTCCTGGTCGGCGTCGCCGCTCAGGTCGTACGCGTCCTGTGGCTCGCGGGGACCTTCCGGCGCATCCATCCCCACGTCGCCGGCACGTGCCGCCTGATCGGCGGCCCCGTCGGCCCCGAGGACCTCACCATCCATCCGCGCAGCGGCGTCGCCTACGTGTCGGCAAGCGACCGCCGCGGCATCCTGTCCGGGCGGCCGACGCCCGGAGCCATCTGGGCCTACGACCTCTCCACGCCTGGTGCGATCCCGGTCAATCTCACCCCGCGCGCCGACACCCGCTTCCAGCCGCACGGCATCAGCCTCTGGGCCGGCCCCGACGGGCGCGACGTGCTCTTCGTCGTCAATCACCCCGTCGGCGACGACGGGTCGGCGCCGCACGCGATCGAGATCTTCGACATCACCGCCGGCGGCCTCCTGCACCGCGCCACGCTCACCGACCCGCTGCTCGTCACGCCGAACGATCTCGTGGCCGTCGGCCTCGACCGCTTCTACGTGACCAACACCCACGCCCATGCCCCGGGAACGATGCAGACGATCGAGACCTACCTGCAGCTCGCGGGCGCGCAGGTCGTCTTCTACGGCCCCGGCGGCTTCCGCCCGGCGATCACCGATCTCGTCTTCCCGAACGGCATCGGCGTGAGCCCGGACGGGAGGACGCTCTACGTCGCCTCGACCACCGGCCGGAACGTCCGGGTCTACGATCGGGACCCGCGCCGCGAGGCGCTGTCGTACCGTCGCGCCATCCCGCTCGGCAGCGGCGCCGACAACATCGATATCGACGCCGACGGCACCCTCTGGGTCGCCGCCCACCCGAAGATGCTGCGCGTCGAAGCGCTTCGCGCCGATCCTCGGACCCTCTCGCCTTCGCAGGTCCTGCGCGTGACTCCCCGGGGCGACGTCGAGGAGATCTACCTCGACGACGGCAGCACGCTCTCGGGATCGAGCGTCGCCGCCGTCCGTGGAAATCGCCTGCTGATCGGCAAGATCTACGACGAGGGCTTCCTCGACTGTACGCTCGGCGGCGGCGGAGCGCCCTGAGCTCCCGCGCCCGCGACTCCCGGCGTCGTCGGCCGGGCGGCGCATGGAAGTGCAACACGTTTCATTTTCCGGGGACCGATGCTAGAGAGGCGCCCGGACCTCCGCCCGTGCCTCGTTTCTCCACCACATCTCACGCCGCGAGCGCCGATGGCCGATAAGCGCCGGACGCTGCCCGAGGTCGTCGCCGAGCTCCGCGACGGCATGACGATCGGCATCGGAGGATGGGGTGCGCGCCGGAAGCCGATGGCGCTCGTGCGTGCGATCCTGCGCTCGCCGCTGCGCGACCTCACCATCGTGTCGTACGGCGGCCCCGACGTCGGCCTCCTCTGCGCCGCCGGCAAGGTGCGGAAGCTCGTCTTCGGCTTCGTGTCGCTCGACCTGATCCCGCTCGATCCGCACTTCCGGGCGGCGCGCCAGGCGGGCGCCCTCCAGGTGATGGAGCTCGACGAGGGAATGATCCAGTGGGGCCTCCGCGCGGCCATGCTCCGACTCCCGTTCCTGCCGACCCGCGCGGGTCTTGCGACCGACGTGGAGCGTCTGCATCCGGACCTCCGGACCATCGCGTCGCCCTACGCCGACGGCGAGCGCCTCCTGGCGATGCCCGCGCTCCCGCTCGACGCCGCGCTCGTCCATGCCGACCACGCCGACGCCCGCGGCAACGCGCAGATCCTCGGCCCCGACCCGTACTTCGACGACCTCTTCTGCGGCGCCGCGCGCACCCGCTACGTCACCTGCGAGCGCATCGTCCCGACCGAGGACTTCGCGGCGCACGGCTGCCTGCACACCCTCGTGCTCGACCGCGGCATGGTGGACGCCGTCGTCGAGGCGCCGCTCGGCGCGCACCCGACGGCGTGCACGCCCGCCTACGGCATCGACCTCGAGCACCTCAAGGCCTACGGCGCGGCGACGACGCCCGAAGGATGGGCCGACTACCGCGCCCGCTTCGTCGACGTCGATCCGGCCGCCTATCTCGCCGCCGTCGGCGGCGCCGAGCGGGTGCGCGCGATCCCGCCGCCGATCTTCTGACCATGGCGACCTCCGACTACACTCTCGCCGAGCTCTGCATCGCGGCCGCGTCCGAGGCCTGGCGCGGCGACGGCGAGATCCTCGCCTCGGGGCTCGGGCTGGTGCCGCGCCTCGCCGCCGGTCTCGCGCGGCTCACCTTCGCTCCCGACCTCCTGATGACCGACGCCGAGTGCCTGCTCGTCGCCGCGCCGGTCCCGGTCGGCAAGCGCCCGGCGGGGTATCGTCTGCCCGTCGAAGGCTGGTTGCCGTTCCGCAAGGTGTTCGACCTCCTCTGGAGCGGGCGGCGCCACGCCATGACCATGCCGACCCAGATCGACCGCTTCGGCACGATCAACATCAGCTACATCGGCGGCACGTTCGAGAAGCCGAAAGTGCAGCTCCTCGGCGTGCGCGGCATCCCGGGGAACACCATCAACCACCCGTGCAGCTTCTTCGTTCCGGAGCACTCGACGCGCACCTTCGTCGCGCGCGTCGACATGGCGTCCGGGGCGGGGTACGACCCCGCGCGCTGGCAGCCGGGCGTGCGGCGCGACCTCCACGAGCTCCGCCGCGTCGTCACCAACCTCGCCGTGCTCGACTTCGGCGGCCCCGACCACGCCATGCGCCTCCGGTCCGTCCATCCCGGGGTGGGCGTGGAGCAGGTCGAGGCGGCCACGGGCTTCCCGCTCGCCCGCGCCGCCGACGTCCACGAGACGCCCGCCCCGACCGCCGAGCAGCTGCGCCTCATCCGCACTGTCCTCGACCCGCACGACGCGCGGGCGACGGTCTTCAGGTCATAGGAGCACGCCGTGCCGATCCGCACCTCCGTCGCTGGCCGCATCGCCGAGGTTCTCCTCGACCACCCTCCCGTGAACGCGCTCGACAGCGCCGGCTGGGCGGAGCTCGCGCGCACCGTCACCGCGGTCGGCGCGCGCGACGACGTGAGCGTCGTCCTGCTCGCGGCCGAGGGGCGCGGCTTCTGCGCCGGCGTCGACATCAAGGAACTCGCACGCGACGCGAAGCTCATCACCACGGTGAACAAGGGCTGCTACGACGCCTTCGCCGCCATCCACGACTGCCCGGTTCCCGTCCTCGCCGCCGCTCACGGCTTCGTCCTCGGCGGCGGCATCGGCCTCGTCGGCTCGTGCGACGTGATCCTGGCCTCGGACGATGCGACCTTCGGCCTCCCCGAGATCGACCGTGGCGCGCTCGGCGCGGCGTCGCATCTCCTGCGCATGTTCCCGATCCAGAAAGTGCGCAAGATGCTCTATACCGGCGAGCCGATCACCGCCGCCGAAGCGTACCGGCTCGGCGCCCTCGAGGCGGTCGTGCCGCGCGCCGACCTGCGCGTGACGGCGCACGCGCTCGCCGCTAGGATCGCCGCCAAGAGCCCGAAGGCGCTCCGTCTCGCCAAGGAGTCGCTGAACGGCATCGAGCTCCTCGACGTCAAGAAGAGTTATCGTTTCGAGCAGGGGTTCACGCTCGAACTCTACACCTCGCCCGATTCGCAGGAGGCGCGCGACGCCTTCGTCGAGAAGCGCGACGCTTCGTTCACCGACCGGGGGAAGTAGCGCACCCCATGGACCTCACCTTCACCCCCGAGCAGGAGGCCTTCCGCGCCGAGGCGCGTGCGTGGCTGGCGGCGCACGTCCCGAGGACGCCGCTCCCGTCGATGGACACCGCGGAAGGCTTCCGGCGGCACCGCGAGTGGGAGCGCGTGCTCCACGACGGCGGGTACGCGATGGTCTCGTGGCCGGTCGAGTACGGCGGCCGCGGCTGCAACCTGATCGAATGGCTCATCTTCGAGGAGGAGTACTGGGGCGCGGGCGCGCCCGGACGCGTCAACCAGAACGGCATCTTCCTCCTCGGCCCGACGCTCATGGAGTTCGGCACGCCGGAACAGAAGGCCCGCTATCTGCCGAAGATGGCGCGGAGCGAGGAGGTCTGGGCACAGGGCTGGTCGGAGCCGAACGCCGGCAGCGACATGGCCGCGATCCGTACGAGCGCGCGCCTCGACGGCGATCACTACGTGCTGAACGGCCAGAAGACGTGGTGCTCGCGCGCGGCGTTCGCGGACTGGATCTTCTGCCTCGTCCGCACCGATCCGACGTCGGAGCGCCACAAGGGCTTGAGCTTCATCCTGGTGCCGCTCGACACGCCGGGGGTGCGCGTCCGGCCGATCCCGCAACTCGACGGCGAGACCGGCTTCGCCGAGGTCTTCTTCGACGAAGCGCGCGTCCCGCGCGTGCACCGCCTCGGCGAGGAGCACCAGGGCTGGAAGATCGCGATGGCGACGGCGGGGTTCGAGCGCGGCCTCATGCTGCGGAGCCCGGCGCGCTTCCAGGCGACGGCCCGGCGCCTGCGCCGGCTCTGGGAGGCGCGCGGCGCCGACGCCGACCCGACGCTCCGCGATCGCGTGGTGCGCGCCTGGATGGACGCCGAAGCCTATTCGCTCTCGACCTACGCTACCGCGTCGCGTCTGATCGCCGGCGGCTCGATCGGCGCCGAGGCGAGCCTCACCAAGATCTTCTGGTCGGAGATGGACGTCCGCATGCACGAGACGGCCCTCGCGCTGCTCGGCGCCGACGCGGGCCTCTTGCCGCCCGTGGCGCCGCCCGAGGCCGCGGGCTGGCTCGACGGCTTCCTGTTCTCGCTCGCGGGCCCCATCTACGCCGGAACGAACGAGATCCAGCGCAACGTGATCGCCGAGCGCGTGCTCGGCCTGCCCCGGGACTGAGGCGCCGATGCACTTCGCCTTCGAAGACGAGCACCTGCGCTTCCGCGACAGCGTCCGCGGCGTGCTGGATCGGGTGTGCGCGCCCGCGGCCGTGCGCAAGGTCTGGGAGGACGCGCCCGCCCACGACGCCGGCCGCTGGCGGGCGCTCGCGGAGCTCGGCCTGCTCGGACTGCTCGCGCCGGAGCGGGCGGGCGGGCTCGGGCTCGACGAGGTGTCGATGGTGCTGGCGCTCGAGGAGACGGGCCGTGCGGCGCTCCCCGAGGCCATCGTCGATACGGCGCTGGTGGCCGTGCCGCTGCTCGCGGGGCTCGAAGATCACGGCATCGCCGACCCCTGGCTCGGGCGCATCGCGGCGGGCGAGGTCGTGGTGGGCGTCGGCTGCCAGCCGAACCCGTGGGTCGCGCACGCCGACGCAGCGGAGCTCCTGCTGCTGGTCGACCGGGACGAGATCCACGCGCTGCCCCGCGCGGAGGTCCGGAGCGAGCCCCTGCCCCACCTCGACGCCGCGCAGCGCCTCTTCCGCGTCGCCTGGACGCCGTCGGCGCGGACGCGGGTCGCCGCCGGCGCGCACGGCCGCCGCCTGCACGCGGCCGCGGTCGACCGCGGCGCGCTCGGCGCCGCCGCCCAGCTCCTCGGCGTCGCCGCACGGCTCATCGAGGAGGCCGTCGGCTACGCGAAGCAGCGCGAGCAATTCGGCCGCGAGATCGGAAGCTTCCAGGCGATCAAGCACAGGCTCGCCAACGCCCGGGTGCGGCTCGAGTTCGCACGACCGGTGGTGTACCGCGCCGCGTTCGGGATCGCCCGCGACCTTCCGGCGCGCGGCCGCGACGCCTCGCACGCGAAGCTCGTCGCGGCCGACGCGGCGGCGTTCGCCGCCCGCGCCGCGCTGCAGGTGCACGGCGCGATCGGCTACACCTGGGAGGTCGATCTCCACGTATGGATGAAGCGCGCCTGGGCGCTCGAAACGACATGGGGGACGAGCGGCTGGCACCGCGGGCGGCTCGCCGCGGCCGTACTCGACCCGCACGAGGAGGCATCGTGAAGACCAAGGTCTCGGCGCTCGACGGCTGGTTCGACGCGAACCCGGAACGCCCCCGCTTGATCGGGAGCCGTTGCGGCTCGTGCCGGAGCTACTTCTTCCCGAAAGAGACGTTCGCCTGCCGCAATCCTTCCTGCGGGAGCGCCGAGCTCGCGGACGTCGCGCTCTCCGCGACCGGAACGCTCTGGTCGTACACGGACAACCACTACCAACCGCCGGCGCCCTACGTGTCGCCCGAGCCCTTCGTGCCCTACGCGATCGCCGCCGTGGAGCTCGCGGACGAGAAGATGGTCGTCCTCGGGCAGGTCGCGCACGGCGTCGCGACGGCCGACCTGAAGGTCGGGATGCGGATGGAACTCGTCGCGGAGACGCTCTACAGCGACGACGCCAAGGAGTACCTGGTCTGGAAGTGGACGCCCGCCGCGCGCTCGGCGAGTCCGGCACGGAGCCGGTCATGAGCGAACGCAAGGTCGCGGTGCTCGGGGTGGGCATGCACCCCTGGGGCAAGTGGGGCAAGAACTTCGTCGAGTACGGCGTCGCCGCGGCGCGCGCCGCCCTCGCCGACGCCGGCATCGCGTGGAAGGACGTGCAGTTCGTCGCCGGGGGCGACACGATCCGCAACGGCTATCCCGGCTTCATCGCGGGGGCCACGGTCGCGCAGGCGCTCGGCTGGTCGGGGGCGCAGGTCACGAGCTGCTACGGCGCATGCGCCTCCGGCTCGCAGGCCGTGAGCGTCGCGCGCGCCCACATCCTCGCGGGCAACTGCGACGTCGCGCTCGTCGTCGGCGCCGACACGACGCCGAAGGGTTTCTTCGCGCCCCAGGCCGGCGAGCGCGGCACCGATCCCGACTGGCTGCGCTTCCGGCTCCTCGGCGCGACCAATCCGGTCTACTTCGCGCTCTACGCCCGCCGCCGCATGGCGCTCTACGGCGCGACCGATCGCGACTTCGCCAAGGTCAAGGTGAAGAACGCGCGACACGGGCTCGAGAACCCCTACGCCCGCTATCGGAAACTCGTCACCGAAGAAGAGGTGCTCGCCTCGCCGATGGTCTCCGATCCCCTCCGTCTCCTGGAGATCTGCGCGACGAGCGACGGCGGCGCCGCCCTCGTGCTCACCAGCATGGCGTACGCCCGCAAACACGCGACCGATCCCGTCACGATCTCCGCCGTCTCGACCGTCACGCCGCGCTATCCGAGCACGGTGATCGAGATGCCGAACTTCGCGACCGACTCGGCGGCCGCCGTGCCGCCGCCGCCGGTCGCCTTCCGCGACTCGATCACCGCCGCCGCGTACGCGCAGGCCGGCATCGGCCCCGAGGACGTCGACGTGGCCGAAGTCTACGATCTCTCCTCGGCCCTCGAGCTCGACTGGTACGAAAACATCGGGCTCTGTCCTGCCGGCGACGCCGAGAAGCTCCTCAACGACGGGGTGACCACCATCGGAGGCCGCGTGCCCGTCAATCCGAGCGGTGGACTCTCGTGCTTCGGGGAGGCGATCCCGGCCCAGGCGATCGCGCAGGTCTGCGAGCTCACCTGGCAGCTGCGCGGGCAGGCGACGGGCCGCCAGGTCGAGAGAGCGAAGGTCGGCGTGACGGTGAACCAGGGCCTCTTCGGGCACGGCTCCTCGGTGGTCGTCCAACGCTAGTATCCCGAACCGTTCTTCGTTAGACCTGCCCGGTTCGCGATCCATCCTCGACGGGAGGCTCCCCATGGCAGAGGCGTACATCATCGACGCAGTCCGCACCCCGGTCGGCCGCCGCCGTGGCGGCCTCGCGGCCGTGCATCCGGCCGATCTCGGCGGACACGTGCTGCGCGCGCTCGTCGACCGGACGGGCGTCGATCCGGAGGCGGTCGAAGACGTGATCTTCGGCTGCGTCGACACGATCGGTCCGCAGGCCGGGGACATCGCCCGGACGTGCTGGCTCGCGGCGGGGTTTCCCGACGCCGTGCCCGGCACCACGATCGACCGCCAGTGCGGGTCCGCGCAGCAAGCGGTGCACTTCGCCGCCCAGGGCGTCATGAGCGGAACGGCCGACCTCCTGATCGCCGGCGGGGTCCAGAACATGAGCATGATCCCGATCTCGTCGGCCATGCTCGCCGGCGAAGCCTACGGATTCGCCGATCCGTTCTCGACCTCCGAGGGATGGCAGAAGCGCTACGGCACGCAGGAGGTCTCCCAGTTCCGCTCGGCCGAGATGATCGCCGAGAAGTGGCAGTGCACCCGCGAGGACATGGAGCGCTTCGCGCTCGAAAGCCACCGCCGGGCGCTGCGCGCGATCGACGAGGGTCGCTTCGCGCGCGAGATCGTGCCGCTCGCGGGCGTGCGCGCCGACGAGGGCCCCCGCCGCGACACCTCGCTCGAGAAGATGGCGACGCTGAAGCCGTTGCGCGAGGGCGGACGCCTCACCGCGGCCGTGTCGAGCCAGATCTCCGACGCGGCCGCCGCCATCCTGATCGCGTCGGAGCGCGCGGTGAAGGAGCACGCCCTCACGCCGCGCGCGCGCATCCACCACATGAGCGTCCGCGGCGCCGACCCGGTGTGGATGCTCACCGCCCCCATCCCGGCCACCGCCTGGGCCTTCGAGAAAGCGGGGATGACGCGGAACGACATCGACCTGGTCGAGATCAACGAGGCCTTCGCCTCCGTCGTCCTCGCCTGGCAGAAGGAAACCGGCTTCGATCCCGCCAAGGTGAACGTGAACGGCGGCGCGATCGCGCTCGGCCACCCGCTCGGCGCGACCGGCGCGCGCCTCATGACCACCCTGCTCTGCGAGCTCGAGCGCACCGGCGGACGCTACGGCCTGCAGACCATGTGCGAGGGCGGCGGCCAGGCCAACGTCACCATCCTCGAGAGGCTCTGAGCATGGCCGGGATCTGCGACGGACGGGTCGTCATCGTCACCGGCGCCGGCCGCGGCATCGGCCGGGCGCATGCTCTCGCCTTCGCCGCCGAAGGCGCGAAGGTCGTCGTGAACGACATCGGCACCGCGCTCGACGGCCGCGGCGAGGCCGCGGCCGGCCCCGCCGCGGAGGTCGTCGACGCCATCCGAGCCGCCGGCGGTCACGCGGTCGCGAACGGCGACGACGTCGCGGATTGGACCGGTGCCGGACGCCTGGTCCAGTCCGCGCTCGACGCCTTCGGGCGGCTCGACGTGGTCGTCAGCAACGCCGGCTTCGTCCGCGATCGCATGTTCGTCAGTGCCTCGGAGGAGGAGTGGGACGCCGTCGTGCGCGTGCACCTGAAAGGCCATTTCTGCGTCGCGCGCCACGCCGCCGCGTACTGGCGCGATCGCATCAAGGCGGGCGACACGGTCGACGCCCGCCTCGTCAACACGAGCTCCGGCGCCGGCCTGCAGGGATCGATCGGCCAGGCGGCCTACTCCGCGGCGAAGGCGGGCATCGCCGCGCTCACGCTCGTCCAGGCGGCGGAGCTCCGCCGGTACGGCGTCACCGCCAACGCCATCGCGCCCGCGGCGCGAACCCGGATGACCGAAACGGTCTTCGCGGAGATGATGGCCAAGCCGGCCGAGGGATTCGACGCCATGGCGCCCGAGAACGTCGCGCCGCTCGTGGTGTGGCTCGGCAGCGCCGAGTCGCGCGACGTGACGGGCCGAGTCTTCGAGATCGCCGGCGGCACACTGCACGTCGCCGAGGGCTGGCGCACCGGCATCGGCGTCGACAAGGGCGCGCGCTTCGCGCCGGGCGAGCTCGGGCCGGTGGTGCGCGACCTCCTCGCCAAGGCGCCCCCCTCCCAGAAGGTCTACGGCTCCTGAACCCGCCGCACCTTCGCCCGCGCCGATGAACTTCGCCCTCGACGAGCAGCAGCGCCAGCTCCGCGACACCGCCCGCGCCTTCCTCTCCGCGCACGCCGGTTCGGCCGAGGTGCGCGCCGCCATGGCGACGGAACGCGGCTTCGATCCCGCGCTCTGGCGCCGCATCGCCGAGGAAATGGGCTGGCCCGCGGTCGTCGTTCCCGAGGACTACGGAGGCCTCGGCCTCGGCCAGGTCGAGATCATGGTCCTCATGGAAGCCATGGGCGCCGCGGTGCTCTGCGCGCCGTTCTTCTCGACGGTCTGCCTCGGCGCCAACGCGCTCGTGGTCGGCGCGAGCCCCGAGCAGCGGGCGGCGTGGCTTCCCGGCATCGCCGCCGGCACGACGACGGCGGCGCTCGCCCACGCGGAGCCGGACGGCCGATGGGACGCGGACGGCGTCCAGGCGCTGGCGCGCATCGACGGCGCGAACGTCGTTCTCTCCGGCACGAAGGCGTACGTGGTCGACGGGCACACGGCCGACCTTCTGCTCGTCGCGGCGCGCACTCCGGGGACGAGCGGAACCACCGGCGTCGCGCTCTACCTCGTTCCGGCGACCACGCCCGGGCTCCGGCGCCGCGCCCTTGCCACGCTCGACCAGACGCGGCGGCTCGCAGAGATCGTACTCGACGACGTGCGGGTGCCTCGGAGCGCCGTCCTCGGCGGCGACCCTCAGGGATGGGAGCCGTTGGCGACGACCCTGCGGCTCGCCACCGTCGCGCTCGCCGCCGAGCAGGTCGGAGGCGCCGAACGCTGCCTCGATCTCGCGGTCGCCTATGCTGGCGAGCGCATGCAGTTCGGCCGCCCCATCGGGTCCTTCCAGGCGATCAAGCACAAGTGCGCCGACATGCTCATGCGGGTCGAGGCCGCCCGCTCCGCGACGTACTACGCCGCCTGCGCGGCGGACGAGCGCGGCCCCGAGCTCGCCATCGCCGCCTCGCTCGCGAAGGCCTACGCCTCCGACACCTATTTCCGGTGCGCCGCGGACTGCCTGCAGATCCACGGCGGCGTCGGGTTCACCTGGGAGTACGACGTGCACCTCTATTTCAAGCGCGCCAGGTCGAGCGAGTCGCTGCTCGGCGACGCGCAGTATCACCGCGAGCTCGTCGCGCGGCACCTGGCGCTCTGACGGCCGGGCGGCAACGGCCGCTGCGACCTCGATCCGGGGCGGTGCGAACCCGCTGGCGTCCGCCGCGGCCAGGGGGGAAATTCCATAGCCGCCGCGCCGCGGTTCGTGCTAGGCACCACGGAGATCTCGCGCTCCGAGGAGGCCCCGCCCCATGCCGCTCCCCCGTCGTACGTCGCTGGTCGTCCCGCTCGTGCTCGCCGTGTCCCTGCTCGCCGCCGCCCGTCCGTCCACCACGACGGCCGCGTGCGCCGGCGACTGCGGCGGCGATCTCGCGACCGTCCCGAAAACCGTCGAGAAGTTCGTGAAGGCGCGCTGGAAGGCGGTCCTCGCCTGCGGGAAGAAGGCGAACCCGACGTGCCCGACGGCCTGCCCCCGCCCGGACGGCGCCGCCGACCCGTACCTCCTCTCACCGGGCTGCGCGGCGCTCGTCGCCTGCAATCTCGACGCCCTGGCGGAGAGCGCCTACGACGCCACCTGGGACGACGCCGCGACCTGCGCCAGCGCCGCGGCGACGGCGTGCGGCAACGTACGCGCGGCGACCGCCGGAAAGCTCGTCTCCACGAAGCTCACCCGCCGACGCGCCAGCAAGATGCACGCCTTCCCGAAGGACACCGCCAAGTGCGCCGCCAAGATCGCCAAGGTCTCCGGCTGCGATCCCGCCATCTGCGACGACGCCCCCGACTGGGTCGACGGGATCTTCCCGCTCGCCGTCTCGCCGACCGGCTTCCAGGCGCTCCCCTTCACCGTCGCCGCGCCCGGCGAGGGCGTCGCGACGCTCACGATCGCGACGGTCGGCACGGACTGGGGCACGCCGGACAGCGAGTCGGTCGTCGTGAGCTACGACCTCGACGGCACCCCGCTCGGCCAGCTCGTGCTCTACGGCGGCGGCACGCCGACCGCGTACCGCATCCTCCTCGGCGCGCTCGCGGCCGGCGACCACGTGATCGGCCTCCATCCCGAGAAGACGCTGAGTCCGAACCCCAAGGCGCCCGTGTCCGTCACCGCGGCGGCCGCGGTCGAGGCGATCCCGAGCGGCGACCCGCGCTACGACTTCACCCGCTACGCGCCGATAGTACTCGGGATCGACGACGACGTGAATCGCTTCCCGCCGCATCCCGGCTACGCGCGCAGCGACGTGCCCCTCATCGTCTACGCGAAGCCGATCCCCCAAGGCGGCTACACGACCTACCGCTACGTGCTCATCTGGTCGAACGAGGATTTCGGCACGGGCGTCTACCCCGACGTGCTGATGGCGCGCTACGGTCGCACCACGGACATCGAGGGCATCGTCGAGGTCGACGTCGACGGAACGGGCGCTCTGCTCGAGACGCGCTATCGCCCCGACGAGACCGGCGTGTTGCCCGTCTTCGCCGGGAGCTATCGGGGCACCCATCCGATCGTCCGCGTCGCCACGGGCAACGGCCTCGTCGAAGACAACGGCGTCTCGACGCTCGCCTTCGGCATCGCTCCCTACGCGTTCGACGACAGCGGCGTGCCGCGGGAGCTCGGCATGGATCTCGATCCGCTCTCGTATGCCATCATGGCGAAGGAGATGGTCCGCGAAGGCAAGACCGAGCCCAATCCCAATCCTTCCTCGAAGATGCTGAGCGACGCCCGCAACTATCTCTTCGTCGACTACGACATCGACGTGGACGTCGGCGGGCAGGTCCTGCGCGGCATAGCGACGGTCGGTGGCACCACCTACTACTCCGACCACAACCAGCCCATCGCCGGCTTGAGCCCGCGCGTGCCCGACGGCGTCGGCCGGCTCGCGATCGAGGTTCCGGTGGGAACGCAGATCGGCGACGTCCAGTCGTACGGGCTGCGCGGCGTCGGCGCGATGTCGGGAACGCTGGCGAGCGCCCGCGCCTTCCTGCTCGACGCCGGCTATCTTCCGGGGCCGGACCACGTCTACGTCGGCCCGCAGTTCCAGAGCGGCGCCAACCCGTCGTGGGTCGTCACGCCCTGAGCGCGCTCGACACGGCGGAACCCGGGAGCTACACCCGCGCCGTATCGTGCGGCGCCCGCCTCGTCCTCACGACCGGGAGCGCCGCGTAGGTCCTTCCACCCGACCGCGGCGGCGCCGCGACGCGAGGAGCCCGACGACATGTACATCGCCTACACCGAGGAACAGGAAACACTGCGCCGCGACCTGCGCGCGTATTACACCGCGCTGCTGACGCCGGAGATCCGGGAGGAGCTCCACCACGGACGCGGGGTCGGACCGACCATGCGCGCCGTCGTGAAGCGCATGGGGGCCGACGGCTGGCTCGGCATCGGCTGGCCGAAGGAGTACGGCGGCCAGGGGCGCTCGCAAATCGAGCAGTTCATTTTCTTCGACGAGTCGATGCGGGCGGGCGCGCCGGTCCCGATGCTCACCATCAACACCGTCGGCCCGACGATCATGCGTCACGGCACCGAGGACCAGAAGCGCTTCTTTCTGCCCCGCATCCTGCAGGGGGAGATCCACTTCTGCATCGGCTACACCGAACCGAACGCCGGCACCGATCTCGCCTCGCTCAAGACGCGGGCCGTCCGCGACGGCGACGAGTACGTCGTGAATGGCCAGAAGATCTTCACGAGCCTCGCGAGCGATGCCGACTACATGTGGCTCGCCGTCCGCACGAACCCCGACGTCCCGAAACACGAAGGCATCTCGATGCTGGCGATCGACACCAAGACGCCCGGCATCCGCATCGATCCGATGCACCTCCTCTCGGATCACGACATCAACACCGTCTTCCTCGACGACGTGCGCGTCCCCGCGACGTGCCTCGTCGGCAAGGAGAACGGGGGCTGGCGCCTCATCACGAGCCAGCTGAACCACGAGCGCGTGACGCTCTGCTCCGCGGGCCTGCTGGCCCAGGCGTACGAGGAGGTCGTCGCGTGGGCCCGGCACACCGACCGCCCCGAGGGCGGGCACGTCATCGACCAGGAGTGGGTGCAGGTGGGGCTCGCCCGCGTCGCGGCCGGGCTCGAGTTCCTCCGCCTCGTCAACTGGAAGGTGGCGTGGACGGGGACGCAGGGACGCCTCGACGTCGCCGACGCCTCCACCATCAAGGTGTTCGGGACCGAGTTCTACCTCGAGGCCTTCCGGATCCTCATGGAGATCATCGGCCCGCGCGCCTATCTCTGTCGCGGCTCCCGTGACGCGGTCGGCGTCGCCCGACTGGAGATGCTCTACCGCAGCCTCCTCATCCTGACGTTCGGCGGCGGCACCAACGAGGTGCAACGCGACCTGATCGGCATGTTCGGTCTCGGCCTGCCGCGCATGCCGCGCTTCTGAAAGGACCGGTCATGGATTTCTCGTTCAGCGACGAGCAGCAGCAGATCGCGGAGCTCGCCAAGCGGATCTTCACCGACCACGCGTCCCACGAGCGCGTGCGCCAGATCGAGCGGGCCGGCGGCCCGCGCTTCGATCGCGAGCTCTGGGCGGAGGCCGCCCGGGCCGGTCTCCTCGGCATCGCCGTGCCGCAAGCGCACGGCGGCGCGGGCCTCGGCTTCTTCGAGGTGGCGCTCGTCGTCGAGCAGATGGCGCGCGCCGCCGCGCCCATTCCGCTCCTCGAGACGATCGTCACCGGCGCACTCCCCATCGCGGAATACGGCACGGACGCGCAGCGGAACGCGTGGCTTCCGAAGGTCGTCGAGGGCGAGGCGATCCTGACCGCCGCCCTCACGGAGGACCAGGCGGACCCGCAGCGGCCAACGACGACCGCGCGCAAGGACGGAGCGAGCTGGCGGATTTCCGGCATCAAGACGTGCGTACCGGCGGGCGACCTGGCCGACCTCCTGCTCGTGCCCGCCGCCGCCGACGGCAAGGTCGTCGTGCTCCTCGTGGAAGCCGCCACGCCCGGGCTCCGCACCTGGCCGCTCCTCACCACGAGCGGACAACCGGAGGCGCGCATCGAGCTCGACGACGTCCGGGTCGGCGCCGACGCCGTGCTCGGCACGACGGCGACGGGCGGCGCGGTGCTCGCGTGGATCGAGGAGCGCGCGACGACGGCGCTCGCCTGCGTCGCGCTCGGCGTGTGCGAACAGGCGCTCGCGCTCACCAGCGACTACACGAAGAACCGCAAGCAGTTCGACCAGCCGATCGCGATGTTCCAGGCGGTCGGACAACGTCTCGCAGACGCCTACATCGACGTGGAGGCGATCCGCCTCACGACCTGGCAGGCGGCCTGGCGGCTCGCCGTCGGTCTCCCGGCCGAGACCCAGGTGGCAATCGCGAAGTACTGGGCGGGCGCCGGCGGTCAGCGCGTGGTTCACACCGCGCAGCACCTCCACGGCGGCATGGGCGTCGACCGCGACTACCCCCTGCATCGCTACTTCCTCTACGCCAAGCAGCTCGAGCTCCAGCTCGGCGGCACCACGACGCAGCTGCGCAGGCTCGGACGCCTGATCGCCGCGGAGGCCAACGCGTAGACGCCGGTTGACATCGAAGCGTTCGGCCTTACCTCGGGACGCATGTCGACTTTGCGCCTGATCGCCCTCGACGACACGGTAGTCTTCCCCGGGATGACGGTCACCCTGCCCGTCGACGTCGGCGAGGAGTCCCGCGTGTTCTTGGTGCCGCGTCACGGCACCACGTATGCCCGCGTCGGCACCGTCGCCGACGTCGTCGAGAAGATCCGCCTCCCCGGTCGCGGCTACGCCGTGATGCTGACCGGCAGGCATCGCGCCATCGCGGGCGCCGCGGAGCCCGACGCCGCCGGCAGCCTGCGCGTCGCCGTACAGCAGGTGAGCGACGTCGCGCCGCCGCCCGCCCGCACGATCGATCTGGAGCGCGAGTACCGCGCCGTCGTCCACGAGATCCTCGAGCTGCGCGAGGCCGACGAGCGCGTGGGCCAGTTCATTCGCTCGATCACCGAGCCGGGGGCACTCGCCGACACCGCGGGCTATTCGCCCGACCTCACGGTCGCCCAGAAGATCGAGATCCTCGAGGCCCTCGACGTCGGCGAGCGCCTGGCGCTCTCGCTGCGCTTGCAGCGCGAGCGCCTCGCCGAGCTGCAGGTGCGCAAGCGCATCCGCGAAGACGTCGCCGCCGGCGCGCACAAGCAACAGCGCGACTACCTGCTCCGCCGTCAGATGGACTCCATCCGGAAGGAGCTCGGCGAGGACGACTCCGCCGCCATCGACGACTACGGCCGGAAGATCGCCGACGCCGGCATGCCAGATGCCGCGCGTGCGCAAGCCGAGCGCGAACTCGCGCGCCTCGAGAAGATGCCCGAGGGACATGGCGAGTCCTCCATGCTCCGGACGTACCTCGATTGGCTGCTGGCGGTGCCGTGGGCGAAGCGCTCCGAGGAGCGCCTCGATCCGGGGCATGCCCGGGACGTGCTCGACGCCGATCACGCCGGCCTCGACGACGTGAAGGAGCGCATCACCGAGCACCTCGCGGTGCGCAAGCTCCGCGCCGAACGCGGCGTCCCCGAGGACCGACGGTCGGGCGTCATCCTGACCCTCATCGGCCCCCCGGGCACCGGCAAGACCTCGATCGGCGAATCGATCGCCAGGGCGACGGGACGGAAGTTCGTCCGGATCTCGCTCGGCGGCGTTCGCGACGAGGCCGAGATCCGCGGTCATCGCCGCACCTACATCGGCGCGATGCCCGGCCGGCTCGTGCGGGCGCTCCGCGACGCAGGAACCATGAATCCGGTCATCCTGCTCGACGAGGTCGACAAGCTCGGCGCCGACTGGCGCGGCGATCCCGCCGCGGCCCTGCTCGAAGTGCTGGATCCGGCGCAGAACCATTCCTTCCGCGACCACTACCTCGACGTCGAGCTCGACCTGTCGCACGTGTTGTTCCTGGCGACCGCCAACGTCGCCGACTCCATCCCGGGTCCGCTGCTCGATCGCATGGAGGTGATCCGCTTCGACGGCTACACCGTCGAGGAGAAGGTGGCGATCGCGCGGGGCTATCTCTGGCCGCGCCAGATGGAGCAGAACGGCCTGCGCCCCGAGGAGGCGACGATCGACGACGCCCGCGTCCGCCACGTCATCAATGACTACACCCGCGAGGCGGGCGTGCGGCAGCTCGAGCGCGAGCTCGGCACCCTGCTCCGCAAGATCGCGACCGAGATCGCTGGGGCCATGGCGGTCGCGCCGGTCGTGGTCGACGCGGCCCGCGTCCGCGACGCGCTCGGCCGCCCCAAGTTCTTCCGGGAGGCGGCGAGCCGGACGGCGCTTCCCGGCGTGGCGACGGGCCTCGCGGTCACTGGGGTCGGCGGCGACGTGCTCTTCGTCGAGGCGGCGTCGATGGAAGGATCCGAAGGGCTGACCCTGACCGGTCAGCTCGGCGACGTGATGAAGGAGTCGGCGCGAATCGCCCTCACCTGGGTCCGCAGCCACGCCGCGGAGTTCGGCATCGACCCGCAGGCCTTCCGACGACGCGAGTTCCACCTCCACGTGCCGGCGGGCGCCATGCCGAAGGACGGACCGAGCGCCGGCATCACCCTCGCGACCGCGATCGCCTCGCTCATGACCGGGCGGCCGGTGCGGCCCATGATCGGCATGACGGGCGAGATCACGCTCCAGGGCCGCGTGCTACCGATCGGCGGCCTCAAGCAGAAGGTGCTGGCGGCGCACGCGGCGGGCCTCAGCACCGTGATCCTCCCGGAGCGCAACCGTGGCGACCTCGAGGACGTGCCGCCCGACGTGCGAGCGCACATGACCTTCCACCCGGTCGCGACGATCGACGAGGTGTTGAAGCTCGCCCTCGAGCCGCCGCAGGCCGCGGCGGTCGCGGCGTAGGTCGAATCCGGGGTTCCCCACGACCCGACGCGGGCCGATCCGAGGCGCCGTCGTCAGTACAGCCGGCCGACGAAGCGCGTGAGCGCATCGAGCAGGAAAAGCAGCAGCATCCCGGCGGCCAACGCCTCGACGGCGACGCGCCTGAGGGGCCAGTCGTCGCGCGCGCGCTCGTCGAGCCGGTAGATCATCGGGAAGCTCACCACGAAGTACGTCGCGTAGAAGAGCGATCCCCAGCGCAGCATGCGCGGCAGATTCCGATAGGTGAACTGCTCCGCGATCGCCCCGTCCGTCATCGCGAAGGTCTCGGCCCACGCGAACCCGTAGGCCACCGCCAGGACGGCGATCGGCCAGAACCACCACGCGCTCGCCCCGAGGTCCGACGTGCGGATGCGCCGCAACACGATGACGCCGAGCGTGTGGTACGTCACGAAGTAGAAGTGCGCCGACGGGTACATGATGAACGGCACCGTCTGCGCACCCGAGCCGAGGAGCGCCGAATCGAGGCGCCAGGCGAGCTGCGGGTAGTTGTAGACCATGCCGAGCACGTCGAAGAAGTACTCGCTGCCGAAGTAGCTCCCGACGCAGGCGTAGATCCCGATCCAGACGTTGAACTTGCACCAGTACGCGCGCCACCAGGGCCGGCCGAGCGCGTGCTCGTCGTGGACGAGCGCCGGAACGGCCACGAGCGGCGCCCAGATGACGACCATCGCGACGTTCAAGCCGAGGTCGCCCCACCGCTTGCCGGCGCCGGTCGCCATGAGGACGCCCATCGTCGCGATCCAGAACGGCGTGTACGCGAGGAAGAACTTTTCGCCCCACGCCTTACTCGGGTTCGGGGAGAACCACCGCGGCCCGCCCGCGACGGCGGCGATCGACGGCTCCAGCGCGAGGGCGGCGCCGCGCATCCTCACCCTCCGTGCTTCACGTGGCCGGGCGCCACCTCGCCTCCCATCACCCGCTCGATCCGCGCCTGCATGCCCGCGCCGAGCTTCCCGGCTTGGATGAGCTCCATGAAGCACGCCATCGCGTTCCCGAAGTCGAAGAAATCGCGCTGCCAGGACCATTGGTAGTTGCCGGCGTAGCGGAACCACGAGCCGCCCATGCCCTTGATCTCGTAGCGCGAGCCGTCGTCGCGGGTGGCCGGCGCGACCTGCCGCCAGAACGCCACGACCTCGCCGCGCTGCTCGTCGATGAGGACGGCGTCGTAGGGGTACTCCCAGCCTTCGAGGCCTTCCATCTCGCTTCCCATGACCCACTCGCGGATCTGCGCCCGGCCGCGCGCGATGAAGTCCTCGTTGGGTCCGAGGTTCCACGTGTACTCGGCATCTTCCGTGTAGTGGTCCGCGAGCCCGCGCCAGTCGCCGGCGGTCTCCGCGTCCTCGTTGGCCTTGAGCCAGCGGCGCATCATCTCTTCCATCTCGCTGCGGGGAAACGCGGGCATCGGGGATCTCCTCTCGTTCAAGCGTCTTCGACGCTGATGGCGCGGGTCGGACAGTGCTTCGCCGCGGCCGCCACACGCGCGCGGGCCTCCGCCGGGATCTCCGTTCGCACCAGGTCGACGGCGGTCCGCTGCGCATTCAAGCGGAACACGTCGGGAGCCTCCGACACGCAGACGGCGTGCCCCTGACACAGGCCGAGATCGACGTATACGCGCGCGGCGCCGGCGGCGCCCGCGCCAGTCGTCGCGGCGCCGTGCGCACCTGCGCCGCCGGCATCGACGCGCCGGCGGTATCGCACACGGCACGGCTGACGCACCTGCACGACCATCTTCGTATAGTCCGGTCCGTAGCTGTCGGGCTGATCGACGAGCTCGAACGTGAAGCGCCGCAGCAGGCTCATGGTAATGGCCTTGAGCTGCATGAGCGCGAATGCGGAACCCGAGCAGCGGTGGCGTCCGCCCCCGAAAGGGATCCACGCGAACGGCGCGGCGTCCTCCTCACGCCCTGGACCGTAGCGACTCGGGTCGAACCGCTCGGGATCGCGGAAGAGCTCGGGGATCCGGTGCGATACGGCAGGCGAGATCGCGACGAGCTTCCCAGTGGGAATCGTCAGCCCTTCGACGGTGAAGTCCTCGAGCACCCCCCGCATCAGGATCACCAGCGGCGGGTGGAGCCGCAGCACCTCCTTCAACACCGACTCGAGCACCGGCACGTCGCGGAAGGTCTGATACGTGAGCGCCCCGTCGCGCGCGTAGAGCGCGTCGACCTCCGCCACCACCTTGGCGGCCCACTCGGGATGGCGCGCCAGCTCGATGATCGTCCAGGCCTCCGTTCCCGAGCTCGTATGGTGCCCGGCGAACATCGCCGCCGTGAGGATGCCGGTGATCTCGTTCGCCGTGAGCGGTGTCCCGTCCGCGTAGCGCGACTCCATCAACACCTGCAGCGCGTCGTGCGCCTCGACGCCCGCCGCCCGCCGCTGATCGATGATGGCGCCGATCATCTCCAGCAGACGCGCGCGCGCGCGGTCGCGCCGCCGGAACACCGGTAGGGGGAGATACGGGTTCACGTAGGCGATCGCGTTCACGCCCTTCTCGAGATCGCCATACACGCGCGCGAATTCCTCGTTCATGTTGCGGCGGAACTCCGGGCCGAGGAGGCAGTGGCTCGAGGTGTACGTCGTGAGCTCGGCCGTGAAGTCGAGCAGGTCGAGCGCACCCCGGTCCGCCCAGCCGGCCACCATGCGCTCGACTTCCTCCGTGAAGATGCCGGCATACGTGCGCATGTTCTGGTCGCGGAGCGCCGGCATGAGAATGCGAAGCTGCTCGTTCAGGCGCTCGGGCGGCGCGTCGAAGACGACCCCCTCGCCGAAGATCGGCGTCATCATCCGATACGCGACCTTCTGGCTCAGCTGCTCGTCCGGCGCGCGACAGAACGCTTCCTGCGCCGACGGCCCGGAAAGGAGGACCACCCGCTTGTTCAGCATCCGGAACTCGCCCACCGGTCCGCACGCCGCCCGCACCTGCTGCATCATAGCGACCGGGTCGCGCGCGAATTTCGCCATGTGTCCCAGGAGCGGAAGCGCGCCCGCGAAGCGCGGCACGGACCTCCGCGATTCGACCGACACCCGGGTTTCGCCAGCGCTCTCGGACATGACGATCCCTCAGCGCGGCGGCAGGCCGATGACCTTGGTTTCGAGATACTCCTCGAAGCCCGCGATCCCGTTCTCGCGCCCGACGCCGCTCTGTCGGTACCCGCCGAACGGCGTGTCCACCGCGAACCACATGGCGCCATTGACGGAGAGCGTCCCGGTGCGGATGCGTCGCGCGACCTTCAGCGCCCGATCCTCGCTGGCGCTCGTCACCGCCCCGGAGAGCCCGTAGATCGAGTCGTTGGCGATGCGCACGGCATCGTCGTCGTCCTCGAAGGCGATCACCGCCAGCACCGGACCGAACACTTCCTCCTGCGCGAGCGTCGAGGCGGGATCGACGTCGACGAAGAGCGTCGGCTCCACGAAATAGCCCTTGGGCAGATGCGTCGGGACGCCGCCGCCGACGGCGAGGGTCGCACCCTCCCGCGTCGCCTTGGCGATGTACCCGAGTACGCGCTCGCGCTGGCGCGCGCTGACGAGCGGGCCCATCAGGTGCGCGGGGTTCATGGGATCGCCGTACCTGAACGTGCGGAACGCCTCGGTCGTGATCGCAACGCCTTCGGCGTAGCGCGACTTCGGCAGCAGGAGCCGCGTCGTGATCGCGCATCCCTGACCCGCGTGCGTGCAGACGGTGCCGATCTGGGCGAGCGCGCCCGGCAGGTCGGCGTCGTCGAGCATGATCGTCGCCGACTTGCCGCCGAGTTCCAGGAAGACCCTCTTCACGGTCGCGCTCGCACTCGCCATGACGCGCCGTCCGGTCGCGGTCGATCCCGTGAAGGTGACCAGGTCGACGCGCGGATCGCTCGCGAGCATCTCGCCGAGGAGATGATCGCTCGAGGCGACGACGTTCACGACGCCCGGGGGGATGTCGGTGTGCTCGGCGACGAGCCGCCCGAGCATGGTGGCCGACCACGGCGTGTCGGGCGCGGGCTTCAACACGACCGTGCAGCCGGCGGCGAGCGCCGGACCGAGCTTGCAGAGGTTCAGATAGAGCGGGAAGTTCCACGGCGTGATCGCGCCGACCACTCCGGCCGCCTCGCGTCGCACGATGCGCCGGCTCACCATGCCCATGAAGGACATGTCGGCCATCGGGCGCTCGAACGCGTAGCCGCCCGCGAGGTCGGCGTAGTACGGCATCCAGTCGATCGCCTGGTCGCACTGCACCGTGTAGCCGAGCATGATCGGCGTCCCGGTTTCCGCGATGACGATCTCGCGGAGCTCGTCCTTGGCGCCGCTCAACGCCCGGTGCAGCTGCTCGAGGCAACGCCGGCGGAGGGCGTGGTCCGTCGACCAGTCGGTCCGGTCGAAGGCGCGCCGCGCCGCGCCGATCGCGCGATCCATATCCGCGCGCGTGCCGTCGGCCGTGACGCCGATCACCTCTTCGGTCGCGGGATTGACGTTCGAGAAGGCCGCGCCGTTCGACGCGTCTACCAGCCGCCCGTCGATGAAGTTCCTGGTCTCGGGATGCACCGATCCTCGCTCCTTTCCCGCGGCTCAGGGGCGCATGCACTGGCCCCCGTCCACGTTGAGCACGTGGCCGGTGATCCACGCCGCCTCGGGCGACAGCAGGAAGAGGCAGGCGCCCACGATGTCCTCCGGCATCCCCATCCGGGCGAGCGGCATCTGAGCCACCATCTGCTTGAGGTACTGCGGCGGGACGATGCCGCGGGTCGCCTCGGTGTCGGTCGGCCCCGGCGCGATCGCGTTCACCCGGATGCCCCAGATCCCGAGCTCGCGCGCGACCGACTGAGTGATGCCGTTCAGCGCGAGCTTCGCGATCCCGTAGAAGCCGATGCCCATCCAGGCGGCCGTCGAGCTCTGGTTCACGATCGCGGCGCCCGGCCGCTTTCCCATGGCCTCGTAGCAGGCGCGAATGCAGAGCAGGGCCCCGTGCATGTTCACGTCCATGAACCGCTTGTAGTAGTCCCAGTCGACCGCGATCAGCGGCGCGACCTGCATCCCCTGGTAGATGGCCGCATTGTTGACGAGGTAGTCGATGCCGCCGTACGCCGCGATCGTCGCCTCGGCCATGGCGTTCGTGGACTCCGGAGACGCCACGTCGACGCGCACGAAGCGCGCGTCCCCTCCAGCCGTCCGGATCTCCTCGGCGACGCGGACGCCTTGCGCCTCGTTCACGTCCGCGACCACGACCCGCGCGCCCTCGCGCGCGAGCGCTTTCGCGTAGGCTTCCCCGATGCCCTGCCCCGCGCCCGTCACGATCGCCACCTTCTCTCCGAACCGCATCCGTCCTCCTGCGCTCAATCGCCGCCGACACGACGCTCGGGACTCACCTGGATGACGTCCATGTGCAAGCCCGGCGGCGCCGTGACCGCCGCCACCACCGCGAGCGCGACCTGATCGCCGCCCATCATGTCCAGGTGGCGCATGAAGCCCCACTGCTTCCACGCGTCCAGCACGCGCACGAGGATGTCCGGCTCCCAGCCGAAACCGAACTCGCTGCGCGTCGCCCCCGGCCGCACGATCGTGCTGCGCACTCCGGTGCCCTCGAGATCGCGCCGCAGCACCTGCGCCATCCCCTCGACCCCCGCCTTCGACGCGGTGTACCCGAGCTGGAACGGACGCGGCTCCACCACGTTCATCGAGGAGACGAAGACGAGGTCGCCGCGCCGGCGCTCGAGCATCGCCGGCAGCGCCCGGCGTGCCACGAGCATCGGTCCGAGCAGATTGGTGCGGATCTCGTGCTCCAGCTCGGCGATCGGCACCTCGTGCAGCAGGCCCGGCCGCCCGATCCCCGCGTTGCTGACCACCACGTCGATCGGCCCGAGCGCCTGCTCCGCGGTGCCGAAGAACGCGTCGATGCTAACCGCGTCGGTGACGTCGAGCACGTGCGAGAACGCCCGTCCCCCCGCCGCCTCGACGTCGCGCCCCACCTCCTGCAGGAGCGGCGTCCGCCGCGCGCCGAGCGCGACCGGCCATCCGAGCGCCCCGAGCGCCCGCGCGATGGCGGCGCCGATCCCCGCCGAAGCGCCCGTCACCACCGCCGTCCGCGTCCCGCTCATCCGCGCCCTCCGCGCCCCGGCGTGAACCGCAGCGGCAGGGACGCGAACCCCCGCACGTTGACCGAATGCACGCGCTCGATTCCCGCCGGCTCGACCTCGAAGTCGGGGAAGCGCCGCTGCACCTCTTCGAGCGCCACCCGGCCCTCGAGACGCGCCAGCGACGCCCCGAGGCAGAAGTGCGTCCCATGGCCGAAGGACAGCATCGCGCTGGTGTCGCGCAGGAGTTCGTAGCGGTCGGAATCCGGGAAGACGCGCTCGTCGCGATTCGCCGAGCCGACCAGGAGCACGACGCGGTCCCCGTCGCGCAGGCGACGCCCGTGCAGCTCCACGTCGCCGGTCACCGTGCGCGCCAGGGCCTGCGTCGAGCCGTCGTAGCGCAAGGTCTCCTCGACCCAGCGCGGGATCATGGCGGGATCCTCGCGGACCAGGCGCCGCTGGTCCGGGTTCCGCGCCAGCCAGAACACGGCGTTCCCGAGCAGCTTCGTCGTCGTCTCGTTCCCGGCGATGATCATCAGAAAGAGGAAGCCGAGGATCTCGGCGTCGTCGAGCCGGTCGCCGTCGATCTCCGCCGCGAGCAGCGCCGCCGTGAGGTCGTCCCGCGGATGGGCGCGATGATCCGCGACCAGCTCGTTGAAGTAGGCCAGGATGCGCAGGGCGGCTTCCATGCCCGCAGGAGGCACGTCGGTCATGCCCTCCTCGCGATGGACCACCGTGTCGGCCCACCCGCGGAGCTGATCACGATCCGCCTCCGGGACGCCGAGCATCTCGCTGATGACGTCCATCGGGAACTTGCCGGCGAAGTCCTTGATGAAGTCGCACCGGCCACGCTCCACGAAGCCGTCGATGTGGCGATTCGCCAGGGCGCGGACGCGCGGCTCGAGCGCGGCAACCCGGCGCGGCGTAAAACCGCGCGACACCAGCGCTCGCATCCGCGTGTGGCGCGGCGGATCCATGGCCAGGAAGGACATCATCGCGTGCGCCCGCGGATGCGAGGAAGCGCGGTCGAGCGACACGCCGTGACGATTCGAGAATCGGGCCGTGTCCCGGAAGGCCGCGAGCACGTCGGCGTGCCGCGACAGGGCCCAGAACTCCAGCCGCTCGTTCCGGTACGCCGGCGCCTCGGCCCGCAACGCCGCGTACGTCGGATAGGGATCCTCGTGCATCGCGTAGGCGTAGGGATCGTATTCGACCATCGACGCCGACGCGCTTAGCACCATTTACATATTGCGCACAAGGCAAATTGACCCTAAGCTCCGCCGCCATGTCCACGCGCGCCGGCTTCGTCGGACTCGGGTCGATCGGCCGCCCGATGGCACGCCGCCTCTGCGAGGCCGGGCTGACCACCACCGTCTACGACCTCGCGCCGGACGCCGTCGCGGAGCTCGTGGCGGCGGGTGCGCGCGCCGCGGCGTCGGCGCGCGCGGTCGCCGCCGCTTCGGACGTCGTCGGCGTGTGTGTCCGCGACGACGTCGACGTCCAGGCGGTCGTGCTCGGCGACGACGGCCTCCTCGCGGGCGCCGCCCCGGGGTGTGTCATCGCCATTCACAGCACCGTCCTGCCACATACCGTCCGCGCGCTCGGCGCGACGGCGCGCGCGCGAGGGATCGGCCTGGTGGACGCGTGCGTCACGGGCGGTCCGACCGGTGCCGCGCAGGGCCGCCTCACCTACATGGTCGGTGGCGCCCCGGCCGATGTCGAGCGCTGTCGTCCCGTCTTCGCGACCGCGGCGCGCGCCATCGTGCCCACGGGGGCGCTCGGCAGCGGCGCGGCCACCAAGCTCTGCAACAACCTGATGACGTACCTCGGCTTCCTCGCGGCCTTCGAGGCGACGACGCTCGCCCGCGCCGCCGGCCTGTCGACGGCCGCGTTCGAGGAGGTCACGCGCAGCAACGGAAACCTCACCGACCAGATGCAGGCCTTTCTCATGTTGCACCGGCTCCCGGACGAGCAGCGCCGCGAGCCCGACTTCCAGCGGATGCTGCGCGCCTACACCACGCTCGCCGAGAAGGATCTCGCCGTGACGCTCGCCTTCGCGCGTGAGCATGGCCTGGCCTTGCCGGGCACGGGGCTCTGCCAGCAGGTGATGGCGCGCGTCTACGGCCTCGACGACCCCAATCGCCGCTGAGCGCGGCACGGAGGCAGCCATGTCCGATCCCGACCGCCGCGCGACCGGCTTCGCGAAGTTCGGCGCCGTCATGCAGTTCACGCCGCCCGACCTGCCGGGCGACGTCTTCCTCGACGCCACGATCGAGCATCTGTTCGGCGCCGTGTGGTCCCGACCCGGCCTCGGCGTCCGCGAGCGCCGCCTCGTCACACTCACCATCCTGATGGGCCTCGGGAACGAGCTGACCCTCCGGCTCCACTTCGGCGCCGCGATGAAGAGCGGGGATCTCAGCGACGCCGAGATCGACGAGCTGATCCTGCACGTCGCACACTACGGCGGCTGGCCGCAGGCCGCGATCGCCTCGCAGGTGGTGCGCCAGCTGCGCGCGGAGCGCACCTGACCGCGATGCGCGCCGTCCGCTCGCGGCCGGCCGGCCGGCCGCGGCCGCGCGTCCGGCGCTCGCATGCCGAGCGCAGCGCCGCGACGCGTGCGCGCATCCTCGCGGCGGTCGTCGACGTGATCGCGCGCCACGGCTTCCAGGGTCTGACCGCCCAGCGGATCGCCGCCAGCTCCGGCGTGACCTGGGGGGCCGTGCAGCACCATTTCGGCAGCAAGGACCAGCTGCTGCTCGCGGTGCTGGAGGACTCCTTCACGCGCTTCGCGGAGCGGGTCGAGCGCGCACCGCTCGCCGGCCGCGGCCTCGCCGCCCGGGCCGCCCTCTTCGTGGACCTCGCCTGGGAGCACTTCCGGAGCCGCCCCTACCGGGCGGGCTTCGAGATCCTCTTGAACCACCTCGGTCGCGCCGAGCACCGCGGCCCCGGGAACTGGCGGATCGAGATGTCGCGGGCCTGGGATCGCGTCTGGTCGCGCATCTTCGCCGATGCGAAGCTGCCCCGGAGGCGGAGCCTCATGCTCCAGCACTTCACCATATCGACGCTCTCCGGACTCGCCGCCACCCTCATGCTGCAGGGCGCCGCCGCCGAGCTGCCGCGGGCCGAGCTCGACGTCCTCAAGGCGACGCTCCGCCGCGAGCTGGCCGCCCGCCGCCCCGACGGGTGCGCCACGCGAATCGGCTAGGAAGCTCTCGCCGGCCCTGCTGCACGCCCGTGGCGCCGGCGACACCGCGATGATCCGACGCATCGCCCCCCGGGCGCCGGCGTGCCACGGGCGTCGGCAGCAACCCGCGCGCGTCCTCACGACCCGAGAGAGCTCCCGGTCGCCCACACCCATCCGCTCGTCACGTCGTGAACGAGCCGAGGGCGATCGCGTACGGGCGCGCGGCAGGGGCAGGCGGCTGATCTAGCGGATCGTCACCGCCGCGTTCGAGATGACCAAGGCGTCGCGTTCCTTCACCTTGCACTCGAGGAGGATCGTCGCGCCTTCCTTCCAGTACGAGGTGACGTAGGTCTCACCGGGGAACGCGACGCCCGCGAACCGCGCCTGGTAGCGCGCCACCTTGGTCACGTCGCCGTCGAGCACGCGGTCGACGATCGCCTTCAGCGTGATCCCGTACGAGCAGAGCCCGTGGATGATCGGGCGATCGAAGCCCCCCATCGCCGAGAAATCCGGGTCGGCGTGGAGCGGGTTCTTGTCGCCGTTCAGGCGGTACAGCAGCGCTTGCTGGGGAAAGCTCTCTGACTCGATCACGCCATCCGGGGGGCGCTGTGGCGCGACGTTGCCGGTCTTGGGCCCGGGGGGACCGCCGAAACCGCCCTCGCCGCGGAGGAAGAGCGCCATGCGATTGGTGAAGAGCGGCGTACCGCCCGCGTCCTTGGCGTGGATCTCGAGGATCGCGACGGCGGCTTTCCCCTTGTCGTAGACGTCGGCGATCTTCATCTGTCCGGTGACGCCCTCGGCGGACGGCGACAACGGCTGATGGATCTCGACGTCCTGCTCCCCGTGCAGCAGCATGAACGGATTGAACTCGAGCCCGGGCAGGCTGAGGATGTCGCCCGTCGGGTGGAACTTCACGACCACCGCGAACGACGGCAACACCTTCAGGTTCTTCTCGTACGTGTAGGCGAGCTCGTTCGGATCCGTCGGCGGAACGCCGGCGCCGATGCCGAGGTGGTAGAGGATGACGTCGTCGTTGCTCCACGTTGCCTTCCCGACGGGGAACGTGGCGGCCATGGCCTTCGCGCGATCGATCGGCATAGGGCGGCTTGAGTAATACGAATCGCCCGCGGCGCACAAGGGCGGACGCTGCTTTGCACTGTCGAAGGTCCTTTGCTAGCTCCGTCCGATGCCGACGTACCCCTCCCTCCACACGCGCATCTGCGATCTCCTCGGGGTGCGATACCCGATCGTGCAGACGGGTATGGGATGGGTCTCGGGCGCCGATCTCACGGCCGCGACGAGCGCCGCCGGCGGCTTCGGCATCCTCGCCGCCGCCACGATGACCGAGCACGAGCTCGACGCCGCCATCCGCGCCGTCCGCGAGCGCACCGACGCGCCCTTCGGCGTGAACATGCGCGCCGACCAGCAGGGCGTCGAGCGGACCGCCGATCTGGTGATCCGCCACCGGGTGGCGCTCGCGAGCTTCGCCGGCCCCCCCAAGCGCGACCTCATCCAGCGCCTCCGGGACGGCGGCGTGCTCACGATGCCGACCATCGGCGCCCCTCGTCACGCGGCGAAGATGGCCGACTGGGGCGTCGACGCGGTGATCGCGCAAGGCCACGAGGGCGGAGGCCATACCGGCCCGATTCCGACCTCCCTGCTGCTGCCCGCCGCCTGCCGCGCAACCGACATTCCCGTGCTCGGCGCCGGCGGCTTCAACAGCGGGCGTGGCCTCGTCGCGGCGCTGGCCTACGGCGCGGCGGGGATCGCCATGGGCACGCGATTCCTGCTCACCAGGGAGAGCACCGTCCCGGACCACATCAAGGCGCAGTACCTGAAGGCGAGCCTCACCGACACGGTCGTCACGCACGCGATCGACGGCGCCCCGCAGCGGGTCATCCGCACGCCGGTCATCGACCGGCTCGAGCGCGCCCATCCCCTCCTGCGGCTCCCGCGCGCCCTCGCGAACGCGCTCGGGCTCCGCCACCTGACGAAGACGAGCCTCGTCGACTTCGTGAGGGAAGGCTTCGCCATGCGGAAGAGCCGCGAGCTCACGTGGTCGCAGCTCGCGATGGCGGCGAACGCACCGATGCTGACCCGCGCCAGCATGGTCGACGGCGCGATCGAGGTCGGCATCCTGCCGACGGGACAGGTCGTCGGCGTGATCGAGGAGCTGCCGAGCGTCGCCGACGTCCTCGCGGAGATCATGCGCGAGGCCGGCGAGACCCTGGCGCGTCTCGTCGGCGAGGACGTCGTCGTCGCGCCGCGGCGGGAGCGCGCCTGACCATGGATGCGCGGTTCTCCCCGGCCGACGAGGCCTTTCGCGACGAGGTTCGTACCTGGCTCGAGGCGCACCTGGTCGGGGAGTTCGCGGCGCTCCGCGGGCGCGGGGGCTCGGGCGATCTCGCCGGCGCCGTCGAGGTGCGCCGCGCGTGGGAGAAAGAGCTCGCGGACGGCGGCTGGACGTGCGTCGGCTGGCCGAAGGCATGGGGCGGTCGCGGACTCGAGCTCAGCCGGGAGGTCATCTTCAACGAGGAGTATGCGCGGGCCCGCGCGCCCGGGCGACTCGGCCACATCGGCGAGACCCTCCTCGGACCGACGCTCATCGCCTTCGGCACGCAGGCCCAGAAGGAGCGCTTCCTGCCGCCGATCGTCCGCACCGAAGAGCTCTGGTGCCAGGGATACTCGGAGCCCAACGCGGGCTCGGATCTCGGCAACGTCCAGTGCCGGGCCGAGCGCGACGGCGACCAGTGGGTCGTGACCGGCCAGAAGGTCTGGACCTCGCTCGCCACGATCTCCGACTGGTGCTTCGCCCTCTGCCGCACCGACCCGGCGGCGCCGAAACACCAGGGCATCACCTATCTCCTCGTGCCGATGAAGCAGCCGGGCGTCGAGGTGCGGCCCATCCGCCAGATCACCGGCACCGCCGAGTTTTGCGAAGTATTCTTCGACGGGGCGCGCGCCGACGCCGCCCACGTCGTCGGCGAGGTGAACGGCGGCTGGCAGGTCGCCATGGGCACGCTCGCCTTCGAGCGCGGCGCCTCCACCCTCGGACAGCAGATGATGTTCGCGATCGAACTCGACGAGGTGATTGCCGCCGCCAAGGCCAACGGCGCCGCGCAAGATCCCATCATCCGCCAGCGCATCGCCGACGCCTGGATCGGCCTCAAGATCATGCGCTACAACGCGCTCCGCATCCTCACCGCCGCGGAAGGCGGCGCCGCGCTCAGCCGGGAAGCCCTGGTCACGAAGCTCTACTGGGCGACCTGGCACCGCGATCTCGGCAAGCTCGCGGTCGACGTCCTCGGCGCGCGCGCCGAGATCCGCGCGGCGGGCGCCGTCGACGACTACGAGATCGACGAGCTGCAGCGCCTCTTTCTCTGGACCCGCGCCGACACCATCTATGCCGGCACCAACCAGATCCAGCGCAACATCATCGCGGAGCGCGCCCTCGGCATGCCCCGCGAGCCACGCCTCGAGAGCACGCGCTAGCCGTGGCCCCTCCCGCGCCCCCCTGTCCGCCCGGCCACGCGCTCCTCGCCGGCAAGTCCGTCCTCGTCACGGCCGCCGCCGGCACCGGCATCGGCTTCGCCACCGCGAAGCGTTGCGCCGAGGAGGGCGCGATCGTCGTCATCAGCGACCAGCACGAGCGCCGCCTCACCGAGGCCGCCGAGCGGCTCGCGCCGATCCTGGGCCGCCGCCCGACGGCCGTCGTCTGCGACGTGACCGTCGAGGCACAGGTCCAGCGCATGGTCGACGTCGCGATCGCCGAAGCCGGCCGCCTCGACGTGCTCGTCAACAACGCCGGCCTCGGCGGCACCGCCAACCTCGTCGACATGACCGACGAACAGTGGATGAAGGTGCTCGACGTGACGCTCACCTCGGCGTTCCGCTGCACGCGCGCCGCTTTGCGCCACATGCTGCCGCGCGGGGCCGGCGTCGTCGTCAACAACGCGAGCGTGCTCGGCTGGCGCGCGCAAGCCGGCCAGGCCCACTACGCGGCCGCCAAGGCGGGCGTCATGGCGCTCACGCGTTGCGCCGCCATCGAAGCCGCGCCAGCGGGCGTGCGCGTGAACGCGGTCGCCCCGAGCCTGGCGCTGCACCCGTTCCTCCAGAAGAGCGCGCCGAAGGCGCTTCTCGACGAGCTCGAGACGCGCGAGGCGTTCGGCCGCGCCGCCGAGCCGTGGGAGGTCGCGAACGTGATCGTCTTCCTCGCGAGCGACTACTCGACCTACATGACAGGCGAGATCGTCTCGGTCAGCTCGCAGCACCCGTAGCGATCCGGACCGGATCCGGAGGCCGCGCAATGCGGCCGGAGGTACGACACCCCGATCCCGGTCCACTTGACGCGAACGTAGAGGAGGCTCTAAGGTTGAAGCCGTCTCCACTGATCGTCGCATGCACGCCGTCGTCGCCCAGGTTCCCGTGGAAGGCCGCCGAGAGCGGAAGAAGCGCGAGCTTCGTTCCCGCATCTACCGGCAGGCGCAGGGTCTCTTCCTGACGCAGGGCTTCGAGGCGACGACCGTGGAGCAGATCGCCGCCGCGGCCGACATCGCCCCCGCCACCTTCTTCAACCACTTCCAGAGCAAGCACGCGCTCCTCGGCGAGATGACAACCGAGGTCTTCGACCACCTCCAGGAGCTCATCGCGCAGTACCTGCTGCGCCCCGGCAGCGCCCAGGACCGGCTCGCGAGCTTCGCGGAGCGCGCGGCGCGGGACGCCTCCGCGGCCCGCGGCGTGGCGCGCGACCTGGTCTTCGAACTCATGCGGACCCGCGGCCGGCCGGGCGAGACCCCGCCCTACCTCGAGCGCATCTTCGCGCCGATCGCGAAGACGCTCCGCGCGGGCCAGCGCAACGGCGAGGTTCGCACCGATCTCGACGCCGACTTTCTCGCCGAGATGGTCCTCGGCGCCCTCAACGCTCCGTTCCTCAACTGGATGAACGATCCCGACTATCCCCTCGAACAACGGCTCCGGCAAGCGGCGGTCTTCATCGGCGAGGCCATTCGTCCGATGACCGCACGCCCGCGCCGGGCCGCTCGGTGACCGACATGCACAGCGACATCGACATCCTCGACGCCAATACCTGGGGCCCCGGCTGCCACGAGCGCTTCCGCTGGCTCCGCCAGCACGATCCCGTGCACTGGGACGCGAAGAACGCGATCTGGGCCGTGTCCAAGTACGCCGACGTGGTCTACGCCTCGAAGCACCACGAGATCTTCTGCTCGGGCGAAGGCACCCGGCCCAACATGCCGACCAAGCTCTCCATCGTCGACATGGACGAGCCGCGCCACGGCCAGCTGCGGAGCCTCATCAATCGCGGCTTCAAGCCCCGGCGGGTCGGCGAGATCACGGACCACTTCCGCGCCTTCACCATCGAGACGCTCGACAAGCTCGCGCCGAAGGGCGAGTGCGACTTCGTGCGCGACATCGCGGTCCCGATGCCGATCGAGGTGATCGCGGATCTGATCGGCATCCCCAAGACCGACCGCAACAAGCTCCACCACTGGTCGGACACCATGATCGCGAGCGACGGCAACTACGACGACCTCGAGACCATGCAGAACGCCGCCAACGCCTTCGCCGAGTACGTCGCCTACATCGAGGACACGATCGAGGCGCGCCGGAAAGACCCCAAGGACGACCTCGTGAGCGTGCTCGTCCACGCGCGCGACGGCGGCCTCCTCGGCGCGGCCGACGTCCGCGACGCGGCGAAGCTCCCCTCCGAGCACGCCACCGAGATGGCGAAGGACGAGCTCACGATGTTCCTCGTGACGCTCCTCATCGCCGGCAACGAGACCACCCGCAACGCGCTCACCGGGGGCATGAGCCAGCTCATCGAGAACCCCGCCGAGAAGCGGAAGCTGATCGACGATCCGGCGCTCATCCCGAGCGCCGTCGAGGAGATCGTCCGCCACGTGTCGCCGGTGCAGAACTTTGCCCGCACCGCGACGCGGGACACCGAGCTCCGCGGCCGCCCGATCGAGAAGGGCCAGAAGATCCTCCTCATGTACCCGTCGGCCAACCGCGACGAGGAGGTCTTCACGGACCCCGACGCGTTCAAGGTCGATCGCGATCCGAACCCGCACGTCGGCTTCGGCATCGGCAACCATTTCTGTCTCGGAGCGAACCTCGCCCGCATGGAGATCCGGGTCATGCTCGAGGAGATCCTGAAGCGCATGCCCGACATCGCGTATGCGGACGGGCCGCCGAAGCTGCATCCGTCGCTCTTGGTGCGCTCGTTCACGCACATGCCGGTCAGATTCACCCCGAAGGCCTGAGGTCCGAAGCCGGAGCGGGGCGGCGTGGCCCGCCCCCGCTCCGGCACGCCCGATTCAGGGCACCGTCAGCTGCAGCTCGGGCTGGGTGAACGCGGCCGGGCCGGGAAACCCGGCGACGGTGTTCGTCGCCGCGTTGTCGCCCGCGATGCAATAGATTCCGACGCTCACACCCTCCGGCGTCCGCGGCGCCCCCTGGCGCACGATGCCGCCGTTCACGAAGCAGGCCCGCTTTCTCGTGAAGCAGGTCTCGTTCGGCTGACAGTACGGACAGCGCGGCGGCGCGCAGTCGGCGGCCGATGCGCACGGAACGTAGCTCGTGATCGAGCACCATCCCTCGTCGGGTCCGGCGGGGCAGTAGCCCTCCTGCACGGAGCCCTCGTCGCCCGGGTCCACCCGGCAGTCTCCCCGATGGCAGAAGCCGCCCGGGCACTCGCTCTCCGTCGCGCACTCGATCGCGTCGTTCACGCCACCGACGCACGCGGGCTGGCAGGCGTTCGGTCGCAGCTGCCCCGGGCAGAAGCACTGCGGCCCGCACGCGCCGCCGGGACACTCGCTCGCCGCGGCGCACGGTCGGCCGGCGCTCGCGCCGCCGATGCACGCGTTCCCGGCGAACGCCGCCTCGGCGCATTGCACCGTCGGCGCCATCGTCACCACCCCGGTGCTGCGCGTCGGGATGTCGAGGTCGAGGCCGGCGGGCGAGGAGAGCAGCGTCGACGGCTCGGGAGGACAGTCCACGCTGGTCGTTCCGAAGAAGGGGTGTACGCTGCCGAAGGGCACGACGGCCCGGCACGCCTTGCCGGCGTTCGGACCATCGCTGCAGACGGGCGCCGTGACGCAGGGTCCCTTGTTGGCGGCGCACTGGTCGTCGTCCTCGCAGCGCTCGCGGCTGATCGCGCAGAAGCCGCCGCAGACGGGGCATGGCTTGTTCGGCCCCCCGATCGCCCGGCCGTAGGTGCGCGATCGCTGCGGCGCCCGCACCACCGACTCGCCGGTCGCGAGGTTCACCGTTCCCACCACGTCCTCGCTCCAGGTCGTCACGTTGCACACCGTGACGCCGCCCGTCGCCAGGGGATTGGGCGGCGCGACCAGCGTCGTCACGCAGGCATCTCCGGCAGCGTCGCACACCGGGTCCGCCGGCAGGTTCGGATCGCACTTCTTCTGCACGTCCTGCAAGCAGTGCGGCCCCGTGGCCGACCGCCCCTTCCGGCACACGCCCTGCCCGAAGAACGCGCAGATGCCGTTACCCGTCGTTCCCGACGGCTTGGACGACGCGACGCCGCACGCCGAATGCGGCGGCAGCGAGCAGCTCGGACCGACGTTGCAGGTGCCGAACCCGTCGCAGTCGTAAAGATCGGTGAGATACCCGCCGCCCTCCGCGACGCCCTGGTCCGCGCTGTTCCCCGTCCAGCCGTTGTCGGTATCAGCCGCGCGGTGCTCGACGACGCGGATGCGCGGCTTGTCCATGCAGAGACACGCGAAGAACCCGTCCGGGTCGAGCGCCGGTCCGCACATGCCCGGACACGCGCCATCGTCGCCGCCGTCGCATTCCTCGGCGAGGCTGTTCCTGATCCCGTCGCCGCAGAGGCCGCCGCGGACCGCGTACTCGTAGTCGATGAGGTCCGGTGGCACGTCGATCGCGGGACCGTCGATGCGGACGCCGTGCCCCTCGACGAGACAGTCCGCCGCGCCCTCGGCGGTGGTCGCGTTCGGCGTGCAGACGGCGAGGCTCGCGACCACGCCGTCCTCGCAGCGGGCGAGGATGGCGTCCCGCAGCTTGGCGCGGCATTTCGCGATCGTCGCCGCCGTCTTGGCGTCGTCGGTCGCGCAGAGGTGCGGCGGCACGCTCGGCAGCGCCTCCCTGAGCCCCTTGGCGCGGCAGCCCTGCACCGCCTTCAGCGTGCAGGCCGTGTAGCCCGCGCTCTGCTTCGCGAGCGCGCGTTGACAGCCGAGCTGGCTCTTCGGAAGCGTCGGTGCGAGCGCGGCGTCGTACTGGAGCGCGAGCATTTCGTCGACGATCGCCGCGTGGCTGTCACGGATGCACTCCGCGAGATCCCCCGACGTGAATCCATCGCTGACGTTCGCGTCGGGGCACGGCCCGGGAAATCCGAGGCTGGCGAGACCCGCCGACGGGAGCGTACAGGCCTTCATCAGCTTCTCCCGAAGACCGGTCTCGAGCTTCGCGAGCGCCGCCGGATCGGGAGCGGCGCACGTCCCGCCGGCGAGCGCCAGGTTCCGGCACCCCTGTGCCAGCTTCATCCGCCCGCGCGTGAAGGCCAGACCGACTTTTCCGATCGTTTTCGCGCACTTGATCTGCGCGCCGGAGAAGGCGACGGCCCGCCCCGGCGTCAGGATCGCGGCGACGCAGGTGACGAGCACGAAGAGGCGAACCTTCCCAGCGATCATCCAGTCGACTCCTTTCGACGAAACGGGGGCGGCACCCGGGGCTTCGCGACCTTCCTGCCACTGACCGCATGGTCGAGGCAAGCCCTTCCGGGGGTAGGCGGCGGATTTTCGGTCCGCCGTGCGTCATGCGCGGGCGGACGCGCGGTCGAGCGGGCTCAGTCCGCCGCCTCGATGGCCCCGCGCGCGCACGCCGCGGCGATCTCCTCCGCGCTCATGCCGAGGATCTCGCCGAACACGTACTCGTTGTCGCGACCGATCCCCTGACCCGCGACGCCGGTCCGCGCGGGCGGGTCGGTAAGCCCGAGGGGAACGCCGGTCGCCACGACCTCGCCGCGGGTGAGGTGCCCGACGGTCTCGAAGAACCCTCGGGCGGCGAGCTGCGGATCGGCCGCGACCTCCGCGATCGTCCGCACGACCCCCGCCGCGACCCCCGCCGCGCGCAGCGTCTCCATGACGTCGTCCGCGTCGCGGGTGCGCGTCCATCCATCGACGAGCGCATCGAGCGCCTCGACGTTCGCCACGCGCGCCGCCGCGTCGGCGAAGCGGGCATCGTCGCCCCATTCGACGCGCCCGACCGCCGCGCAGAACCGTCGCCACGCCTCCTCGCTCTCGACCGCGATCGCGCACCAACGATCGTCGCCGCGGCAGCGGTAGCAACCGTGCGGCGCCGCGTGCGCCGCGCGGTTCCCCGACCGCTCCGGCGTCCGGCCGGTGGTCGCGACCGCCGCGACCACGTCGCCGATCGCCGCGATCGTGGCTTCGAGTTGCGCGACGTTCACGTACTGGCCCGCGCCCGTCCGGTCGCGATGCGCGAGCGCCGCGAGCACCGCGACGAGCCCGTGGAGCGCGCTCACCACGTCGGGATACGCGTACTGCGTGATCGTGCAGGGCCGCTCCGCGAACCCCGAGAGCGTCGCCAGCCCCGAGAGCGCCTCGATGTTGGGTCCCCAGGTGACGTAGCTCCGCTGCGGTCCGCGGTCGCCGTAGCCGGAAGTCCCCAGCATGACGAGATCGGGCTTCACCGCGCGCAGGTCCTCCCAGCCGAGGCCGAGCTTGTCGACGACGCCGGCGCTGTTGTTCTCGACCACGACGTCCGAGCGGGCCGCGAGCCGCCGCGCGAGCGCGACCGCCTCGGGCTTCTCCAGATCGAGCGCGACGAAGCGCTTGCCGGCGTTCCAGTCCGTGAACCAGGGGGATCCGGTGGGATCGACGCCCCGGCCGGGAGCGCGCGGCGGCACGTAGAGCCGCACGACGTCGAGGTGGCGCCGCGACTCGACCCGGACGACCTCGGCGCCGCAGGCCGCCATGAAGCGACCGACCCACGGCCCGGCCATGGCGACGGTGAGCTCGAGGACGCGAACGCCGGCGAGGGGGCCGGCGGTCACGGCGGGGACGCGCGCCGCCGGAGCGGGGTCGCCGGCCACGGCGCCGACTCCGTCGCCGCCCTGCGCCTGGCCGCCCGGGACGGACGCCGCCGCCAGGGCGCCGCCGACGTCCACCCGCCCGCGCGCGCTCCGCGGCGCGATCACGCCGGCGCCTTCGTCGACGCGCGGCGCGGCGCGCTCCAGGCGCCACGGCGTCGCGGCGAGCCGATACGGCGGACCCGCGACGATCACCGTCGTCCCGTCGGCCTGCGCCGCGGGCACGAAGAATCCGCGCGCCGCCAGATGCGCGTCGCGCACGACGGCATCGGCGCTCCGCACCGGGGTGAAGGCGAGGTGTCGCCGCTGCCCCTCGTGGTAGACCTCCTCGACCGTGAGCCGCGTCGTCAGCTCCGAGACGTAGGTATCCACGAGATCGCGGTACGGGATGCGGCGTGACGAGGGCCCCTCGAAGAGCGGATCGCGTACGCTCTCGATCCCCGTCACCTCGTGGATCCACGCCGCGAGCACCTGCCAGTGCCGCGGCCGGTTCACCATCAGATAGACGAGCCCGTCGCGACACGGATACGCGCCCGACGGCACCGACGCGAACAGGCCCGTGCCGTTCCGCCGCGGCACGATGCCGTCGTCGCGCCACTTGCCGATGCCACAGATGTGGGTCGCCGACACGACCGCCTCGAGGAGCGAGACGTCGACCCGCTGGCCGCGCCCGGTCCGGTCCGCCTGGCGGAGCGCGATCAGGGTCCCGGCGGCCGCCGCGAGCGACGCCGTCACACCGGCCTGCCGTCCGGCGAGGCGGACGGGCGGATCGTCCGCCTCGCCCGTCACGTGCAGCGCGCCGCCGAGCGCGGCCGCGACGAGGTCGCTCCCCGGGGCCTCGCGCCACGGTCCGGTCTGCCCGAACGGAGTGATCGAGGTCATGACGAGGCGCGGATGGCCGGCGCGAAGCGCCTCGAATCCGAGTCCCGCGGCGTCGAGCGCTCCGGGCCGCCAGGTTTCGACGATGGCATCGGCGTCGGCGGCGAGCGCGGCGAAGCGCCGCCGATCGTCGCCGCGCGCCAGGTCGAGCGCGAGGCTTCGCTTGTTGCCGTTCATCGCCACGAAGAACCAGCTCGCCAGATCGGCCGCGCCCTCTTCGCGCACGGGCGGCAGGCGGCGGGTCGCGTCCCCGCCCGGCGGCTCGATGCGGATCACCTCGGCGCCGAGATCGGCGAGCAGCTTTCCGCAGTACGCGCCCGTCGCGTCGGCGAGCTCGAGGATGCGGCGGCCCGCCAGTGCGTCCATGGTCGCGCACCATGACGCGGCTTGTACGCGAACGCAAAACTTGGCATGCAGGCCCTCGCCTTGAGCACCCCTTCCGCCTCCTGGGATCATGCCGTCGATCTCCTGATCGTCGGCTCCGGCGCCGGCGCCATGGCGGCGGCCATCTGCGCCCACGACCGTGGCGGCACGACGCTGCTGATCGAGAAGACCCATCTCTACGGCGGGTCGTCGGCGATGTCGGGCGGCTCGCTCTGGATCCCGAACAACCACCTCATGACCGCCGCCGGCGTGCAGGACTCGGCCGAGGACGCGCTCACCTACCTGAAGCACATCACGCGCGGCGCCGTGGCCGAGGACAAGCTCGTCCGCTACGTCGAGGCGTCGCCGAAAATGCTGCGCTACCTGAGCGAGCGTGGACGGCTGCGGATGCAGTCGATGCTGACCTACACCGACTACTATCCCGAAGCGCCGGGCGGGAAGCCGGGTGGACGCTCGGTCGAGCCCGAGCACTTCGACGCGCGGGAGCTCGGCGACGATTTCGCGCGTCTGCGCGAGCCGGCTCTCCAGGAGCTCGTCATGGGCCGCATGTCGATGACGGCCACCGAAGCGCACCACCTCCTGGCCCGCCACCCGGGCTGGATCGGCCTCACCACCAAGATCATGGCGCGCTACTGGCTCGACGTCGCCCAGCGCCGGAAGAGCAAGCGCGACCGCTGCCTCTCCCTCGGGAACGCGCTCGTCGGGATGCTGCGCCGGGCGATGCTCGACCGCCAGATTCCGCTCTGGCTGGAGACCGCGGCGCGCGAGCTCGTCGTCGAGGACGGGCGCGTCGTCGGCCTCGTCGCCGAGCAGCGCGGCCGCACCCTCCGCGTCCGCGCCGAGAAGGGCGTCGTGCTCGCCGCCGGCGGCTTCGAGAGCAACGACGCGATGCGCAAGCGCTACCTCCCGAATCCGACCGAGGCCTCCTGGACCACCGCGAACCCCGCCAACACCGGCGAGGCGATCGAGATGGGGCTCGCGCTCGGCGCCGGCGTCGACCTGATGGACGACGCCTGGTGGGGTCCGACGACGATCGTGCCCGGCGAGTCGCGCGCCCGCATGCTCGTCATCGAGAAGGGCCTGCCCGGCAGCATCTTCGTGAACAAGCGCGGCGAGCGCTTCGTCAACGAGGCCTCGCCGTACAACGACATCTGCAAGGCCATGTACGCCCGCCACACGCCCGAGTCGCCGTGCGTGCCGGCCTACATGGTCTTCGACGCGAGCTATCGCAAGAAGTACCCGTGCGGCCCGTTCTTTCCGGGCTCGCAGCAGCCCGACTGGGCGCTGCCGCGGCAGCTCAAGGAAGCGCGCTATCTGAAGAAGGCCGACACGCTCGACGGGCTCGCCGCCGAGCTCGGCATCGACGCCGCCGGCCTGAAGGCCTCGGTCGCGCGCATGAACGAGTCCGCGCGCAACGGCAGGGATCCCGACTTCCATCGCGGCGAGAGCCTCTTCGACCGCTACTACGGCGACGACAAGGTCCGGCCGAATCCCTGTCTCGCGCCGCTCGAGACGGCTCCCTACTACGGGCTCGTCGTCTACGCCGGCGATCTCGGCACCAAGGGAGGCCTCACCGTGGATGCCAGCGCGCGCGTGCTCCGCCCCGACGGCTCGGTCATCGCCGGCCTCTTCGCGATCGGCAACTGCTCGGCGTCGGCGATGGGACGGACCTACCCCGGCGCCGGCGGCACGATGGGTCCCGCGATGACGTTCGGCTACGTCCTCGCCTGCGAGAACATCGGCACCTAGCCCGGAGCCTCCCCATGGCGTTCAAGGTCGAGACCGGTCTCCTGAACCCGGAGACTGCGCAGTACGCCGGCCAGGGACAGGCGAAGCCGACGATCGCCGACATCGCCGCCGCGGCCCGCAGGATCGAGGCTCTCGGCTTCGACGGCGTCTGCACGCCGGAGGCCGGCCACGACCCGTTCCTCCCGCTCATGATCGCGGCCGAGCACACCACGACGCTCCGTCTGGGAACCAACGTCGCGATCGCCTTCCCGCGGAGTCCCATGGTGACGGCGCAGCTCGCCTGGGATCTGCAGCAGCTCTCGGGCGGCCGCTTCGCCCTCGGCCTCGGCACCCAGGTGAAGGGACACAACGAGCTCCGCTACGCGACGCCGTGGACGGGCGGCCCGGGACCGCGTCTGCGCGAGTACCTGCAGTGCCTGCGCGCCATGTTCGACGGCTTCACGACCGGCAAGGTGACGACGGTCGAGGGCCGGCACTACCGCTTCGGCTTGCTGCCCCCCTTCTTCAACCCCGGCCCGATCGACTACCCGCCGCCACCGATCCACATCGCCGCCGTCAACACCTACATGGCGAAGCTCGGGGGCGAGCTCTGCGACGGGCTGCGTCTCCACCCGATCGGCACCTTCGCCTACACGAAAGCGGTCGTCCTGCCCGCGATCGCGGCCGGCGCCGCCAAGTCGGGGCGCGCGCTCGCCGACGTGAGCGTCATCGGCGCGCCCTTCCTCGCGACCGGCAAGACCGAGGCCGATGTCGCGAAGGCGACGCAGGCGCTCAAGCAGCATGTCGCGTTCTACGCCTCGACCCGCACCTACCACACGGTGCTCGCGCACCACGGCTGGGAAGAGATCGGCACGCGCCTCCACCAGTTGTCGCGCGAGGGCAAGTGGCAGGAGCTGCCGGCCCTCGTGACCGACGACATGCTCGCCGAGTGGGCCGTCATCGCGACCCACGACCGCCTCGCCGCCGAGGTCCGGACGCGGTGCGCGGGCATCTTCTCCACCGTGCTCCTCGACCTGCCGGGCGACCTCGCCCGCGACGAGGAGCGCGTCCGCGACATCGTCCGCGCCCTCCATCACTAGGAAGCACGCAGGAGACCACCATGGCCGAGCCCCCCGTCCTCCTCGCCGTCGAGCACGGCGTCGGCGTCGTCACGCTGAACCGCCCCGAGCGCCTGAACGCCGTCAACTGGCCGATGGCCGTCGAGCTCGTCACGCTGTTGCGCGACCTGCGGTTCCGCGACGACGTCCGCACGATCGTGCTGACGGGCGCCGGCCGCGGCTTCTGCGCGGGCGGCGACGCCGAGTGGCTCTCGGGCGGCACCGACCGCGGCATTCCCGGCCTCTCCGACAAGCCGCTCGAGCGCTACCAGAAGAAGACGCCCGCGGGCCCCTTCGCCGAGCTCGTGCGGACGATGATCTTCGACGTCGACAAGCCGATCATCGCCGCCATCAACGGTCCCGCGATGGGCGCCGGGCTCGCCTTTGCCCTCGCCTGCGACCGCCGTTTCGCCGATCCGTCCGCCCGCATGTGCGCCGCCATGGTCCGCCTCGGCTTCAGCCCGGACTGCGGCGTGACGTGGCTCCTCCCGCGCGTCACCAACCTCTCGACCGCGCTCATGATGGTCGAGACGGGCTGCATCCTCGACGCGCGGCAGTGCCTCGAGCACCGCCTCGTCGACGAGCTGACCGAGGACGGCAAGGCTCTCGACGCCGCGATGGACTATGCGAAGGAGCTCGCGCGGGGCCCGAGCGTCGCCGTCGATCTGGCGCGGCGCTGCGTCTACAAGGCGGCCAACGGCGCCCCGCTCGAGGAGATCCTCGACTACGAGGCCGTCGCCGGCACCATCACCGCCAATACGTCCGACGCCGCCGAAGGCACGAAATCGTTCCTCGAGAAGCGGAAGCCGGTCTTCAGGGGCTGCTGAGCTTCCCGAGCGGCGTGGAGCCGCCCTTCTCGTAACGATCCACCGCCGCGACGGCGCGCGCCCCGATCGCGCGCCGCCCCCTGCGCGGCGCCGCCGGTCCTGCTACAAGGCCGCATGACCGAGGCTCCCGTGCCGCGCGAGGTCACGCAGGCGAAGCTCGACCGCCTCGCCGCGGCGACGCTCCGCCACACGCCGTCGCAGCGCTACACCGTCGCCGACCGCTTCGAGGAGCGGGCGCGCGCGCACCCCGATCGAACCTTCCTGCTCTACGACGGCGCGCGCCTCTCGTACGGCGCGCTGAACGCGGGCGCGAACCGCCAGGCGCACGCCCTCCGTGCCGCCGGGATTGCGCGCGGCCGGCCCGCCGCCCTCCTCATGGAAAACCGCCCCGAGTTCATCGCGGCCTGGCTCGCGTGCGCCAAGCTCGGCGTCACGGTGGCCCTGGTGAACACCCAGCTCCGCGGCGACGTCCTGCGCCACGCCCTCGCGACGACCGGCGCGCAGGCCCTCGTCGTCGGCGCCGAGTTGCTCGACGCCGTCGCCGGCATGGGCGAACGGGCGCACGAGGTCGCGCTCCCGACCTACGTGGTCCGCGACCCCTGGACCCCGGCCGCGGGGGACGCGCCGCCCGCACCGCGCTCCGCGCGCCCTCTCGTGGACCTCGACGCACGCGCCATCGACATGCCCGCGTCCGACCTCGATCCGGAGGTCCGCGCCGTGCTCCGCGGCGGCGACGACCTCTTCCACATCTTCACCTCGGGAACGACCGGGCTCCCGAAGACCGCGCGCCTCTCGCACATGCGCTACCTCGGCGTCGGCGACGGCATGTCGGCGATCGCCGAGTACGGGCCGGACGACGTGATCGCCTGCGTGCTGCCGCTCTACCACGGCGCCGGCGGGATGGTGGTGATCTCGTGCGCGCTCGCTCAGGGAGCCGCCGTCGCTCTCCGCCGCCGTTTCAGCGCCTCGCGCTTCTGGGAGGAGGCCCGCCGCGACGGCGTCACCGCGTGCCAGTACGTCGGGGAACTCTGCCGCTACCTCCTGAACGCCCCGCCCTCGCCCGCCGACCGCGACCACCGCCTGCGCGTCATGATGGGCGCGGGCCTCGGCGCGGACATCTGGCGCCCCTTCCAGGAGCGCTTCGGGATCGCGCGCATCCTCGAGGGCTGGAGCTCCACCGAAGCCAACACCAGCCTCATCAACCTCGACGACAAGGTCGGATCGTGCGGTCGCATCCCCTTCAAGGAGCGCCACAACGGCCGCCTCATCCGCTACGACGTCGCGACCGACGCGCACCCGCGAACGCCCGACGGCCGCTGCTTCGAGTGCGCCCCCGGCGAGATCGGCGAGTTCGTCGGTATGATCCTCGATCTCCCCGACTCCGCCGCCGGCCGGTTCGAGGGCTACACCTCCGCGGACGCGACCGAGCGGAAGATCCTGCGCGACGTCTTCCAGCCGGGCGACCGCTGGTACCGCTCGGGCGACCTCCTCTCCCACGACGCGGACGGCTACTTCACCTTCGTCGACCGGATCGGCGACACCTTCCGCTGGAAGAGCGAGAACGTCTCGACCCAGGAAGTGGCCGAGACCCTCGCCGCCTTCGACGGCGTCGCGATCGCCAACGTCTACGGCGTCGCGATCCCCGGCGCCGAGGGCCGCGCCGGCATGGCCGCCCTCGTCCTGAGGCCGGGGGCCGCCTTCGACGGCGCGCGCTTCCATGCGTTCACGGCCGCGCGCCTGCCGGCCTACGCGCTGCCCCTCTTCGTCCGGGTCGCTGCCGACGCCGACGTCACCTCGACGTTCAAGCTCCGCAAGGTCGCCCTCCAGGCCGAAGGCTACGACCCTGCCCGCGTCCGCGATCCGCTCTTCGTCCGCGACGAGGCGACGCGCGCCTACGTGCCGCTCACGCCCGAGCGGCACGCGCGCGTGGCGGCGATCCTCGGCGTCGCGCCGCCGCGAGCCCGCTCGTGAGCCCCGCGCCGCGCCGGGTCGCGGCCGGCCTCGTCGCGCTGCTGCTGCTCTCGCCGCGGGCGGCGCCCGCCGACCCCCCGCCCCTCGAAGCCCTCGCGCCGCGCTGGGACGCCGGGCGGGTCGAGGCGGGCACCGAGATCCGCCACACCTACGAGCTCCGGAACCGCGGTCCGCGCCCGCTGCGGATCACCGTCAAGCCGGGCTGCGGCTGTACGACGGCCGCCTACGACAAGGAGATCCCCGCGGGCGGCCGCGGCACGGTGACGGCGGTCCTCGACACCACGCACGTCCGCGGCCGCGTCGAGAAGATCGTGGACGTCCTCACCGACGATCCGAAGCAACCCGTCGTCACACTCGCCATCCTCGCGGAGAGCGTGCGCGCGCTCGTGGTCGAGCCCGGCGACCAGCCGACGCTGCGCGCCCCGGTCGGAACGCTCGCGCCGCTCGCGTTGACGGTGCGCGCGCCCGACGAAGCACCGTTCGCGATCACCGCGGTCGATGATACGCCGATGCTCCGCGCGACCTTCGTACCCGCCGACGGCGCCCCCGGCGGCCCGACGGCGCCGCATCGCCGCTGGCGGGTCACCTTGACGGCGGCCGCGGACCTCCCCGTCGGCATCCACCGCGCCACCGTCACCTTGCGGACGACCGCGCCGCGCGCGGCGCGCTTCGCGCTGCCGTCGACGCTCATCGTCGCCGGGCCGCTCGTCGCCGCGCCGCGTGAGCTCCGCGTCGGCGCGCACCACCCGACCGCGGGCGTCCGCGTCGCGTCCGTCGACGCCGCCGCGTTCCGCGTGCTGCGGGTCCAGCCGAGCGATCCCGACCTGGCCGCCGAGGCGCGCCCCGCCCCCGACGCGCACGCCTGGGACGTCACCGTCCGCTACGTCGGGAGTCCGACGCGGCGTGGCCCGCTCAACGCGGTAGTGACGATCGCCACCGACGTGCCCGCGCAGCCGACGCTCGTGGTACGGGTGAGCGGCACCTTGTGACGAACCTTCCGGAGGACGCCATGCCCGGTCCCGTGGATGGAGTGAAGGTCGTCGAGCTCGGATACGACTGGGATGCGATCGCCGCCCTGAAGGCCTCGCGCGCGATCGCCTGACCTTGCGATCGCGCGCCGGTCGTTTCCCTTGGTCCGGACCGGCTGGTGCGGCTTGCCGCCCCAGGTCGCACGCCATGCCCGAAGCGCGCATGCCACGTCGCACGGCGCCCGCCACAGCGCGACGCGCGGCCGCCGCCGCGGGCGCACAGACGTCGGTTGGCGACTTGCGAGCGAAGGATCGGTGTGAGATCGCATTGAGGGACGACGGCGCCGCCCGAACCGCGGCGCTGCCGGAACCGTATCCGGCTCTCAGGATGTCCCCGATCGCCCGCCCCCCGCGCCCCCGCCGACGCTCGCGCAGGCGCCTCCTGTCGGCGTTCTGCGCCGTCCTCGCCGCCGCGGTCGGCGCCGACGGCGCGACGCTGCCGAGCGGCTTCCAGGAATCGGTCGCGCTGAGCGGCCTGGCGTTCCCGACCGCCGTACAGTTCGCGAGCGACGGCCGCGTCTTCGTCGCGGAGAAGAGCGGCCTCATCAAGGTCTTCGAAGACCTGAACGACCCGACGCCCGACGTCTTCGCCGACCTCCGCACCAACACCCACAACTTCTGGGACCGCGGCCTCCTCGGCCTCGCACTGCACCCGAACTTCCCGACCGTCCCCTACGTGTACGTCCTCTACACGCTCGACGCGGCGATCGGTGGCACCCCGCCGCGCTGGGGCTACTTCGGCACGACCTTCGACGGCTGTCCGAATCCGCCCGGCGATACGACCGACGGCTGCCTCGTTGCCGGCCGGGTCTCGCGCCTCACCGCCGCCGGCAACGTCATGACCGGCGCCGAGCAGGTCTTCGTCGAGAACTGGTGCCAGCAGTATCCGAGCCACTCGATCGGCACGATCGCGTTCGGGTCCGACGGCGCGCTCTACGTGAGCGGCGGCGACGGCGCGAGCTTCAACTTCGCCGACTACGGCCAACAGGGCTTCCCGACCGCCAACCCCTGCGGCGATCCGCCCGGCGTAGGCGCCACGCCGACGCAGCCGACGTCGGAGGGCGGCGCACTCCGCAGCCAGGACCCGTTCACGAGCGGCGATCCGGTCAGCTACGACGGCAGCGTCATCCGGCTGGATCCGGTGGACGGCACGCCCATGCCGGACAATCCGCTCGTCGGCAACGCGGACGCCGGCGACGACCCGATCATCGCGTACGGCCTCCGGAACCCGTTCCGGCTGGCGGCGCGCCCCGGCACGAACGAGCTCTGGATCGGCGACGTCGGCTGGGACAACTGGGAGGAGATCGATCGCATCGGACACACCGGGGACATCCTCGTCGAGAACTTCGGCTGGCCCTGCTGGGAAGGCCTCGCCCTCCAGCCGAACTACTACTGGACCTCGACGATCTGCTCGGCGCTCGCCGCGGCGCCCGGCAGCGTCACCGACCCTGCCTTCGCCTACGCGCACGCCGAGACCGTCGTTCCGGGGGAGACCTGCAGCACCGGGAGCTCCGCGATCACCGGCCTCGCCTTCTACGGAACGGGCGGCTACCCGACCGCCTATGACGGGGCGCTCTTCTTCGCCGACTACTCGCGGAACTGCATCTGGGCGGCACCCCTCGGCCCCGACGGCGAGCCCGACATGACCCGGCGCCTCACGTTCGTCGCGGGAGCGGCGACGCCGGTCGACCTCAAGATCGGACCCGGCGGCGACCTCTTCTACGTCGACATCACCGGCGGCCGCCTCATGCGGGTGAGCTACGTGGCCGTGAGCCAGCCGCCGATCGCGGTCCTCGACGTCGACAAGACGGACGGACCGACGCCCCTCACGGTCCAGTTCGACGGCACGGACTCGAGCGACCCCGACCCCGGCGACACGCTCGCCTTCAGCTGGGACATCGACGGCAACGGAACGTTCGGCGACTCGACCCTGCCGGCGCCGCAGTTCACCTACGCGGGCCCCGGAACGCGCACGGTGCGCCTCCGCGTAACCGATCCACACGGCGCCACCGCGGTCGCGTCGGTCGCGATCACCGCGGGCAATACGCGCCCGACACCGTCGATCCTCGCACCAACCGGCGCGACGACGTGGCAGGCCGGAACCGTCGTCACCTTTTCCGGGACGGCCACCGATCCGGAGGAGGGCGCGCTCGCCGCGTCGGCGCTGACGTGGACGCTCGTGGTCCAGCACTGTCCGTCGAACTGCCACGAGCACACGGTGCAGACGTTCGAGGGGGTCGCCTCGGGATCGTTCACGGCTCCCCAGCACGACTACCCGACCCACCTCGAGCTCCGGCTCACGGCGACCGACGCGGGCGGACTCAGCCGCACGACCAGCGTCTCGCTCCAGCCCGAGACCGTCGATCTCGGCATCGGCACCGACCCCGCGGGCCTGGTCGCCACGGCGGGAACGACCAGCACGACGACGCCTTTCCTCAAGACCGAGATCGTCGGCAGCGCGTTCACGCTCCTGACCACGTCGCCCCAGGAGCTCGGCGGCGTCACGTACGCGTTCGTGTCGTGGTCGGACGGGGGCGCGCGGAGCCACGACGTCGTCGCTTCGAGCGCGACGACGAGCTACGTCGCCCTCTTCGAGCCGATCTCGCTGACGCCGACGCCGACCCGAACCGCCACACCGACCGTCACGGCGACCCCGACCCGAACCGCCACACCGACCGTCACGGCGACGCCGACCACGACCGCCACACCGACCGTCACGGCGACCCCGACCCGAACCGCCACGCCGACCGTCACGGCGACGCCGACCCGAACCGCCACGCCGACCGTCACGGCGACCCCGACGGCGACCAGATCCCCGACCCCGACCAGCACCGCGACACCCGCCGGAAGCTGTGAGAGCCCGATCGTCGTTCCCGCCGCCGGTGGCACGTTCACGGGATCGACGAGCGGCGTCGGCGCGCTCGCCGGCGCCTGCGCGGCAACCGGCGACGCGCCCGAGCGCGTCTTCGCCTGGACGCCGACGACGAGCGGCTCCGCCCTCGTGCAGACCTGCGACGGCCTCGGCACGGGCTACGACACCGTCCTCTACCTCCGCGAGGACGCCTGCGGCTCCGGCCCGGAGATCGCGTGCAACGACGACGGACCCGGCTGCTTCACGAGCGAGCCAAGCGGCCATCACGGATCGCGGCTCACGCCGAGCGTCGTCGCCGGCCGCACCTACTACGTGGTCGTCGACGGCTACGGCGGCCGTACCGGCGACTTCGCGCTCACCATCGTCGCACCGGACGCGGCGACGCCGACGAGCGTCGCGACGCCCGGGCCGAGCCCGACCGCCACACCGAGGGCGTCGCCGACGGCGGGGGCACCGAGCGGAACGTGCGCGCAGCCGGTCGTGCTCCCGGCCGAGGGAGGAACGTTCACCGGCGACACGACGGGGGCGGCGAGCGCGGTCGGCGCCGCCTGCGCCACGAGCGGTAACGCGCCCGAGGCGGTCTTCGCCTGGACGCCCTCGACCTCCGGCGCCGCCGAGCTGTCGACGTGCGGCGCGTCGGACACGGCCTTCGACACGGTGCTCTTCGTCCGGGCGTCCGGCTGCGCCGGCGCCGAGCTCGCGTGCAACGACGACACCACGGGATGCGCGACCGCGGGCAGCGCGCGCCACGGCTCCCGGGTCTCCCTCTCCGTCGTCGCCGGAGAGACCTACGTGATCGTGCTCGACGGCTACAACGGCAAGCGCGGCCCCTTCACGCTCACGATCCTCCCGCCGCCCTGACATCGCGCGACGCGGGCGCGTCGGCGCCGCGTTCCGGAACCGTCCTGCGATCGCGGGTGCGGCCGCCCGCCTCGGGTGGTCGCCACGAGGTCCAGGGCGGTGCTAAGAGCCTCTCCCACACGTGAGGGGCGACAGCGAGACGCGCGGGGTGCGAGCGGAAGCCGCAAGCGCAGGTTCCGACCGCCGCGGCGTACCCAGCGGCTACGCCGCCCGAGGGAGGGGCGAGCACGCGGTTCGCAGCCGCATCCCGTGCGTCGTGGCCGACTCCGCTTGTGGGGTCGGCTCGACGATCAGCGGCCCTCGATGACGGAGCTCCTCGCGATCCTGATCCTCGTCCTCCTGAACGGCGTCTTCTCCGGCGCCGAGATCGCGATCCTCACCATCCGCGACACCCGGTTGCAGCAGCTCGTCGACGCCGGCTCGCGCCGCGCCCGCGCCGTCCACCTGCTGCGCAACCAGCCCGAACGTTTCCTCGCGACGGTCCAGATCGGCATCACCGTGGTCGGCGCGGCCGCGGCGGCGCTCGGCGGCGCGACGACGGCGAACACCCTGGGGACGGCCTTCGGGCAGCTCGGGGTTCCGGCCCGCGGCGCCGAGATCGCCGCCCTCGTGCTGGTGGTCGCTACGATCTCCTACCTCTCGATCGTTCTCGGAGAGCTCGTGCCGAAGTCGCTCGCGCTCCGCCACGCCGAACGCTACGCGCTCTTCCTCGGTCCGCTGCTGTGGACCATCGCCTGGCTCGTCGGGCCCGCCGTGCGGGTGCTGACGGCGAGTTCGAATCTCGTCTTGCGGCCGTTCGGCGACCGCACGACCTTCTCGGAGTCTCGCCTCTCCCCCGAGGAGCTGCAGGAGCTCGTCGAGCAGGCGGGCAAGACCGGCGCCCTCGACGAGGAGACGAGCGAGATCGCGTCACGAGCCCTCGACTTCGGCCTCCTCACGGCTGGCGAGATCATGCTGCCGCGCAACCGCATCGACGCTATCCCGCGCCACGCCACCTTCGAGGAGGTCAAGCAGGTCCTCCTCGAGGACGGGCATTCCCGCATGCCCGTCTACGATGGATCGCTCGACAACATCGTCGGCTACGTGAGCGCCAAGGACGTGCTCGCCCTCGCCTGGGAAGGGCGCCTGGTCGTGCTCGAGGACCTCATCCGCCCCCCGCTCTTCCTGCCCGAGAGCACCCGCGCGACCCAGATCCTGGAGGAGATGCGCACGCGACGCACCGCGATCGCCTTCGTCGTCGACGAGCACGGCGGGCTCTCCGGGCTCCTCACGCTCCGCGACCTCATCGAGGAGGTGCTCGGCGTCCTCTCGACGGACGAGGACGAGGAGGCGGAGGAGTTCGTTCGCCTCGAAGCCGACGGGCGCGCGATCGTCCGCGGGTACGCCCCGATCCGCGAGCTCAACCGCGAGCTCGGCACGGATCTCCCCGAGGACGCGGACTACTCGACGGTCGCCGGCTATTGCCTCGCACTCGCCGGCGGCATCCCGCAGCGCGGCGCCACGCTCACTGCGCCCGACGGCACGCGCCTCGAGGTGCTCGACGCGTCCCCCCACCTCGTCCGCCTCGTGCGTGTCGTCCGACCGAGCGGGACATGAGCGGCGACCGGCGCGACCGGACCTGGCTGCTCATCGTCCTCACCCTCGCCAGCACGATCAACTGGGCGGATCGCCAGGTCGTGCCGATCCTGTTCCCCGGCATCCGCGCCGAGCTCGGCCTCACCGACACGGAGCTCGGGATCGTGGGCGGCCTGGCGTTCTCCTTGATCTACGCGGTGACGGGTTTCTTCTTCGGGTTCGCGGCCGACCGCTGGACGCGGGTGCGCGTCGTGGCCTTCGGCCTCACCACCTGGAGCGTAGCGACCGCCGCGGGGGGGATCGCCACCGACTTCACCACGCTCTTCTGGGCGCGCTTCTTCACCGGCATCGGCGAGGCGAGCCTCTTTCCGTGCGCCGTCTCGCTCATCGGCGAGCGCTTCCCGCCCGAGCGCCGCGGGCGGGCGCTCGGCCTCTACGGCATGTCGGCCGCGATCGGCGCCGGACTCGGCGTCGGCCTGGGCGGCCGGCTCGCCGAGCTGCTCGGCTGGCGCGCGGTATTCTTCCTGTACGGCGGCAGCGGGCTCCTCCTCGTGCCGCTCGTGCTGACCCTGCCCGAGGCTCGCCGGACCCGCCGCGACCGCCCGCACGAGCATCCGGCCACGGTCGTTCGCGCGCTCCTCGCCGATCCGCGCCTCACCGTGCTCTGGCTCGCCGGCATGACCGCGATGGCCTCGGGCATCGGCTACGCCGCGTGGGTGCCGTCGTTCTTCGTCCGCCATCACGATCTCGACGTCACGGGCGCGGGCCTCCTCTTCGGCGCCGCCGCGCTCGTCGGCGGCGTGGCCGGCAGCGTGCTCGGCGGAATGCTGGCCGACCGGCGCGGCCGCGCCCGAACGGCGGGAGAGCTCGACGTGGCGATCGGGAGCGGCCTCCTGGCCGCTCCGCTCATCGTCGCGACCATCAACCTCGCCACCCCTCTCCTCTTCGTCCCGGTCGGCCTCCTCGCGTCCGTCACCATCTACGCGTTCTTCCCCGCGCTCCAGACGCTCCTCGTGCGCATCGTCCCGAACGAGCGCCACGGGACGGCGGCGGCCCTGAACGTGTTCTTCCTCGGCGGCCTCGGGAGCGCCCTCGGGCCGTTCGTGGTCGGCTGGACCTCCGACGCGACCGGCAGCCTCCATACCGCGCTCCTCCTGACGGCCGTCGGCTTCCTTCTGGCCGTCGCCATCGTCGCTCGCGCCGGCCGGCTCGCGCGCCGCTCCTGAGCCGCCGCTGGCGCGGACGCGTCGAGTGTGCGATGCCCTTGCGTTCCGCGCGCTCCGCGCGCCGAAAGGAATCGAGCCATGGGACGAGTCACGGGAGACAAGGGGCGCTTCAACAAGCAGCGCCGGCAGAAGATCGCCAAGCGCGAGGAGATGCGGGCGCTCCGCAAGTCGTGGACCGGAAAGGCCGCCGGAGCGCCAGCGAAGTCCGCCGCCAGCTGAGCGCCGGCCACCCAGCCTCCGGCGGTCCGCCATGACCGAAGGCAGCCGGCGCGCCATCGTCGCCGCCTTCCTCGCGAACCTCGGGATCGCGCTCGCGAAGCTCGTCGCCTTCGTCTTCACCGGCGCCGCCTCGATGCTCGCCGAGAGCGTCCATTCGCTCGCCGACACCGGGAACCAGGCGCTCCTCCTGCTCGGATCGGCGCGGGCGCGCCGGACCCCGACCGTCGAGCACCCGTTCGGCTTCGGACGCGAGCGCTACTTCTGGGCCTTCGTCGTCGCGCTCGTGCTGTTCTCGCTCGGCGCGCTGTTCGCGATCGTCGAAGGCGTCGAAAAGCTCCTCCACCCGCACGCGCTGTCGGCGCCCGAGTGGGCGCTCGTCGTCCTCGCTATCGCCATCGCCCTCGAAGCGTTCTCGCTCCGGACCGCGATCCACGAAGCGCGCCCGCTCCGTGGCCGCCGCGGCTGGTGGTGGTTCATCCGCCACACCAAGCTGCCCGAGCTGCCGGTCGTGCTGCTCGAGGACGTCGGCGCGCTCCTCGGCCTCCTCTTCGCCGCCGCGGGGGTCGGGCTCGCGCTCGCGACCGGCAACCCGCGCTGGGACGCGCTCGGGAGCGTCGCGATCGGGCTCCTCCTCGGCGTCATCGCCGTCGTCCTGGCGGTCGAGATGAAGAGCCTCATCATCGGCGAGGCCGCCGACCCCGAAACGGTCGAGACCATCCGCGGCATCCTCGCGGCGGGCAGCGGCGTGACGCACGTCGTCCATCTCCGGACTCTCCACATCGGCCCCGACGACCTGCTGGTCGCGGCGAAGCTCGCGTTCACCCCCGAGCTGCCGCTCCGGACCGTGGCCGACGTCGTGAACGCGGTCGAGGCCGCGGTCCGCGCGCGCGTGCCGGTCGCCCGCCTCGTCTTCCTCGAGCCCGACGTGTGGCGTCCCGAGCGCGCCACGGAGGGTGTCGCCGCGGCGCGCCCGCACTGAGCGCGCCCGCGTGACGGCCCCGGCTACGCCGGGCCGATCGTCGCCATCATCTGGTCGAACTCCCAGTGGCCGCGGAGCGACACGAGCTTCCCGGCGTCGTTCACCTTGTAGGTGAAGACGCCGTCGCAGCGCGCCTTCATGCCGTTCGGCATGCGGATCGTGAGGGTGAGCACGTTGGCGCACTCCATCCCGCAGGCCCACGAGTGGTGGACCTCGAACTCGATCGTCGCGGGCGCGATCTGCTTGTCCCAGAAGGCCGAGATCGCCGCCGCGCCGCGGTGGCCGTCGCCGACGGGATCGATCGGCGACGCGCCGACCGGATCCTCGATGACGGCGTCGGGCGCGAAGAGCGCGAGCCAGTCCTCCTTGCGCTTGGCCATGACGGCGGCGCGCGACTTCATGGATGCGGCGCGGGCGGGATGCTCTTCGGACATCGTCTGGGTCTCCTCGGGTCTGCGGTTCATCCGGCGTGGACGGAGGCGTGCGTGGTGAGGACGAGGCTCGGCGTATCGCTGCGGGACTCCGTCTCCTCGTAGATCCTCCGGTACCCGGTCCTCGCGATCTTCCATGCGCCGCCGACCTTCACGTACTCGTCGTGGTAGTACGCCGAGCCCCGAATGGTAAGCCTGGCCTCGGTCTCGATCACCACGTCGTCGAGCGCCCAGAGGCCGGTCGCGGCGGTCGGGCCCGTGAGGTCGATCTCGGGGTGATGGACGCGGTGGCTCGAGATGCGGGTCGGCGGCCCGAGTGCGTCCTTCAGGAAGGTCACGATCGCGGCGCGGCCCTCGAAGCTGAAACGTCCGTCCCCGTAGGCCGAGCGGCAGTCCTCCGTGAGGCAGTCGCCGAGCGCGTCCCACTCCTTCAGGTCGAGGGCGCGGATGTAGCGGTACTTGAGGCGCTCGATCGCCGCGATCTCCACGAGATCGCCAGGCGTGAGCCGTCGCATGTCGGGCATCGCCGTTCCTCCGTCGGCCCGGGGTCTACGCAGATGCTGCGTCCGCCGCAAGCACGCAGCTGGTTCCCGACACTGCCGCGGCCGCCTTCTCCCGCCTCGCGCCGAGCCGCCGCTCGGAGCGCCGAATTGCACGACCATGCACTTCCTTGTGCGGCGCGCCGCGGGGCGCTACTCTCCGCCGACCTATGGAGACCGCTCAACGTTTCGTCGGACGTACGGCCATCGTCACCGGGGCCGGATCGGGGCTCGGCCGGGCCGTCGCGGCGCGCATCGCCGCGGAGGGCGGCGCGGTCGCCTGCCTCGACCTCGCCGCCGATGCCGTGCAGGAAACGGCGCGTGCGGTCGGTGGCGGCGCGCGCGCCTACCCGGCCGACGTCAGCGATCCCGCATCGGTCAAGGCGGCCGTCGAGGGTGCCGCGCGCGAGCTCGGGCGGCCGTCGGTCGTGGTGACCTGCGCCGGCGTCGGCAAGTTCGCGCACGCCGCCGAGATGTCGTTCGAAGACTGGTCGCGCATCATCGCCGTCAATCTGACCGGCACCTTCCTGGTCGTGCAGGCGGCGCTCCCCCACCTCCTCGACGGCGGCGGCTCGATCACGACGATCGCTTCGAACGCGGGCCTCCAGGGCGTGCCGTACGGCGCGGCGTACTGCGCGTCCAAGGGCGGCGTGGTCCAGCTCACGCGGTCGCTCGCCGCCGAGTTCCTCGCCCGCGGCGTGCGCGCCAACTGCGTCGCGCCGGGCGGCATCAAGACGCCGCTCCAGCGCGCCTTCGAGCTCCCGCCGGGCGGCGACCCAGAGCACCTGCGCCGGCTGATGACCCCCCTCGGGCGCAGCAAGCCCGAGGAGGTCGCGGCGCTCGTCGCGTTCATCGCTTCCGACGAGGGCCGCTACATGTCGGGTGCGATCGTGCCGTTCGACGGCGGCCTCACCATCTGATGCGCTTCTCCTACGCGGAGGCGATGTGCGATCCGTCGCACTATCTCCCCCTCGCGCGGGCGGTCGAAGAGGCCGGCTACACCTCGTTCACGATCGCCGATAGCATCTGCTATCCGGAGGTGTCGGACAGCACCTACCCCTACACGCCCGACGGCAACCGCGAATTCCTCGACGGCAAGCCCTTCATCGATCCGTTCGTCCTGATGGCGGCGATGGCGGCGGTCACGACGACGCTGCGCTTCACGACCTTCGTCGTCAAGCTGCCGATCCGGAACCCCGTCCTGGTGGCGAAGCAGGCGGCGAGCCTCGCGGTCATGAGCAACAACCGCTTCGTCTTCGGCGTCGGCACGAGCCCGTGGCCGGAGGACTTCCTCGTGACCGGAACCGACTGGACCACCCGCGGCGCGCGCCTGAACGAGATGATCGACATCGTCCGCGGGCTCACGAAGGGCGGCTACTTCCAGCACCACGGCAAGCACTACGACATCCCGAGCATCAAGATCTGCCCGACGCCGACCGCGCCGCTCACGATCCTGATCGGCGGGCACGCCGAGGCCGCGCTCAGGCGCGCCGCCAGGAACGACGGCTGGATGCACGCCGGCGGCGATCAGACGAAGCTCGAGGCCTACGTGCGGCGCCTCCACGAGCTCCGTCGCGAGTACGGGCGCGACCACCTGCCGTTCGAGATCCACGCGATCTCCTTCGACGGCTTCACCGTCGACGGAGTGAAGCGCCTCGCCGATCTCGGCGTCACCGACGTGATCGTCGGCTTCCGCAACATGTACGAAACCGACACCACGCCGCTGCAGAAGAAGATCGACGCGCTCCGGCTCTACGCCGACCACGTCATCGCCGGGAGCGCGACCGCGTGACGCCGCTCGAGCCCGCCTCGCTGGGGGCCATCGAACCCGCAAGTCTCGAGGTCTGGACGCTCCCGATCCCGGAACGGGAGGGCGCGTTCCGCAAGCTCCGGCGCGAGGCTTCTACGCCATCACCCGCCACGCCGACCGCCTCGCGATGAGCCGGCAGGCGGAGCTCTTCTGCTCCGGGCGCGCCGCCACCTCGATCAACGACCTGCCGACCGAGATGCTCGAGTTCTACGGGTCGATGATCACCATGGACGACGTCCAGCGGGTCGCCGTCGAGGTGCCGGAGCGCATGAAGCAGATGGGCGCGGCGACGCGGTCCGAGACTCCACTTCTGCCTCGGAGCGCACCTCGCGCGGCACGACCGTCCCGCGCCCTGCGAGGCGCCCTCAGTACCGCGACGGCAGGACGATGGTCGTCTGGCACGGCGACACGGGGCCGTCCTGGGTCGCGATGACGACGTCGACGTCGACGCGCGGCTCCCCCTCGACCAGATATTTCTTCGTCACGCGGCCCGTCAGCGTCATGTCGTCTCCTGCGCACACGTTGTCGCGCATCGCCATCCGGATGCGGCGGACGACGGCGGTCGGTCCGGCCCAGTCGGTCAGGAACCGGCTGATCATCCCGAGATTGAAGGGCGTGTTCACGAACACGTCCTTCGTCTTCGAGCGCTCCCGGGCATAGTCGCGGTTCGAGTGCTGCGGCGAGAAGTCACGCGTCGCCGAAGCGAGGTACACGCAGCGCGTGAAGGTGATCGGCATCGTGAGCGGCGGCAGCTCGTCGCCCTCCGTCACGTCCTCGTAGCAGAGGATGCGCGCCGGCGCCGGCGTGTAGCCGCTGTGGGCCCCCTGGATGACGTCCTCGACGGCCGGACTCCAGCCGCCGCTCGCACCAGGACTTCCCGCCGCGGGCATACCCGCTTCGCGTCCGTAGCCGAACGCCGTCATGCGCTCGCGCACCACGAGCTCGCCGTTCTGGTTCCGGTAGAGACGATCCATCGTCCAGAAGTGGCCCTCGCCGACGCGCGTCTTCTTCCACGGCGACACCGACACGAGTCGCTGGCTCACGTGCACCCGGTCGCCCACCTGGAGCGGGACTCCGGTCTCGATCTCGATGTGCTGGATGATGCCGACGGGGAGGTCGAGCAGCTCCTTCACGTCGTAGTGGATGTGCCGCGCCGGCTCGCGCTCGGCGGGCGGCCACGGCCAACGAAACGGCAGCGCGAAGGTCGTCATCACCGAGCCGGGCGGCGCCACCAGATCGTCGAAGCCGCGCGAGCGCGCGTAGTCGCGGTCGAGGTAGAGGAGGTTCCCGTCCTCCAGCGTCTCGCACCAATGGCGGATCAAGTACTCGTCGACCGCGACGGGCGCGGGCTCCGATACCGACTCTTCCGTGAGCGCCCGCAGGCGCGCCTTGGCCTCGTCCGCCAGATACTCGGGCACGTAGTCGAGACCGTTCTGCTCTTCCTTCACCGTGGACCTCGGGGCTGCGTGGGATGGCGCCGCGCGCGAACGAGGCACCCTAGCCGCGCCGCCGCTGGCTGTAAACGCGCTGCCGCGCCCGGAACGAGCTGCGGGTCTTCGCAGCCGGGCTCGATCGCACGCTCGCCCTCGGCGGGTTCCTGCTCGGCGAGCGCTTCGGAGCCGCCGACGCGGCCGTCTACCACGTGCTCTGGTTCGTGCGGAACGCGCCCGCCGCGGCCGCCATCCTGGCGCCGTTCCCGGGCGTGCAGCGCTGGATGGGAGCGATCGACGCAATGGGCCAGGGCCGACGCGAGGAGATGCCTCCCGGGGAGGCGCTCGCGATCGCCAGGGCGGCGGATCCAGCGACGGAGCGCCGCGCCGATCCCGGTGACCCCAACGGCCTCGCGCCCGGGGCGCGGGTCGTAGTCGCCTCCGAGGATCTTCCCCAGGACCGCGTCCCGGGCGAGGTGCTCGCCCTCGACGTCGACGAGGTGGTGATCCTGCGCGAGGATCCCGCGTGCGGTGCGATCGCGCTCCACTTCCCGCGCGCGGGCTATCGGTTCGCGGCCGCGTGATCCGCGTCCCGCCGCGACGCCGGTTTCACGCCCGGCCGTTGCGGCGCGTCAGCGGAAGTCCTGCACCGCCCACACGCGCCCGTTCGGGAGCACCGCGAACCCGCACGCCACCTTGGTGTAGCTCGGGTTCGTCATGTTGATGTAGTGGCCGTGGGCCGAGTACGGCTCGCCCGGCCCTTCCGCCCACATGAGCGCCAGGCAGTCGTCGATCATCGCCGCCGGCGGCCCCGGCCAGTTGGGGCACTCGTTTTGCGCCCACTCGGTGCACTGCCCGAAGGCGCTGTGCGGCGTTCCGCTCGCGCTGTCGGCGAACCCCTGGTCCTCGGCGCAGCCCTCCTGGTCGGTCCAGCGCTGGAGCGGTCCCATGCCGATCGTGGCGCGATACTGGTTGATGAGGTCGACGCAAAGCTGCGAAGCGTCGGCGCCGCCGGTCGGCGTCGGGGTCGGCGTACGGGTCGGCGCCGGCGTGGCCGTGCGCGTCGGGGTGGGCAGCGGGGTCGGCAGCGCTCCGCACTCTTGCGTCCCGCCCGGGTCGAGCGCGCAGAGCGTCGCGGCGGCGAAGCCGTCGGCGACGGCCGCGAGCACGCCGGGATCCCCGCCCGCACTGCAATCGCCCCGGAGCACCGCCTTGCCGAGACAACCGCCCGCGGCGTCGCCGAGCCGGGCCCGGTGCTTCGCCACGCAGGCCGGGTCGACCGCGCCGCTCCCCTTGGCGGCGCGCGCGAGGCACGCGAACGCTCCGGTCAGATAGCGGCCGACGCAGCCGAGCTTGCCGGCGTCGCAGCGGCTCGGGCGCGTGGTCGCGCCGACCTCCCCGGTGGTCACCACCACGAACGCCGCGACGTCCGCCGCGATCTCGGCCTCATCGCCGACCGTCGGACAGGGCGGACGTCGTTCCCGCTTCGCGAAGAGCCCCCGGCTCGGATCGGGTCCGCCGCTGAAACGCCCCTCGACCCTGGCGACACACGCCGCGCGCGCGGCCGCATCCGGCTTCGCGGCGTCGCGCGCCCAGCACGCGATCTCCTGGGCCGCCGTCCGCCCCACGTCGCCGAGCTTTCCCGCAAGACAACCGGACACTGTGACCCCGTAGGCACTTCCCGCCCACGCGAGCAGCACCCCGACCAACGACGCCCCGACGCCCGCCGAACGACTCGCGATCATGGGGGCAGCATGGAGGCCGCCGGCGCCATCGTCAACGCGTGATCGGCCGAGCGCGCGCGATTTCGCGTCGCTCGTGCGCGATGCGACCCGGCTTCGCAAAGCGCCGCCCACGGCGTTTTCCTGGTCGCCTCCCGCCTCCCGCGTCCCGCCAGCGCCACCCGTCGCGCGTAACCGACTCGTCATGGAGCCGTTACCGTTCGCGAACGCCCGTTCCGCTAGGGAAGCTCTACACCGATCGCGTTCGCGCGAGCAGGCCGAGCCGCTGCGAGCGCACGGCGCGGAGCGTGACCGCGTATCGGCATGAAAGGAACCACCCGCATGAGCACAGGGATCCTCCGAACGAACGGCCGACTCCTCGCCATCGCGATCGCGGTGCTCGAGTGCACGGCCGCGACCGCCCGCGCGCAGATGCCGCTGAACGGCGCCGGCGCCACCTTCCCCTACCCGATCTACTCGAAGTGGTTCAGCCTCTACGGGAAGGTCGATACGACGTCGCGCTTCAACTACCAGTCGATCGGCAGCGGCGGGGGCATCAAGCAGCTCAGCGCGCAGACCGTCGACTTCGGCGCGACCGACGGCCCGATGACCGACGCGCAGCTGCACGCCGCCAGGGGCGGCCCGATCCTGCACGTCCCGACAGTGATGGGCGCCGTCGTGCTGACGTACAACGTCGAGGGCGTGCCGACGGGCCTGAAGCTCACGCCCGAGATCGTCGCCGACATCTTCCTCGGCCGCATCGTGAAATGGAACGACCGCGCGATCGCCGAGGTGAATCCGGGAGTCGAGCTGCCGGCCCGCGACCTCATCGTGGTCCATCGCTCCGACGGCAGCGGCACGTCCTCCATCTTCACCGACTACCTGAGTAAGATCAGCCGCGTCTGGTCCGACACGGTCGGCCGCGGCACCGCCGTCAGCTGGCCGGTCGGCCTCGGTGGCAAGGGCAACGAAGGCGTCACCGCCCTCGTCGAGCAGACGCCGTTCTCGATCGGCTACGTCGAGCTGATCTACGCGCTCTCGAACCAGCTCCCGTACGCGTCGGTGAAGAACAAGGCGGGACAGTTCGTCACCCCGTCGCTCGAGTCCGTGACGGCCGCGGCCGCCGGAGCCGCGAACGACATGCCCGACGACTTCCGCGTCTCGATCACCGACGCGCCCGGCGCCGAGGCCTATCCGATCGCCGGCATGACGTGGCTCCTCGTGTACGAGAAGCAGGCCGATGCGGCGAAAGGCGCGAAGCTCGTCGGCTTCCTGAACTGGGCGCTCACCGACGGCCAGAAGATCGCGGCGGACCTGCACTACGCGCCCTTGCCCGCGGCGGTGGCCGAGAAGGCACGCGCCGCGCTCGCCAAGATCACCACGGCCGACGGAAAGGCCCTCGCCGGAAATTGATGTGCCCATCTCCACGATGACGCTCCCCGCCGCGCAGCGCCCCGCTCCCATCGGACAGGAGCGGAGCGCGTCGCCACCCACGGCCGCGCGCTGGGTCGGCGTGGGACCGCTCCTAAAGCGCCGGCGGGCGAACGTCGGCGACGCGGTGTTCCGCCTGATCACCGCGGCCGCCGCCTGGTCGCTCGTCGGTGTCCTCGTCTCGATCGTGCTCGTGCTCGGCTGGGAATCCGCGGACGCGATGCGACGCTTCGGATTCGGCTTCCTCTCCGGCCAGACGTGGGATCCGGTCGCCCACGAGTACGGCGCGCTGCCGTTCATCTACGGCACGCTGGTGTCGTCGTTCCTGGCGTTGCTCCAGGCGGTACCGCTCGGCATCGGCACTGCGCTCTTCCTGAGCGAAATGGCGCCGAGTTGGCTCCGCTCGCCGGTCGCGTTCATGGTAGAGCTCCTCGCCGCGATCCCGAGCGTCGTCTACGGCCTCTGGGGCATCTTCGTGCTCGTGCCGTGGGTGCGCGCCACCGTCACGCCGTGGCTCGCCGACACCCTCGGCTTCCTGCCGTTCTTCCAGGGACCGAGCTACGGCG